>CAZLXW010000023.1:0-51308 GCA_964563505.1 uncultured Eubacteriales bacterium
CTCTAGCTGTTCTTTTTTGATTGTTCTAAATATGATACTTCGCTTAATAATTATAGCACATACTTTACCACAAGGAAAGACTTTGCTTCGTTAATTTGCAAGAGCGCCTAGTCATGAATCACTTGTTTTTTATTTGTAAAAACATGTAAAATATTGTATAATAAATAGCAAATGACGATAAAAACTTAGAAGTATATTATGGATAATTATATTGCACGACAGCCCATTTTTGACAAGCACTCGCATACGATTGCTTATGAATTATTGTATCGACATACAAATGCAAATTATTTTGACGGAACGATTGATGATTCCGCTGCAACTTCTATTGTTCTTGTTAACAGCTACCTAAACTTTGGTTTGAAACTCATTTCTGAACACAAATTATGTTTTATTAATTTTAACGCGGATCTTATATTGCAAGATATTCCTTTACTCTTGTCCCCTGAACAAACCGTCATTGAACTTCTCGAAACGGTTCAACCCACCTCAGAAATACTCGAAAAATTAATTCAATTAAAATCAAAAGGATATTTATTAGCTTTAGATGACTATACCTTTGATTACCCATATAAAGAAATTTTTGACCTTTGCGACATTATTAAGGTTGATTTCTTATTAAATCCAAAGAACAAATTATCAACCATTCGAACCCATCTTAAGGAAAACCACAAGCTCATTTTAGCCGAAAAAGTTGAAACAGAGGTTGATTTTGAATACGCCGCTAAATTAGGCTTTGACTACTTTCAAGGATATTATTTTAGTCATCCTATCATGTTAAAAAAGAAAAAAATGAACCCACTCTACCAAAACTATCTGCTTATCCTTGCCGAAATGCATAAGGATGAGCCAAATTATAATACTGTGAGCCGAATTATTGAAACAGATGTATCCTTGACTTACCGATTGCTAAAGCTTGTCAATTCATCCTATTCGCTTGTCAACAATGTAAAATCCATCAAACATGCTCTAGCATTACTTGGTATCAACCATTTCAACAAATGGTTCACTTTAGCGACAATCAATCAATTAAGCCAAGACAAACCGGATGAACTCGTAAAAACAAGTATATTTCGCATGAAATTCATGGAAAACTTAGGCGAATCTTCGAGATTTCACAGTCATCTAAGTTCCTTACGCATGATTGGCGTTCTCTCTGTCCTTGACGCCGTTTTAGAACAACCCATGGAGGAATTACTTGTTGATCTGTCTCTTGCTGAAAACATAAAAAATACGCTTTTATTAAAAGAAACTCTTTTTTCTGATTTGTTTAATATAATGCTCGCCTACGAAAAAGCTGAATTTGAAAGCGCTCAAGAATTGTGCAAAAAAATAGATCTGGATTTTAGTTTATTTCCAGACCTATATATTAACGCTATATCTTGGGCGGATGAATTGTTTGATTATCTAAACCAGGAATAATTTCAAAAAGATCAAGTGGAGTGCTTATCTCAATGTCAAGCGCATGGGTAAGCACTTCTTCAATTCGTTCTACAAATATAAACTCAATTGCATTTCGCACTTCTTCCGGCACATCCTTTAAATCTCTATCATTTTCTTTTGGTAGCAAGACTTTCTTGATTCCTGCACGATGGGCGGCCAAGATTTTTTCCTTAATTCCACCGACAGGTAGCACATAACCGCTCAGTGTAACTTCTCCAGTCATCGCCAAGGATGACTCCACTTTTTTTCCTGTAGCGAGGGAAGCTAGAGCTGTTAAAATAGTAACTCCAGCAGATGGGCCATCTTTTGGTGTTGCTCCTGAAGGAACATGAAGATGAATATCGTTTTTATTAAAATCTAAAAAGGTTAGCTGATTGGTTAGTCGTGATTTCACTAAAGATAAAGCAATCTTAGCGGATTCTTTCATGACATCTCCGAGTTGACCCGTAAGCATTAAGTGACCTTTTCCAGGCATAAATGTTCCTTCAATAAATAATATATCACCACCGACCGGTGTCCAAGCCAAACCGGTTACAACACCAGGGGCACTTTCTTTTCGAATTTCATCATGCCTTGCCGTTTGCCTGCCTAGTAATTCTTCGACGGCTTGTTCTCCGACGTCATAGGCACCCTCAACTTCATCCAACACTATTTTTTCAATAACATTTCTTAGAATTTCATCAATGTTTTTCTTAAGTGTTCGAACACCTGATTCTCGAGTATACTTATCGATAATCGTCGTGATTGCTTCATCCTTAAAAACAACATCCATTGTTTTTAATCCATGATCCTTTATTGCATTTGGAACCAAATGGTTCTTTGCAATATGAAATTTTTCAAGATTTGTATAGCTACTAATCTGTATAACTTCTAAGCGATCTAACAAAGCTCTTGGTATCGTGTTTATATTGTTTGCCGTTGCAACAAATAAGACACTTGATAAATCATAAGGAACTTCAAGGTAATGATCTGCAAAGGAATCGTTTTGTTCTGGGTCCAGCACTTCTAACAATGCACTCGATGGATCGCCACTATTTGACGCGGTTAGTTTATCAATTTCATCAAGTACAAATACAGGATTTTGTGTTCCTGCTTTTTTCATGCCTTGGATAATTCTACCCGGAAGCGCACCTAAATATGTTCTACGATGTCCTCGTATTTCAGCTTCATCACGAACACCACCTAAGCTAATTCGAACGTATTCACGCTCAAGAGCTTCAGCAATACTTTTTCCTAAACTTGTCTTACCCGTTCCAGGAGGACCTACCAATAATAAAATAGACCCTTGTTTGTCATTTTGTATTTTCATAACTGCAAGATGTTGCATGATTCGTTTTTTAACCTGATCCATACCATAATGATTACGGTCTAAAACCTGTCTCGCATTTTTAATATCCGTATCGTGAAGATCATTTTCCCATGGCAATTCTAAGATCGTATCTAAATAGTTTCTTATAATATGCCCTTCTGAATTATTACTTCCTGACGTTTCAAGCTTGTTCAATTCTCTCATAGCCGCTTTTCTTGCTTCTTCTGTCATCTTTGATTTTTCAATACGTTCTCGATAGTTTTGGACGGAATTAGGTTCGCTATTTCCTTCACCTAATTCTTGTTGAATAGCCTTTAATTGTTCTCTTAATAAATTCTCACGATAGCTTCGACTATTCTTTTTGGAATATTTTTGAGCCATCTCAACTTGTAGTTCAACGACTTCTCTTTGTTTGGACAAATATTCTAAAAATAACAATCCGCGTGCTTTTATGGAATCTTGTAATATTAAAGCATACTTTTCGTCTAAACTTGCCGACAATAAAGGCATTAAATGACCAATAATTCCATTCAGGGTTTCTTGTCGGTCAATGACCTTTAAAAATTCATCATTTCCTTGAAAATGCTCACCAATATCATGGACACTTGTTTTTATATATTGAAGCATTTCTTTTTGTCCTTCTTCAGACAAGTCATTTGTCTCGAGCAACTCATGGTAGGTTGCTATCGCTATTTCTCCTGTTATAATCACTTCATCAACTTCAAGTCTTTCTAAGCTTGATGCATATACCAAATAGCCTTTACTCGCCTTTTCAACTTTTTGCAGTTTTAGCAATGAACCCACATCATAAAAACTATCGGAATCTATTGCCTTTTTTAATACACCCTCACGAATCGATAATGCAATAGCATATCCTTCCGTTTGGTTAAGTTGATTTAATAAACGTTCTCCAAGTTCCTCATCTACTGATAACTTTGTCTCTGTATATGGTAAAATTACCGTATCAATAATAGGTATTATATGTAATGTGTCTAATTTCATATTCATTCTCCTTCCTTGCTATACTATAAAATCTAGTATATTAGGATATTATAATATATAATTATATCTTATTTGAGAATGATTGTCAATAAACTTATGCCTCTGATTCGGTTTTCGGCGCAAACGGACTGTAATGAATTCGAACATTAATATCATGATTATAATTTCCAAAAGACTTTCCATAAATCGTTAGACCACCGACATGTTCCGCATCTTCAGGAACACTAAATCGAAACTTAATCGGACTCTGGTAATCCATGTCAAAATGCTTGATTGTCATATCAGAAACTTTAAGGCCATCAACAAAGGTACCCTTATTATTTATGGTTATTAATTTAAGCAATCCATATTGGTTCCAATTAGGAAACCACCAATCCGGTGTAAAGATTCCCTTGACTTCACCAAAGTCTCCCGGACTTGTCCACATGCCAATCCATTTTCCATTAAGATGAAAATTAATATCCGAAGGCCAAATCTCATTAATTCCGGGAGCTTCTGATCCCAACTCAACTGATAATGAAATTTGATCGATTTTTTGGTTGCGAGGCAATAAATTTGGAATGATATACTCTATATGTCCCCGAGTAAACCATAAGATTTCAGCATTAAAACGATCTGAATGTCCAAAAAACCTGGAGTCATCAACCTCACCTACCAAATGATGGGCTGTTGCCAATCCACATGTAGGATAAATCTCATAGTCTGAATATTGGCCTACTCTAATTTCTGTCTCATAGATATTTTTTAAGTCTTCCTTATTATTCACTTCAACGAGGATTTTATCTAACTGAGTGACACACTTTTTGATGTTTCCATGTCCATGCGTTTCATTAACAACTGTAATCAAATGACATTCTTCTAGTTTTTTTATATGATTGGTCAAAGCTCCATTTGTAATATTTAGCAGAGTGGCAAGTTCATTCATGCTCATTCCGCCGCTTTCTGTCAACAATTTTATTATGCTTATTCGCACCTCTGAACCTAACGCTTTGAAAATATCTAAACCTTCTTCTATTGTTTTAATATGTAACATATGAACCTCCCATATTCCTTTTCACTATTTTGAATTATATCCCAAGATAAATCACTTTTCAAGAAACTTTTCTTTTTCTTTTGTGCAAATGCACAAATGTACTAAATAGGACGCTCTCAACTTATGCACTTTGTCATTTTGAATTATCATTTAGATATTTCTAAATTATTTTATAAAAACATTGACTATTATGATATCATCTTATATAATACTACTAAGAAACAGTTTAGTAAAGACATTATTTTATAGATTTTCAACAATTATTTATCTTATAAGCACGTCAAATCTAAACCATTATTATGATATCTAAATCGTTAAACGATTTGATATATATACTAAACAACAATCAATAAAAGGAGGATTAATTTATGAAAATTATCAACAAAAAATGGGGTACATTATTACTTGTATTTATTCTTATCTTCGCCCTTACAGGATGTGGCGGTGATTCTTCAACAGATTCCACCTCATCAAGTAACACAGGAAGCGGAGAAACAGAAACTTCACAATTAGGTGCAGACACAGCTGGCGAAGATGCTGTAGAATTCGATTATTGGACATTTGTTGATTTGCATGGTAAACATTTTGAAAAAATGTTAGGCCTATGGAACGAGGCAAACCCTGGCCGCCAAATCAAGTTAAATGTCACTGTGATGCCTTATGACGATATGCATAACAAATTATTAATCGCTGTACAAACAGGTCAAGGCGCTCCTGATATTTCTGATATCGAAGTTGGTCGTTTTCCAGACTTTATTGCCGGCGCTGAGGTTCCGCTTGTAGATTTAACAAACGCTGTTGCTCCATACGCTGATAAAACCGTTCAATCTCGTTTGGATATATATAGTAAAGATGGTAAAATTTATGGATTCCCGACACATGTTGGTGCAACGGTAGCTTTTTACAATACAGAGATTCTTGAAGAAGCAGGCATCGATTATACGGAGATTGTAACATGGGATGATTACAAAGAAGCCGGCATTAAATTATATGAAGAAACAGGAAAATATCTTGGCACAGCAGACACAAGCGCAGGATGGCAAGCGTCAATATTAGCCGCTCAACAAGGTGTTGATTTGACTGATGACGAAGGAAATCCTATGATCAACTCACCAGAGCTTATTCGAGGATTTGAAATGCTTGTTGATCTTCAAGATAATAATGTTATTGCAACCATCCCTGGCGGACAACCGGATACGGAAGAAGCAAAAGGCGAATATAATATGGGTAACTATGCTTCTGCATTAATGCCATTATGGTTCATGTCCCGTTTCACTAATGAAATGACTGATTTAGAAGGTAAAATTGCTATTGCTCCACTTCCTGTCTTTGAAGAAGGACAGCCTCGTTCTTTAGGTTTAGGTGGTACAGGTACGGTTGTTACAAAAACTGCAAAAGATATCGAATTAGCTAAAGATTTTCTAACATTTGCAAAAATCTCTGATGAAGCCAATATTGAAATATGGAACACATTAGGATTCGACCCTGTTAATACAGATGTTTGGCAAATGGAAGAGATTACACATAATCCAGAGAACGAATTCGTTCAATATTTCCAAAACAATCCATTTGATGTACTTAACGAAATTGATGGCGAGATTATGTTAGTAAAATCAACAGCTTCTTCACCAAGTATTAACAATATTTGGAATACAATTACAACAAATGAGATTTTTGAAGATGGTCGTGATGTAACTGAAGCATTAAACGAAGCTCAAGAGCTCATCGAACAAGATTTACAATAAGATATACCAAAATACAGTGAACGCTGTCCATATACTTTTGTATATGGACAAGCGTTTCATTGTAAGAAAGGAGATTCAATATGATTAAGCTTAAACGATTTCTACATTCACAAAAATATGCTCCGTATATCTTTATTCTCCCTTTTGTTATTATTTTCCTGATTTTTTGGTTGTTCCCTCTACTTAATTCATTTCGAATGAGTTTTCAAGATCAAATGTTAGGTCAAGAACCCATTTGGATTGGATTTGATAATTACAAAAAATTAATGAATGATACAGTGTTTGTAAAGGCTGTTTCCAACAGTGTTATATATATGGCAGCTACTTTACTATTACTTATACCTTTTCCAATGTTATTTGCAGTATTACTTGACAGTAAATATATGAAAATGCGTGAATTTTTCAAATCATCATTTTTTGTTCCGGCCCTAACCTCAGTTGTTGTTGCCGGCACCATCTTCCGCTTAATGTTTGGAGAAATGGAAGGTTCACTTATGAATACCTTCCTTGCAAATTTCAATCTTGGTCCATTTAAGTATTTGAAGGATCAAACCTTAAGTCGAATTGCATTATTAGCTTTAGCTTGTTGGCGATGGACCGGTGTTAATATGCTGTACTTCTTAGCAGGTCTTAATGCTATTGACAAAGAATACTATGAAGCGGCTGCTATAGATGGCGCTACTGCTTTCCAACGCTTTAAAAACATTACTGTTCCACTCATCAAGCCAACAACCGTTTATGTATTAACCATTAGTATTTATGCCGGTTTAGCAATGTTTACCGAAAGTTTGATGCTCTTTAATGGAAACAACTCCCCGAAGAATATTGGTCTTACCATCGTCGGTTACTTATACCGTCAAGGTATTGAAAAAAACCGTTTAGGCTATGCTGCTACCGTTGGTATCTTCCTACTTATTGTTGCTATGACAATTAATTTAACACAACTCAAACTTACAGGTACATTTAAGAAGGAGGGAAGTAAATAATGTCTAAGCTTTCAGAAAAAACACCAAAAGAAAAAGGGTTCAGCCTTTTACTCATTCTTTTCTTTACGCTTCTCTTTATCATCATTATGTTGCCATTTTATGCTGTAACCCTTGCTTCGTTTAAGCCTGGTGAGGATTTAATACGTTATGGACTTAACCTACGTTTTGATTTAAGCATTATGAGTTTTGATAACTTTATCTTTTTATTTACCGGAGACCATTCCTACTTTACATGGTTTAGAAACAGTATGTTCTTAACCATTGTGCAGGTTGCTTTAACTTTATTTGTAAGCGCTTTTGTTGCTTATGGATTCGCAGCTTATGAGTTCAAAGGAAAAACGCCACTTTTCATCTGTGTATTACTCATTATGATGGTTCCTTTTGAAATTTTATTGCTTCCTTTATATAAGTTAATCTTTGATTTAAAATTAATGAATACATATACCGCTATTGTGTTACCAGGTATAGCCAATGCAGGTACAATTTTCTTTTTCCGCCAATACCTTCGAGGTATCCCAAAGGCCATTATCGATTCTGGTCGTGTTGATGGAGCTACAGAATATGGTATCTTCTTTCGGTTAATCATTCCGGTTATGAAGCCATCTTTTGCAGCAATGGCAATACTAAATGGTATGAACAGTTGGAACAACCTCTTATGGCCATTTATGGTCCTTGGTGATGGCAAAAAATTCACATTACCGATTGGCTTGAAAACACTACTTACCCCTTATGGAAACAACTACGATTTACTAATCGTTGGTTCGTTTTTTGCAATATTACCCATATTCCTCTTATTCCTTGCATTCCAAAAATACTTTATTGGTGGTTTGACTGCCGGCGCTGTAAAAGGATAATAGAGTAAATGAAACCAAAAAGAAAGCAATGCTTTTCATTCTTCAAGCATTGCTTTCTTTTTTTATCTATTTTAACTCTTATTCCGTTATTAGTTCATCGATAGCAGCGCCAGGAGCAACCATTGGATAAACCATTTCATCCATATGTATTACACAATTAATAATAACCGGTCCCTCTATAGCCAAAGCTTCTTTTAGTTTCTTTTCTACGTCTTCTTTTTTATCAATAGTTACACAAGAAACTCCAAATGCATCAGCCAAACTATTATAATTGATATCATCTAAATGGGTAAATGAATACCGCTGATCATAAAAAATGGTCTGCCATTGTCTAACCATCCCTAATACATTATTATTAATAACAAGTACTTTTATGGGTAGTTTATATCTAGCTGCTGTAATCATCTCATTTAGATTCATTCTAAAACTTCCATCACCCGCAATGTTCACGACCGTTTTATCCATATTACCTGCTTGAGCACCTAGTGCAGCTCCTGTGCCATATCCCATCGTTCCTAGCCCTCCGGAAGTCAAAAAATATCGCGGATCTTTAAATCGATAATACTGTGCCGCCCACATCTGATGTTGCCCGACTTCTGTTGTAATGATTGCATCACCACCTGTAATTTCATACAGTTTTTCAATCGTGTATTGCCCTGTTAAGCCTTCCGGATAAACAACCGGATAGGTTCTATGAATCGTACCAATTTCATCCATCCATTCGTCATGATTTTGCTGTTCTAACTTTTCATTTAATGCCATTAAAACTTCTTTCACATCACCAATAATATCTTGGTCAACATTAACGTTTTTATTGATTTCAGCCGGATCAATATCAATATGAATAACTTTTGCATTTTGTGCAAATTTATCCGTATTGCCTGTAACCCTATCACTAAACCTAGCACCAACGGCTATAAGCAAATCACATTTTTGAACACCAATGTTGGAGGCTTTTGTTCCATGCATTCCAATCATTCCTGTGTAAAACGGATGTTGCCCTGGAAAACCACCCATTCCCATTAAACTACAGGTAACTGGCGCTTGAATTTTCTCTGCAAATTCAACCATCTCATCTTTTGCATTAGAAATAACAACACCACCACCTGCAAAAATATATGGTTTCTCTGATTCATTGATAAGTCTAACCGCTTCATCAATATCACGCGGATTAATCGCTTCTGTACTCTTAATAATCGGTGCCGGTTTTTGATATGCATAGTCCGCTGTGTTAATTGAAACATCTTTGGGAATATCAATAAGAACCGGTCCCGGACGACCGGATTGAGCTATTTGAAATGCCTCTCGAACAATATTTGCTAAGTCTTTTACATCTTTAACGATATAATTGTGCTTCGTTACCGGCGCAGTTATCCCTGCAATATCAACTTCCTGGAAACTATCGCGACCCAATAGGCCAACCGGAACATTTCCCGTAATCGCTACCATAGGAATTGAATCCATGTGCGCTGTCGCAATACCTGTAACTAAATTTGTCGCCCCTGGACCTGATGTTGCAATACATACACCGACTTTTCCTGTTGAACGCGCATAGCCATCGGCCGCATGCGAAGCACCTTGTTCATGAGAAGTTAAAATATGTTGGAAATGATCGAGTTGACGATATATTTCATCGTAAATGTAAAGAACAGCACCTCCCGGAAAACCGAAAATTGTATCGACACCTTGTTCTTTTAGACATTCTAATAATATTTGAGATCCTGTTAATTCCATAAGCGTTCCTCCTTTATTTAAGTACCGCTCCTGTGCTAGCTGAGGTTACCAGCTTTGCATACCTTGCAACATAACCTGTTTTGATTTTTGGTTCAAGTGGAACAAAGCTTTCACGACGCTTTGCTAATTCTTCATCTGTAACTTCGAGCTCAATTGTATTATTCAAAATATCAATAGCAATCATATCCCCTTCATAGACTAAACCTATATTTCCGCCTTCTGCGGCTTCAGGTGAGACGTGGCCGATAGCAGCTCCTCGTGTTGCTCCACTAAAACGTCCGTCGGTAATTAAAGCAACTTGTTTATCTAAGTTCATACCGGCAAGTGCAGAAGTTGGTGATAGCATTTCTCGCATTCCCGGACCACCTTTGGGGCCTTCATAACGAATAACAACCACATCTCCTGCAACAATATTCTTGGCATAAATCGCTTTAATCGCATCTTCTTCAGAGTCGAAAATTCTTGCGGGTCCTCTATGTTGAAGCATTTCTTCTGCAACTGCAGATTTTTTAACGACACATCCGTCCGGTGCAATATTACCACGTAAAACCGCGATGCCCCCTGATAAACTATAAGGATTATCAATAGGACGAATAACATTTGTATCTTTATTCACCGCATATTTAATGTTTTCTTCAATTGTCTGACCATTTACCGTCATCAATGAGGTATTCACTAATTCTTTTTTTGCCAACTCTTTCAATACGGCTTGTATTCCACCTGCAGCATATAAATCTTGTATATGATATGGACCAGCCGGTGCTAATTTACATAAGTTTGGTGTTGTTTGACTAATTTCATTGGCTAAAGTAAGATCAAGCGGAACGCCTGCCTCGTATGCAATGGCCGGTAAGTGCAACATAGTATTTGTCGAACAGCCTAATGCCATATCCACAGTTAGTGCATTTCTAAAAGCTTCTGGTGTCATGATGTCTCTGGGACGAATATTCTTTTCGAACATTTCCATAACTTTCATTCCAGCTGTTTTTGCTAAGCGAACACGCTCTGCATATACAGCCGGAATCGTTCCATTTCCCGGAAGTCCCATTCCAATAACTTCGGTCAAACAATTCATTGAATTTGCAGTAAACATCCCTGAACATGAACCACAAGTTGGACATGCATTGTTTTCACATTCAAGAACCTCTGCTTCATCAATTAAACCGGCTTTATAAGATCCAACCGCTTCAAATACTGAATTCAAATCTAAGTGTTTACCATTTTTTTCAAGAGACAGCATAGCGCCACCACTTACAATAACTGTCGGAATGTTTACGCGTGCTGCTGCCATTAACATTCCGGGGACTACTTTATCACAATTAGGCACCATAACGAGTGCGTCAAATCCATGGGCTAATGTCATTGTTTCAATTGAATCTGCTATAAGTTCTCTTGAAACTAGAGAATAATGCATTCCTTTATGCCCCATAGCAATACCATCACATACTGCAATTGAGGGAAATTGTGCCGGTGTTCCCCCTGCCATTGTCACGCCTGTTTTTACGGCATTGACAATAGTATCTAAGTGAATATGGCCCGGAACAATATCATTTTGTGAGTTCACAATTCCAATAAGCGGTCTTTTTAATTCTTCATCTGTATATCCCATGGCCTTTAACAAGGATCTATGGGGCGCTCTCTCGATTCCTGTTTTAACTTGATCACTATTCATCTAAAAACCTCCTTTTAGATTTGTTCACATAGTAGACGGCCCATTTCTTTGGTTCCGACTAACTTACCTCCCGGACTCATAATATCTCCGGTTCTATATCCAGCTGCCAAGACATTTTCAACAGCTTTTTCGATTACTTTAGCTTCTTCTTCAAGATCAAATGAATATCGTAACATCATTGCCATAGATAATACCGTTGCTATCGGATTTGCTTTATCTTGACCGGCAATATCCGGCGCCGAACCATGAATCGGTTCATACATACCAATTTTACCCTCACCTAACGAAGCTGAAGGCAACATGCCGATGGATCCTGTAATCATACTAGCTTCATCTGATAGAATATCTCCGAACATATTTCCGGTAACTATTGTATCAAATTGTTTTGGATTAATAACAAGTTGCATGGCTGCATTGTCTACATAGAGATGATTCAACTCAACTTGTGGATAATCTTTTGCCACTTCTAAAACAACTTTTCTCCATAACCTTGAATTCTCTAAGACATTCGCTTTATCAACACTGGTTAATTTCTTACCACGTTTCATGGCAATATCAAAAGCATTCCTTGCAATACGTTCAACTTCTTTTTCTGAATACATCATTGTATCATAGGAATACGCACCATTTTCTCCGGTTCCTTGCCCACGTTCACCGAAATATATACCCCCGGTTAATTCCCGAACAACCATAATGTCCAGTCCTTGGCCAATGATTTCATCTTTGATTGGACAAGCCGCTTGCAGTTCTTTATACATCACTGCCGGTCTTAAATTAGCATATAAGCCTAATGCACTTCGCAGTCCTAACAAGGCTACTTCCGGCCGCAAATTCCCAGGTAGGTGGTCCCACTGAGGTCCTCCAACTGCTCCTAAAATAACGGAGTCAGAGTTCTTGCAGACATCAATTGTCTCTTGAGGAAGGGGATGCCCCGTTGCATCAATCGCAGCTCCACCAGCTAATACTTCTTCATATGAAAATGTATGTCCATATTTTTCACCGACAATATCTAATAATTTTATTGCTTGATCTACAATATCCGGACCGATACCGTCACCTTTAATAACCGCACATTTAAAATTCATTCTTCTACCTCTTTTTCTGTGTATTATATATATTCTTTTGCCCGTTCTTCCAAATCACGTAATAGTTTAATCTCTATCGAATCAATAAGCGCGATTAAACTTGCATCAATTACATCTGTTGATACGCCAACCGTCGACCATACTTTTTTACCATCTGTTGATGTGATAAGCACTCGAACTTTTGCAGCCGTCGCATCTTTAGAATCTAATACTCGAACTTTATAATCGGTTAAATGTACTTTTTTCAAATTCGGATAAAAAGATTCCAATGCAATTCGAAGAGCTTTATCCAAGGCATTAACAGGACCATCACCTTCTGCCGCACTAATTTTCATTTCACCTTCTACTGCAACCTTAACAATGGCATATGCACTAAAATTCTCATCTGCAGATGGTTTTTCACCCATAATCTTAAAGTACTTCAGTTCAAAGAAGGGTTTGTATTTACCTAACTCTTTTCGTATAATCAGCTCAAATGTACTTTCTGCACCTTCAAATTGATATCCTTCATGTTCAAGTTCCTTTAATCGCTGCATAAGACTTGATGTTTCAGGTGAGTTTTTTTCGATTTCCGGAACAATATTTTGTACTTTTTTTAAAAGAAGACTTCGTCCTGCGACTTCACTCATCAAAAAGCGTCGTGTATTTCCAATAACTTCCGGAGATAAATGTTCAAAACTACTTGTATTTTTATTAATTCCATCAATATGCATGCCACCTTTATGGGTAAATGCATTTTTTCCAACAAATCCCATACTTGGATTCAAAACAATATTCGCAGTTTCTGCAATATATCTCGCTACGGAGGTTAAATTTTCAATATTTTCTTCAGGAACACACGCATATCCTTGTTTTACCTGAATATTTCCAATGACCATTGCAAGATTTGCATTGCCACATCGTTCTCCAAAACCAATAAAAGTTCCCTGCACCTGTGTTGCTCCGGCATCCACTGCCATAATCGAATTTGCAACTGCAGTTCCACTGTCATCATGACAATGTATACCAATATTTCCTTCAATTTTGGATACAACATCCTGCGTGATTGTTTGGACTTCTATAGGTGAAGTCCCTCCATTCGTATCACATAAAACAATACTTTCAACACCGGACTTCGCCGCTGTGACTAAGGTTAACAAGGCATATTCCTTATTGCTTTTATATCCATCGAAAAAATGTTCCGCATCAAAAACAACTTTTTTACCTTGTTCATTCATAAATAGAATCGTCTCTTCAATCATCTTCAGATTTTCTTCCAAAGTTGTATTGATAATATCTGTCACATGAAAATCCCAGGTTTTTCCAAAAATAGCAACATACTCTGTCTCTGCTTCTAACAAGGATTGAATATTGCGGTCATCTTCTACCTTAATATTTTTTCTACGTGTACTTCCAAAAGCAACTAATTTTGCTTGTTTTAGCTGAATATTTTTCATTTCTGCAAAGAACTCTAAATCTTTAGGATTCGACCCAGGATTTCCTGCCTCTATAAATGGAACACCAAATTCATCAAGCGCTTTGACAATACCTATTTTATCTAATACGGAAAAAGATATCCCTTCACCTTGTGCTCCATCACGTAATGTCGAATCATAGATTTCAATATATTTACCCAATCGAATCAACTCCTTACCTTTTTGCGAAAGGATACCATAATGACATTATGGTATCCTTTTCAAAAAGAATGATTGTTTACTTCATCCAACTCATCATTTTACGTAACTCGGCACCAACTTGTTCTACTTGTAATTCTGATTCCATTCGTCTTCTTGCTTTCAATGAAGGTTTTCCGGCTTTATTTTCAAGAATCCAACGATTTGCAAATGTTCCGTCTTGGATTTCTGAAAGGACTTTTTTCATTTCTTTTTTTGTATCTTCTGTAATAATGCGTTTACCGATTGAGTAATCGCCAAACTCTGCAGTATCTGAAATTGAATAACGCATAAAGCTCAATCCACCTTGAACCACTAAGTCAATAATCAGCTTCATTTCATGTACACATTCAAAATATGCACTTTCCGGTTGATATCCGGCTTCTACTAATGTTTCGAAACCAGCTTTCATCAATTCAGATACACCACCGCAAAGAACGGCTTGTTCACCAAAAAGATCTGTTTCTGTTTCTTCTTTAAATGTTGTCTCTAAGACACCTGCGCGCGCTCCACCAATACCTGCTGCATAGGCCAATGCTTTTGCTTGTGCATTTCCCGAAGCATCTTGATGAACAGCAATGAGACATGGCACACCTTTGCCTTCTTCATATTGGTATCTTACTGTATGCCCAGGACCTTTTGGAGCAACCATAAATACATCAACATCTGCCGGTGGAACAATTTGGTTAAAGTGAATATTAAATCCATGGGCAAATATTAATGAATTACCAGCTTCAAGGTTTGGTGCAATACTTTCTTTGTAAACGTCTGCTTGCGTCTCATCAGGCAATAAAATCATGACAATATCCGCTTGCTTTGTTGCCTCGGCAGCAACGGCTACTTTTAACCCATCTTTTTCAGCAATTTCCCAAGATTTGCTTCCTTCATATAATCCAACCACGACATTCACACCTGAATCTTTTAGGTTTCTAGCATGTGCATGCCCTTGTGAACCATATCCTATAACCGCTACAGTCTTTCCACTCAATAAGTCTAAATTACAATCACTTTCGTAAAACATTTTTGCCATTTTCTTATCCTCCATCTAATTTTTTATCGGCTTAAAAATCTTCTTTTATATCTGCATTCCCTTTTTGCAATGCAATAATTCCGGTACGAGTCATTTCCTTAATATTAAACGGCTCGACCATCTTTAAGAACGTATCAATTTCATCTTTATCTCCTGTTATTTCAACAGTCAAGGCTTCTGTCGCTACATCAACAATGGTTGCATCAAACAAGTCAATAATTCCCACAACTTCAATACGTGTTTGACTTGAAGCTTCAATTTTGACCAAAGCAAGTTCACTACAAACTGCAAGGTTTTGTGGTAATTGTTTAATATACAAAACATCATGTAATTTATCCAGTTGTTTAATAATTTGGTCAATAATTTGATCATCACCTCGGGCAACAATAGTCATTCTTGACATTTCCGGATGTTCTGTCTCTCCAACAGATAAACTGTCAATATTATAGCCTCTTCGACTAAATAAACCAACCACTCGACTCAAAACACCTGAATGATTACTCACTAATACAGATAATACATGTCTATGCATAGCTTCCTCCTTCTACGGTCTCCCGTCATATAATAACTCCATTACATTATACACGATATTCCTAGCATTTGTAACGTTATTTCAAGTATGGTTTTAACACCTAAACCCAAGTGTAAAATAAACGCCCCTACAGAAAAAACACTGTAGGGGCGACATAACCGCGTTACCACCCTATTTGTCATGAAAATATGACCACTCATTCGGATTCTATCAAATCCTAGTCGTTAACGGAACATACCGTATTTGCCTAATTGTTTTCAGCAAATCTGCTCAAGAGTGATTTTCAAACACCATATTATCATCTTACACCAAGCGATGACTCTCTAAAAATAGGGGGTAATTGATTTTCTCCATCACTGCATTTAATTTAATAGATTGTTAGATATATTGTAGCAATCTTGTTATGGCTTGTCAACCTCTAAAAAACAATATAAACACTAAATCATAAATAGAATATAATTATTATGCATGTAATCCATAACCCATAGTTATATGCAAGTTAAGCTCTAATTTATAACACTTTTTACTTTAATCAAACCTTTTGAATCCACATAAACATCTATGATTTTTTCCACTTCTTCATAGGTCTGTTTAACCGCACCTGCATCATAAAGAAAAACTTCTTTACCGTCATAGGCTTCTATTAAAGCTTCGACTTCAACAAGGGAGATTTCTTCAGTTAAAGCTTGGTCTGTATAGAGTCTGTCTTCATAAACATATAGCGCTAATGAAACATACTCATCTTCTACCTCTTCCTCTTCCGATGTTACTCCAGCTTCTGATTGCGAATCTGATTCCATTTCTGATTCAACTTGACTGGATTGATCTTGGTCTCCTATATTACCTTCGCCCCAATCCACTCCATTCCATCCAAAGCCTAGCAAACTTAATATTGCAACAATCATTGCTATGATTATTCCTTTTAATCCCGGTTTTTTCTTACGCTTTTCTTCATTGTTTTTTGCCATATTAATCCTCCTTAGTAATGTATATACTGCATTTTATGAATTTTTGTTGTAGTTTCTTTTTCCTCGATATCCCGAAAAACATTCCATACTAAATCAAAGGCAAAGTTATATGTTCCTCCACGATCTTCAAGGGATAATAAGATATAATTTGCTTCTGTCTTATTCTCAGCAATTAATTCTTCAATAGTATTAAATAAGTCTACCTTGACTTGTTCAAGTGCCTGTTGATTATTACGAATACTCAATGGCAAAAAAATCCGCGTCCTTTCCTCATTAACAACAACTTCATGACCACTTTCACTATCAATTCGAACTTCAATCACATAAAATTGCTCTGATATGAAATCTAATTGTTCCAACCGTTTTATCGGATCTTCACTTTCTAAGATTTCTGAGATTTGCCCAGCCAACATTTCCTGTTCATCCATAAGATATTCGACATTCATACGCTCTTGAAAGAGATCATTTTGCAATGCATTAATCTCACTTTGAGCTTCTTCTGTTTCCATACTCATTGTGACTAATAGCCCAAAAAGAAGTATTAAGACAACATCTAATAGAGATGTCAAATCGACAACTTTTTCTCTATTCGTCTGTTTGGTCATCTGCATACCCCTCTCCATATGCTGTATCTATTCGCTCATATAATAATTGTAAATTTTCTTGATTTTGATAAAATACAGGTGCAATCATGCCATCAATTGCTTTAAATACAATGGCAAAAACAAGTCCCCAAAATGTTGATGTCAGTGCAATGGTAAAATTACTCATGACAATTGTACTTTCCAAACCAATCATCCTTAAAAGTCCAATAATCGTCCCTAATATTCCTAGCAAAGGAAACACACTATTTATGGTTCCAAACAGGTGAAAATACATCACTTCTTTTTCTCTTAATTCTTGAAGTTCATGAATATTCACACGATTATTCTTAGCGCTTCTAATGCCAGCCACTAATAATTGAATGGGAAGATATACCGTTCCCTGACATTTTTTACGTAGAATAATAGAAACCGTTCTTAACCTAGGTATAATAAATACACCATTAAAAACAGCCAAGAGAATAATAATCAAATCGTATCCCAATATATTCCTAAGTATATTATTAAACATGATTCACTCCTTAACTTGATGTTGATTTAAGTTTAACATTTTTAAGCTGAAGTCGTCCACTAGTCTCTAACTCAAGTGTTGCAAGCTTTTCTTCTTTTGTTTGTGGTTGTATAAATTCAAAGTTTTCGATATGTTTATCTTTTAATAAGCGCTCAACCATCTCTTCTGTCAAATCACCATAAGGATCTAATGCATTTTTCCAAAGGGTAAACTTACATCCATCAAGGAAACGGCTGCAATAATACGCTTTTGAATTAACGGTTATTTGCCCTTCGCCACATATTGGACATTGCCCATATACTTTACCTTTAATCTTATAATTACTTTTACGTTTTTGATCTTCTTCAAAGGTCACTAAATGTTTTGATTTTTCTGCGCTCTTTACTAAATAGGCAACAAAGCGATTGATACTTGCCATAAACGGCTCAACCGGTAGTTTGTCCTGACTAATTTTAGTTAATCCTCGTTCCCATTTTCCGGTCATTTCAGGACTTTTTAATTCATCGGGAATAATTTGAATCAGTTTAATTCCTTTTTCTGTTGGATATAGGGATTTACCTTTTCTATAAATATATTTGACACTAATTAATCGTTCAATAATTCCTGCCCGCGTTGCCGGTGTTCCAAAGCCTGCTTCCTTTAACTGCTCTTTTAATTCTTCCTCTTCAACGAATCGCCCTGCATTTTCCATTGCACTTAATAATGTAGCTTCTGTATAGGGTTTAGGTGGCGAGGTTTGCTTGGATTGGACCTCCGTTTCATGAACATGCACAAGATCGCCTTTTTTTAAGTTCGGAAGGGTCTCTTCATCTTGATCCGACATTTTTTGATATAATTTTTTCCAGCCTAAGTCACTAATGATTTTTCCTTTTGATACAAAGGTTTCTCCCAATACATCAATAATAACTTTTGTGGTTTTAAATTTATAGTCCTCATAAAATATAGCAATAAATCGCTTCACAATCAACTGATATATATGTTTTTCCTGAGGGGACAAAGAAATGTTCTCAGGGTTTTTATCCGTTGGAATGATTGCATGGTGATCCGTAATTTTGCTATTATTAATGATACGTTTACTAAATTTTAATTGCAATTTTCCGTCTTTCATCAGGGGCTCAATCGCTTTTGAATAAGGCAGAACATTCACTGTAGCCATTGTTTTAATCACTGTATCTTTCATATCATCACTCAAAAAACGGCTATCCGTTCGAGGATAGGTGATTAATTTTCGTTTTTCATAAAGGTTCTGTGCATACTCAAGCACTTGTGTCGCTGTATACCCATATTGACGATTGCCATCACGCTGTAATTCAGTTAAATCATACAAAAACGGTGGCTTTTGATTATTGTTCTTTTTTTCAATTTCAGAAACTTTTCCGTCTTGCTCTTTAACTTTTTCAGCAATTTTTTCAGCTTCTTCAAGCGTATCAATTTTCGTATCTGAAATTTGATTACTAAACCACGTTCCCTTAAATTCTCCGTAATCTGCAACTACTTCAAAATAATCTTTAGGTTTAAAATCTTGAATTTCATTATAGCGATTAACAACCAAGGCTAATGTTGGCGTTTGAACACGCCCAATGCTTAATAAGGTATTGTTCAAGGTTGTATAAGCGCGTGTTGCATTAATCCCTACAAGCCAATCCGATTCCGAACGACATTTAGCCGATAAATATAAACGATTATATTCTTTTCCGTCTTTTAAATGCTCAAAGCCCTGCTTTATAGCTTCATCCGTCATGGAACTAATCCATAACCTTGAAAAAGCTTTTGTCGATTCCACATACTCATATATATAGCGAAAAATGAGTTCTCCTTCTCGCCCACTGTCGGTTGCACAAATCAAACTTTCTACATCTTCTCGATGACATAGTTTTTGAATAATCATAAGTTGTTTTTTGGTCTGAGGATAAGGTTTTACCTTAATCGTTTCCGGTATAATGGGAAGGGATTGATAGGACCAACGTTTTAAACTTTCATCATAGTCTCTTGGTTCGTATAATGTAACCAAGTGTCCTACCGCCCAAGTAATAATATATTCATCACTTTCCATAAAACCGTCTTTACGCATTCGAATATTCAAAACCTTCGCAATATCTCTTGCTACTGAAGGTTTTTCAGTAATAATGAGTTTTTTCACTGTTTAACTCCCATCGTATTAATTTGTTTACCTATTTCACTAAATATTGTCGGTATCACACCTAATCCCATGGCGATAAGTAACTGGTCGATCGAAAGTGCAACCGTCGAGAATATCGTTGAAATTCCCGGTAAATATATTACTCCCAGCAACATAACCACAGCACCAATAACCGATAAATTCAAATATCTATTTGAAAAAACACGTATTTTCCACAGCGGTTTCGTTTCATTTCGTGCTGAATATGCTCTTAACATTTCTCCAATGATTAATGTCACAAAACAAAAGGTTCGCGCCAGAGATTCTGATTCCGAACCAGGGGTAAACCAATTCAGGCCTATTCTAAATGAAATAAGTGTTGCCGTCATTAAGCCTATACTTTGAATAGCAATCGATATTTGCATGGTACGATTGACAATCGCTTCGTTTTTATCTCTAGGTTTCTGATCCATAATACCTTCTCCACCCTCTTCAAGACCTAATGCAAAGGCAGGAAAGGAATCGGTAACTAAGTTAACCCACAAGAGTTGGATGGGTAATAATGGTACCGGCCACTTAAGCAAAATCGCTATAAAGATAATTAAAATCTCCCCTATATTACATGATAATAAGAATCCGACAAACTTTCGGATATTACTATAAATAATTCGACCTTCTTCAACAGAATCAACGATGCTTGCAAAATTATCATCGGTCAGTATCATATCCGCCGCTTCTTTTGAAACATCCGTTCCGGTAATACCCATGGCCACACCAATGTCTGCTTGTTTGAGCGCCGGCGCATCATTGACACCATCTCCGGTCATTGCAACAACTTCACCTGTAGCTCGCAAAGCCTTAACAATTCGCACTTTATGTTCCGGAGAAACTCTGGCAAAAATATTGGTGTTTTTGACGGCTTCTTGCAACTCCTCATCGGAGAGTTTATTGATTTTAGCACCTTCCATTGCTTGAGACTCATCATCAATCACACCGATTTGACGTCCAATAGCACTAGCTGTAATAATATGATCGCCTGTAATCATGACAACACGGATGCCGGCTTTTTTACACAGCTTTATTGCATCCTTTACTTCTTCTCGTGGAGGGTCAATCATACCACTAAGTCCGGTAAAGATTAGATCTTCTTCTTCGTTTTCTAGTTTTGCCGTCTCGATGACTGGTTTATAGGCAAATCCTAAAACACGTAAAGCTTCCTTGGCATATTGTCTATTTTTTTCTAAAAGTTCTTCTCTTTTCGTTTCTGTCAATTCAACAACTTTATTATTTTCAAGAATTTTCGTTGAACGATTGAGAATGACATCCGGGGCACCTTTTGTAAACATTAAAATTTCGTCATCAAACTTATGCATTGTTGACATTAATTTACGTTCTGAATCAAAAGGAAATTCTTGGATTCGAGGATGGATTTGATTCATCTTTTGATAAGATACTCCACCCTTTTCACCTAAAACTAAAAGCGCACCTTCTGTTGGATCACCAACTACATCGCCATCATCAAAGTCTGCATCGTTACATAAGGTTGCAATTTCTAACAAGCGCTTTATAGTATCATTAACCGCTTGACTTTCTCCACCTAGTATTTCACCTTCAAAATTGTATCCGGTTCCGGTTATCTTCATTTCTTCATAACCATTATAGACTTTTTGCACGGTCATTTTATTCTGGGTTAATGTCCCTGTTTTGTCTGTGCAAATCGTCGAAGTACTTCCTAATGTCTCTACGGCACTTAATTGTTTAACAATGGCATGACGTTTTATCATTCGTTGCATCCCCATTGCTAGAACAACCGTAACCACTGCAGGTAAACCTTCCGGAATAGCTGCAACAGCTAAACTGACAGCAATCATAAATATTTCAAAGAGGTCTTCGCCTCTTAGCATACCAAGAGCAAAGATAATTGCAGAAACACCAATACAAATAATTCCTAAATATTTCCCAAATTCTGCCAACTTGTTTTGTAAAGGTGTTTGAGTATCTTCCGTTTCATCAAGCATGGTGGCTATTTGGCCGATTTCTGTGTCCATGCCTATTCCGATTACAATGGCTTTGCCACGTCCATATGTAACGATTGTGCTCATATATCCACTATTAATCCGATCACCAAGTGCGACCTCTTCATCGACAATTGTGTTTGCATCTTTCATGACAGCAACAGATTCTCCGGTTAATGCAGATTCATCAATTTTTAGATTGATGCTTTCAACCAAACGAACATCTGCCGGAACATAATCACCTGCCTCTAATACGACTAAATCTCCGGGAACCAAATCCTTTGAAGAAATACTCATAATATGATGGTCTCGTATTACTTTCGCCTTTGGTGCTGCCATACTTTTAAGGGCGGCAAGTGCATTATTAGCTTTATTTTCCTGGTAAGTTCCTAAGACCGCATTTAAAACAACAATGCCTAAAATAACTACACCTTCAAATGCATCTCCTAAAATAATGGAAATAATCGCTGCAACAATAAGTATCAAAATCATAAAATCTTTAAACTGATCTAATATCATGGCAAACAATGTTTTTTTCGCTTTACTTTGCAAAGTATTTTCGCCATATTTTTCTTTTCGATTTTGAATTTCTTCCTTTTTTAAACCTTTTGTAAGGTCTGTGCTAAAATCCGTCACAACATCTTGTATTGATTTATTATGTATATACTCTTTCACATTAAGCCTCCCTTATGTTATTTCTCTCATGATGATATTATATCATATTTACTTGAATTTACTACACCATTATGATAAAGTCATATCGAAAACTTAAAATGAGAAGGGTCAAAAATTATGCAAAATAAATTGTCAAGCGAGTTTGTTGCACCAACATATATCAATGGTTTAAAGGCCGGTTTTCCTATTGCTTTAGGATACTTAGTGGTTTCCTTTACTTTTGGAATGACTGCCTGCTTAAGCGGATTCACTGTTTTTGAAGCCGTATTTATGAGTATGTCCAATGTTACCTCAGCCGGACAATTTGCAGGTATGAATCTGTTGATTGCAGGAACAAAATATACAGAACTCCTATTGACTGTTGGAATTATAAATATTCGTTATTTACTCATGTCAACCGCATTGTCCCAAAAAATCCCTTTACGTATGCCTTTATATCAACAATTAATTATGGCCTTTGGTGTGACCGATGAAACCTTTACCGTGGCTTCTGTGGAAGTGGAAACAATTACTTTTTCTTATTTTATGGGTTTAATAACGCTTCCTTATTTAGGTTGGTCTGCCGGGACTTTCTTTGGATCTTTAATGGATAGTTTTTTAAGCCCAAGCATGCAAAGTTCGGCAGCAATTGCGCTTTATTGTATGTTCATCGCCCTTGTTGTCCCGCCGATGAAGCATCATCAAAGTATTCGAAAGGTTGTATTCGTTACCATGTTTGTTCGACTTATGATGCTCATGCTTCCTATTGTAAATCAACTATCTTCCGGTTATTCAATTATTATAGCTGCTTGTCTTGGAGCTTTATATGGTGCCTATACAGATAGCAAGCAAAAAATGGAGGTAGTCTGATGATTAAACCTATTTATGGAATTTTATTGATGGCCATAATCACCTACTTTATTCGTGTAAGTCCTTTTCTTTTATTTAGAAAAAAGATTGAATCGCCATTTATTCAATCTTTTCTATATTATATACCTTATGCAATTTTGACTTCAATGACCATACCGGATATTTTTTATTCGACGCATTTTTTACCTGCCGCAATTGCAGGGACTCTTGTCGCTCTCATCTTGGGTTGGTTTGAAAAAAGTTTAATGACGGTATCCATGTCTGCCGTACTTGTAGCTTATCTCGTCATAAGCATTTTTAGTTAATGAAAGGAGCAAACTTATGAATCCAGTAAAACAAAAGTATCAAAATCAAGCAAATACAATTATTAGTGCCCTAGAAAAACGCAACATGAAGGGATATTACTTTAAAACCTCAGAAGATGCTGTTTCCTTTATCCAAGCATTTATCCAAGCAAAATCTTCGGTGAGTTGGGGAGGCTCAATGACACTACACGAGTCCGGTATCATTGACGCATTAAATGCAATGGATTTGAAGCGACTTGACCGTGACCAAGCAGCCACTCCTGCTGAGCGTCATGAAATTGCCCGTGACGCCCTACGCGCAAATATTTTTTTGACGAGTACGAATGCCATTACCCTAGACGGAAAACTTGTGAATATCGATGGTAATGGGAATCGCGTCGCCGCTCTCATCTTTGGTCCGGACCAAGTTCTTGTTGTTGCAGGTATGAACAAAGTTGCCGTTGATGAAAGAACTGCTGTTTTACGGGTACAAAACATCGCTTCACCTGCAAATACAGTACGCCTAAAGCAAAACACTCCTTGTGCTAAAACCGGAAAATG
The DNA here is from genome assembly GCA_964563505.1 of uncultured Eubacteriales bacterium. GTDB lineage: Bacteria > Bacillota > Clostridia > Lachnospirales > Vallitaleaceae > UBA1351. The sequence continues at coordinate 24,662 of CAZLXW010000023.1, forward strand.
TCATCACTGTCTTGTTGATGACTGTATTTGTTCACATACGGTTATCACTAGACGTTCTAATCGTCCTGACCGTATACATGTCATTCTAATCGGAGAAGAACTTGGCTATTAAATTAGTCGTCTTCTTGATGCTTAACATCTAATCCACCAAACATAACAAAAGCATTAACATTTAGTTCTGCTTTTGTTTCGGTGGTTTTTTTAAGGGTTTTATTTCCCCAGCCCCCAAATAAGGGTATGCCTGTTATGGTTACTTTCCAATCTTTAGGTACGATAATATCAATACCTCCAAAGGCAACAAAGACGTCAATATGGGCCGGCTGGTTTTCTTCAATTTGAGCCAAGCGAAGATCTAAATCAATGCCTCCAAAGGCAGCAAATAAATCCGCACCTTTATAATTTGTGGAGTCACAAGCAATCTCAGCCCCCGAAAAAGCAACCGCTTGCTTGATATAATCTTTACTATTCACCTTGCCTCTGCTTTTAGGAAAAATCAGCCAAAGGCCAATAACAATAATAATCAAAGGAACAATTATTTCCCATGCATCAAATGGAAGAATGGCTAAATCCATTGTATCGAGCAAAAAAATGATTCCAACAACAGTAATAATTAATCCGGAAAGCCGAAAACCATTTGCACCTATAATGTTTGATAATCCTATAGCAATAATAATTACCGGCCAATACCGACCGATCAAATCACCGGCATCAATTTCCGGACTCAATGCACTTATTAAAAACAAACCACCTAATAAAATAATAATAATTCCATAAAATCTTCTTTGAGACATTTTCTTCCTCCTCGTCCATATCGTTTTTATTCATGTCTTTCAACTTTAAATCTAAACAAAGCAAACTTACCTTCACTTATTCCTGCTTTTTGTTTAGCTATGTTTATTTGTTCTTCAACAGTATCAATACCTTCAAGTCTTGGCAATAATAGACCTCTCTTTATTCCCTGTTCAACAATAACTCCATACATATCAACATCCAATTGTTCCGCACTCTTAATTGGTTCAATCGGCATTAGGACATCGACTTTAACCTCTAAATCTTTTAACTCATTTTCTGCCACCGGATTAAATCGAGGGTCTGATGAGCATGCACTAATTCCATTGTAAATAATTTCTTCAATAATATTTTCATTAACGCCCTGAATGGTGCCAATACAGCCTCGGAGATTGCCATATTTATGAATAGATACGAAAACTCCCGAACGTTTTGACATAGCTTCATCAACAAACTCTTGAGAAAACTCTTGTGCATTAAAGGTATATTTTTTATGGGTTTTCACATAGTGCTCAATACTTTTTCTTGCCAGTTGAACGTATTCATCTTCATGACTTAAGCCATTCATAATTCCACCACCTTCCATATATGCTGTTAAATATCCAACACCAAAGGGACCTTCATAGCTAAATATCTGTGATGAATCTATGCCATCTTCAAGTAGGCCAAATCCTATTAAATAGGGTCTCAATCCACATTGGGCAGCATTGTCAATAAAATCAGATGACAATCCCAATAAAGGATCCACGCGTTTTTCATGGATTGCATCTTGAATTATTGTATCAAAACGTATTCCATCCGGATGATATGCATAAGGTCCACTGTCCTTTAATGCATGAGATAAATCGCCACTGACCACAAGAAGTATCTCTTGCCCGGTTTCTTTGGCATAGGATTCAATGACTCGATTGATACATTGACCGATTTGATAATTTTCAGATAAGGGGGTAAATCCCGGCGTTATATGTACAATGGAATAGGTATCGTATTCTTTGTCAATGTAGTGCATTGGCACAAGTACACCATGATCTAATCCAGTACGTATATTATATGTGTCTGCTAATTCTTGGGTCATGACCACCGTATTTATTTTCTCATCTCGCAATTCGTCAACAATTTTTTTGGTCAAGGTGCGATTAACGACTTTTTTTGTACCAATCTTTGGATGACCAAATTGTTGAAAACTTCCTTCAAGAACCTCCCCATCTAAAATACATGTCGCATCTGAAAAAGCATTCCCATGTGGTGTTATAAATATAATCGTATCCGGTTGAATGTGACCGACTTTTTTTGCTAAGGCTCTCATTCCTTGAATTGTCTCTTGAGCCGGCTCTCTTTCTTTTCCGCCAATTTCTTCAATAATAATAGGCGGATGTGGCATAAACATAATCGTTTGTTTCACATTTCTCACCTCACATTTCCTAAGTGCACCTGTGTAAAATACTTCCTTGCTCCTTCTTTAATTTCTAACATCAATTGAATATTCGTTGCCGGTTCATCATAGTGATATCTTGGAAAATAACGGCTAATATGCAAGTCTAAATCACCAACGCGGTCATATAGCTGTTTAAAAAAAACATTTAACTTTTCAAGTTCATCATTTAATCCGGGTACAATGAGACACGTTAACTCAACATGAATATTGTGGTTAAGAGCACGTTCAATCGTTTCAAGAACCGGCTCTAATCGACCTCCACATATGGATTGATATTTTGTATCATCATAGGTTTTTACGTCAATATTCATGGCATCAATAAAGGGCGCTAAGGCTTCAAAGGGTTGCTTTTCAATGAAACCATTAGATACCATAACATTTTTAAGCCCTTTTTCTTTGGCTAATCGCGCAGTAGTAATCATCCATTCATAATAAACAGTCGGTTCATTATAGGTATAAGCAATACTTGGCAATTCATGGTCTAGGGCACTCTGAATGACATCCATCGGTTCTGTATACTGATGGGATATTTCAAACTCACGTGCAATATCTGCATTTTGACAAAATAAACATTTCATGTTACATCCATAACTTCCAACAGATAGTATATGACTGCCCGGCATAAAACGGTTCAAAGGTTTTTTCTCAATCGGATCAATGGCTATCGCACTCAAATGTCCATAATTGACCGTATAAAGTTTTCCTTGGATGTTTTTACGTACCAAACATAGACCAATATGGCCATCAGCAATCATACAATGATGTGGGCATAGATGGCAATGAACTTTTTTGCTCGATAGTTTATCATAATACATAGCTTCTTGCATTTTATCACCTATTTCATATTCTTCTAAATGTCTTTTTCAACTATATTATAACACTATGACAATATACTGTCATATTTTTAATACTATTTTAATTGAACCCTAACCATTTTTATCGTACAATAAAGTACAACTACTTTAGGAGGTATGCTTTATGAAAGAAAATACATTAACCCTTCAAGGACTCAATTCTTTTTTATCTAAAATTTTCATGTGGATGTTTTTTGGTTTGATGATTACGGCCTTAACATCATTAGTTGTTGCTTCTTCACCAACGCTTCTCCAATTGATCGTTTCAAATCGACTGATCTTTTTCGGAATTATCATCGGTGAATTTGCCTTAGTCGTTGTAATATCAAAAAATGCTTTAAAGTATACATATACAAAAACCGTCAGCCTATTTTTATTTTATTCATTTCTTAACGGACTGACTTTTTCTGTTATTTTACTTCAGTACACCGGACAAAGTATTGCAACAGCATTTATGATTGCAAGTGTTGTTTTTGGTGTCATGGCACTTTACGGTTATGTAACGAAAACAGATTTAACACCATTTCGTTCTTTCTTGATTGTCGGTGTTGTCGGAATTATTGTCTTATCCATTGTTAATATGTTTTTAGGAAACGGTACATTGTTCTATTTAATTAACTTAGCCGGTGTGGTTATCTTTGCCGGATTAACCGCATATGACCTACAAAAAATGAAATCCTTATATTCATATAGTGTTAAAAACAGTGATGTCAGCGAGGGAAATCTCGCGGTAACCGGTGCATTAACACTCTATCTGGATTTCATTAATTTATTCCTATTTATTTTACGATTAACGGGAAGACGACGCTAAGTCATTCATTAAGTCGGTTGATTACTAGCGCATGCCCAAGAATCTCTTTAGCTTCTTTTTTCACTTGACTTATATATTGTGATAATTGGCCAACATTACCAAATTCTTCCATTGGTCCATGCACACCTGCGATTGATAGTGTCAGCAAATGAAACCGTTGCTCCACTCCATCTCTCCCTTTTGAGATGATATATCCATTAATATAATCGCTTTTTGTATAGAAGGTCTGTCGATTTTGTTCAAATGCATGGATAATTTCTTGACAGACTTTTTTTATCCTATTATAGTCCGCTTCAATGACAAAGAGAAAATCATCGCCACCAATATGCCCAATAAAAGGATCATTCAAAAAATTCGTTTTAACAACCCGGGTGATTAAGTCAGCTACATTTTTTAAAATCATATCCCCTTTTTCAAAGCCATATAAGTCATTATATGGCTTAAAATAATCTAAATCTAAATATATAACAGCGCACCGTTTATTTTTCTTAATCACATTCTTCAAAACATGATTAATGACAATGTTTCCCGGAAGATAGGTTAATGGATTCATCTCTTTTGCCATTTTGGTCTGTACTGTAATTAAGACACGCAGCAATTGGTTAATAGAAATAGCCCCATACAAGGCTCCGTTCTTAGTCACAATAATAATGTCGTATGTTTTACTCCGTTCTCTAGCCATGGCTTTTTTCGAAACATCCACTATATTTTCATGATAGTCGACCATCAAAAAATCTGTATCCATAATATGGCTAATCTTTTTATTTGCATATAAGGAATGCCCATATTGTGTTGATAAAACATAGAGTAAGTTTTCCCTCATAATGATCCCAAGGGGTTTGTTGTTCTTTACAATGCTTATGCCTTCACAATAGCCTTTCTCAAGTAATGCTTTGACTTCACGACAGGTCATCTCCGAATCAACAACGCAACTTGTTCCCACAAAACTTCCAATCATATTTTTTGGATCACTAAAAATGTTCAGCTCATCTCTTTCGAGGTTAAATGCGCTAATTGTTTCGATAACATCTTTTCTTAAAGGAATAAACTCTTTCTTAGGCCGTTGCAAATAATAACCTTGTCCATAATAAACGCCAAGTTCAATAAGTTTTTTCAACTCACTCTCTGCTTCTATTCCTTCAGCAATTAAACGAATGTTTGTTGTTAATGAAAAATTCAAAAAAGCAACAATCAGCGCTTCTTTAATTGGGTCTTCGTCAATATTTCGTATTAATTCCATATCAATTTTTATAAAATTTGGCTTTACTTCTTGGATAGTTCGAAGCCCTGAATAACCGGCTCCAACATCATCGATCGCGATTTGATAATTCTGAAGTCGGTAATGATTAAGAATTTCATTAAATGCAGGATAGTCAGTAATCATCGTTCTCTCGGTCAACTCAAAAACAACATTATTTGGAGAAATCCCTTTTTCTTTCAGCACCTCTAATGTGCGTCCATAAACAAGAGATTCATTTTTTATAAAATTCGGATTGATATTAATAAAGATTTTTTTATGTGCGTCAATGTTCTTCAAATTAAGAATTGCTTTTTTTCGCATAAGATAGTCAAGTTCGTAGGATACACCCTGTTTTTCTGCCTCTTGGATCATGGCAATTGGTGAAAATAATTGTGACCATTCCGGTCCTCTGCTTAAAGCTTCATATCCCATAATATCCCCGGTAACTAGATTGACAATCGGTTGATAGAGTGTAATAATATCCTCGTCTTCAAGTATTTGATAAATCGTTTTATCCATATAGATTGCTCCTAAATTTTCCAGAATAAGTTTACAATAGCATACATATAAAGAGAAGTCTTAATTATCGATTATTCTTTACATAGTTCACCGAACATTTACATTACCCTGCAACCCATTTTCTATGTTCCATTTGTATTTTTTTGAAAAAATATTATAATGTATATAAAGGGGTGACTTATTTATGACAAAATTTAAACCATATATTTTGACACTATTGATTATTTTTTCATTTTTTTCGATAGGACAAACTTATGTATATTCAGCTATCATTGATCTATCTCAAGGTGAAGGTTATTCTTCAAGTGATCTGTATCAAATGGCACTTAAATTAGAATCTAAATATCCTTACATTATCCATGTTGAGGTTATCGGTAAATCTGTTGACCAAAAGCCTCTATTTGCAGTCATCATGACAGACAATGTTGATTATGTAATCCAAAGAGATGATTTTAACGTTTATCGACAGCACTATCTTGTTGAAGCTGGTACTCACTCAAGAGAGACGGTTAATCCAATTATTTTGATGAAACAGATCGAAGATTATGCAATAGATTATACACAAGATGATTATATCCCTGAGTTTAATTTATCCGAAGAACTTGAAGACGTTATTATTCATTTTTTGCCACTCACGAATCCGGATGGATTTGATCTTGTTAAATTTGGAAAAGACTCTATTCAAACTCCAGAAGGACTCTCTCTCTTACTCAACGTCGACGATTATGACTATACAAATTATAAAGCCGGCATTACTGGTGTAGACCATAACCGAAACTATCCACAAGAGTATTTTGACATTGAAAAAAATGCTTGGGTAAATATTTGGCAAACCTATCTCAACGATTTTTATTCCGATCAACCTTCCGGTGAGTTCTATCCAGGTCCTTACCCAGCTTCAGAACCTGAAGTCCAAACCGTCATGGATTATATTCTAAGCTATGACTTTCGTAATTATATCAGCTTTCATTCAAGAGGAACGATCATTTATTGGAATAAATATTTTGCGCCTGATTATTATAATCATCGAACGAAGGAACTCGCACAAAGCGTTAGCGATGTCAATGGTTATGAACTTTCTGGTGAAGATACAGGAAGGGGCAGTGGCTATATAAGCGATTTCACCTCAAGCCAAACTTTAAAGCCGCTCATTACGATTGAAACACTTCCTGCATGGACAAAACTTCCAACACCCAACCATTTATATTTAGATGCTTATGATAAAAATCGTCTTATACCACTCATTGCCATTCAAAACGGCAAAGAAATCGGTTATCACCCCTACCGATTATACGTTGACTATACCTATGTGCGCGATTTTGAAGATTTGCTTTATGCAAAGGCAATTGCACAAAAGTATGAAGGAGAAATTATCGAAGGCTCCGGCATTCCACCCATGATTTTAGAAAAAGAAAAAAGAGCCCATAGTATCTATGAGCTCCTAGTAAAATATTTTCCATTAATCTAATATGACCAAACCGATAAGCCGAGTTCTGTCGTGAACGATCATCTATCTAGCCCTATTGTCACCAATAGGATCAAGCGACCAACCAAGAACACAGCGGGCAACTGCTAACTTTCGTTTGTCCTTTACGGTCTTGCTCCAAGTGGGGTTTACATATGCCCCGTTTGTTACCAAACAGGCGGTGAGCTCTTACCTCGCCTTTCCACCCTTACCTTTCGGCGGTTTATTTCTGTTGCACTATCCTTAGAGTCGCCTCCACCAGACGTTATCTGGCACCCTGCCCTATGGAGCTCGGACTTTCCTCACCTTACGGTGCGATCGTCTAGCTTAGTCACATTATTGTTTGCTTAACCGCTTATAAAAAGACGGCTCATTAATTATATATACAATTGCCAATATAATCAAGTATAAATTAAAGGGAATTGGAATTAATCCAGACAAAGAATCCTGAAGATACTGGCCATCAAGGATCTTTAGGATAAACATTGCATTTAAGACGACCATTAATGAAACTCCTATAGCCATACTATATTTTTTATAGTGAAGCCAGTTCCAATGTCGTAAAAATAATGCTATGCCCAAGAAACCGCTTATGACAATCATCCATATCCATCCATTTTGCATTCCAACTGTGTACAAATGTATAAGAATAATCGCTTCGTAAGTAAAATTCCAATATTTACTTTGACCCAAGGTTGTATAGTTCAAGCTATTTTGCAACAACATTAAAAACACATAAATAAATGCAAAAACCGGCAAGCCTCCTCCAATCCCCAAAGCATTCCATAAAATATTAATCAACAACCAATTTAATCCAAATCCAATATATTGATTGACTGCTTTCTTCGTTTGATTGACTTTTTTGTGTAAATTAAACGAAAATAAATTATGGGTGTTATTTTCTTGGTATAAGATATAAATACCTATTAATACCAATAGAACAAGGGTATGCCACCCTTTTGTCTCCTCATGCAAAGGCTTACCTAAAAATGCATTGGAAACTAAATATATGAATGAAAATCCAAAGGTTACCCCAAGTGCCACTTGATGCATAAATTGTAAACGGTTCTTCATTCGCTGTCGAGTAATTGCAAATCGATAAAAAATCCACCACGTCGCCAGCTGATGAACAACAATTGCAATCATACCAATTATAAATAAGACAATACCCATCTTCTCAATGATGAAAACATGCAAAAACAAATAGATGACTAAACTTGTTACCGCAATGATTATTCCCAACAAAGAAAGTTTATTCTTTAATATCATATTCTCCCTTCTTTCTATCTATTATTTAAGGCGTCCAAATTTATTCACCGGCCAGAATCGAAACATAACTCGGCCTTCAATTTTTTCAATCGAAACACTACCAAAATCACGACTATCTAGACTCACTGTCCGATTATCTCCTAATACAAAATAACTATCTTCTCCAACAATTAGGGGATAGTCTAAGCTTTTTGCATTGGTAGGAACCGACAGGTATTTTTCTTCTAACCGTTCTCCATTCACAAACACATAGCCATCTTCGATGTTGATTTCATCTCCAGGCAAACCGATAACCCTTTTGACTAATCTCAAATGACCGTCTTTTTGTCGTATTTTTGACAACATATCTTCATATAGGCGCTTAATTCGTGCAGGAATTGTGTTATTAACCTCTAGTTCATCAATAAAAACAATGATATCTCCACGTTTAGGTTGTCCAAAAGAGTAGGATAAACGTTCAACAATGAGTTGGTCATTCTCCATTAAGGTTGTTTCCATTGATGACTGTCGAACTTCAGATAAACTAAATACAAATACATTTAAAAAATTCGTGATTAATAATGCAATGATAATTATTTTTACATACTCAAATACTTCCAACAATATTCTCTTCATTGTATACCTCATTTTATAATCATCGCATCTCCAAAGCTGAAGAAACGATATTTTTCTTTTATAGCTTCTTGATAAGCTGACAATATATAGTCTTTACCGGCAAGCGCAGACACAAGCATAATTAATGTTGATTCCGGCAGGTGAAAATTAGTAATCAAGCCATCAATCATTTTAAATGTATATCCCGGATATATGAAAATATCTGTCCACATGGATCTGGCATGAATGCGTCCATCTTCATCCGTAATTGATTCTAACGTTCGAAGACTCGTTGTTCCGACAGCAAAAACTTTGTTGCCGCTTTCCTTAACAGAATTAATAATTTTCGCATCCTCTTCTTCGATATAACAATACTCTGAATGCATCTCATGGTCTAAAATATTACTTACTTTTACCGGCCTAAAGGTTCCAAGTCCAACATGTAGCGTAACATAGGCAATCTTTACTCCTTTTTTTTTGATTTCATTAAGGTAGTCATTGGAAAAGTGTAAACCAGCTGTTGGTGCAGCTGCAGAACCTTTATGCTTTGAGAAAACTGTTTGATAACGCTCTTGATCTTCTAGTTCTTTTTTAATATATGGTGGTAAAGGCATGGTTCCTAATCGATCTAGCACTTCTTCAAAAATACCTTCATACGTAAATTTTACAATTCGATTTCCACCGGGAACAATTTCTTGTACTACTGCATTCAACATGCCGTTTCCAAATTCAATTTGTGCACCAACCTGTGCTTTCTTTCCAGGCTTTACAAGAACTTCCCATTCATTGCCTGTCTTTCTGTTTAAGAGGAGAAATTCAACTTTTCCACCTGTGTTCGCTTTCTCTCCAATGAGTCTTGCCGGGAGTACGCGCGTATTATTTAGTACTAAACAATCCCCTTTATTTAAATAATCAATTAAATCCCGAAATTTTTTATGCTCAATTGTTTCTTGTTTTTGGTCTAATACCATAAGCCGAGAAGCAGTTCGCTCAAGTAAGGGTTCTTGTGCAATCAACTCTTCAGGCAAATCAAAGTAAAATTCATTTACATTCATATGTTACTCCTTTCAGCAAACTTTATTGTACCATTTTTTTTTAAAATTTTCTACTATGAAAGCATTAAAATACTATACAATTCAATTATTTTCATGTAAACTATAGTATATAAATTAATATGCGTTCTCTATTAACCGGTTTTAAGAAAATTAAGGAGTGATCAATATGTATGCTCTTTCTCATCTGCTTTCTAATAACAAACTGGATCTTGACATTCTATACGAAATTATGAAATCTGCCCACTATAGTTTTGGGATTTCCATAAGTTTGTTTAATGACAAAAACATAAAAATCAAAGGATATGGACATGTACATGACCTTTTTTCTCATTATCCTGAAATATATAAGGAATATACAGCTCATATTAGCCAAAACATTCATCATTCAAATACACTGATACTCTTTGAATCAAGTTTTAGGGTTCGTTATTTGACCTTTCCCCTTTTTCATAATGAAAAATATTATGGTTTTATTTCCTTGGGGCCTTTTTTGGAAAACACTTTAACAGAACATCAACTTAACCAAATTATTCAGACAAAAGATCTTCAGTTGAGCGAACGCAATACTTTTAAATTGCTTTTTTCTCGAATCCCTGTCATTTCAAAAATCCGCCTCTTTCATATAGAAAAAGCATTGACTGCCCTCATCGAATCTGCGCCTCCAAACGGTCCGTCTTCAATCGACCCCTCCGAAGATAAAACGCTGGAATTAACTATTGGCAACACTATAAACAATGATTCATCACAAGTTTTTTCAACATTTCTCAACTATGATTTTGAATTATTGTTTCTTGATAAAGTCGCAACCGGTGATGTCGAACAAGTTTTCACCTTATATTATGAACATATTCACCCTTTATTTTCAGGTCATTCAAGCGACGAGTTTCTTAATGCACAATTCAATGCTGTTATATTAAACACTTTACTTTCCAGAAAAATTATACATTCAGAAGTAGATGCAGACTATGCAATCCGTTTGTTTTATCAATTTATTGAAGCTATAAAAGAAGCCTCTACTCAAGATGAATTACTAATGATTCTTGAGGATATGATCAGCAAATATACAAATAGCGTCTTACATATTGACTCCATTAACCATGTAGATGTTATAAAGAAAGCATCGAAATATGTTCACAATCATTTGTCTGAACCCATTCGATTACAAGAAGTTGCTGATTATATTGGTTTGTCACCGAATTATTTTTCATCCCTTTTTAAAAAAGAGATGAATTTAGCCTTCGCTGATTATGTCAATCATATTCGCATTAAAGAAAGTCAATATCTTCTTAAAACAACTGAACAGTCCATACTCGACATTGCATTATCTGTAGGCTTTAATAATCAAAACTATTTTACAACAATTTTTAAAAAAGTCACCGGAATTACCCCCAAACAGTATCGCATTAAATCTATTCGTTAATGAATTTATTATAGAATAAAAGACTATGTGGATGAAAATTGCACATAGTCTTTTATCATTCTAATTTTCGTCTAGATATCTATTTTCTTAATGTAACACCTAATTCAAACTCTAATCCTTTAAGAATTTTGTCCATAGCTTTAGTGACTTCTTTTTCACTTAAGGTATGGTCTTTTGCTCTAAATGTTAACGCATAAGCAACAGATTTATAGCCTTCTTCAATTTGTTCGCCTTGGTAGACATCAAAAAGTTTGTAACCTTCAAGAATTTGTCCGCCACGTTGTCGAATATAAAACTCAATCTGTCCCACTAATATATCTTCTTTAACTAACAAGGCTAAATCTCTATGCATTGCAGGATATTTTGCTACCGGCTCATATTCTCTGGTTAATTTTGCAATCTTGGTTAAATTTTCAATATTCACTAAACCAATATAATTGCGTTCACCAAGATCATACTGTTCGGCTGTATCCGGATGAACTTCACCTAAGTATCCCAATTCCATATCATTGCACATGATTTTTGCACGACGACCCGGATGCAAGAACGGCAATTCAATATCAGCTTCATAGGTATATCCATCAACAATTCCAAGTCGGTTCAGCAAGGTTTCTATCATCCCTTTGATGTCAAAGAAATCGATATCTCCATAGGCTCCAATTGTTAAAAATTCTGCTTCAAGAGGGTAATCTTTAAGGGGCAATTCCTTGGGTACATATGTTTTTCCTAATTCATATAATCGTACATTTTCATTTCGGCGATTATAGTTTGTTGCTAATACATTAAGCATTCCGTTTACTGTTAATGTACGCATGACTGAGAAATCTTCACCTAGCGGATTAGAGATTGTTACATATTGATGTAGGGGATGATCTTCATCTATACCAAGTTTATCATAGGCTTTGGGACTTTCAAAAGAATAACTCATGGATTCACTTACTCCGCATGCTTCCATAATCTGCTTGGTCATGTCTTCGATTTTTTGCTTCTTATTCTTCTTACCGACAGTCGGTGTACCAGATTCCAGAGTTGTTGGGATTTTATCGTAACCATATAATCGTGCAACTTCTTCGGCTAAGTCAGCAATCCCTACAACATCCGATCTAAACGTTGGAACAACTACTGTTTTAACGTCTTTTTCCACAACAAATTCTAATCGTTGGAATATATCGGTCATCTCATCTTCAGAAAGTCGAATCCCGATAATCTGGTTGATACGCTCCACATCATAGGCAATACGCGTCACATCACGAACAACCGGATATTCATCTATGATCCCTTCCATAACTTTTCCGGCACCTAAGCTATCAATTAATTGACAAGCACGTTCCATTGCAATCTCTGCAAGATTTGGATCCAAATGTTTTTCAAATTTTGTTGAAGCATCCGAACGTAATCCGAGTTTTTTTGATCCTTTGCGAATATTCGTACCGTTAAAAGTGGCTGCTTCAAAGAAAATGGTTTTTGTTGTCTCTTGTACCTTTGTTGCTTGTCCTCCCATAATCCCTGCAAGTCCAATAGCTTTTTCTTTATCTGCGATTACCGTAATGGATGAATCTAATTGCCGCTTTACACCATCTAAAGTTTCTAAAACTTCGTCATCTTGCGCCGGACGAACATGGATTTCATTAAAATCAAGTAAATCCAAATCGTAAGCATGCATAGGCTGTCCCATCTCTTGCATAACAAAGTTCGTTATATCGACAATATTATTAATGGGACGAATGCCACAAGAACGTAAACGATCTTTTAACCATTTTGGTGATTCTTGAATATTAACTTCTGTAATCACCTTTCCTACAAATCGATAACATCGATCTGTATCTTCAATAACAACCTTCATCTTCTCATGAATATCTCCGGGATAAGGAGTATATTGAATCGTCGGCATATTAAGGGGTTTGTTTAGCGTTGCAGCAGCCTCTCTTGCAATACCAATTACACTAAATGAATCTGAACGATTCGATGTTACCTCATATTCAACAACAATATCGCCTAAACCAAATAAGGGCTTTGCATCACTCCCAAGTTCTTTGGGCTCACTAAATAGATATATACCATGTTTAGGCGCCTCTGAAAAGTCCTCGCGAGATAATCCAAGCTCTTCAACAGAACACATCATACCATCGGATTCTTCTCCGCGAAGTTTTCCTTTTTTAATCTTAAGGCCTTCTGCTAACTCGGCTCCCGGAAGTGCAACCGGTACGTAATCACCTTCTGAAATATTGTCTGCACCTGTCACAATTTGTATTACTTCATCACCGACATCTACTTTTGTTACAACGAGCTTATCTGCATCCGGATGTGACTGAATCTCTAAAATTCTCCCCACAACCACATTTGTAATTTCTTGACCTAATTCTTCATAGGTTTCTACATTTGTCCCTGACATTGTCATTGCATCACAAAATGTATCGATATCGCAATCCACATCAACATATTCACGTAACCACTTCATTGAAATGTTCATAATCTACCTCCGTCTATTATCTAAAACTGTTTTAAAAACCGTATATCATTTTCATAGAACAAGCGTAAGTCTTCAATACCGTAGCGAAGCATTGTAATTCGCTCAAGTCCCATTCCAAAAGCAAAACCACTATACTCCTTGGGATCAATTCCTGACATTTCAAGCACTCTAGGATGTACCATACCGCAGCCTAAAATTTCAATCCAACCGGTTCCTTTACACACTTTACATCCTTCTCCACCACACATAACGCAGGAAATATCCATTTCCGCACTCGGTTCAGTAAATGGGAAAAAATGTGGTCTGAATTTTGCTTTGACTGAATCACCATACAATTCTTTAATAAAAACTTCAAGAGCGCCTTTTAAATCACCCATAGTAATGTTTTTATCGATAACTAAGCCTTCGATTTGATGAAAAACCGGTGAATGGGTTGCATCCACTTCATCGGATCGAAAAACCCGTCCGGGAGCAATAATACGAATGGGTGGTTTTGAATTTTCCATTACATGCACCTGAACTGGAGACGTTGCCGTTCGCAACATCATGTCTTCATTAATATAGAAGGTATCTTGTTCATCTTTTGCCGGATGCTCTTCCGGGATATTTAATGCATCAAAGTTATAATATGCACTCTCAATCTCCGGGCCTTCCGCAATAGAATATCCCATTCCTATAAAGATATCTTTAATATCATCAAGAACAATTGACATTGGATGGCGATGCCCTAACTCAACTTTTTTTGCCGGTAAGGTTATGTCAATAACCTCTTTTTTCAATTGAATCTCACGTTGTTTACGGGCAATTACTTCTTTGGCTTGCTCAAGAGCCTCTTCGATTTCACTCCGCACCTCATTAGCCATCTTTCCTACAAGTGGACGTTCTTCATTTGATAAGTCTTTCATTCCACGTAAAACATTTGTCAACTCACCTTTTTTTCCTAATATTGAGATACGCACATCATCTAACTTCTTTAAATCCGTTGATGCTTGTATTGATTCAACTGCTTTTGCTTTAATTTCGTTCAGTTTATTTTGCATGATTGACTCCTTTCAAAATTCATTTTCTTTTAAATGTATGGCATCATTCGCTTTATTGAGCACAAAAAAATCCCCATCCCAATAAGGGACCGAGATACGGCGGTACCACCCTTGTTTTCGCATTACCGAACACTTAGGAATCACTTAACGCGTGAATAACGATAGACTTACAAAAGCAACTGCTTCTTCAGTACTATGGCTCGTGTGGGAAGTTCAACATATATAGGAACATAAAGACGTTTACAGCCTGTGGCGTCTTCTCTCTGGATGAAAATATAGGTTTACTTAAGCACATTCATTGCCTTTGACATTAATCATATAATACCATATTCAAAACCAATGTCAATGTTTTTTTGTGATTTTTGCATTTGCTATAAAAGCTTCTTCTGTATATTGAAGTGTTTCTTTATCTGCAGTGATAATATAAAAGAAATAACTAATACCTTCAATATCATCATAATGAAGATAGATACGTCCAAACCCTTCAATAGCTTCAAACGATTCTTTATCCTCTAATTGAATCGGTGGCTTTCCATACTGAATGTATGCTCTATAATCGCGTTCATATTGATGCCACATCCCATCCATCTGAATTGTTGCGTCAAAAACGATAAATTCACGTCCATCAATCACCATAACTTCTTCATTATTTTCTATCTTATATTTAAGCTCTGGTTCGACATGGCCAATGCTATTATATACCAGATGCTTTAAGTCAAAATCAGTAATTTTTGTAATAGCTTCTATGTCCGGCTTTTGGTCTGTTCTTAATCCATAAATTTCTTCAGAATCTTTGTAACGAATGGCATATGCCCCATAAAATGTACTATAAAATGGTGAGTTTTGATTATAAAGACTAGATGCACCTTGCCTCACGTCAAATGCACCAAAATTATAATATATGGTTAAATCTATAGGCTCATCTATATATCGACTAAAGGCTTTTGAGGCATCGAATGCAATAACAAAAGGAAAATAGTCTTTTTTCCACGTTGCCAAACCACCCTGAAGTTGAAGCCGAATCTCTTCTTCATATAAAAAAGATTCACGTTCATGCATTTGACTATAGACGAACATGACTGCATAACTTTTTAAAATAGGAAAAATAGAACTATTTATTAGTAAAAGGACCAATGTCACTATAAAAAGTACAATTTTTATCCAACGTTTAAACCAAGTCATATCCTCTTCCTCATTTCATTTTATGACTCGATTATATCATCATAATAGCCGTGGCGTCAAAAAAAGTATAAGAAAAAATTGAAATTTACACTTTTTTTGCAAGTTTACACTTCATAAATTTTAATATTCATTTTATATTTTTTTCACAATATTTTTGTAGTACTTTATAGAACCACTTTTCTAAAACCTTTATTTTAAAGGGTTTGTTTGGTATTGATAACACTTATCAATATGTGATTTAATTTCAACTTTTATTATTTTTGCAACTCATAGATGTATTTCTTTCATTTTTTCATTGAATCCATGCTAGCAATATGCTATAATCACTACATAGAATAGTTTATAAAAGTTTATCATGAATTAGGAGGAATTATAATGAAGAATTCTTACGGTTTGCCTCCAAAGCAGGGTCTCTACGATCCGGTAATGGAAAAAGACAATTGTGGTGTTGGCTTTGTTGCTCACATCAAAGGGCAAAAATCACATAGCATTGTAGAACAAGGTGTACAAATTCTTGCTAATCTACATCATAGAGGCGCTGTTGGTGCCGATCCAAACACTGGCGACGGAGCAGGTATATTAATCCAAATCCCTCACCAATTTCTTGTAAAGAAAACATCTGAACTTGGCTTCCAACTTCCAAATGAAGGCGACTATGGTGTGGGTATGATTTTTTTACCACAAGAGCCCAATGCCCGCTATTTTTGCGAGGGTATCTGTGAACGTGTAATAGATGAAGAAAACCTTCAGCTAATCGGTTGGAGAAATGTGCCTCAAAATATTGAAGCCTGTGGACTAACAGCTGCCGGAACTCGCCCCGTCGTACATCAGCTCTTTATTCATCGTGGCGATTATACCCCCGTTCAGTTCGAACGCAAATTATATATTGTGCGAAAGCTTATTGAAAAAGCTATTCGCCAAGCAAATCACAAATATACAGAAGCATTTTATGTATGTAGCCTCTCTTCACAAACAATGATTTATAAAGGGCAGCTTCTAGCTTTCCAAATCCCTGAATTTTATGAAGATCTCAATGATAAAGATATGGTCAGTGCAATAGCACTTGTTCATCAACGTTATTCGACCAACACCTTCCCTTCATGGGATCGCGCTCAACCCTTCCGTTATCTAGCACACAATGGCGAGATTAACACCCTAAGAGGTAATGTTAATTGGATGAACGCACGTGAAGGAATTTTAGAATCTGATCAATTTGGTGATGAAATTACCAAGATTTTTCCAATCATCGAACCAGAGGGTTCTGATTCTGCAAATCTTGACAACGCTTTAGAACTATTAATTGCTAGCGGCAAATCCATTGCCCATGCCATGAGTATTTTGATTCCTGAAGCTTGGCAAGGATATGACGCTATGGATGAAGACAAAAAAAGTTATTATGAATATCATGCAGGATTGATGGAACCATGGGATGGTCCTGCAGCTGTTGCTTTTACTGATGGAACTCAAATCGGCGCTGTCTTAGACCGTAACGGACTCCGCCCTGCAAGATATGTCATCACAAATGATGATTTAGTTGTAATGGCATCTGAAACAGGCGTTATTCCATTTAATAGCGAGCAAGTTGTAAAGCGTGGACGCTTAAAGCCAGGCCGAATGTTCTTAATTGATACCAAAGAGGGACGGATTATCTCTGATGACGAAGTTAAAAAAACCTTAACGAATAAAAAACCCTATAAAGCATGGATTGATCGTAATAAGCTTACACTTAACGATTTTGAATTGCCACATAAGATTATTCCTCTCGGCGAACATCGATTATTACAATATCAAAAAGTGTTTGGTTATACTGAAGAAGAGCTCAAAAAAGTCATCGCTCCAATGGCGACTGTAGGTAAAGAAGCTATTGGTTCAATGGGGAATGACGCTTCTCTTGCTGTTCTATCCGAGAAACCACAACTTCTTTACAATTATTTCAAACAACTTTTTGCACAGGTTACCAATCCGCCCATTGATCCGATTCGGGAAAAACTTGTTATGTCAAACATTCAACTCCTCGGTGATCGCGGCAATCTTCTAGGAGAACTTGATGAAGAAGAAAACATTAACTTCATTGAATTAAAACAGCCCATTCTTAATAATGGAAACTTTGAAAAACTTGTGCATATTGAGCACAAAGATTTTAGATCCATAAAAATACCTATTTTATATACCGTTTCTGAAGGCGGTCAAGGATTAAAAAGAGCACTTGATAAATTAAATCAACACGTCGTTGAAGCCATTGATGAAGGATATAATATTATTATTTTATCCGATCGCGGAACTGAAAAATATGATGCACCTATCCCTAGCTTATTAGCTTCAGCCAGTGTCCATCATCATTTGATCCGCAAAAAATTACGTACAAAAGTCGACATTATTTCTGAAACCGGTGACGCACGTGACGTTATGCATATGGCACTGCTTATTGGATATGGCGTTGATGCCATTAACCCTTATGTTGCACTCGATAGTATTGATAAATTAATCGAGTCCAATTTATATGTTGGCGACATTAATTATATAACTGTTTCTCAAGCACAAGAAAACTATATTAATGCCCTTAGCAATGGTTTATTGAAAATTTATTCAAAGATGGGCATCGGTACACTACAATCCTATCATGGCGCCCAAATATTTGAAGCTGTAGGTATTGATTCAGATACTGTAAACACCTATTTCCCAGGTACGGTTTCTCGAATTGAAGGTATTGACCTTGATATTATTGCCCAAGAAGTTTCTAAGCGTCATCGTTATGCCTTTAATCCATTTAGAAATCCCTATCCAAATTTACTTGAAGGCGGTAATATTCAATGGCGACGTGGTGGTGAAAATCACCTCTTCAATCCTGATACCATCCATAAGTTACAACATTCATGTCGAACAAATGACTACCCATTATTCAAAGAATATTCAACATATATTAACGAACAAGCAACACGTTTAAATACCATTCGTGGTTTATTAAAATTCAAACCCTCAACACCTATTTCAATTGATGAAGTTGAACCTATTGAGAACATATTAAAGCGCTTCTCGACCGGCGCCATGTCCTTTGGTTCATTAAGCAAGGAGGCACATGAAAACCTTGCACGCGCTATGAATAAAATCGGCGGAAAGTCCAATTCCGGTGAAGGTGGCGAATCGAGTGATCGACTGTATGATGATCACACACGCAGTTCCATTAAACAAGTTGCATCCGGCCGTTTCGGAGTTAATGCAGAGTATTTAGTCAACTGTACTGAACTACAAATCAAAATGGCTCAAGGTGCAAAACCTGGTGAAGGTGGTCACCTTCCAGGTCATAAGGTAACTGAAGCGATTGCTAAAGTCCGTAACTCAACCCCTGGTATTGATTTGATTTCCCCTCCTCCACACCATGATATTTATTCCATTGAAGATTTAGCGCAATTGATTTATGACCTTAAAAACATTAATCCAGATGCTCGAATCAATGTTAAGCTTGTCTCTGAAGTCGGTGTTGGTACTGTTGCAACCGGGGTATCTAAAGCACATGCAGATGTTGTTCTTATCTCCGGTCATGATGGTGGTACAGGCGCCGCTCCCATTAGTTCAATAAAGTATGCCGGACTTCC
Organism: uncultured Eubacteriales bacterium; assembly: GCA_964563505.1. Taxonomy (GTDB): domain Bacteria; phylum Bacillota; class Clostridia; order Lachnospirales; family Vallitaleaceae; genus UBA1351. The sequence goes on from CAZLXW010000023.1 coordinate 44,398, forward strand.
ATGGGAACTGGGTCTAGCTGAAACACAGCAAACACTTCTCATGAACGATTTAAGAGGTCGTATTGTTGTTCAAGCCGACGGTCAACTTAAAACCGGTCGTGATGTTGCCATTGCAGCACTCCTTGGCGCTGAAGAATTTGGTTTTGCAACTGCCGCTTTAGTGGTTAGTGGATGCATCATGATGCGAAAATGTCAAAATAACACCTGCCCCGTTGGTGTTGCAACACAAGATCCTGAACTTCGAAAGAATTTTGTCGGAAAACCTGAACATGTTATTAATTTCTTTACCTTTATTGCTCAAGAACTTCGGGAATATATGGCAGAACTTGGTTTTCGAAGTATTGAAGAAATGGTCGGCCGTGTTGATTTATTAGAACCAAATAAAGATGTACTAAACTGGAAGTCATCAAAAATTGATTTCAGTAAGATACTCTATAATCCTGAACTACCAAAACGTATTGCGCGACGATGTATTGCAAAACAAGATCATGGACTTGATGCGATCCTAGATCGTACACTCATCGCAGATGCAAAAGGCGCTCTCGAAAACGGTCTTAAAATACAAAACACCTATCCTATTCGTAATATCCATCGAACAGTTGGAGCGATGCTGGCCGGTGAAATTACCAAGAAAACAAAGGGCAAGTTCTTAGCTGAAGACACTATTTATTATAAATTCGAGGGTTCTGCCGGTCAGTCCTTTGGTTGTTTTGCAACACCGGGGATGACTTTTGAACTTGAAGGTGATTGTAATGACTATATGGGTAAAGGATTATCCGGTGGCAAGCTTATTGTCTATCCACCAAGAGATGCACGCTTTATCCCTGAAGAAAATATTATTGTCGGAAACACACTCCTCTATGGAGCTACTTCAGGGGACGTCTACATTAACGGTATTGCAGGCGAACGTTTTGCCGTTCGTAATTCCGGTGCTAAGGCCGTTGTTGAAGGTGTCGGCGATCACGGTTGTGAATACATGACCGGTGGCCTTGCTGTTATACTAGGAAAAACCGGACGAAACTTTGGAGCCGGTATGAGTGGCGGTATTGCTTATGTTTTTGATGAAATCGGTGATTTCTCAGATAAACATTGCAATCAACAAATTGTTATCAATGAAAAATTAACGGATGCAGAAGATGTTCAACAACTTCGAACATTAATAGAAAATCACTATAAATATACCAATAGTAGCAAAGCCAAAGAGATTCTTGACCATTTTGAAAGTTATTTGCCAAAATTTGTCAAAGTCATTTCACCGGCTTACAAAAAAATACTCAAAGAAAATGCAGCTAACGCTGCTACAGTTTAGGAGGTGACAACATGGGAAAACTAACCGGATTCAAAGAATATAAACGTCAGAACGGTTCATATCACGAGGAAAATGAACGTGTTGCACATTGGAGCGACATCTATATACCACAAGACAGCGAAGGAATAAAGACACAAGCTGCACGATGTATGGATTGTGGTATACCTTTCTGCAGTTCTGGTTGTCCATTAGGTAATATCATTCCGGATTTTAATGACCTCGTTTACAATGATCAATGGAAAAAAGCTTTACAAGTCCTTCATACGACAAACAACTTCCCTGAGTTCACCGGAAAGATTTGCCCTGCTCCTTGTGAAAGCGCCTGTGTTCTTGGTCTCATTGATGATCCGATTGCCATTGAAGATATTGAACTTGCTATTGTTGAGCGTGGCTGGGAGGAAGGTTGGATAAAACCCCAGCCTCCGGCAATACGAACCAACAAGTCCATAGCCGTTGTCGGTTCCGGTCCTTCCGGAATGGCTGCTGCACAACAGTTAGCTCGGGTTGGGCATAAAGTAACACTATTTGAACGCAACGAAGCTATTGGAGGTGCAATGCGTTTTGGTGTCCCTGATTATAAGCTTCCCAAAACCTTTATCGAACGTCGTGTTGAACAAATGAAAGCCGAAGGCGTGATTATTAAAACAAGCACCAACGTTGGCCAAGATATTACATCTGATGAATTGAAAAATACCTTTGATGCCATTTGCTTAACCGGTGGATCAACAGAGCCACGCGACCTGACTATTTCAGGACGTGATTTAAAAGGCATTTATTTTGCGATGGACTTCTTGCCTCAATCAAACCGTCGCGTTTCAGACCTTCCTGTTAACCCGGATTTTGACATCACTGCAAAAGGAAAAAAAGTTGTTGTCATTGGTGGCGGAGATACCGGTTCAGACTGCATCGGAACCTCACTACGTCAAGGTGCCAGCGAAGTTACCCAACTTGAACTGTTGCCAATGCCTCCAAAAGAAAGGGATAATTCACAGCCATGGCCGGTATTCCCACGCTTATATAAGACCAGTACATCACACAAAGAAGCGATGGCCACCTTAGGACATGATATCCGTCTTTTCTCCATCGGAACCAAAGAATTTATTAATGATGGCAATGGAAATGTATCCGCACTACGGTGCGTTAAACTTAATTGGGTGATGCCGGAAGATGGTTCTCGACCAATCATGGAAGAAGTTCCGGATTCAGAATTTCTCATTGAAGCAGATCTTGTGTTATTTGCTATGGGCTTTTTACATCCAGAACACACAGGACTTCTAGATGATCTTGGTGTCGATTATGATCCACGGGGAAATGTAGCAACAGATCAGAGCTTTAAAACTTCGATTGACAAGGTTTTTGCTGCAGGTGATATGCGAAGAGGCCAATCTCTCGTCGTACATGCAATTGCCGAAGGACGAAAACTGGCTAAAGAAGTGGATGAGTATCTGATGGGTGAAACATTTTTACGATGCCCTGAATAAATATAATAGATAGATATAAAAAAGGAGTTTTCCCTTTGAAATTACAGCGGAAAGCTCCTTTTTATATGTATATATCTATTTTTCCATTACGGCTACAACGTCTCTTAATTTTTCAGGTATGGGAATGTTTTGTGGGCATTGTGGCACGCATGCTCCACACTCAACACAAATTGACGCTTTTTCATCATCGGGCATATTTTGATATTGTTTCATCTGCCCTTCTTTTAAAGAAGGATCATCAAAAAGATTATATTCATTGAATCGGGCAAAATTTCCGGGAATATTGACACCATAAGGGCATGGCATACAATATTCACACCCTGTACAGTCAACTTTTATTCGATCTCTAAAAATCGTTTTTGCCCGATTCATAATATCCTTTTCTTCTTCTGTAAATGAATTCGGATGCCCTTCTTGGGCAATTTCCATGTTTTCTTTAACTTGATCTAATGTGGACATTCCGCTCAGAACCACATGCGTCTCTGCTTGTTCCCATATCCATCGCAAGGCCCATTTTACAGGTGTTTTTTTTTTGTCAGCTTCGTCGAAAGTAGCTTGTACTGCATCCGGTATACTACGCACGAGATTACCACCACGTAATGGTTCCATAATAACGATACCTAAATCTCTAGCCACTGCATAATCTAGCCCTTCTTTACCTGCTTGATATTCTTCATCGATATAATTATATTGAATCTGACAAAATGACCAATCATAATCATCAACAATACGTTTAAAGGTATCTAACTTATCATGAAAAGAAAATCCGGCATACCGAATTCGACCATCCTTAACCGCCGTGTCTAAGAACTCATCAATGCCCAAATTCATCAAGTTATCCCATCGTTCACTATCTAATGCATGTACCAAGTAAAAATCGATATGATCGGTCTCTAAACGCTCTAATTGACGATTCAAATAGTAGTCCATGTCTTCGCGCGTTTCAATTAACCAACTCGGCAATTTCGTCGCCAAATGTACTTTTTCACGATAACCATTTTTAAGCGCTTTAGCTACTAAGGGTTCACTCATCCCTCCCTCTTTACCACCATCGCCATGATAGGGATATGCTGTATCAACGTAATTAAGTCCACGGTCGATGGCATAATGCATCATTTCAATCGATTTTTCTTCATCAATTTGTGTTGAATCTTGACCTAAAAGCGGAAAACGCATACACCCAAAGCCTAAAATCGACACATCTTCTCCTGTTTTTCCAAATTTTCTATATAACATAAAAACCTCCTACATAATTTTTGATAATTTTCAGATTATTTATTACTTTAATTATAGCCTTTAAAGTACACTTTAAGTCAAGTCCTTCAAGAAAATTCAATGTAAATTCAATAAAACCCTAGTCAAATTGTTAAATTTTTGATAAAATAGAGCGGTATGTGTCACAATAGCATGTATAACACACTAATACGGTTTTTTCACCGATGTTTCTTCGGTGTAGAATAAAATATAAGCGTTCATTAGAAGGAAGGAGAACCATCAAAATGATTTATTCACATGAAGTAGAAAATATGTGTACCGTTGCAAAAGGTCCTAAAAATGGTCCTGCACCAATTCCTGTTGAGGGAAAATGGGTTAAAGCCTATGATGTCAAAGATATTTCCGGCTTAACACATGGTGTCGGCTGGTGTGCACCACAACAAGGTGCTTGTAAATTAACATTAAACGTAAAAGACGGTATTATTGAAGAGGCTCTCGTCGAAACAGTCGGTTGCTCAGGCATGACACACTCTGCTGCAATGGCAAGTGAGCTCTTACCTGGCAAAACTATTCTCGAGGCATTAAACACTGACCTTGTTTGTGATGCAATTAATGTAGCTATGCGCGAATTATTCTTGCAAATTGCATACGGTCGTACGCAAACAGCTTTTTCTGAAGGCGGATTACCTATTGGAGCCGGCTTAGAAGATCTTGGAAAAGGATTACGTTCACAAGTGGGTACAATGTACGGTACAAAAGCTAAAGGTACACGTTATCTTGAAATGGCTGAAGGTTATGTGACACAAATGGGTCTTGACGAAAATGATGAAGTTATCGGATACAAATTTGTTCATCTTGGAAAAATGATGGAATTTGTAGCAAAAGGCAAAAGTGCTAATGAAGCTATGGAAGACGCTACAAGTCAATACGGTCGATTCGATGATGCTGTTAAATTCATTGATCCAAGACACGAATAAACTAAAGGAGGACAAGAAGAATGCCATTATTTGAAAGTTACGCTAGAAGAATAGATCAAATAACGCCTGTATTGGAAAAATACGAAATTGAAAGCCTTGAGGCTGCTAAACAACTCTGTTTAGATAAAGGAATTGACGTCCATCAAATCGTTAAAGAAATTCAACCGATTTGCTTCGAAAATGCTCTATGGGCATATACACTTGGCGCTGCCATCGCAATAAAAAAAGGATTATCTGTTGCTGCTGAAGCTGCTGAAGCTTTAGGCGAAGGGCTTCAAGCTTTTTGTATTCCCGGTTCTGTTGCAGATCAACGTAAAGTTGGTATCGGTCACGGTAACCTTGCAGCAATGCTCCTTCGTGAAGAAACAACATGTTTTGCTTTCTTAGCAGGCCATGAGTCCTTTGCTGCTGCTGAAGGTGCTATTGGTATCGCAAAATCAGCCAATAAAGTACGTAAACAACCGCTTCAAGTTATTTTAAATGGCCTTGGCAAAGATGCTGCACAAATCATCTCTCGTATCAATGGATTTACACATGTTGAAACTGCTTTTGATTACTATACTGGTGAACTTAAGGTTGTGAATGAAAAAGCTTATTCAACGGGTGACCGTGGCGCAGTTCGCTGTTATGGTGCAGATGATGTCCGTGAAGGTGTTGCCATTATGCATCATGAAAGCGTTGGTGTATCTATTACAGGTAACTCGACAAATCCTACACGTTTCCAACATCCCGTTGCGGGAACATACAAAAAAGAATGTATTGAGCAAGGGAAAAATTTCTTCTCTGTTGCTTCTGGCGGTGGTACAGGACGTACACTACACCCTGATAATATGGCTGCTGGCCCTGCATCCTATGGTATGACAGATACAATGGGTCGTATGCACTCTGACGCACAATTTGCGGGCTCTTCATCTGTTCCGGCTCATGTTGAGATGATGGGACTTATCGGAATGGGTAACAACCCAATGGTTGGTGCATCTGTTGCCGTAGCTGTTGCCATCGAACAAAACGCTTAACGATTAATAAATATATATTTTTAAATGTAATAAAAGCTGTTAATCTTACCGCAAAGGCAAGGTTAACAGCTTTTTTACATCTCTTATTTTTTATCATCTATAAACCATCCATCATATTGACTTTGATCCTGATAATGATCGACACGCCCAATATATTCATACACAAACTTATCATTGTTATAAATACTTTTGGTAATGGATGTTGGCTTTAATTTAATCCCGCCCCATAATTCTGAAATAGGAAGCCCTTGTGTATATGCAATGAAACTTTTTAAAACAATGGCATGGGCAACAACTAAAATGTTTGTATGTGTATCACGAGCAATCACTTGGTCACAAAAATGTTGGATGCGTTTTCTTACATCATGAAAATCTTCTCCGCTACTCGCCACATATTGGTGTGGCTTATACCAAAAAACCTTATGCTTTTCCGGTTCACTTCTTTCAACATCACTGACAAGTTTGCCTTGCCAATCCCCAAGATGAATTTCTTTTAAATCTGCATGGGAAATAACCGGAATCTCCCGTTTACTACGTAGAATCAAGGCAGTTTTGTATGCACGCTCAAGGGGTGATGTATAGATAATATCAATCTCTTCTTTCTCGAGCCATTTAGCAAGCTGTTCTGCTTGACGAATCCCATTGTCTGTGAGTGGCGAGTTTAGTTGTCCCTGCATTCTTCGTATAGTATTCCACTGTGTTTCACCATGTCGTGTTAACCAAATTGTCTTCATATTCTTCCTCATATTCTTTTATTTCTCTTTGCTATTATATCAAGACCTCCTTGACAAAGCAAGGAATCTCCCGATAATAATGACAAGCTGAAAACGATATGTTATAATACACTCGTATTCTTATTAGGTAATTGTTAAATGCGACTGCGAAAAGCTGTGGATAAGGTTCCTTAAATAGG
>CAZLXW010000024.1:0-50607 GCA_964563505.1 uncultured Eubacteriales bacterium
TCTTTGGATGGGGTATTTTTTTGAGTCATCGGATATATCTATAATAGTTATACGCAGTTAATTCGGCCTATTAGAGATGATAACATACCACTAATAAATATCTGCATCCTTTAATACATAAAAATCCCATCCCTCTGATTCAAAATCATAATTTTGTGTAATACTCAAAATTATATTAAGTGCAAAATAAAGTAACTCATCAACCCCTCTTATATCAACACTTCTTCCATGCGCAATATCATGACGTTGCTTCTCATAATATCCAAATTTCTTCAATAATGTATAATAATTCTTATACTGAGTATGATGATTCTTAGGTTTTATCATTCCAACTACTTCGGAGCAAATTCCTATTTTCTCACGTAATCTTATATTGTCGTTAGCAAATGTACGTATTGAATCCTTTAGATAGTCTTCAACATCATTTACAGAAATCTGTTCATAAATGACTTTATTGTAATCACCAGATTGAATCGAACTAAATAATGCCTGTCTGCCTTCCTCATATATGTCATCAACATAATCTTCATATAGTTCCGCTAACTCATCTTCTTTCCCATCATAGTCTCTTATGTCAAAACTATCGTCTTGCTCTTCAAGCAATTTTATTATTTCATCATTTGAAATAGAATTACGATATTTTTGATTAAGAGAATTATCCAACTTTTCATTTTCACTTTCAAACAGTGCTTTTTTTGTTTTCTCAAATTCATATTCATATGCTGATTTTATTAAACTACTATATTCATCTACAAATGTATCAAACAACACATTATATATTCGTGTTATAAAATCATCTAAACCAGAGAAAATATTAAAATATGCCATACGCATATTATTTGCCTCATAATATATAGAACCATGAATTATACTTTCGAACCAAGACTTATTAAAGTCTTTCCGCAAACCACTTATCGACAAATGAATCGTCTTTCTCAGATCATTAACAATATCAAAATGAGTGTCACTAGAATTAATATCAATTCTTCCCTCAAGCCTAATTTGTCCTGTAAAATTGTTAAAGTTTATTATTCTCAAATCATAACTTGCTACATTACTAGATATGTCATCATCTTCTTCATAATAAATTGAAATCCCATTATAACTAACTCCCGTCAATACAGAATAATTATCCAACTCTATATCTATACTTACTTGATATACTTCATCACCAATCTCCTGAACCATATCAAAAGAAAATTCAACTTCTAAATTTTCACTATAAATTTCATCGAATAATTGATTAAGTATAAATAATGGCTTTTCACTCAAAATATCCTTAACGCTTTGAATAGGATTCACATAACTTAACCTTAATCGATTCAAAATCATATCAATATTAAACTCAGTAATTGAAATGAAATCTGTGTACTTCATAACTAATTTATCTTGTATTGATACTTTTGTATATTCTAATTTTTCATTCATATAAACTCTCCCTATAACATAGAATTAATTGCGTATAACGTTTTGTGAATTGAAGACGTGGACATCCTTCCTTGCTACTGTTCATGTCGTCAATTCACGGTTAGATGCAGTATTCACATGACCCCTTACGAAATATTTTAGGTTCAAATCGAACTACTTTTGGATTATTCCTTCATTGTTCCAAGAAATAAAATCATAAAATATTCATCAGCATAAGTATCATCACTATATCTTAAAGCATGTTTCTTAGTACCATATATGTCAAATCCCAAACTCTTATAAAGGCCAACGGCACGTTCATTATTTGTGACAACTTCTAACTCAAGTTGCTCAACACCCTTCTCCTTACACCATGATATAGATTCATTCATCATTATTCGTCCAATGCCTAGACCCCATTTATCTTGCTTCACCGATATTCCCAACCCGGCACGATGTAAATATCGTCGATTACTCGATAAAAAGCCTACGGAACAATTTGCTACAATCTGACCCTCAACTTCTGCTATCAGAAACTGTTTGCTGTCATCTGTTGTAAGTCCACTGATAAAATTCTCTTCTTGCTCCAGCGTAAACCCAAACTCTCCTGGTTCGCGTGCTAAGAATTTTGTCTCACAATCAACTTCCTTCATATAATCGATAAGAGCCTGTGCATCTCTTAATTCTGGCATCCTAATAACTAGTTGCCTGCCATCTTTCAACTCATACTCCTTTTGGTACATTTCAGTTCTAACATCGTGATTACACATAGGTAAATCCTCCATTCAAAATTTTCTGTTAGTATCGTAATGTCATAAATATCGCTAATGTCGCTAATGTCAACAATCATGTGTAACCACCTCCTTCAAAATCATCTATATTAAAATGCATAAAGCATTGTAATAGCAAAAATATGCTATCTATATTACCGAATGTGGATATTGCATCTAACTCTTTTGTTTACGTATGTCGTAAATACGACATTATTAATGTATATAGACGCATGTCGACAATAATCACATTAGGTCAAGAGGATTTATGATCTTTTGGATTTCTTGTGTCGAGACATGGGTATATCGTTCTGTTGTGCGTGAGCTTTTGTGACCGAGAAGCTGCTGTATATGTCGAAGGCTCACGCCACTTTCCAATAAATGGGTTGCATAGGAATGCCTTAAGGAATGAAATGTACAGGCTTTTCTTATGCCGGCTTTATTTTTGTTTTGATTAAAAACATTTTGCAGTGTGCGTACACTAATAGGACCTGTTTTTGTGGGATTTTCAAAGAGCCACTCTGTAGGCCTATACATTTTATAGTATTCTCGAAGTTGTTCTAACATTTTGTAGGACAGGCCGGTAATTCTATCTTTTCTGCCCTTTCCTTGCCGGATTATAACGACCATTCGGTCACTATCAATATCTCTTATTTTTAAATTGGCTACTTCGCTCACGCGAAGGCCACAAGAATAAGCTAACATTAATTCAGTTTTATGTTTTGGGTTTTGAACTACCTCTAGAAGACGTTTGACTTCTTCTTTACTCATTACTTTGGGTAATTTATTTTCAGTTTTGGGACGTATATAGGGATGAAAACGCTCAGCGTTCAGTTTAAAGCGGAATTTTGAATATACTTTGACGGCATTTATCATTTGGTTCACGTAAGTATGACTTAATTTTTTTTCGCGCAAAAGTAGAATCAAATACCCATCGATTCGTTCTGGCGTGATATTATTGTCTAATTCACGATTCAAATGTTGGATATGATTCACATATGTTTGGATTGTTTTAGGACTGTAGCCTTTCCTAATCATGTAGTTTTTCATTTGTTGAATTTGATTAATTTTAGAAGTGTCTCCCCTGTATCGAGCCACTTTTTCCCTTAATAATAACATTATTTATTCTCCCTATAAACATTGTTAATTTCTCATCATAAAAAATTATAGCATATTTTTTGTTTTTTGTAACTGCAATCTATTATTTTACATTATTTTTTCTTTTTTATAGAAACTTGTTATGATTGTATATCCAAATATAAGCTTAAAAATAGTTAGAAAATGGCTCCCATTGTTTTTGAGTAGTATACCAATCGGATAGGTCAAAAAGCTATTGTTAAGCAGACTATTGTAAAATAGTAATATTGAGGCCGAAAAATATAAGGATGGGATGCCAATTAATACGAGTTTTGGTATATTTAAAGACCATTTTCCATCTTTCTTTTTTTCTCTAATGAAGTGTTCTAGACCTAATAAGACGCCGATTCCTCCATAAAAAAAGAAGGTTATAAAACCATGGAGATAAATATTTATTTGATATGTACTCGCGGCTTGTTCTCTCATGCCTTCTAGAACATATTGCCCTCCAAAAACCATTATAATAATTAATAGGATTATAAGTGAATTTTTTAGCCATTCTGAACCTTTTGTATTCATGATGATTCCCCCTCCAAAAAATCAGATTTACATTATTATAATTGTAACACATTTTTATATTATTTTACTTACCATAAAGAAATTCTAATCAAATTCTCATTATTCATCTTTGGAACTTTGATCTCTATGTTCTCCGTCGCAGAAGGGTTTATTCTTTGATTGACCGCAACTGCACAAGGTATAGTGGTCCATAGTCTCCGGAACTCGTTTATCCTTCAGTCTTATGCCACCTTGAACAATATATGGTCCCCTCTTTAATGCGATAATAGCAGGCCTTGCCCCATATTCAATATAATCCACACCATCAATACGATAAGCCAAGGCTCCGGATGGACATCGTTTAATTGCATAAATTATATCCTCCACACTCCCATTGTCTGTTATAATCCAAGGTTGACGGTCTTTGTTAAAAACCGATGGCAAATCTTTTAAGCAATACCCTACATGTGCACAAACACGTCGATTATCTGTAATTGTTATCTTTTTTCCTTCATAATCTTGCATTTTTCCCGGTTTCCAATGGCTATCTTTACTATCATCAAATTCTTCTGTAAAATGGCTTCCATCGCAAAAAGGTTTTTCTTTTGAATGACCACATCGGCACAATTTAATCGTATCCGGTAGGGCCGACTCATTTTTCGGTAGGATTTCAAGTCCTTTTCTGGTTTTTAATGTCGGTGGGTTCTTGACCACTAAAGGACCATTTTTCATGATTTCTATTGTTGATTTTTTCATTACCTCACATCCTTTATAATAGCTTTGACAATTTCTATTTATATTATACATGATATTTCCAAATTACGAAAATTTGTCTAAAAGGGATTATTCAGTTATAATAAAAAGAAATCTATTGCAATTAAGAAAGGTAGGGTTCGCGTATGAAATATATACCTAACATTTTAACGGTTATCCGATTGTTGCTAGTGCCGGTGTTTGCAATCGTATATTTTTCCGGAACAGATCATGCCCATTATATTGCTCTTTTTATTTTCCTTGTAGCCGGTTTCACAGACTATTTAGATGGCTATCTCGCTAGAAAATATAAGATTATCAGTAAATTTGGTACAGTTCTTGATCCTTTAGCTGATAAATTAATGTTATTAACCGCTCTTGGTTCACTGGCTGTCAATGATGCCATACCTATGCTTTTATTTTTATTGTTTTTAGCAAAAGAGATTTTTATGATTATTGCAGGTACAATCTTATGGTACCGCGAAGAACGTATGGTTATTCCTTCAAAACTACCAGGTAAAGCCGCAACTGCACTTTCAATGTTTACCGTGATTATGCTCATTATCTTTCCGGGCAACAAAATTCTCATCGGTATTTTGATTCTTGCTCTTGTCCTAAAGCTTATCGCCCTTCTCACTTATGTCAAAGTATATAAAAATCGTTCACAGAGTTAGGATAGATGTTATAGCGATTAAGAAAATCGGGTAGGAGGGAAAGTTGAATAACTTTCCCGACCTCCCACAGCACCGTACGTACGGTTCTCGTATACGGCGCTTCCTAAGTTTTATGCACAGACAATTTTGTATTTGTCAGAAAAGAACTGGTAGCCTTGCTTTCGCAAACGTTCATCAGTAATAGAACAGGAAAGTATTTGGCTACCGGCTATATGCCAGTAGCTTTTTCTTGTATTCGCATATTTCAATGCGTTTGAGTGATTATATCCAAGCTGTCTCAGTCTTTTATATTTCGTCTTCGTTTTCTTCCACCTTTTCCAGATGAACATTCGGAGTCTTCTGCGTAGCCATTGGTCTATTTTGAGCAGGAGACTTTTCATATCTGCGAGTTTGAAGTAATTAACCCAACCTATAACGTATTGTTTCAGTTTTAGTTTGAGCACTTCGTAGCTGATGCCATTGCTTCTTGATGTGATTTCTCTTACTCTATCCTTCATTTTGGCTATACTTTTGCCATGCACCCTTAACTTAATCCTCTTCTTAGATGAGTAGAACCCGTATCCAAGGAACTTGATGTGACCAATGTAGGCTACAGAAGTCTTCTCCCTGTTGACTCGAAGTTTTAATTTTCCTTCGATAAAGGGTAAGATGTGTTCCATAATCCTTTTGGCACTTCGTTTCGTTTTCGCAAACAATAGCATATCATCTGCGTATCTCACAAATCGTATTCCTCGTTTCTCCAATTCCTTATCCAACTCATTCAGCATGATGTTTGATGCCAATGGACTCAGATTTCCGCCTTGCGCCAGACCTTCTTTTGTTTCCTCGAATTTCCAGTCAACAACAGCTCCCGCTCTTAAGTATTTATGAATCAGCGATATGACTCGTCCGTCTTTGATGGTCCTTGACAGAATCTCGATCATTTTCGATTGACTCACCGTATCGAAGAATTTCTCCAAATCCATGTCCACCACATAGGTGTATCCTTCATTGGCATACTCTTGACACTTCTTTAGAGCATCATGGGCGCTTCGGCCTGTTCTGAATCCATAACTTGTCTCACTGAATTCAGGTTCATAAATCGGTGACAGCACTTGCTGGATTGCTTGTTGAATCACTCTGTCTACCACTGTTGGTATTCCCAGCTGTCTTTTCTTCCCATTGTCCTTGGGTATTTCTACTCGTCGGACTGGTTTTGGTCGGTATTTACCGTCCAAAATGGATTGCCGTATTTCTTCCCCATTCTCTTTGAAATGTTGTAGAAGATGCTCTACTTCCATTCCATCGATTCCGTGCGAACCCTTTTTCTTCTTTACCTGTTTATAGGCTCTGTTTAGATTATCAGGTTCTAGGATTCGTTCCAACAATCCATTCACTCCACTGTCGGCATCGGTGTTGTTGTTTTCAGTTATCCTCTTACCGGTAAGCACTCTGTCATACCCTTCGTGTTCCGCACTATCTCTCTGACAGCAGCCACTCTTATTACAGTGTATTCTGCTTTTCCTATTCCCGTTTTCGGTAACATTCATTGACTAACACCTCCTTTGGTTCAACCCTTCACGGCCTTGTCGACAAGGCCCCTACTATGGTATCTGCTGACTTCTCATGACAAATCTTATTTCAACCAAGTTTCACAAAGACGTTCCACTTGTCCATGAGACCTCCCCGGGTAAGAACGCAATCTTTCTCTCCATCTATCTGCCACATTTACGCTGTTGATTCCGAGTAGTTATTGGACTTCAGTTTGTTATGCAACCTTATCCATCAACCTGCGCCTGATGTGATTTCTGTTCGTCAGACCAGAGATATGCCGCTGGCTTTCTTCAGATTCCTCGTCGCCGAGGACATCCTTGCCTTAAGCTATACACTTCCCACTACCAGGGTGTGTTAGGGACTTTCACCCGTTAGATTGCGCCCATACCGGGCTCACATAAGAAAGCCTCAAGACTCTAGATAACTAGGACCTTGGGGCTTTCTCTTACAATCAACAAATGCATATATGTATTTTCATTATTTATCGTCAATTAATTCTTTTTCCGTTTTCACGCCAATTTTATATTTCGCAATTCTCTCTGCCAATAAATTTTGGTTCTCAATGCTATAAAAAGGATCAATTGCTTCTACCTGAAAAGGTTGCGATTTTTTATTTATCATTTGTTGCAAGAACAAATTAATCAATTTTCTCAACATAATATTACCACCTGCCTTTTCCTTGAATTAGTCTCCATACAAATTATAGCACATTTTCACAAAGTTGTAAGGCAAACAAGGCATCGGGATACTCTTCACTTTCAAGAAGCGAAAGTGAAGAGTCGCGAGGGTCGGCTTATGCCGACTGGCAACTACCGTTGCTGTCATAGTGTTGAATGTACTGATATAGATGCGAGCCTCTATATCCGCACCTTCAACACTATGATTTCCTCGCTTTCCTATTGGCATAATCCTCTAATTTTACGCGTAAAAAAAGCCCCAAAACCCTAGCTATCTAGAATCTTAGAACTTCCGTTAGAGCGCGAGACGGGATTCGAACCCGCGACCCTCGCCTTGGCAAGGCGATGCTCTACCACTGAGCCACTCACGCAAGTAGTAAATCATTCTTACAATGACTTCGGAGACAAATCGAACTCCTGGGTTCTAATTGGAAACGTTAGTCAATGTTAGAGGCATTTACGTATAGTAGTAAATCATGTTTATGGAGACTTGAGAGATAATTCAAGCTACTGGGCTTGAATTAGAAATCTTAGTCGCAATTAACGGTATTTACGTAAAGTAGCAATTCATGTTTTTCTTATCGCTACCGACTTGAAGAATTATATCACAGGATAAAATCATCGTCAATAGCTTTTTACATTTTTTTCTTGATTTGCTATATTCTTTATTTGAAGTTGCTTCAATCATGGACCTTTGAGAAAATTCTTGATATAATCGTATGGACACACTATTAAGGAGTTTTTCTATGCATACAAAACATTTATTTATTTTAGTAAGTTCATTTGCCTTGGTTCTAGCAGCTATTTTTTATCTGCTCTATCCCTTTGCAAGTTTTACCCCTTCTGTTGCTTTTCCATTGAGGTTATCAACAGATTCTATACGTTTTTCATCAAATAGTTCATTGAATTTACCTTCATCGTCCATGTCTTGGATTGACAAAAAAATGGCAACGATGTCGATTGAAGATAAGGTGGCTCAACTTTTTGTTATTGATCTTTATACTGTTAATCAAACCTCAAATGTTGTAAATGTAAGGCCGAATATTGAAGCCTTTATGAATCAACATCCTGTGGGAGGCGTTATTCTTTTTGGCGATAATGTCGACATGGCGGATCAAACGAAAAAACTCATCTCGGATTTACAGTCAAATGCTTCAATTCCTCTTTTTATAAGCATTGATGAGGAAGGCGGCCTCGTATCTCGTATTGGTTCAAAAAATATTGGAGTTAATCATTTGCCCAATGCTGCTACTCTACAATCTGATTATACCTCTTCTCAGGTAGAGGAAATGGCAAGAACTCTTGGCCAGCAACTAGCTTCCTTTGGTATTAATATGAATTTTGCCCCGGTACTTGATGTAAACACCAATCCAAACAATCCGGTAATCGGTACTCGTGCATTTAGCTCAGATCCGACTCTTGTCGGTGAGTATGGCACAGCATTTATGCACGGATTATTAGGTGGTAATATTCTTCCGGTTGGAAAACACTTTCCAGGGCATGGAGATACGACAACGGATAGCCATCTTGAACGTACGTCTATCGACCAAACCCTTGATGAACTGCGTCGCGTTGAGTGGCTTCCTTTTCAACAAGCTATTGACGCAGGCATTCCCGTCATTATGACCGGTCATATTCATACACCAAATATCACTCAAGATGACCTTCCCGCCTCCTTATCGAAAGCAATGACTACCGATTATTTACGCGGCGAACTTGGCTTTGATGGTGTCGTTGTCACAGACTCTCTTCGAATGAATGCCATCGCCAATGAATACGACGCATCAGAAGTTGGGATTTTAGTTCTTGAAGCTGGTGGAGACCTTATTTTATTACCGGATGATTTTCAGTCATGTTATGAGGGCATAATAAACGCCCTAGATTCAGGTCGACTGACTGAGGAGAGAATCGACCGTTCACTAAGGCGTTTATTGGCATTAAAAAATACGTTTATGGAGACAGCGCATCCGGAAGATTGAATCCTAATCGTTTACCCGACATGTCTACATCGATGTCGCTTATATTATTTAACAGAACTTCTGTATCCAAGGTATTTCCTTGGGTTTCTAAGGTTATGATAAGTAGATACCTCTTCTTATATTCACTCTCCTCCTTATGTTCTCTCAAGTCAAAATACACTGAATTGATTTTATCACCTGACAAAGTAATTGTTGTTGGCCCATCGTCTAATACTAAGCTGTTTTTCTGAAGATAAATCTCATAATCCATACCCAAAGCATCATCAGAAAGTTGGATTTCTTTACTATTTCGAATCTCATCTGTAATACGAAGCGCTGCCATGCGAAGATTTGCCTGTTCTTTTGTTTGGCCTGACCCATAATTTAAGCCATCCACATTAAAGACTAAAAAGCTGAAAATCATTCCTATAACAATGCTCATAATTGCTATAACTGTAATAATTTCCATGAGTGTAAAGCCCGATTCATCTTTTTTAAGGGCTTGTTTCTTCTGTATATAAGGGGATAAACATATAAATACTCTCTTCAAGATAACCGCCACCTTTACCTTCTTTTATAGTTGTTATTCCATGACTATTAAAATCACTTAAATCATCTGTATCCCATTCAAACTGAATTGTTTCGTTTGATCCCGTGTTAGTAGGTAATTGACGAACTAATGTTAATTCTTCCTCATATTCGCTTTGTATTTCATAAGTTTGCTCTGACAGTTCTTTTGAAGAAAACAGAACATTATATGCAAAGTTCAATCCACTAAATACAGCAATCATGACAATTGAAAGAAGGGCAATCGATAAAATAATCTCAACGAGCGTAAGTCCGGCTTGATTAGTTGTTTTTATTCTATTATGATCTATTACTTTCATTGTTGGCGTCGCTCCTCTCATCATTCCCAATAGGCAATGCCCATTTGTTTGTATAGGGTTATGTCGTGTTCTAAATCTCCAGGTTGATAAAACTCTGCTTGTGATGAAATACTAACATTCTTTCCATAGATTCCTCCATAAACCTTTGTTTGGCCATTGTCCAAATTAATTGATGCTTCCGGTCCTATAATATAACCATGAAAATTTTTATTGGTATCAACTTCAACCGTTAGCGGAACATTCGGATTCAAAAATATCTTAAATAGTTCTGGTTTATCCTTAATACCAATATTATTATTCATATTAAGAATCAAGTCTGCTTCTTCATTATTGTTTTTATTAATAATACGTTGATTCATAATATAGATAGATACCTTCTGATTATTGCTACTTGTAATTTCACCTGTAATATTCATACCTTTTTCTGCAATAATCATAAGATTATGATTACCAGTCACCTTTATATCTGCCCCTGAACCAATTCTACTTCCACTATTTATATTGTTATTATTACTGTTGTTATTATTACCGTTGTTATTATTACCGTTGTTATTATTACTGTTGTCATTATCTGGTATATTACCTTCAAGATAGAGGACCATCCACTTATCACCACTACCTGTTTTACTCAAAGAAAATGTATCCTCATAATCTTGACCTTCTTTAATGTAAAATTCAGCGCTTGATGTATCAACAGTTAGAGTTTTATTATATTGATTATCCCATTCGCGAATAATTGTCGATTTTATGATTTCGTGATTATCATCATATTCATTTTCTTCGTATTCATCATCTACTTCTGCAGTTTTAAGTAATTTAATTCCAGGTTGCTCTAAATGACTATAAAAGCTATCAATATTCGGCATTGTAATTGTAATATTATTTGCTGTATATTCACTAATTGCTCCTGTTACTCTTTTTTCAGCAGGACTATCACCATCAGGACCAGTATGAAACTCAATTCCCCCTCCTGAACCCATATCTCCATCAAATGAACCATTATTTATATCTTCCATATCATCTTTTGCGTAAACGCCAAAGTCCAACTCTGAACGTTCGCGGTATTCCATCATGATTTTAACTGTTGCAGAAACATCTTCATAGGTCCCGATGGAGGTGATGCGATAATGTCCTTGATCACTAACACGTTTAACCGAAACCTCTGCACCGCCTATTTCATCCAACATATCTTGAGCCAATGCTACTTGTTCCGCGTCATAAAAATGTTCATAATAGGAGTTATCCATGCGTTCCATTTCCATGGCCATGGATTCAGCTGCAGCACGGGCAATATAATAGGCTTTCATATGATCGGTTTGATAACGGACTTGATTGTTTTCACTTGTCGTTACTTGAATCAATCCTGCGACTAGCAGGAAGGAAACGACCATAACGACAAGTATATATGCAAATGTTGATCCTTTTTCTTCTCGAATACTCAACTTCATCCTTCTCACCTACTTTTCCAAATCATGAACAGTTATTTATGATAGTATAATAAGTAAACCGCTTCTGCTTTTGTCAATTCTCCGTTAGGATTCGACCAATCCTTTGCCGGAACATCTTTTGCCTCCACGAGTGCATTTCCAATGGTGACAAAGGAATAATCCTCAGTTCCTTTGATGTTGTTCATGATATATTCAACCTCACCATAAGTAATTGGGTTTCTAGGACGTAAGGTATTATCGGTATATCCTTCAATAATTCCACTGATATAGCCTCGATATATGGCTTTTGCAAAGGCATTTTCTAAACTGCCCAGTTCATCATAGTCATCAAATGTTGTTAAATCCATGGTATCTTGGTCATTGACACCCTCCCAACCATAGACTTTATCCATCATAACGATGAATTCTCCACGTGTAATGGGTGTGTCTGGTTTAAAGGTCATATAAGGATCTAAGAACAAATATCCGGCTTGCAAAAATTCATTAATCTCTGCTTCCATGTAGTGGCCATCAATATCTGTAAAGGCATAATATTGATCATAGTTAAAAATTCCGTCGTTGTCCTTCATATAAAGATAGCGAATAGCATCCGGGTTTTCTTCATATGGTGAAAACGGATCTTCTTTATAAAACAAATCATCCACATACCACTCGTACAATCCATCCACTAGATCTATATCTGCAACTAAGGTATAGAAGGATAAATGCATCTCGCCATTCACTTCGTCAATGGATTTTTTGGACAAGGTCACCGACTCCATGTTTACTTGTTTTTGGAATCGCCACATATTTTTAAACATATTTAGGACAGAACCATATTGTCCGGCACTAGAGATTCCGATTGTATCTTTTTGAAAGGTAATTCCTTCAATCTCAATCCATTCCGGCGTTTGAAAACTTAATGAGGTCCCTTCCAAAAACGGAATGTTTAAAAAATCGTTCAATAAGAGAATCATTTCTTCTTGAGGCGTTGTATTAAAATATCTTGATGCTTTTTCTTCAATGGTTATATAAGTCTCTTGAATCTGTGCATCTAGATTGGCTTCATTTTTCACCATATTCTCTAAACGTTCCAGTTCCATTGTTTCTAAGCGCAGTTCTTGACGCATGGTCTCTATTTCTAGCCATTGGGGTTCAATGATATAGACAAAAGCTACCCATAGAATAATAAATGTTATCAAACACATAAGCAAGATATGTTCGCGATTGGAAATCCTCATTGAAGGTCACCTCCAATCAAGACTTGCATTGAGAAACTGTAATCCACTGCTTCTTCTTCACTTTGTTCAATATTAGGAACAAAGACATCTTCTATCGAATCTGTTTGTCGTAGATTATGGGCAAACTCAGCAATTGCCGGTCGACTAAATGCCCGCCCGGAAAGACTCATCTGTCCTTCTGAAATATTTAAGTTATCTAGCTGGACATCGATAGGGATGTTATCACTAATGAGGGCCAAGATATTTTCTGTCACGCGATTTTCACTCTGAATACTTGTATTGGCCTGATCAATATTACTTGCCACTTGATCTAATATATTAAACAAATTTTCCTTTTCCATAATACGTGCAATATCATCATTAGCTTTGATGTCTCGAATCTGATCTTTGGTATCATTTAACTGTGTTTGAAGTGTTGATTTTTCAGTATAGGTCCATCCAATCGCTCCGGCTATACCTAATATAAGAACTAGGCAAATGAGGGATACAATAATCATACTTGGACTTTTGGGTTTCTTTTTCTTTCCATTATCTTGAAAAAAATTATAATCAAACATATCCTCACCTACCTTCGATACATAACGCCAAGGGCGTTAAGAACTTCTGCCAGTTCATGTTGTGCGTTTTTGTTCAGGGTTACTGAACTAATCTCCTTGACCCGTTCAGTCGGTAGATTAAACCTATTTTGTATATAAGTTTCGATACCATTAATCTTGGATATGCCACCATATAGATAGATTTGGTCAATCTGTTCCGAATTGTTGGTACGGGACGAATAGTATCGAAAGATTTTTGTAATTTCATCCAGCCATTGGTCAAGAACTGACTGTATTGCCCTAGCGATTTTACTCTCCAAGGATTCGTCAATACTGTATTGGCTGATATCATGGATCTCTTGTTTACGTACTTTGGCTTCATCTAAAGAAAGCTCAGTAAACTCAACAATGGCTTGATCAATATCCTTGGCTCCAAAATTTAAGAGTCTCTGAAAGCGAAACTTGCCATGTTTAAAAATACTCACACGCACTTTTTCATAGCCAAAATCAATAAAGGCAATCGTCAAGTTTTTAAAACTAGCCTTGCCGTTAATTCGGTCTTGGTTTTCAATGAGTTTTCCTAGGGTATTGGCTTGTGTATCCAAGACAAGTGGTCTCAAACCGGCTTTATCAATAAAAACTTCATGCTGTTTAATCATTCGTTTAGGAACCGCTGTGACCAGCATTTCTGCAAAGGGACTACTACTGGTCCGCATCTCTTCCAAAATAATAGATTGAACACTATAGTTTTCCATATCGACCGGTAAAAACTGCTCCACTTCGAACTTGGCTATTTCTTGTAAGTTTTCTTTATTCACACTTGGGACTTTCACATCTCTTGTGATAATCTGCCCGCTATCCGTGGTACAAAAGCATTTGCTGCTTCGAATGTGGTGTTTTTTTAATAGACTCTTCAAATTTTTACTGAGCCATTCTATATCCTTAATCTCTCCATCCGTATATAATCCATTAGGAATAGATTCGATAATTATATCCTTAATCATTAATTGCCCTTTGCGTACATCCCCATAAACAATCTTCATAGAGTGTCCGCCCATTTCTAGGGCAACGATATTTTTAGTCATTTTCTTGACTTTATTTTTCTGTGCTTGCATCCCGCTCATCTCCTTCACGTCACTTGCATGTTAAAAGGAAGTAATGCGCTGCGTGGCAGCGCATTTATTTATGGTTATTATTCAGCTTCAAATGTTGCACCTGTTAAACCAGCGTCATAACCATCAAGGCTGTTATAAATTACATTGGGAGAACCTGAACCCACGGGAGGATCACTCAATTCAACTTGTGCTACACCTTCAGAAGGAGTATCTTCTGCCCCCATTGTTATATTCGCTGTATCATAATGTTGTAGTCCATTCTCTGTCGAATCAATCATACCGGTATCAACTAAATTCCCAACTGTAGGTGTTGTTTTATTATTTGCTGCCCAATATAATTCCGCTGCTCTTGCTGTGACTGCAGCATACTCTCTGTCACTTGCTATCTCCGCCTGTGTTGTGAATCCAATCAATCTTGGTACTGCAATAAGTGCTAAGATACCTAAGATGACGATGACGATGATGATTTCCATGAGTGTAAAGCCTTCATTTTTTTTGAATCTTTTTGTGAGTTTTTTCATTTTTCATTCCTCCTCAATCTTCTTTGCTTGTAGTTACCTTCATTGAATTTCTTAACCTGATATGGTTTGGAACATATCAAACATAGGTAGTGCCATGGCGATGACGATGAAACCGACGATAAATGCCATGACGAGAATCATCAGTGGTTCAAACATTGTCACCAGGCGAGCTAATGCAGTTTCGACTTCTTCATCAAAAAAATCTGCTGTTTTATCTAAGATTTCGTCTAGCGTACCCGACTCCTTTCCGATCTCCATCATTCCGTCGACCATTGGCGGGAATAGATGGCTTTCACGAACAACTTCGTGTAAGTCATTCCCCTTTTGTATCTCTTCCCGGAAGGATAGGATTGCTTCTGCAAAAACTTGGTTACTAATAACATCCGCTAAATTTTTCAAAGCGGTCAGCATGGGAACTCCACTTGAGAGCATGGTTGACAAGTTACGTGTAAATCGTGCTGTAATAATTTTCGTGTTGACATCTTTAACAATAGGTATTTTAAGTTTCAAAACGTCGATTTGACGTCGACCTATTTTTGAATGGATATATTGGTGAATAAGTATAATGATAATTAGCATACCGATGAGTATGATGACTGTATGCTTTCGAACAAAGCTACTAAAGTTTAATAGCATCTGAGTCATCAGGGGTAATGGGACATCACTTTTTTCAAACATAGTTACAAAGGTGGGTAGAATAAAGGTGACTAAAAATGCCACAACCAGGACCGACATGACCATAAGTATAATGGGATACACCATGGCCGACTTAACCTTTGATCTTAACTTATTTTCTTTTTCAAAATAATCCGCTAAGCGAAGGAAAATAGTATCTAAGTTCCCACTCATTTCCCCGGATTCAACCATATAGATCATCAGCTCAGGAAAGACTTTGGGATGGTTTTTCATGCTTAGGGATAAAACACTTCCTTTTTGAACGTCGCGGTGAAGATCATTCACCACTTCCCGAAATTTACGCTTCTTGATTTGCCGCTTCATAATATCTAAACTTTTGGATATGGTACTACCGGCTTTTAACATGGCATGGAGTTGCCGGCAGAAAAAGGATAAATCCTTTGCCTTAACCCCTGCCGAAAAAGCCACTTCTTTGGTTCCAATCTGTTGTTTTTCATGGATATCGACCGGAAAGTTATTATTATTTTTCAACATTTCTATAACATCACGGCGATTATCTGCTGTAAAAACACCTTCGACAAGCTCTCCATTTGCTTTCATCGCTTTATATTGATATTCCATAATTCACCTTCTTTAGTAAGAGATTTCTTTCATCAGCTCTTCTCGGTCAAACGCATATTCAATAGCTACCTCACTTGTTATCTTGCCTTTCATGTACAACGATTCTAAGTACTGGTCCATGGTAATCATTCCACTATTTTTACCTGTTTGAATTTCATTTAAAATCTGATGAGTTTTTTGTTCCCGAATCAGATTGCGAACTGCCATCGACGGAAGTAGAATCTCAACAGCCGGTATTCGACCTTTTAACTCTTTTGTTGGCAATAATTGTTGTGAAATGACGCCTTGTAATACTGAAGCGACTTGCATACGAATCTGTGCTTTGCTATGTTCAGGAAAGGCATCAATGATTCGATCAATGGTTTTTGCACTTCCGATGGTGTGTAGCGTACTAAAAACTAAATGTCCTGTCTCTGCGGCTGTTAATGCGATTTCGATGGTTTCAAGATCACGCATCTCTCCGACTAAGATAACGTCAGGGTCTTGCCGCAAGGCTGCTCTTAGAGCTTTACTAAAAGATTGTGAATCGGTACCGATCTCCCGTTGCCCTACCACGCTTTTTTTATCTGAAAACAGATACTCAATCGGATCTTCTAACGTTATAATGTGACACCGCCGTGTTTTATTAATCTCTTCGATAAGCGAGGCTAATGTTGTTGACTTTCCGCTTCCGGTTGGACCGGTAACGAGCACAAGTCCGTTTTTTAATCCGGTTAATCGAAGCAAACTATCCGGAATATTTAATTCCGCTAGTGTGGGGATGTCAAAGTTCACCATACGCATGGCTAAACAGTAGGTATTTCGCTGGCGATAACCATTGACACGATATCGGCCTGTTCCGGGAACCGAATAGGAAAAGTCAAACTCGCCTTGCTCTTCTAAGCTTTCTAATTGTTCCACCGATAACATGGTTTTGAGTAATTGATAAATTTCTTCATTGGATATGATATCTTCACCAATGGAATGAAGGACCCCATCAACACGTAATATGGCTTTGCTACCGGCTTTGAGATGAATATCTGAAGCATTTGCTTTTTTTGCTTTTAATAAAATCGCACTTAAATCCAAAGAATCTCCCCCTTCTCTCTAATCGATTCCACTCGACAGTTTTAACAACTCATCTACTGTTGTTGTTCCCTGTATGACCAAATCTAGACAACTGCTATATAATGTTGTCATTCCCTCTTCAAGTGCTGTTTTCTTTAATGTATCCGCACTTTTATTTTCATCAATTAAGGTTCGAATGTCATGTGTGATCGGCATAATCTCATAAACGGCAATTCGGCCTTTATATCCACTATGATTACATAGATTACATCCGACACCTTTATATAATCTTGCTTGGTCTCTACCTAATAACTTCAATTCATGCACATTGGGTTCATAAGCTTCTTTACAATTGTTACATATACGTTTGACCAATCGTTGGGCTACGATACCTTTGATTGAACTTGATAAAAGATAGGGTTCAACCCCCATATTCACTAGCCTAGGTATCGATGACGCAGTATCGTTGGTGTGAAGTGTGGATAAAACTAAGTGGCCTGTGATTGCCGCTCGTACAGCTATCTCTGCCGTTTCTCCGTCCCGAATTTCCCCAATCATAATCACATCCGGATCTTGTCGTAAAATCGCCCGAAGACTATTGGCAAAGGTTAATCCGGCTTTGGCATTGACCTGGGTTTGGTTAATCCCTTTTATACGATATTCCACAGGGTCTTCAACAGTAATTATGTTTTGTTTTATATTATTAATCTCCATTAAGGTTGCATAGAGACTGGTTGATTTTCCACTACCTGTCGGACCGGTAACTAAAATAATGCCATTGGGGACATGAATCATACGCTCATATCGTTTGGCTTTATATTCTGTCATTCCCAGTTCCTTTATCGTTAAAAGTTTTGCACTCCGGTCGAGTAAACGTATAACCGCTTTTTCACCATATATGGTCGGCATAACCGATATTCTTAAGTCAATATATCGTCCATTGTATTCCACTTCAACTCGTCCATCTTGTGGTACGCGATTTTCTCCGATATCCATATATCCCATAATTTTGATACGGGTAATCAAGGATGAATGGGATTTTTTGTTCAGTTCCATATGTTCATATAAATCCCCGTCCATGCGGAATCGGATTCGAACCGATTGAGCATCCGGCTCAATATGTATATCACTCACATTACTTTCTGCCGCTTGTAAAATGACAGAATCTATGAGCTTGACTACTGGGGCGTTATTGACATCCGATATTGATTCCAAATCAAGTTCTTCTTCATTGCCTATGTCATTAAATTTATGACTAAACTCACTGACCGCAGCCTCAGCCGACCGTTTTTTATAGTATTGTTCAATGGCAAGAAGAATTTCTTTTTCTGTAGCTAAGTATGGTTTTACATTTAATCCGGTGGCTAATTTTAAATCATCAATGGCAAACAAGTTCAATGGATCTGCCATGGCCACTTCTATATTTTTATTATCTTTATTTATGGGAATCAAGGTATAACGTCGCGCCATTTTTGAACTAATTAACTCTGTGGCCCGTTCATTCACATCATATGTATTTAACTGGACTCGGGGTATTCCGTATTGATATTCCAAGACATCAATAATTTGTTTTTCTGTTGTGAAACCTTCATCGATAAGTATCTTCCCCAGTAATTCTTTTCGCTCACTTTGTAAGTGCAATCCCTCTAGCAATTGTTCATCCGTTATGATTTTATTGTCAACAAGGATTTCTCCCAGTCGTTTCACACGTTCAGACATATAATCACCTTCTTTTACTATATAATTCGTGAAGAAAAAAAGTTTTTGGTACCTTTTTACAAAAAAAAACAGAAAAAAGAAAATTCTTTTTTCTGTTTGGTGTCTATTTTCTACTCAAAAACAAAACCGGCAGTTCTATGTGTATTTAGTGTATCCGTTATTTTTTTCTGGCTAAACTTATACTTATGATGGTGGTCAAGCAAGCCATTAATCTCTTGCTCCACATCTGAAAGTTGGGTATAGCAAAAACCACATACTCCATCAATCTGCATAACCGCTTTCATCAACTCAGATATTTTTTCTACAACTTCTTCTTCTGAATTTAATCGTTCTCCATATCCCCAAGCGTTGTCCACTTCATCATCCATACTATATGCAACGCCACCAAACTCACTTAGCAATATAGGTTCGCCCTCATACTGATAACCTTTACAATAATTGTATTTTGAACTAGTCATCGATAAGGAAGCATTTACCTTTTCCTCTAGCTTTGAATACTGTTGCCTTATCTGGTCAGGCTCAGAACTATAATCATGTATGGATAAAATATCTGTTTTTGTATGTTCCCATCCATCATTGCCGATAACCATGCGGGTGGAATCCATACTTTTTGTCAGTTCAACAATCGCATTCACAAATTGTTGTTGCTTTTGATCGCGATAAATACCATTGACACCCCACGATTCATTAAATAATGTCCACACCATAACACTTGGATGATTATAATGTTTTTGTACAAATGCTTCCAAATTTTCTAAATAATTCCGCTTAGAATTGCGGTTAAACTTATAAAAACTTGGCATTTCAGCCCATAAAACCATTCCATAGTAATCACACAGGTATAAAAATTTATGTTCTTCGACTTTTTGATGAATACGCATCCCATTAAATCCCATTTTTTTTGTTTTTAAAATATCTTCAACAAACCAATTGACATCTGGCGGCGTCATGAGGCCTTCTGCATAATAACCTTGATTAAGAATTAGCTTCTGATAAAACACCTCATTATTTAATAATATGTCGCCTTTACGCGAATCAATGGCGCGCATACCAATATAAGTGTCAATAATATCCTCGTCATCTTCATGTTTATACGATAGTCTAATATCATATAGGTTTGGATCGTCCGGCGTCCAATAGTGTAACCGGAAATTCGGATCATCAGATTGAATATACAAGCGTTGATGACCATAATTATCTACAACGTGAATCGTACTATGTGCAACCTTCGTTTCATCAAATGCTATTTCGATTTTCAGTCGGCCGGATGAACCTGTTGGGCTGGTATATACTTCTATATCGACGGTTCCTTCTTCAATGTTGGGAACAAGGTAAAATTCGTCAATGTATACCTTAGGTACCATTTCTATCCACACCGGTTGCCATATACCTGTCGTTTTCGTATACCAACACAAAAAGTTTTCATCTTTCCATGACTGCTTGCCTAAAAATTTAGAAGTATACGTTCATCTGTTTTTTTTAGCTCAACACTTTTTTTATACCAAACGATTGGAATATTTTTTTCTTCTTCTATACCTGATAATGAACTTTGATATACAAAGGGCACCGTAATTTCTTGAGAAAATTTATGGGAATCATACCAATGTTCTTTGAGCCCAACATTTTCGGCGTCAAATTCAAAGTCCCATTTTCCACACAAATCAATCCAGTTTTTACGAATACATTGGGGGTTATGATATGTCATTCTTTCTTCATGTTTCACTTTATCCACCTACTTTTATTTAATCCCTGTCATTGCAATCCCCTTAACAATTTGTTTTTGGAAAATCAAAAACACAATAATTGCCGGAACACTTGCAAATAGGTTTGCTGTCATTGGCATGGTTACATCTGTTGAAAAGGTGCTTTGGAAAACCGGTAATGCAACCGTTAGGGTCATAAGCGACGAATCGGTTCCAATGAGTAACGGCCATAAAAAATTATTCCAAGACTGTATAAACAAGAAAATGAGTAGTGCAGATGTTGTATTTCCAGATAATGGGAGAAAGATTTTATACCAGACCCAATAGATACTAGCACCGTCCATACTCGCCGCTTCGATTAATTCGCGAGGAATACTGTCATAAAACTGCTTAAAAATAATGACCGCAAGAGGCATAGCAAGTCCAGGTAATATAAGGCCTTTATAGGTGTTAACCCATTGAAGATCGATAATTATTTTAAATAAAGGGATAACAAGTGCTTCTACCGGAATCATTAATCCGGCTAAGATAATAAAATATACTAACTTTTTTCCTTTAAAATCAATCACAGACAGTGCAAAAGCAGCCAAGGAAGCTAATAATATACCAACCAAAGATTGAACGGTTGCTATAAAAAAGCTATTAAAGGTCCATCGCCAAATTTTTGATGTTTCAACGATTTTTTTAAAGTTATCCACGGTAAATGTTGTACTGAAATTTGGTTTCGTACCGGCTATATGTCTTATCGTTTCCCATACCACTTGAACAACCTAAATGGTGCTCAATTAGAAAATATTCACTTTTCACTTGAGATATGTTCAGAAGCTCCCAATTTTGAGATGGATTGGCCATCGGATATTACCTTTTGGATGAATGGTATAGAATTGTTAACGTGGACCTCTCCTTCTGATTTTGGTGATCGCAAAGGCAAACTTAAATCAAACCTTTGGGAACGGGTACACTTTTCACAATACGGTTTACTTGTACAGGTGGAGATTAACGCAGATGGAACTTACTTAAATGATGAGAAGATATCTGATATAAAAATCAGCGATGTCCCATTAGATGGTCACAGTATCGATTTGAAAATAGGCATAAAAGAAGATGCTGAGAACAAAGGTGGAATCAATATCTATGGAAAAGGCTTCGGCGATTATGATCAAGATATCCGATTACAAATAAACTACATTATCGAATAAACTTAGAAAGAAAAAGAATTCAAAAGAAAAGAGAGGAATGTATACATTACATTCCTCTCTTTGGTATATTCTAAGGCTTTTTATCTGGTTTTTCCGGCTTATTAGGATTGTCGATTTTACCTTCATCGGTCGGAACGTCTCCCTCTTCCTCTTGTTCTTCTTCAACAGGCTTATTGGGATTGTCAATTTTATCCGGCTGGACCGGTTTTTCCGGCTTATTAGGATTATCAATTTTTTCGGGTTGACCGGGTTCCTCTGGCTTATTGGGATTATCGATTTTACCATCATCGGTCGGAACGTCTCCCTCTTCCTCTTGTTCTTCTTCAACAGGCTTATTGGGATTGTCAATTTTATCCGGTTGACCGGCTTCCTCTGGCTTATTGGGATTGTCAATTTTATCCGGTTGGCCTGGTTCCTCCGGCTTATTGGTATTGTCAATCTTTTCCGCTTGGCCGGGTTCTTCCGGCTTATTGGGGTTGTCAATCTTTTCCGCTTGGCCGGGTTCTTCCGGCTTATTGAGGTTGTCAATCTTTTCCGCTTGGCCGGGTTCTTCCGGCTTATTGGGATTGTCAATTTTATCCGGTTGGCCTGGTTCCTCCGGCTTATTGGGGTTGTCGATCTTCTCCGACTCTTCTAGCTTTTTTTCTGCCGGATAAATCTTAATACGATCTGTTTCTTGATCACTTTGATCCGGGTTTAGTTTGTCGACTGATTCTATTAATTCAGATATTTTTAATGTTTTCACGTCTTTTTCATCGATGTCACTCTTAGATTGCTTCATCAAGATATATTTTCCAACGGATAGGCCTTGATCTTGGGCTTCTTTCGCCTCTTCTTCTGTAGGTCTTGCATACACGAGAGTATATGTTTCTTGATATTGATTGATATAATTATCCATGGTAGGGATTGTCGTATCACCTTGACTATCTAGGCCTGTATAAGACACTAGAACAATCCCTTGGTCAGTCAAATAACCAAGCTCAACTGATGTCTTCGTTAAATACTCTAACACTTGGCTCAATTTCTTCTCGCGAGCCGAATACCCTTTTATAAGTTTTTTTGCTTCTTCATTTAGGGGTTCAATATATTTTACTTGTTCATCTTCATCGATAAATACTTCAAGACTGGGATTGACATCAAATGTTACCATCGCATAAACACGGTCAATGGGTCCATGTAAATTGGTTATGGATACAAGTAGAAAAAGCAACACACAGGCAAAAGCAATCCCTACCCGAAAAAAGTGTATTTTTTCACTTGTCTTTGTACTCCCTCCGGCATAAAAATCCTCAATAAAATAGTATACCATCTGATTCTCATTCATATCAGGCTTTTTAGTCAAACGGATGATTTTTTTATCCTCCGTCATAGCCACGGCATATTTTCTTTTTACTTCAAGTACAATTGCTTTTTTCATAAGATCACCTTCTCATTGACACAAAAAATCAATAACACATTGTATTTCATAGTGGTATGCAATTAATATTGCAGAAATCGTTTTTTTATGACTTTTTACAAACTTTACTGATTGATTATATTCACGGCTAATTAATGTGACCGGTAAGCGTTTTTTTTGTAATAAAAATTCCATAACACGTGTATTCGATTTTATTTTTTTTGCTAAATCAATAATATGCTCACGTGTACTTTCATGTTTAGGATGTTCGCTAATCAAAACATCATAACTTAATCCGAATGTATGTAAAAGATTTTTATAAATCGCTAGTTCATCTCGCATAATAATTAATTCTTCAACATTTTCAGATATTATATCTGATTCCGAGATTTGTGTCTCTTGGTGATTGGATTGATGTCGGTAGTAATCCACAATTTTATTATGAATCACAACTTTCGCATAGCTATAAAACTTGCCTTTATCCGCATCATAATGATCTAGGCAATCATTAAAGGCTTCAAGAGCAATGTTGAATTCGTCGCTATTACCCACTTCAACATATTTTTTAGTAATCGAAGACACTGTTTTAACAATAAAAGGTAAGTTGTCTTCTATCGTGCGATTACGTTCGTTATCCGTCATATACCCACCACTTTCGGTACTTATCCAAGGATTACAGTATTAAAATAATTATACCATAATCATACCAAAAGTAATACTCCCTACCTTCTTATTATAATATTCGTTTTAACATAGATTTTTAGGTACCTTTTTTCACTTTTTTATTGACATTCTCTATTAAGTTATGCTATTATTACTTTTGCGTCCAGTTATATTGCGCTTGCAGTTGTGGCGGAATTGGTATACGCGCAAGACTAAGGATCTTGTGGGCTTAGGCCCGTGGGGGTTCGAGTCCCCCCAACTGCATACACGAAATTAAAGGCTTTATCGGTATTCGATAGAGCCTTTTTTCCTTATCCTATTTAAAGTTCAATTGGCTATAAGTCCTATTTTACAACCGCTTTTGCAAAATACTCCGGAAGATGAAAGTTTGGTTTTTCACTGATTATGGGACTATAACTTGCATAATGTTCAATTTCTTTGCTTTCAGCAATCTTGTAGAAATTGCAAAAAAAGTAATCACCGGATGATAATTTTTCAATACCGGTTAGTTCTTCAATCAAGGCAAGAGGTATAATCAAATCAACAGACCAGGTATTTTCCAAAATACTTGCCTTTACATGACATTGTTGGTAAAATTCTTGGCCAAGCACTTTTCTATCCTGTCGTCCAAAACCAAAGTTTGCAAGCATAGCTCCATTAGCGTTAATCTCGAAATTCATATATAAAGATTCTTGACCCGGTTGTTCCTCTTGAAAAGAAAGAAAAACTTCAACTGCGCTATCTTTATATACCGGATCTTGAGGATTCAAATATGTTCTCTTAGGATTTTTTTCTTCCGTTATAAATCGAACAATAATTCCGACGTCGTCAAGATAAGCCATATATCCATAGGCTTTTGGCTTGTAGACACAGTTCCAATTGAAATGGTTGATGTCAAAGCGAACCCCTTTTTCGATTTCATTCAATGCATCTATCTTGCAAACTTTATATTCCATAATAATCTCCTACTTTAATAATCTTTTGAATTCATCCGCAACAAATTGCACTTGTGTTCCTACTATAACTTGTACACTATTTTTACTCGGTCGAATAACACCGGCAACACCTGCAGATTTGATTTCTTTTTCATTAACGGCTGTATAGTCTTTAATCTCAAGACGTAAGCGCGTGATACAGTAGTCTGCGTTAACCACATTTTCTTTTCCGCCCACACCGGCTAGAATAGCTTCTGCAACTGCTGTATAATCGTCATTCTTTAAAGTAACCTGAACTTCTTCATCAATATCATCTTCTCTTCCCGGTGTTTTAAGATCAAACTTAAGAATAATGGCTTTAAACACAAAATAATATATTGCGAAGAAAACACCACCGACCGGAAGTAATAATAATGGATTTACTGCCATTGGTGCATTGAAGCTTAAAAGGTAGTCGACAAGACCGGCACTAAAGTTAAATCCGGCACGTGCTGGTAATAAAGCGACAACAAAGGCAGAAATTCCCGTTAATAAGGCATGAACAACATAAAGTATTGGTGCAAGGAACATAAAAGCAAATTCTAAAGGTTCCGTGACGCCTGTGAAAAAAGAACACAATGCGGCGGCTCCCAGAAGTCCACCTGCAATTTTACGTTTACTATCTTTTGCTGTATGATACATTGCTAAAGCGGCTGCAGGTAAACCAAACATCATTACCGGGAAGAATCCGGCCATGTACATTCCTGTCGTTCCTACTACACCGTTACCATCAGGAGACCAGAAATTTGTTAAGTCATTGATTCCCGCCACATCAAACCAAAAAACAGAGTTTAATGCATGATGTAATCCTAATGGAATAAGTAAACGATTTAGGAAAGCATAGATTCCGGCGCCAACCGCTCCGGTTCCTAGTATAGCTGTTCCGAAGCTAACTAAACCACCATATAAAATCGGCCAAATAACAAATAAAACACCTGCGACAAGAATAGTAACTCCACCAGTCATAATCGCAACACTTCGTTTCCCACTAAAGAAGGCTAGTGCACTTGGCAATTTCGTGTTTTTAAATTTATTATAACATGTTGCTCCAATAATACCAGATAAGATACCAATAAATTGATTGGATATTTTACCAAATGCCGGGTCAGCTTCTGCACCTGTAAAAATGGCAACAGCGCCACTGGATAATAATGTCGTAATCATTAGCCACGAAACAAGTCCCGCTAATGCCGATGTACCATCATTATCATCTGACATTCCTACTGCAACCCCAATTGCAAACAGAATCGCCATATTGTCGATGATGGAACCACCTGCTTTAATTAAAAATCCCGCTAAAACACTGTTTGCTCCCCAACCTGTCGGGTCAATCCAATAACCAATCCCCATAAGGATTCCGGCTACCGGCAATACTGCAACAGGTAACATCAATGATTTTCCTAGTTTTTGCAAATACTTCATCATAATACAATTTACCCCTTTCTTGTAGCGCTGTTGCCTTAATGCAACCACACGCAATTATATTATTGAGCGTTTTTTGTCAACGCAATAATAACGTCTTTGATTCCTTTGGCTTTATCCGTGGTCGTTTCAATCGATGAATATGCATCAACATTGCACACTACAATCGGTGATATAACATCATATCCTGCATTTTTAATGCCCTCTATATCAAACTCCAGAAGCAGGTCTCCTTTATTAACCTTAGCTCCACTTTCTGTGTGAGCTGTAAAAAACTCACCTTTTAATTTCACGGTATCTAAACCGATGTGAATAAGAATCTCTGCCCCTTCATCGCTAACCATGGCTATCGCGTGAAGCGTCGGAAAAATCGATGATATCGTTCCGTTCACAGGTGCGAAGACTTTTCCTTCCCGAGGAATGATGGCAACACCTTTACCGACAAGTTCTTCTCCAAAGGTTGGATCACTGACTTTTGAAATAGGAACCACTTGACCGGGAATGGGCGAATATAAAACATCTTTTTTGTTTTGGCTTAATAATTCTTTTATTTTGTTAAACATTGACTTCTCCTTTTCTGGGCTTAAAGCACCGTTACCACACGACGAATATGTACGGTTAAATACACTAATTCTTCATCTGTTATCTTATACGTATATGTTTTCGCAATATAATTTGCAATCTCTTGTGCACATTCATACTCTTTTGGATAGAGATGAATAACCACATTATGTAACTCAGCTTCTTGGCTATCTAAAAGTTCTCGATTAATAATGCGTTGAGCCAAAAATTTAAGATGTGTAATAAAACGTTCATAATGCAAGCTATCTTCAGCAATATCGGTATGATAGTACTCCTTAACAATATCAACAATAAATGGAACCATTTTTGTCATATTCATGGCATCTGCCATCACTGTATTGTATTCTGCATTCACAATATGTAGGGCAATGGAAGCCGCTTCATCTTCCGGAAAAAAAACGCCGAGGTTTTCACTAATATGCTTTATCGCGTATTGTCCGATTTGAAATTCATTTTTATAGATACTCTGAACTTCCCACAAAAGCGGATTTTCAAACATCATACCTTGATTGTAGCGTTCAACAGCAAAGTTAATGTGGTCAGTTAATGTAATATAAATGTTTTGATTGAGCTTTTTATTGAGAATTTGTTTAGCATATGAAATGATATCATTACTTACTTTAAAATGTTGCATAGGAATATTTGTTAGAAGTTCTTTAAAATGATCAATCGTATTCTGATTATCCATGTAAAAAACCTTCTCAATACGCTCTTCATCAATCATGGCATCTTCTTTGACCTTGAATCCAATTCCACGTCCCATGACAACAAATTCACGACCGGTATCATCTTTGGCACTGACGACATTATTATTGATTGCTTTTATAACTCGCATAATACCTCTCCATTAATCTATTCTTACAATAAAAAACACCAAACCCGGCTGAATCGAAATTCAATTCAACTAAATTTGGTGATGCCTGCACGACCAGTAACAATCCAAAATATTTTTTTCACTATATTTACTATACCAACATTTTGAATAAAAGTCAATACAAATCAATGAATTTATTGTGCTTAATGCACTAGTTTATTTTTAATTGACGCACTTTCTTTCGAATTTCCAGAATTTTTGACGGTGCAACTGACACTTCATCAAGACCGATCGTCAAGAAAAATTCTATTAATTCCAAGTCGTTACCAAGTTCTCCACAGATTCCAACCCATTTACTTTTCTTATGCGCACTCACAACAATTTGCTCAATCATTCGAAGGATTGCCGGATGATGGGGATTATAAAATCGTTCCAATCGTGGATTTTGACGATCAACCGCTAAAGTATATTGGGTTAAATCATTGGTTCCTATACTAAAAAAATCAACTTCTTCTGCTAATTCTTCACTTATCATTACCGCTGCCGGTGTCTCCATCATTACGCCTAGCTCAACACATGCATTATATGGAATCTGCTCTGTACTTAATGCTTCCTTCACTTCTTGAATTATTTTTTTTATGTCCAAAACCTCTTCCACAGATATAATCATTGGAAACATAATCGCTATATTCCCCAAAGCCGATGCTCGATACAATGCTCTTAATTGTACTTTAAATATCTCTGGCTCTTCTAAACAAATACGAATGGCTCGATATCCCATCGCTGGGTTTTCTTCGTCAGGAATATTAAAATAACCGGCTTGTTTATCTGCTCCTATATCAATGGTTCGAACGATAACTCGCTTATCGCCCATTGCAAGAGCCACTTTTTTGTATGCTTCAAATTGTTCTTCTTCTGTTGGGTAGTTATCCTTTTCTAAAAACAAAAATTCACTTCGAAATAATCCGATCCCCCCTGCATCATAACGACAAGCTGATTCAACTTCTTGAGCACTTCCGATATTGGCATAAATCTCAATGTGTTGACCATCGCGTGTGACGTTATCCATACCGATTAAGGTATCGTAAGTTTTTTGTTCTTCCTGTATTGCCTCTTGTCGCTTACTATATGTTTCAATCGTCACTTCATCAGGATCTATATATATATTCCCAAGTTCCCCGTCGACGATAACTTCTTGTCCATCAAGTGAATCGTCAAGTAAATCCCCTAATGAAATT
Source organism: uncultured Eubacteriales bacterium (assembly GCA_964563505.1). Taxonomy (GTDB): domain Bacteria; phylum Bacillota; class Clostridia; order Lachnospirales; family Vallitaleaceae; genus UBA1351. Next base: position 29,149 of record CAZLXW010000024.1, read on the forward strand.
ATAGCCGGAATATTTAATGATTGTGCAATAATTACCGTGTGTGAATTGGCTGTTCCTTCACAGGTTACTATGGCCAAGATTTTACTTTTATCCATCTGAATTGTTTCACTCGGCAACAAATCCTTGGCTGCCAAAATAATCATTTCATTGTCTTTGTTGAACCGATTTGTTGAATTATCCTCCGGATGTAAGATTTTTCTCATCATACGATGTGTCACATCTTTTAAATCCACCGCTCTTTCTTTCATATATTGATTATCCATGCTTTGAAAGAGTTCAGACATTTCTTCAGATGCTTGGTATAATGCATGTGCTGCATTCATCGATTTTTTTCTATTTTTTCTTTCACTAAATCTTCAAGGGTTACATCATCCATCATCATCATATGCGCATTTAAAATATCCGCTTCTTCCTTTGATGCATTCTGATCTAATTTTTCATATAACTCTGACAATTCTTCCACTGCTAATTGCCTTCCTTGGATAAAACACGCCCACTCCTTGTCAATATTTTTTATTAAATGTGTCGGCACTTGATCATTTTTTTGCTGATAAAACTTCACCTTTCCTTTAGCCACACCATTTACAACACCTCTACCTTGTATCGTTTTCATCATAACCACCTTTCATAAAACAATATAAAAAAACCAAAAACTAGAGACCACGGCCTCATTGTTTTTGGTTTTGCCTTTACTTAAGTAACAATCCTTAACAATATTTAATGAAGTTTTTTATTATCCTAGCATATCTTTTTTTCTCTGTCAATGTATAACTCCATAATTTAGTCTCTCAACTATTGATTTTTTACAAAATGTCTCTATAATATACATATCCGACAAAGGCAAACTTATCGTAAGATAAGGACGCAAAGCTAGAGGGCCTTCACCACATTGGAAAGGCAGCCAGTTACCGAAGAGATCACTTCATCGTTATTCTCTTCTAGCGCATCATCTCGGATGAATGAATTATCGCGCGACTACACACATTCAATTATTTAGGAGGATTTATGATGAAAAAAAATGTATTACCAAAGTTTGGAATGATTTTAACTGTTTTGTTACTCGCTTTCAGTGTGAATTTATTTGCAAATGAAACGGATTCCACTAAGTTAGTAGATACACCAGATACTTTAGACAATTTAGACCTTATTGTCGAGGTTGATCAAACAACTGGTGGTGCCATTACCATTGATAACCCATTGCCTGATTTTATTAAAGCACGATTTTCAATGGCGGCTGAATATATGATCTCACCGGGCAAAGCGAATCTATTAATGAAATTAAAGGCAACAGACTTAAGCGACGAAGTTAATATTGAAGAATGGGCTCAGAAAACTGTACGCGAGATTCAAAAAGAACGTATTGCCAACAAAAAAGAAGCCAAAGAAATCTTACGTGCTGAAAATCCCAAAAACGATAAACCGGACAAAGGCAATCGTGGCAATCAAGGGAATCGAGGCAAGAAAAAATAAAGAAATGTAGAATGATAAAAAAAGCGATTAGAGAAATCTAATCGCTTTTTTCTTTAATATTGAATATCAAGGATCCAAAATCTCCACCTTCAAGATTTAACCACTTGCGTCGAATTACAATCCCAATCTCCATGAGTTCATCTCCATAGGCTTCATGCGACATATATTCATTTGTCACCTTATATTTCTTATTAGGGGCTAATCCCTTTAATTTAAATCTTAACCAGCTCGCATTTACATAATTCAAACTTTGATAGTAGGCTGCTATAGCTTGAGATTGATCTTGGGATACAACAATCCAAGCCGTCTCTTGATTATCAAAAGGACTAATTAAACGATAAAAGCTTCCTTGATGGATGAGTTTTCGATTTTCTTTTACATAAGCAATCTGTTCCCTGACAATCTCAATGTCTTCATCTGTAAGTGTATTCAAGTCAAGTTCATAACCAAAGGCTCCAAAATATGCGACATTTCCTCGTGTTTTTAAAGGGGTCATACGCTTGATTTGATGGTTAGGAACCGCTGAAACATGGGCGCCAATACTTGATATTGGATATACCATACTGGTACCATATTGAATTTTCAACCGTTCTATGGCATCCGAATCGTCACTTGTCCATGTTTGTGGCGCAAAATATAACATACCCGGATCAAAACGACCGCCACCACTTGAGCATGACTCAAATAAAATCTCCGGAAACTCATTAATCAAACGGGTGTAAAGATCGTAAACACCAAGAATGTATCGATGCATAACCTTCCCTTGCTCATCTGCACTTGCACCATGAGAGTAACACTCTGTGATATAACGATTCATATCCCATTTAATATAGGAAATCTTTGATTCTCGAATAACTTTTGAAACCATCTCGTGAATATAATCCACAACTTCTTTTCGCGAATAATCAAGTACATGTTGTGTTCGGCTGAAACTATCTAAACGATTGGGTGTTGAAATCAACCAATCCGGATGGGCACGATACAGGTCACTGTTCTTATTGGCCATCTCCGGTTCAATCCAAAGACCAAATTTCATACCTAGCTCTTCAACTTTTTCAGATAATCCACGAATTCCATTAGGCAATTTGTCTGTATTGACAAACCAGTCTCCAAGCCCTTGGGTATCATCATTACGTGTGCCAAACCACCCATCATCAAGCACAAAGAGTTCAACGCCAACTTCTTTTGCTTTTTTCGCAATGGTAATGATTTTATCTTCGTTAAAATCCATATAGGTTGCTTCCCAGTTATTCAATAAGACCGGACGCTCTCTGTCTCGCCAGTAGCCTCGTGCTAATCGTGTACGATAAAGCTGATGATAGGTTTGACTCATTCCATTTAGCCCTTGATTCGAATAAACCATGACAAGCTCAGGTGTTTGAAAGGATTCCCCTTGATTTAAGGTCCATTCAAAATTGTTAGGATGAATCCCCATAGATATACGTGTTAAATCATGGGTTGACACTTCGACTTGGGCCAAAAAACTACCACTATAGACTAAGCTAAATCCAAGCACTTCACCTTCAAATTCCGTTGCCTCCGGTCGTTTTAGTGCCAAAAATGGATTGTGCTCTAAACTACTTGCGCCTCGCATACTATGCACCGACTGAAGACCATGCTCGAGCTTTCTCTTTTTTACATAACGTTCTCTTGACCAGGCTCCGGACAAATGTACCATCTCGTAATCCATATCAACAAGGTCAACACTTGCACTCAATGCACTTGTTAAACAAATCTCTGCATTCCCTTCATGAATGAATTTCGCATGGCGAGTCATTACAGGCTGATTCGTAAATAGTGTATAGGTCAGAATAAGACGCGTTTGCATCACATCATCATACAACTGAATCTCTAACGTTTCTGCTTCGTCATCCGATTCAACATAGACAGCAGGGAGGGGTTCGATTTTTTTCTTACCGGAATAAATGGTATGTGATACATAGGTAAAATGACTAATACGGCTACCATTTTCTTGTTTTATTTCAAAGGCTGGATATCTAAAGTCTCCTGTTCCATACGAAGGATATTCTTGCTTGGTATATTCTAAAAAAAGTAAGGGAGATGACTCTGTATGACTTGCACCCATACTTCTTTTTTGCTCTTCATGGAGATGTTTAAAGGAATCTCGATCATGAATTTTTTTACCGTAGTATAAATTCCCTAGTTGGCCATTATCCATAATTTCGATAATATAGCTTAAATCCTTGTTAAATAAATGAAATTCTTTTGTCTGTTGGTGAAATATAATTGCCATAATTTTGTCTCCTTATAATTTGCCGCCACTCGTGGCGATACCTTGGATAAATTGTTTTTGAAAGAATAGGTATATAATAATCATGGGAATGACTGCCAATAAAGATGCTGCCATTAGTTCCGGATAATTGGCTGCAAACTGGCCTTGAATCTTTGCAAGTGCAGCAGATAGTGGTATTGTGCTTTGCTCAGTATTAACAACTAATGGCCACATCAAGTCTTTGAATGCAAAAAGGGCGGTAAAGATACCTAAGGCAACCATTGCTGATCGTGTTAGCGGAGCCATGACATACAAAAATGTTTGACCAATATTGCATCCATCAAGTCGCGCTGCCTCTTCTAACTCTTTGGGCAAGCTCATATAGGATTGCCGTAACAAAAAGGTTCCGAATGCACTAACTAATCCTGGGAAAATCAGTGCAAAACTTGTATTTAACATTCCAAGTCCACTTACAATCAAATACTGAGGAATGATAAAAATCTGTACCGGTACCATCATTTGGAAGATAACGAGACTAAACATAAGATTACGCCCTCTAAACTCTAGTCGTCCAAAAGCATAACCGGCAAGCGTTGCTGTAATAACCGCAAAGAAGACTCTTCCTAACATCAGAACAAGTGTATTCCAATAGAGTCGTCCAAAACTCATTTTTGTCATTACAGATTCGAATGCATCAAATCGCCATTCACTGGGAAACATGACAAATGGATTCATCTGTGTTGATTCAGATATGGTCTTAAATGCAGTGAGGACCATCCATAAAAAAGGAACTAACATCACAATCGAGCCCATAATAAGAACTAAATGTAAGAGTATTGAATTGATATATTTTCTGTTTTCCATGACTTCTCCCTTCTAATTATAGTTCACCCATTTTTTTTGCATTCGAATCTGAATAACTGTGATGATCATAATCACAAGCAATAACAACATAACAATTGCAGATCCATAGCCTCTGTCAGACTCTACAAATGAGTATCGATAGAATAGATAGACAAGGGATTGCGTCTTAAAAAAAGCCGGATTATTACGATCCATCATCATGTATATAACGTCAAACACTTGCATGGCTGCAATGATTCGTGTAACAGATACAAAAAACATCATTGGCGAGATTAATGGTACTGTAATATTAAAAAATTGTTTGACTGCACTAGCACCGTCAATCATCGCGGCCTCATAATAATCTTGTGGTATTTCCTGCAATCCGGCCAAAAAAAGCACCATATTGTAACCAATGACCGACCAAATACCTACAACTGCAATCCAAACAAATGTTGTGTTCGGATTTGAAATCCAATTGACTGAATCAAATCCTAAGGTATTTAACAAATGATTCAATAAACCGAACTCTGAATTATATAACCAGCGCCATACCATAGCTACTGCTGCTGGTGCAGCTACCATTGGCAAAAAATAAATGGTTCGATATAATGATCGTCCTCGCATATGTCGATTTAATAAGACCGCTAAAACTAGTGCAATAGCAATAGAAAAGGGCACCTCAACGACAGCATACTTAAATGTGTTAAAGAGCGCCTGCCAAACACTTTCATCTGCAAACATACGCTTATAATTATCTAAGCCTACAAATACATTCCCTCGTCCAAAAGCTCCTGCCTTAAAAAAGCTTTGATATATGGTCTGAAAAATAGGGATAATATTTAATGCAAATAGTCCAAGCATTGTTGGCAGTATAAATAACCACCCCCATATAAATTCACTACGTGCTCGATTTGTCCCTTTCAGTTTAGCTTGTTTCGCCACGCGATCATCTCCTTACTAATAGTTTGATGGTATGAGCATCAAGAGAAAATGTATTGATGCCCATACCATTCAATTGATTATTCTTCTGCTAATAATGCATTCATCTCGTCTGCAATCTCTAAACAAACTTCTTCTGCTGTTTTATCTCCGGTCCAAGCTAAAATCATTTTATCATTGGCCATATTTTCCCAACGCACGGTCGTTTTTGAGTATGGACGTATCACTAAATCATCCATCATATCAAGATATGCTTGAAGATTAAAGTCAGGATATGCCGCTGTCCAGTTTTCCACTGTTCCTTCATAGGCTGAGATAACAATTCCAAGGTCTGATTGCTTTTGTTGCGCTTCTTCGGAACCAAAGTATTCGATAAGCGCCCATGCTTCTTCAGGGTGGTCTGTGTTTTCTGCTGCAACCCAACCCAAACCATTATAGATGGATGCTCGTCTATTCGAGTCAGCATCTTTTGGAAGGACTGCGATATCACCATTTTCAATAACATACTCATTATTACATAATTCTGCTAACATCCATGATCCGGCAGTAATCATTGCCACTTTTCCTGCTTCAAATAATGCATGTTCTTCATTTTCTGCAAGAACTTCATAAGGAGGCATCAAACCATCTTTTGACATGGATGCAAAAAATTCTATTGCTTCAATCGTTCCCGGTTGATCATAACCTGAGGATTTTTTATCATCTGAAATAATATATCCGCCCATGTCATAGACTGCATTGTACCATCCTGCTTGATTGTTACTTGGACGTAATCCAAAGCCGTACTGACTTCCGTCATCTTTGGTTAGCTTTTCAGCGGTATCTCTAAAGGTATCCCATGTCCATGATTCATCCGGATAATCTAATCCAACTTCGTCAAACATTGTTTTATTATACCATAATGCAATGGTGTCGATGTCTTTGGGTATAGCATACTGTTTGGTCCCTTCCCAATTATAAATTTCAACGATTTCTTGAGGGAATTTAGACATATCTAAAACATCACTCGATTCAATGCGGTCAGTTAAATCTAAAAGCATCTCATATTCAGAATATCGAGCAATTTCATTGGAGTGCATCCAGAATACGTCGGGTAAAGAACCACCTGTCGCCCCTGCTTCTAACATTGTCCAATACTGATCCCAAGGTGTTACTTGAATCTTTGCTTTGACCCCTGTTTTTTCAGTGAAATCATTGACGATTTGTGTTAATCCGGGTTCTTGATTCGTATCCCAAATAGCAATTGTCAATTCAACATTCGAGCTACCTGACGCGTCTGAGCTCGAACTGTCAGACGAACTTGAATCATTGCTTGTTCCTGAATCTGTTGAACTTCCTTCAGAACCATTATCCCCACTACATGCTGCCAAACTCAATACCATTATCATTGTTAGTACGAACGCCATAATTTTTTTTAACTTCATGTGAATCCTCCTTTTATCTTGTGAATAGCCTTTGCCAAAATTTTGACTATGAACACATTATACCTTTAACCCTCGTCCAATTAAATATATTCATGTGATATATATATATCATAATGTCATATTTGTATATTTTGCCATCTTATTTCATTTCATTTTTATATATTATATACTACAATAGTAATAAAGTCATTATCATTGCATGTATATAGTACTAAATATTTATAAAATATGTCATCATGTTGTATGAAACAGTGAATATGTTGCATTTCTAATCAATTTCACGTATACTAATCATAAATTATCAAATGGATGGTCTAGAAAGGAATATACTATGGATAAGCCAACAACGTATAACTCTAGAGCCGGTTTTCGTTGCCTTCGCAATATCAAACGGCAAACAAATGATTTGTATCTCGTGCATTGCGGACATCAGCAATGCACTCCGGGATATACCTATAATCATAAAACACCGAACGAAAATCATCTGCATTTTATTTTAAACGGAAAAGGCACCTTAACGATTCATCAAAAAACCTATCATCTTAAAAAAGACGATATTTTTTTAATTCCAAAATCTGTTCATATTGATTATGCCGCAGATATGGAACATCCCTGGGAATATATCTGGGTGACCTTTGACGGGGAGATGGCTATTGACTATTTAAATCATGCCGGCTTATCTGCGGATCATCCCGTAGCGACCTCCGGTATACCTACTGCCTCATATCTTCCCCTTATTAAAAAAATTCTTGATTCAAACGAATTAACCTTTACAAATGAGATTAAACGCGTAGGTTATTTGTTTGACATTATTTCTACACTCATCGACGCTCAAAGTGAATTAAAAGGCAAAAAAAATCGCTACGACTATTCCAGCGAAACCTATGTTGAACACGCATTGCAATATATAACATTAAACTATAAAGAGATTAAAGTTAGTGATATTGCCGAGTATGTAGGTATCAACCGCTCCTATTTAACCTCCATATTTAAAAAAGAATTAAATGTATCTCCTCAAGAATATCTAATCAATTATCGCCTGGGAAAAGCAGCAAAGTTGTTAGAAACAAGCCAGCTTCCAATTAAAGATATCTCTATTGAAGCCGGATATAATAATCCATTAAACTTTTCTAAAATGTTTAAAAATGCTTATGGTGTAAGTCCTAAAATTTATAGAGAACAAAGTGAATGAATAAAAGGCATCTGAAAACAATTGTTTTCAGATGCCTTTTTACATACTCTAGGCTCTTTATTTTTTCATATTCATGACGCGCATTGCATTGATAACTGCGATAAAGGCAACGCCCACATCGGCAAATACGGCTTCCCACATGGTCGCTATACCAGCGGCACCCATAAGTAAGACGATACCTTTAACACCCAATGCAAAAATTATGTTTTGCCATACAATATGTTTGGTTCGCTTTGCAATATGAATTGCCGTCACTAATTTTGAGGGTTCATCTGTCATCAGCACGATATCTGCTGCTTCAATAGCTACATCAGATCCAAGGCCTCCCATTGCAACACCGATGTCTGCTCTTGCAAGAACAGGTGCGTCATTCACGCCATCTCCAACAAAAATTACGCGCTTAGATGGTTCTTTGGCATCAACGATTGCCTCTAACTCAGTCACCTTATCTGCCGGTAAAAGTTCTGAACGTATATCCGTAATTCCCAAACTATTTCCAACAGCTTGGCCCACTTCTTTTCGATCTCCTGTTAACATAATAATATGATGAATCCCTAGCTTGCCAAGTGCTTTGATTGTAGATGCGGAATCTTTTTTTACTGTATCTTGTATCTCAATGTAACCGCAATACTGATGATTAACTGCAATATAAACCACTGTTCCTAATGAATCCACTTCTTCAAATTCAATGGCCATTGCATGGAGCATTTTACTATTTCCGACAATAATCACATCATCTGCATAATGTACTTTTGCCCCTTTTCCTGCAAAATCTTCATAGTGTGTGATCTGACTTTCATCAAGGGGTTCCCCATAAGCTTTTAATATTGATAATCCGATGGGATGGTTAGAGTGAATTTCCCCAATGGCCGCATATCGTAGCAATTCCTCTTCTGACAGATTTGCCTCTGCCTTTGGAACTCGATGGGTAACTTCAAAAAATCCATGTGTCAATGTTCCTGTTTTGTCAAATACAACGGTATCAACTTTATTTAATGCTTCTAAATAATTACTGCCTTTGATTAAAATCCCATGTCTAGACGCGCCTCCAATACCTCCAAAAAATCCTAAAGGAATGGATATAACTAATGCACACGGACAGGAAACCACAAGGAAGATTAGAGCCCTATAGATCCAGTCATAAAAGTTTCCGCCTGTAATTAACGGTGGGATAAACGCTAATGCTAATGCCGAAAAAACAACTACTGGAGTATAATATTTCGCAAAGGTAGTAATAAAGTTTTCTGTCGGTGCTTTTTTACTACTTGCATTTTCAACTAAATCTAATATTTTAGCAACGGTAGAATCCGCATATGCTTTGGTCACTTCAACCGTTAACAAACTATTTTGGTTAATAAAACCCGATAGAATCAGATCCCCTTCTTGAATATCTCTAGGTAATGATTCACCGGTCAATGCCATTGTATCAACCATAGACGCTCCTTCAACAACCACGCCATCTAATGGAACTTTCTCTCCGGGTTTAACAAGAATCCGACTTCCAACTGTAACCACATCAGGTTTTACACGTCGACTCTGCAAACCTTCGATAAGATTTGCATATTCGGGTTTAATATCCAAAAGTTCTTTAATTGAACGCCTTGACCGATTGACTGCAAGATCTTGGAAGAGTTCTCCCACTTGATAGAACAACATGACGGCAACACCTTCCGCATATTCACCGATGGCAAAAGCACCAATTGTCGCAATGGACATTAAAAAGTTTTCATCAAATACCTGACCACGTACAATATTCTTGCCGGCACGCAAAAGTACTTCGCCACCAATCAGTAAATAAGCGGTAAAATAGAGTCCAAATTCAATATAGGGCTGAAAAGACCCTATGATTGCAGCGACAAACACAATAACACCTAATCCTAATATTGTTAATTCACCTAGATTTAATAAGCGGTCTACATGGTCGCCCTCGCCTTCATCCTCTTTATCGACAAAAGCAACCCCTGCTTCAATATGATCTGCAAGTGATGATGCTTCCTTATATATCTTTTTTACATCTTGTCCCTCATTGACGTGTAGGGTTAGTGTTTGAGAAGCAAAATTCAAAGAAGCCACACTAACGCCATCAATATCTTGAATACCTTTTTCGATTTTCGCCGCACAATTTGCACAGTTTAAACCTTCAATACGAAATTCTTTTTTATTGCTTTTATCCATTGCATACACCTCCACGCCTTATTCTTTAATATGATTAAGGCCTTGATCAAATATATTTTTAATGTGGTCATCATCTAGAGAATAATAAACCACTTTACCATCTTTTCGATATTTTACCAATCGCGCTTGCTTAAGAACGCGTAATTGATGGGATATGGCCGATTGTGTCATCCCCAATAGCGCCGCAATATCACACACACACATTTCTTCCGTAAATATTGCAAACATAATCTTAATTCGAGTTGAATCCCCAAACACTTTAAATAAGTCCGCTAATTCATATAACTGCTCATCTTCGGGCATCTGTTGATTGACACTTTGGATGATTTCTTCATGAATCACATTACACTGACAGGTCTCAAAATCTATCTTTTTATTTGCCATAAGCTCTCCTTTTTTATTTTATGTTAATAACTGTTCATATGAACAAGTATTCATATGTTATATTATAAAAGCAACTTGCCCATTTGTCAAGTTGCTTTATATGCTCTATTTTATATGCTCTAAAATATCCTCAAAGCTTGAATACTTAATATACTTTCTTCCTGATTCATCTAATAATCGTGCCAATTCATCTTTGGCAAAAATCACATCTGCACATATTGCTGCTTTATAGTCCGGTTCTGAGTCGCCGGCAAAATACACTTTTTTATACTTATTACGATGTTCAAGTGCCACTTTTTCTTTATCAATTCCATAGATTTCTGAATAATAGGGTGAGTTTTTATCCGGTTCCATGACAAATGTATTCTCTTTAAAGCTTCCTTCATTGGTATAAACCGGAATCTTATCTAAACCATGTTGCTTAAGTACATAGTCAATATAATAGCGGAATCCGGCACTTAAGATCACAAAATCTCCACCTTGCTTTTTTACTTCATCAATCACATCCGGTAGTTTTTCATCAATGTCCACTTTATTCAGAGCTTCAAGACGTTCTTCATCGGTAAAGGTATGCCATGTAAACACTTTATTCAAAAACTCTGTACCGATTTTTTTTGATTTTTTCCATTCTTTATAATAATCAATTCCTTTTTGCCCGATATAATCATCGAGTAAAATCCAATAAAAATCTTTTTTGGTTATGGTTCCGTCAAAATCTGAAATAAATACAAAATCCTTCATTGAATTACCTTTCTATTGTCTGTCGATATTCTGAGAAAGCGTGTGTCAAAACCGTATTTTCTTCCGGACGTTGGAGTCCGATTCGTACATATTTTCCTTTAAGCCCTTGATGATTTTTTGTATGCCGGAGAACAAGACCTCTTTTTAGGCACCAGCGAATAAGTTTATCTGCTTCCTCTGTTTTAATCATAAAAAAATTAACTTCTGAAGGGATAACTTCCCAACCTTGACTGCTAAGAATCTTGGTAATACGTTCTCGCTCTTGCCTATAATATACTTTTGTTTTTTCGATGTAGCCTGTCTCATCAATCAGCTTTATTCCGATACTAAGAGCGAGTCGATTGACTGACCACGACGGCTGTCGTTTTTGAAGTTGTTTTATGACTTGTGGATTGCCCATAACATAACCTAACCGTATTCCCGGAATCTTAAAAATTTTGGTCAAACTTCTTAAAATAATAAGATGCGGATAATTTTTTATCCATTCTTTCGCTAGGTCACTAATGTCTTGCGTTCTCAATGACAAAAAATCAACATAGGCTTGGTCAAGAATGATTTGCACATGATTTTTTTTTGTTTCTTCAATCAAATATCCTAGCTGGTCTTGATTCATATATTGCCCTGTTGGATTATTTGGATTACATAAAATCAAGGTATCCAAGACCGAAAAATCTACGAGGCCTTGAGCAAGTTCTTTCCAATCTATGTGAACACACTTTGCATCATAGGCCGACATGGCACGTAAGTATTCCGGATATGTGGGTTCAATAATACCCACACGTGCTCCTGCAAGATAAGATGCCAAAAGATAGATGGCTTCATTTGTTCCATTGGTAATCATGACTTGGTCTTGACTCATGTCATGATTGTTGGCAAGGGCATTTAAAAGGTCTTCATACTCTGATGCCGGATACTGGTTGATACACTGAATATCTTTTGTCATAGTTTGCCACTCTTTATGAATCGATTCCGGCAAGGTCAAACTATTGGTATTGGTTGAAAAATCAATTATTTTCCCTTTAGGCATTGCTACATCATATGCTTTGTAGGTCGCCTCAATACTTGCTCCATGTAATGGCATCATAGTATGACCTCCATGAGGGCAAGGATTACAATCATCAATAGGCAGCCTTGCATTGTCCAAATAAGTTTTTTTGTCATATACACATGCTTCATATGAATCGGTTCCATCGCTTCACCTAAGCTTTCTTTCTGAACCTGCTTTCCGAAATATGTATAGGTTCCACCTATCTGGATACCGAGTAATCCTGCAGTAGCACTTTCCGGATAACCGGCGTTTGGACTGTCTGTTTTATTATGGTCCCGTCGCATAATCTTAAATCCCCGAAGCATATCATAGCCACACAATCCACCTGCCCCCAGTATTATAATACTACCGATACGAGCAGGTATGAAGTTGACCAGATCATCCAGTTTTGCCGCGCAAAAGCCAAAATCATGATACCGCATATTTTTATAGCCGATCATTGAATCCATAGTATTGACACCTTTATATAGCCAAATAAATAAAAGGCCTTGGCCAAAGATTGCTTCACCTAACAGTGCATAAAAAACAGGTGCAATAACTCCGTCAACCGTATTTTCTGCTAAGGTTTCAATAACAGTTTTTAAAACTTGTTCTTCGGATAAATCTTTAGTTTCACGACTGACAAAAAAACTCAGCTCATGTCGTGCTAAATCCATATTCCCCGCTGCAAAAGGGACCATAACCTTTTTCACAATACGAATCAAGGACCCAAATGCGATTCCGGCAAAAAAACCATACGATTGAAAAAGAAGCATGGACCATGTCCATGGAAGCATGTTTAGAAAATATTCAATTCCTATAATGAATAGTGTAATCATGATTAAAACAACCAAAACTAAAAATCCGCCCATTAAGCGCTTTGATTTGAATCGATATAAAGTCTTTTCAAGTGTCTGTATCAACCGGCCAATCCAACGCACTGGATGTGTCCACTGCTCCGGATCTCCGATTATCATATCAAGAAGAATTCCTATCACAAGGGCCATCATAAACGTATAACCTCTTTGTCTATTATTTTTTGAACCCGATCCATATGAAGGGACTCTGAAACGCGCTGAGCGAGTAAGTCATAAGCGTCTTCTTTCTGACTGCCGGTATTGATACAGGCTTGTTTTTCAAACCCATGTTGTGTTCGAACTTGATTTAACCATGCCTGTCGAAAGTGATCATTATGAAATATATGATGAAGATAGGAACCTAGCACATGTCCATCTGAACTGACACAACCGTCAAATCGGTGGTCGTCAAGTTCTATAAGGGCCATAGCATGGTCTAAATACTTCGTTTCTCCCAGATGAATTTCATATCCTTTGACCTCAATAGAAGGGTCATTAAAGGTTGGTGCTATAACCTTACCTTGCACTTGTTTGACTATTTTTTGATTATGAAACTGAGTATCAATAGCTAATAATCCCAATCCATCAATGACTTTTACATGGTCATGATCGCTCCCATGTTCATCAAAAATATGTTGACCTAATATCTGAAATCCTCCACATAAACCAAAAATTCGTCCCTCATTTTGTTGATAGTCAATGATTTTATCAAAGAGTCCATTGGCTTTTAAACTGAGCAAATCATCGATGGTTGACTTTGTACCGGGAATGATAATCGCATGGGGAGTTTGAAAATCTTCGGGTGTCCGAATAATTCTTAATCGGCAATCCGGTTCATACATAAAGGGTTCGATATCCGTATTATTACTTACGCGTTCCATGTGGATAATCCCAATATCTAAGGTATTCTCGGTCTGATCGTACAAATTTTCTTTTTCTGTCTTTTGAAAAACCAAAGGGTGGCTTTGAGCATCTTCTGTTTCAATATGTATGTCTTGCATATAAGGTATAACACCAATAACCGGTATATGGGTGTATGCTTCAAACCAATCAAGTCCATCCTGCAATAGACGAATATCTCCGCGAAACTTATTAAATATAACCCCTTTGATTCGATGACGATGTTCAAAGACAAGTTCAATAGTCCCTATCAGACTGGCAAAAGAACCACCTCGATCAATATCCGCAACTAAAATCACGTCCACATCTGCTGCTTGTGCAATACGCATGTTGACAATTTCACGATCATTCAAGTTTACCTCTGCCGGCGATCCTGCGCCTTCAATAATAATCATGTCGTAATGCTGGTCAAGATAGTCCAAACTCTCCCTTACCGCCTCCATCCCTTTGGTGAGTGTAAACTCTTTTCCATAGGCCATTCCGGAATAGCTCTTATATACTTTTCCATGAAGCACAACTTCGCTTTTTGTATCTTTTCTGGGTTTTAGTAAAATGGGGTTCATGTGGACATTGGCAATCTGTCGTGCCGCTTCTGCTTGAACACCTTGTGCACGGCCTATCTCTTCGCCATAAAGTGTCACATAGGAATTATTGGACATATTTTGACTCTTAAACGGAGCAACTTGATATCCTTTATCTGCAAAAATGCGGCATAGCGCTGTCACTATATAACTCTTGCCCGCATCTGAACTTGTTCCCTGAATCATTAGACCTTTCATGATAAGTCACCTTTATCCTTTCTTTCATCCAAAACACCTTTTAATTTTTTCAGGATATAATCATATCCTTTTGGATGGTGAGGAATCATACATGCAGAGCAGTCTTTAATATTCCCGCGCATTGTATACTTCCCTCCACACGCATCGACAAGGTATAATGGACAATAACAGAAAAGGCAATTGAAGTCATCCTCTTGTTTCGTTTGATGACATGGAAAATATTCACATGTCGTATTATTAAAAAACCGATAATTATTTTTCATACTATACTAAGCTCCTTTATCTTATTGAAGTTTAGCATTTTTTTATAGGGTTAGCAAGGCTGACCTTCACGGATCAATGAAATCTTTTGGTCTAGGAAAATATTAATTGCTTCTTCAGGTTTTGCTTCTAAGGCTTCCTTACAATAGTTCTCAAGTTTTTTACGGTCAATCGGACCATATTGCATGGTGACTGGACCTTTTATACATCCGCCTTCACATGCCATACCTTCAATAAACACATTTCCTAATCGTCCGTGTTTTGCTTGTGTTAAGGCTTTTTTGCATTCTGCAAGTCCATTACACACCATCAATTCATATTCAGCTTCAATCTTTTTTATCTTCAATATGTCCTGCACTGCCTTGGCAACACCTCCTGATGCAGCAAAGTTTCGGCCAAAATAAGATGCATTATTGAGCGGGCTTGATTCTAACGATGCAACATCCATATTACCAGATCGAACGATTCCAATAAGCTCTTCAAAAGTTAAGACATGGTCAACTGCCACAGGTAAATCCAAAAATTTTTCTTCTTCTTTTTTTGCAATACAAGGCCCTACAAAAACAACAGCGGCTTCTGAATCAATGGACTTAATCAGACGAGCAGTTGCAACCATCGGAGAAACCGTTGTTGAAATATGTTTTTTCAACTCGGGAAATTCTTGATATACATACCGTACAAACGCAGGACAACATGACGTTGTCATAAAACCCTTGTTTGATTCAATATGTTCAACAAACTCCTTAGCTTCATGTACCGCGACCATGTCCGCACCTAAAGCAACTTCAACTGCATCTTTGAAGCCTATAGATTTAATAGCTGTAACAACTTGACCCAAAGATACATCTTCAAACTGTGTTGCAATCGCCGGTGCCATCATGGCATAAATCGGACGGTTGGCACTTTTTAATAGGTCAATAACAGCTAATAATTCTGATTTATCTTGCATGGCACCGAAGGGACAACTATATACACAGGCACCGCATCGAATACATTTGGTCTCATCAATAACTGCTTTTTTATGTTCATCAATTGCAATCGCCTTTGTTGGACATACACGAAGGCATGGCCGCAATACATCACTGATTGCATTATATGGACAAGCGCTATTGCAGCGGCCACATTCAATACATTTTTCATAGTCGATAATCGCTCGATTATTGATAAAGCTAATGGCTTGAACCGGACATGCATGCTGACATCGATGGGCCAAACATCCTCGACAAGCTTCTGTCACCACATAGCGATGTTCCGTGCATTGGTCACATGCCGATTCCAACACTTCGATAATATTTGTATTTTCCGAGTGTCCTCCCATACTCATTTGAACTCGCTCTGCTGTAACTGCCCGTTCATGATAAACACAGCATCGTAAGGAAGCATTTGGACCTTGATTAAGTTCCATAGGAATTGTAAACATATTTTCTGTTAATCTTCCATTAAAGGCATATTCACTGACTTTTGCATATACTTCGTTTTTAATTTTTTGTACTCTATTTTCATATTTTCTCATGTTTAACCTCCGAAACATAACGAATTCTAGCCTTTTTCCCAATTTTCTCTAATGCACAAACCAATTCTTGAACAAGATGCATTTTTATGCTCAGCTCTTTAGGAAAATCCGGGTTTTGATGTGCACCGTTAATTGCTTTTCCCAACCAAAAGTCAATATGTGTCGCATCTTCAATAAATATTTTACATAAAAGACTTGCACCATCTTTTCCAAAGTCCGGCAACTGAATTTCATGTTCTGCAAATTGTTCAAGTAATTCAATGCTACGTTTAATCGTGATCACACCTTCTGTCACCAAATCAAGCCCTTTTATTCGAGCAATCGGTGGTATGGTTGGATCCAAATAATCCATACATGTATGTATGGGTTCATTAAGCTCTCTTGATACAATATTTGCAGCTGTGCCACCGCAAACGATTTTCTTACCTGATTGATGCATAAATGTATCCACAATATGATGGTCTATGCTTTTGTCGACGGGTGGTCCCGTAAATAAAAGAATTTGTACAGGTTTTCGTATTTTTACCGTAACAATAGTCGTATCATCTCCTGGCATTCCTTCATATAATTCATGACAAGCCCCAAGTAGACGACGACTCAAAAGTTCAGCGTTCATGGACTGATTTTTTCTCAAATAACTGGCAACATGTTCCCATTGCCATCCAAAATTCAAGGTTTGTCCAACTCCGGCATGTATAACACCATCGCTACACAGATAAATAATATCGTCTTCCTGTAATTGCATCTCAGTTAATATAATTGTCTTATCCATAATATTCACTTCATGCTTTTGAGGCATCAATAACTGACCTTCTCGCAAGAAAAAAAAAGGAGGATTTTCAGACTCAAAAATCTTACATTTCAAATTTTTATCTATTTCAATAATCGAAAATGTTGAATAGGCTATTTTACGAACTTTGCAGACTGGTAATGTATGTGCAATTGTATCGATGACTTCCTCAATATCTGCACCTTTTCCAAGCATAGTAATTGCAATTTTTGACGTCAACGTAGCTAATATATTTGCTTTCACACCACTTCCAAGTCCATCTGCAAGAACAATAATCGTACGTTCTTCAGATTGAAACACTTCGACTTTGTCACCACATAATTCTTCATCTTTTTTATTGAGACTATTATGTCCAACTTCTACAAATACTGCGTTAGAAGGCATCAAAACTCACCTCCATCATGCATGAACAATTGATTCAGACTTTTTAGGCTCATTTTTGTTTCGGCTGTTGTTTCTCCAAGTAAACTGGCAATTTCTTGGGCGACGCGCATTTGTTTGTCAATAACTTCTTGAGTTTTTGACAATGTTTTTTCTTTGGCTGCATTAAACTCCTTACGGCGTTTTTCATCTCCGGTAATGTCCGTCAAAAAAATAATCCGTTGATTCGTCTCTTCTAAACAGACCATATTGATAATAAAATAACGATTAGACTCGTTAAAATATATTTTTTTATTCTTGATATATAAATTTTCTTTAATATCATCAATAAATATCTGATCATTTAAGAATAATTGGATTGGCATGTCTTTAACTGGAAGTTGTTCTTCATTAAACAATTGATTAAAGCTTGGATTCACTTCTTTTATTGTTAAATCATTATCAATAACTAAGACACCATTTGGACTATTTTCTATCATAACACTCTGAAGACTCTCCGCTTTTTCGCGTAAATAAGGCAAGCAGGTTTCAATATCTGAATAACCAAAATAAACAGCTTTTGCCTTATCATAGCAAGCTTTATAACCACATGCCCCACAATTCAACTCATCTTTCGTCGAATACTTTCCCATTTTACGCATGATTTCTCGTACAATAAGTATATTGGGTTCTTGTTGATTTTTTTGAAGATCGGTAAATGTTCTGAAAATTTCCAGATTTTCTTCATCCATCTTACTGGGTTCCTTTATAGTATTTGCCATAATCCAAGCACCCGTTTTCTGTTTTGCATATTCCCGCATATAAAGCTCTTTTTGAAAACGTCCCAAGTAATTTTTGGGCATATCCGGCCCATTAATACAACTCCCATCACAGATATTCATCTCTATACAACAATGCTCTATATTTCCTAATCGTAATTCATCAAGTACTTCTTTACAATTATCAATCCCATCCACATGAATAAAACGCAGTGTTTGATCTTCACGTCGTTCATATTTGGGGTTTCTTAAACTTCCTCCAAGCGGAAATGCTCGTCCTCGCTGACTTCCAACTGCATCGAATGTATCTATATCACAAGTAATCAAGGAAATCTTTTCTGATTTAAACAGAAGTTCTAATTCTTCAAATGTCACAACGGCATCAATAGAGCCCGGCAATTCCTCTGCCTCAGCCATTTTTGCCAAACAGGGACCAATAAAGACCACCTTTGCTTCTTGCCCATATCTTTGTTTGATACTTCGCCCATGGGCAATCATGGGTGATACAACCGGTATAACATATGGAATTAACATCGGATAGTACTCTTCAATTAAATAATTCGCTGATGGACAACAACTTGTTATATAGTTTTTCTGTATATTCTTTTCAATACACTCATCATAATACCCGGCAATTATTTCTGCACCAAAAGCCGTTTCTTCAACATGGTTAAACCCTAATTTTTTTAAAGCAGATACCATCTTCCCCGGTTCAACTAGACCAAATGCTCCAACAAATGATGGCGCAATAGAAACAACAACCCTTGCATCGGATTCAATCATCGATTTAACCCGGCTTAATTGGCTGGTTATTTTCAAGGCTTCTTGAGGGCATGAAGCTTGACAAAGCCCACATTTAATACACAAAGCATCCATAATTTTGCGTTCAGCTTTATTGAAACTAATGGCCTTCGTCGGACAAATGCGTAAGCACTTATAACAATTATCGCATTTGTCCTTGTCAAATTCAATGAACTTCATCATATCAGACCACCTGCGATATACTTATTAAAAAAGTCTTTCGTCTCATTTGACTGAATGGAGTAAATGCGCTCACCATTAACACGAATACTGACGCCAGTTCCACATGCCCCAAGGCAAAACGAGGATTTAAGTTCAATTGTATCTTCAAGCTGGTGTTCAGCAATTAGTCGTTTCATATCTTGTATGACATTATAAGACCCTTTTAGATGGCATGCACTTCCTATACATATTTCTATCATAATTACCTCCTAGTATACTGTGATCACCACATATTTTATTTATCAATTGTTAATTATATCACAATACACCAACAAGTAAAGACCTTTTCGAAAAGTTTGTTACTTTTTTATCAATTTTTCATTCCACGTCCTAGAATCCCACACCCAACTGTAACTATACTTGTAAAGATCAGCACCGGAATTGTACCGAATTGAAATACAAGAGGTAGTGAGGCCGCTGTAAACAATCCTCCGCCTACAAACAACTCAAAAAGCAATTGTTTATAGCCAAAACTTTCTAAGGCCGGGGTCTTTTGATCGGGATCGGTTACGCGCATGAGCAGCAACCCTGTCGCCGTTACCCCCATTGATTGGCCAAAGTCACCAATGCCTCGCTCAAACCAAAAGTCCGGTAATATGCGTGGCGCAATAAAGACAAATGCAAATACGGTCCAAATAATTCCCGTTACTGATAGCAATAAAAATGGAATTAAATTATTGCCAATTGCTGATAAGGATAATGTTGCTAAAGCACTTACAATAAGGACATCTAGAGCAAATCCTTGAATACGGTTAATCATCAGTCGATCCACTGTTTTATACTTATCTGTTTTTTCAAGTATTTTTTCAACAATAATTCCACCAAGCATAGCTAATGGAAATAATGGAACGTACCGCAAGAGATAGATACCTGTGGCATTACCCCAAGTCACTTGTTCAATCCAAACTAAAGCTTGAAGTATAAGATAGCCTACAATAATCGCTAAACCAATATATCCAAAATGAAGAGACAAGGGTTCAATGGATTCTGAACGTGTGCTTAAATATCCTGCCGGTTCACGTATATCTAGCTCAATAATACCTTTCTTATCTAAGCGGCTACGTTCTTCCATCTTAATCGGATAAACAAGTTTTTCTTTACGCATAGCCCAATTAATTAAGGCTATACCAATTAAGACCCCGGCTAATACTCCAACGGTTGCTAGTCCAATAGCCAAATCACTTCCTTCCGGAAAACCTACTTCAACAAAGGTTTCACTTAAACCTGCCGCTGTCCCGTGACCACCTACAAATCCGATTTCGATGAGTGTTCCGGCTAGTGGATTGACATCGAAAAAAGGGGTTAACACAAAAAATGTTAAGGCTAAACCTACGGTATATTGTCCAAAAGAAATAATATAACCCAAAAGGACTTGGGGACCTGACGATTTCCAGACTTCCCCAATAGAAGGCATGACCTTACCAATAAATAATGCTGCAAAGACTACATTGATCATTAACCCCGGAAGCGTTGTCCACGTATCCAATATGAAAGATGGAAAGATGCTAAAATTTAATAATCGACCCAATACCTCTGGTCCAATAATTAATGCTAATATTCCTGCAACAAGTGAACTCGGTAAAAAAAGATTTTGTAGTAAGGGTGTTTTTATACGAATCCATTTTCCGGCAACTAAAAACCCACCTAATAGTAGTAAACTAAAACCTATTGTATTTGCATTCATTCTATTTTCCTCCCTTATTTTTTTATCATTGTACCAAATCGCTGGCGCGATGGCTAGCGAACCTTTTTGTTTCTTAAATCTT
>CAZLXW010000025.1:0-50191 GCA_964563505.1 uncultured Eubacteriales bacterium
TTGGCCACTCGGGAACCCCTCCATAGCGACAAGATATATAATATCACATCTACAGGATTTGTCAATATCCTTTTTGCATAAATTACGAAATACTTTTGATTTCTACGTAATAGTCCTTTTTATTGGATGCCAATTTTAACAAACGTATCTGTCGTCGATTTAATTGCATCTCATCTTGAGAGATATTATCTAGGATGACTTCTAGGTCACCGGTGCTTAAGCCAAGCACTTCAACCAGGTCTTTATAGAGGTATTTTCCATCCTTGATTTGTTTGACAAAGCTAAAAAAAGACGTCTTATAAACTGTCAGGTCTTCATCGGATATATTATGATAGTTGAGCGTCACCGTCGTATTATATCCGGTCAACCAAACATCATTCTTATAAGACTCTTCACCTTCTCTTCGCAATAATTCTTTCTCATTATCGGAGACCATTACAATATCAAATTGAAAACATTTTTCACCAAATAAATGAAAGTCTTCAACCATCTGACGGTTTCCTTTTCTTGCAAATAAATCTGCTTTAATTACTTCCCATTCATGTTCAAGGTCTTGACTAATCCCGACAAATTTTTTCTTATTTGCTGTGTTTGTTATAATATATACGCCTCTAATTCCTCTCATTCTGTCCCCTCACTTTAATGGCAATATCAATTAATGCTATTATACCTAAAATTGATACAGAATGCAATTAAAGAAGAAGCAAACTATTTCTTTTTTACCGGAATCCAAATCTCACAAAAACAATCTGCCTTGCTGTCTTCCGGATACAACTCAAAGTCAATATCATCCAACATTTCGTAATCAGAGCCCGGCAAAAATTCTTTAAATATTCGATCCCATGTTTCACCGATACAGTTGCCATCTGTTCCAATACACTTGAATACGGCCCAAAGTGGTGACTCTATATTCCAAATGCAAAATTCGCTTGGAACTTTTCCACCATCATGCACGCCTCCTATACCATATTCAAAATATGTATTTTCGGTTGAAATCGGTGCACAAGCACCATATACATCCTGATTTTTGGTATGGTCTTTTAGGACATCAAACACTCCATTTTCCCCGCATTGTTTCCAAAAATCCGGTATTTCAGTATTCCCATTTTCTGAAACAGACTCATTTCTGAATGCTTTGACTTTTAACAATAGACTAAATCTTTCTTTTTCTACAATTTTATACTCCATTACTGTACCGCCTTCCAATTGAATTTTTATTACGAGGCGATCAAAAAATTGCAATTGTGCTCCGGAACGTTTTGCTACACTCGGTGTCACTCCATGAAACCTAGAAAAAGCTTTTGTAAAACTTTCAGGGGTTTCATAGCCATATTTTAGTGCAATGTCAATAATTTTTTTATCCGACAAAATCAATTCTTGGCCTGCCATTGAAAGTTTTCGATTACGAATATATTCATTGGCTGTTATTCCGGTAATCATGCTGAACAACCTGTGAAAATGATAGTTTGAAACATATAACTGTCTTGCAACATCTTCATACGTTATCTTGTCCATCATATGATCTTCCATGTATTTAATAGCCTTTTGAATCGTTTGGATACAATCCATTTTCATCACCTCGTATTCATATTGTATGACATCACAGTATTTTTGTCCTGTCCGTCCTTGTCTACTTTTGTCCGAGAAAAAAGACCCTATGATTCAAAACATTATAAAATGTTCAAAACCATAGAGTCGTCTCATTCACAGAGAAGGAGGGATTTGAACCCCCGCACGGCTCACACCGCCTACCGCATTTCGAGTGCGGACCCTTCAGCCACTTGGGTACTTCTCCTTAAAGCTTTTATTCATAATCATGAATAAAAAGCTTACATTTAAATATTTTAGCACTATTTTGTTTTAAGTCAACCTTTATTTTCCCTTTAGCCACATTATATTTTTGATCTGCGGTTGAATGGCCTTCTCGAGTTGTCTCTAGCATTTGTTGACAAACGGCTGAATTGCTGACGCCAATCTCCCAAACAGGGATCTCCACTGTTTTATCATGATCATTATTATTAACGACCACAATAACTTGATCGTGTTCATCAAATCGTCCATAAGCAATCACATTATATTCACCATACAAAAACTTCAGAGAGCCTGTACGCAAGGCGGGTATGGCTTTTCTCAAGCTGATAAGCGAACGGTGTAGGGAAATCAGTTCCGTATTTTCATTGCCCCATGGATAGGTCCGTCGATTGTCCGGATCTGTCCATCCAGCAACACCGGCTTCGTCACCATAATAAATGGTCGGTGCGCCTACCCATGTCATCTGAATAACAACCGCTTCTTTCATAACAGCAATGTCGGTATTTTCGTTGGCCGCCTCGGCTCCAAGGGTATGGGTTCTACCGACGGTGCGATTTGTACGGGTTAAGAATCGACTATGATCATGATTGGACAATTGATTCATGGCAACCTGTAAAGATTGTGTATGGAATCTTGCCATATTATACTTCATGGCATCAAAAAACGACTGATGATTGCCGAGTAAGTCGACTCGAAATTCATCACTATGTTTTTGCATTCCGGTCAGAAACCAACTCACCGGTTCCATAAATGCGTCATAATTCATGACGGTATCCCACTGATCTCCATGAATTAACCAGTCTGAAGGATCGCCATAATGTTCTGCAATAATAATAGCTTCGGGCTTCACACTTTTCACTTCACTACGAAAATCTTTCCAAAATTTATGGTTAAATTCCTTAGTATAACCTAAATCAGCAGCAACATCTAGACGCCATCCATCTACATCAAAAGGGGGCGACATCCATTTTTTTGCAATATCCAGTACATACTTATATAACTTGGGCGAACCTTCGTAATTGAGCTTGGGCAAGGTATCATGTCCCCACCAGCCATCATAATGGGGATTATCCGGCCAAGCCTCTTTATTTTGAAAATGAAAAAAAGAATAATAGGGACTAGTTTTTGCACCATATGCACCGACCGGATAATTATGTGAGTTGGCATAGAATTTTTCTCGGTCCATCCATTTATTAAAGGAACCACAGTGATTAAACACACCATCAAGAATAACCTTCATATTTCGCGCATGAATCTCGTGGACCAGATTTGCAAACAAGTCGTTACTGGCTTCAAGGTTAACGATTTCTGTTGTTCGCGTAATGTATTTTTTTGCATGACTATTGTCTTTATTGGCTTCATCAAGGACTTCATCTGCATCTTTGATAATATTCCCATAATGCGGATCGACGTAGTCGTAATCCTGGGTATCATATTTATGATTGGACGGTGATACAAAAATCGGATTAAAATAAACGACATCAACGCCGAGTTCTTTGAGATAATCCAACTTCTCCAAAACACCCTTTAAATCGCCTCCATAGAACTCACCGACGCCGTTTTTATCGGGTAACTTATCCCAGTCTGTCACTTGTTTGGCTAATTGGTTGATATACATATATTCGTTATCAACTACATCATTTTCCGAATCTCCATTAAAGAAACGATCCACAAAAATCTGATACATGACGGCGCCTTTGGCCCAATCCGGCGTTTTAAATCCCGGCATAATTTTAAAGTCAAAATAATGGTCCGGCTCACGCGTAATCCCTTTTTTGTTATAAAAAATCGTTAATCGTCCTGTCGCTAACTTAAAATAATAAGAAAACAGTTTCTCTTTTACCTTTATTGTATATTCATAATAATCAAAATATTCATCAGAAGAAGCCAGCTCCATCTCAAAGCATTCTCCTTGATAACATACATAGGCATTGTCAAGATTACTTTTTCCTGCACGTAATCGTATGACCACCGGCGAATTTGTTGACGGCTCTGCGGGAATTCGATAATTCTCTGTTTCATCCGAAAAAATTGCTTTTTCATCCAGTATTTGTTGTCGCGTCGAAAAATAGGTAAACATTTTTTGTGTACGACTCATCTGTGCGAAAGGAATTTGAATACTCATTCTTTTACCTCCTTTGTCGTCTTGTTGAACTATATCTAATTTTAAACTACCCATGTGAAGAATGCAAGTAAAACAAGCTCAAGCGAGACTTTACAGGCATGAAAAAAGGACAGCTATCCGATCGCTGTCCTTTTAAGGAGAAGGTATTTGTTCTTATGGGGTGTAGCAAAAACTTAATATATATATTGTATTGGGGGGGGTTTTACAATAATAATTATAGCAAGATTTACAAAATAAGTGTGCATAAACATGATTTTTTTTCATGATGTTTCTTGTCCAAAATGACGAATACACATTTAGCAGTTTTTAATATTCATAAAATATTCAACAAGAGTTGTCCCAAAAAGCGCGAAGTTTTTCCTCCACGTCAGTTTCACTCCGTATGGTTTCCATATGGGACCATTCTACCGGATAAAGTTCTCTATAGCGTCGTGTATTAAAGCGCCTGTCAATGAGCAGAACACTTCCTTGGTCGTTTTCGGTTCGTATCACCCTTCCTGCCGCCTGAAGCACTTTATTCATGCCAGGATAGGTATATGCATAATCAAAGCCCGAGCCCAGCATTTGATTGAAGTAGTCTTTAATTATATCTTGTTCAAAGCAAATCATAGGTAAACCGACCCCAACAATAACAGCACCTAAAAGTTTTTCTCCAATTAAGTCAATTCCCTCTCCAAACATGCCTCCAAGAACAGCAAAGGCAACATAAATCTTGCCTAACCCTTGTTGGGAAAATTTATCAATAAAAGCTTCTTTTTCAATTTCTAGCAAGTTCTTCTCTTGAATGGCACACTCCATCTCATCTCCATAGATTTGCCTAAACATTTCATAGGCCTTGTTCATGTATATATATGAGGGAAAATAGACGAGATAATTGCCTTGTTTTTGTCGCACAAAGGTCCCGATTTTTTTAATCAGTGAATCCAAGGATTGGTCTCTATCTGCATATTTTGTCGATAATTGCCCGTCCACGAGTAATTTTAGATTGTCTTGTTTAAATGGAGATAGCAGGTCAAGACCGAAGCTTTTGTCATCGCCTCCGAGTAAATATCGATAGTAAGGCATGGGTAATAATGTCGCACTAAAATATACAACCCCTTTCATTGTTAGGAGTATTTCACGAAGGTTGGTCCGTGGATCAACACAAAACAACTTAATAATCAGTTCTTGTCCGTCACGTATATAATAAGTTCGATAATTTCCACCATACATTTCATACTTTTTTATAAAGTCATAAGCTAAGAAATAAAAATCTAGAAGGTCATCCATATGTTCCCATTGTTTATGTAATTTAAATATCTTTTCGATTCGGTAGATAATCCCTCTTAGATGGGTTTCTATAGCTAGTGGTGCCTCAATATCTACCCGCTGTGTCTGGTCCACCGCTTTCATTTCTTTTCGACAATCAATGAAGACTTGATTAACTTTGGTAAAATACGAATAGAGACGCTGGTCTAAATTCTTGACTTTTCGCTTAATGTCCATCAGTTGGGACTTTTTCAGTTCTGCCGAATACATACTTCGACTTCGATCCACCAGATTATGGGCTTCATCGATTAAGAGGGTATAGCGCCCTGTTCCTTCAGCAAAAAAACGCTTAAGCATGGCACTCGGATCAAAGGCATAATTGTAATCACATATAATCACTTGACACAAGGATGCCAGGTCAAGAGACAACTCATAAGGACACAGCTTAAATTCCCGTGCGTAGCTTTCAATGACATCTCGAGTATAGGCATCAGAATCATGATATAAAGCCTTAATTCCTTCATTCACGCGATCGTAGTGCCCCTTGGCATAGGGACAGTGTTCCGGATTACAATTCACTTCATCATGGATACAGATCTTTTCTTTGGCCGTAATGACAACATACTTGAGTATGAGGTCACTTTCCTTCATCTTTTCTAAGGTTTCAACAGCAACTTTTTTTCCGATTGTTTTTGCTGTGAGATAAAAAAGCTTATCTGTGCCATCTTCTCCCAAAGCTTTGATTCCCGGAAAAAGTGTCGCAATCGTTTTTCCTGTGCCGGTGGGTGCCCGGCTAAATAAGATATTCCCTTCCATGATTGTTCGATAGACGCCTTTCATGAGCTTATCCTGTCCGCTTCGAATGGTGTCAAAAGGAAAGGTAAATTGCTTGACACTCTCATGCATGCCTCGTTCATATAGATCCACCATTTTGGCGTATTTACTATAGACCTCCAATACCTCTGCAAAAAAAGCTGCCAAGGCTTCAAAGGTTATCTCTTCTTCAAACTGCTTGACCTGTTGACTATCTAACTCAATGTAGGTTAATCGGCAAATAATTGCATCACATCGATAGTGTAATGCATATAGATAGGCATATACTTTGGCTTGGGCCCAATGGACGGCTTCTCCATGTTCAATGTCACTTAATGCACGTGTCGTCGACTTAATCTCATCAATAAGTACGCATTGTTGATCGTTCTCTTGCCTGATAATAAGGCCGTCAATCCGTCCTGCAATCCGATAGACAACATCCTCTTTAGTAAATTCATAGTCAATGGAAACCTCACTTTCATAAGGTCCCTTCTCTGCTTCTGCTTTTTGAAAACGTTGATGCGCTTTGGTTCCGTCAACCATACGACGATGGCTTAGATTAACCGACATAATATCCCCCGAACGAAAGACAAACTCTACAAACTCCCGTACGGATACTTTATGTAAGTACAAATTCTTTTCTTTTTTCATGGTAACCCCTTTATGTGGCGTACGTATGTTCTATTCACATTATACAAGATAGCTCTATGAAAATAAAGAGGAATAAAAGACAAATTTTCCAAAATATGGTACACTGTGCTTATCTTATTTGTTTGGAGGAATACAATGGCACCAATACTAAAAATTCTTCTCATGCTTTTTCTGATTATCACGGGAATTTCAATGAGTTCGAACAATTATATTCACCAATTTATTGTTACAGTTTTTTATCATCGCCAGTCCCTAGCTGCAAAAATATTGCGTCCACTAGGAATACTTATTGCTTTAAGTTCAGTTCTCTTCATTATAGGCTATGAAGAAATTGGCTTAATCCTCAATATACTCATCGGAATGTTTCTTATTTTTTGTTTTTTACGCAGCCGAAATCAACTGCGAAAAAGTGAACTTAGCCCTAGGGAAAAAGCCATACAAGAATACCAAGCTGAAATCAAAGCTAAACGCGAATATATAGAGCAATTAAAGCTCAATATCGAAAAGAAGAAAAAACAAGATATGATCGATGATCTAAAAAAACAAAAAGAGAAAGAAAAAGAAAGCGACAAGGTATAATCCCTGTCGCTTCTATTATTTGCTTTTATTTATCGTATAATTTATATAACATGGCCGCACCGATTATACCGGCATCATTGCCTAATTCACAAATCAGCAATTCAGTCTTTAGGGCATCGGCCCCACCATATATTTCGCTTGCCATTTTTTCTTTTAAGGGTTTGATCAGATTCTCTTTTTGAGCAGATACGCCCCCACCCAAAGCAATGGCTTGCGGTTGAAAAATATTGATCACATTCACTAAACCAATGGCTAAATGATCAATGTACCATGTGATAACTTCTTGAGCAACGCTATCACCTGCTTGCGCCGCATCAAAAGGTATCTTGGCATTCATGGCTTCAACATCGCCTCCAACCAAGTCATTTAGCTTTGAATCCGGATGTGCAATGGCTGCTTTTTTCGCTTCGCGTATCAATGCAGTTGCTGAAGAGAACTCTTCCCAACATCCACGACGTCCACATGTACATAAGCTTCCGTTAAGGTCAATGACCATATGGCCTAGTTCCGCTCCACCATGATAGGATCCGGTGATGATTTTTTCTTGAATAATAACACCGCCACCAACACCGGTGCCTAATGTCACCGCAACAAAATCGTCATATTTACGGCCGACACCTGCTATGAACTCACCATAGGCCGCTGAATTCGCATCATTCTCTATATATACCGGGATATCGAAATGTTTTACAAATTCTTCACGAATCGGCGTATTATTAAACTTCAGATTATTTGCATACACAATCAGACCGTTTTCCGTGTCCGGTGTTCCGGGACTTCCGATTCCAACCGAATGAACATCTTCGCGTTTAAGGCCTTCATCATCAATGACTTTCAAAGCCAACATGGCCATATCTTTGACGATTTCTTTATAATCACGTTCTCTTAATGTCGGAACAGATGCTTGTCGAATAATCGTTCCTTCTTCATCGACTAAAGCTGCTGCAATATTTGTGCCACCTAAATCAATACCAATGTTATACATAATTCCTCCTATTTATCTGCCTCTTTTTCTTTTAATAGTTTTTCTCTTACGTTTTTTTCTTCAAGGTCTTTACGTTCTTGGGTGCGTTTAGCTAAATTATTGGTTACCCGATTATTTAACTCAATGGCCGCATTATATCCCATGGCTTTTTGTCGATGGTTAATCGCTGCTGATTCAACAATAATAGCTAGATTTCGTCCGGGACGAATGGGTATAGAATGGGACACGATCTGATTCCCAAGTATATCCATATATTCTTCATTTAAGCCTAAGCGTTCATATTCTTTTTCCGGGTTCCAGTCTTCAAGACGAATAGCCAAGTCAATGTTTTGACTTTCTTTTACGGATTCAACACCGAACAAAGTCTTACAATCCACAATACCGACACCGCGAACTTCGATAAAATGTCGGATAATATCGGGACTGGTTCCTTGTAAAATATCGTCATTAATTTTCTTAATCTCAACAACATCATCGGCCACCAGTCGATGTCCCCGTTTAATCAATTCCAAGGCTGTTTCGGATTTACCGATTCCGCTTTCTCCGGTAATAAATACCCCTTCTCCATAAACATCAACCAAAACACCATGAAGTGAAATCCGTGGTGCTAATTCTGTTTTTAAATATTGATTTAATTCTGAAGAAAAGTAGGACGTTGGCATATGCGATTGTAAAATCGGTACACCGGTTTCATGTGCGACTTCATTTAAGTCATCCATTAGCTCTAGGCTGCGTGACAAAATCAGACACGGAATTTGACTTTTGAATAAGCGTTCCAAAATAGCCCGTCGTTCAGACGCAAAGAGATTTTGTATGTATGTGTATTCAACTTTTCCGATGATTTGAACACGCTCCGAATCAAAATAATCAAAAAAACCTGCCAACTGTAATGCGGGGCGGTTTAAGTCACTCTGATTAATGCGTATATCCTCCGTCGGTATTTCCGGCGTCAAATTCTTGAGTTTCATTTTTTTTATGATTTCATCAAGACAGACGTAATAATTATCATGATCCATGGTATCCCTCCAATTTGGTTTACTGTGCATCGTATCTTACACTATAGTATCACATCTTTAAAGGATGGAAAAGAAAAATAATTCTTATTTTTCCTCTCCATGAAAAAAGATATAAACGGCTTCACTGCTTTTTTGATTCATTCCGTTTACTTCGAGTAGATCATTGACTGTCGCTTCTTTGATTTTTTCAATATTTCCAAAGGCTCGCATTAGGTTTTTTCGTCGTGTCGGACCAATACCCGCAATATCATCTAGTACAGATTTTACTTGCTGTTTTGAATGGGTTTTGCGATGATAATCAATGGCAAAACGATGGGCTTCATCTTGAATGCGCGCGACAAGTTTAAAGGCCTCACTACGGACATTTAAGGAAATCTCTTGATTATTAAAATACAAGCCACGTGTTTGGTGCTTATCATCTTTGACCATACCGCAGACAGGAATAGCCAGTCCCACTTCGGTCAGGACTTGAAGGGCAATATTTACTTGGCCTTTTCCTCCGTCCATCAAAATAAGGTCCGGTAGTTTGGTAAACTTGCCTTGTTCAGCGTCAAGACCTTTAAGCAACAATTCTTTTTGCTCGTCGAGGGCATGGTTAAATCGCCGCGTTAAAACTTCATTCATGGATGCATAATCATCCGGTCCGTTTCCATATTTTATCTTAAATTTTCGGTAATCACTTTTCTTTGGCTTGCCTTGCTCGAAGACAACCATTGAGCCCACTGTTGCCACTCCCTGATGGTTGGAAATATCATAGGCTTCCACACGATGAATAACTTCATCGAATCCAATGGCTTGTCTTAACTCTTCCATGGCGCCAATGGTTCGTTTTTGCTCTTTACGCAAGGAGTCTCCAAATTGCTCTAAAGTAATGGTTGCATTCTTTGCCGCAAGGGCGATGAGCTTATTCTTATCGCCCTTTTGCGGTACCCGAATATAGACTTTTTGTCCTCGTTTATCCGATAACCAGGTTTCGATGATATGGGCTTCCGTAAGATTGTTCTGTAATATCAATTCCTTGGGGATAAATGGGGTACCGGAATAAAACTGTTTAACAAAGGCCGTCATAATCTCTTCTGCATTCTGGTCTTCAATATGTTCCATACGAAAGTGCTCACGTCCGATAAGCTTACCGTTACGTACAAAATATACTTGTACCAAGGCTTCCTGTTCGTTTTGTGCAAAGGCAATGACATCTTGATCATTTTGTGCGGATTTGACGATTTTTTGTTTTTCCATAATGGCTTTAATGGCTTGGATATAATCTCTTGATTCTGCCGCTTTTTCAAAGTCAAGTCGTTCAGATGCTTCAAGCATAACTTCTTGAAGTTCATTCATGACCGGGAGATAATCCCCTTCAAGAAATTTAATCACACGGTCAATCTGCTTACGGTAATCGTCTTCGCTAATGTATCCCATACAGGGGGCGTCGCACTGTTTGATATGATAGTTTAAGCAAGGACGCTCTTTACCGATATCCCGTGGCAAAACCCGATGGCAGGTCCGTATTTTATACATTTTTCGCACGAGATCAATAATCTCTTTGGCTGCATAAGCATTGACATAGGGGCCATAATACTTAGCCTTATCTTTTTTCATTTCTCGTGTATAGATAATGCGGGGATAGGCTTCGTCGACAGTGACTTTGATATATGGATATGTTTTATCATCCTTAAGCATGGTGTTATATTTGGGCCAATACTTTTTAATCAAGTTACACTCAAGAATCAAGGCTTCCAGCTCAGAATCTGTAACAATATATTCAAAGGCATCAATAAGCGAGACCATTCGCTTGATTTTATTGGAATGATTCGCTGATTGATGGAAGTATTGTCGTACCCGATTTTTTAATATTTTTGCTTTTCCTACATAGATAATATGATCGTTACTATCTTTCATTAAATAAACCCCCGGTTTATCCGGCAGGTTTTTTAACGCTTCTTTTAAGTCAAACATTTGTCCACCTTCATTGATTGTCATTTGATTTTGATTTTATACTTCAATTTTTAACATTGCCGGTGCGCCGATTAACTCAAGTGCAATATCGACAAACTGATTGCTGTCTTTTTTGATTTTGCAATTGCATAGGGTTGCCGAATCGATGTCGAATCCATAGTCGCCAATAGACATCCATTGAACGTCACATCGTTCAATATCAACTTTTTGCGCATCTATATCAAAGAGCCCAAGGTATGCACCTTCATTATACTCTTTGGTATTATCATCCGGTCCTTTTCCAAAATACCGTATTGCATCTCCCGGGTCATTCATACGGATAGCCAGACGTATCACCTTTAGAGGTATTGTATCAGAGGCTTTGATTTTCATGAGTATTTCATTTTTGCCATTCATTAAATATTGTACTTCGATACTACCTTTATAACCCTTGACTTTATATGTGCATACCACTTCGGTTCCATTCGATGTTGAACCATGGCTATACCCTTTAAATTGTAAGGCTTTCGGTTTTGAATCTTCCCCTAGGAGACATTCGATTAACATGGGCTTTAAGAAAATCTCTTTGCTTCCAATGGCAAGATTAAGAATCTCACCATTTTGTCGACTAATATTACAGCTCACCCGTTCTCCTTCTAAAAACAGTTTTCTATGTTTTTCTTGAACGCGAACCGGAAGGTCCGAGGATACAATGGCCATTACTTTTTGCGAATCTCGCAATCGAAATTGCTCCATGGCAATAATATAGCCTGCTTTTTCATAATCCGTGTCTTGAGCCAGTGTTGCAAATACATTAAGGTCGTATTGGCAATTCCTATTATATTCGATGGCATCGAGTTTCAGTAAAATACCTTCTTGCTCTCCCGGTCTGATATCTATTGTGTCCTCAATATTTTTGAAAATACTAACGCCGTCTTCTAATACTTCATATCCAAATAAAACATCAAGTGTTCCCTTATCAAGATAATGACTTTTAACGATAACTTCCATCTCGTCAAGATTTATCTGAAAGCTAAACCGTTGATTCTGTTTTTTGATGACACGTGTAATCGGCCGGCTTTGATTTAAAGAATTAAATAACCATCCACTTTCCGGGATTGCAGGAAGTCCTGATTCTTCATACTCTCGCGATTGTCGAAATCCACGTGACCAAGGGATTGTGTTTGAATCTGGATATTCTCCGATTTCAATCCGATTTTTTGACGCTATTTCTTTGACTAAGTAATAGTCTGATTTTTTCATAATTGGGGCAACAATCCAACGTTCTACCGATGGATGATTTGAGTATAAGCCATAATATTCTTCAATCTGGTAAATGCTTTGTGGCGAAATCTCCACATAGGGCAAGACATCTATGATTTTAATACCATGGATATCACACAGTTGATAGAAGGATTCTTTTTTCTCCCATGCACAATAATAGATTTTTTGAATATTAACTTGCTTCATGCACATAATATCATCTAGCACATCGGCTTCATTTTCGTGGTAGTATACAATCGGTTCTTGTTTTGCAACAAAGGGTTCATCACCTATAAATCCCATCTGTGTTGTATATGTATCTACTTGGTCACCTAAGGCATTAAATATGGTTACATAAACATCATATATAAAGGTCATCTCTGTTGTCCATTTCACAGGATTGACAACCTCTTCATGTATATTAAAATGATTGGACTCTTGGGGATCTAGAACCATATTTTCTTCCATGATTTTAAAGCCCGCATTTTGATTTCGAATCTCTATGCGCGCTTTAATCGGTATTCTGTCACTCCAATAATTTTCTATAAACATACTGAAGCTTATAATCCATGGCTCATCATTTGAAAAGTCATGGGAATTATCTAATTTTCTTGCTTTGATATTTAACCATTTTATGCGGATCTTTTTTTCTCCCATAGGACACCTCTCATATCATCAGAACGCTTTCTTTCATTATAATCGAAAACCCGCAGAATAAAAAGGAGAAAATTCTAACGACGATTCGGTGTCACTACGAGATAGACTCCAAGCAAAATAATTGCAAGAGCCCAAATTGTTCCTCGGTTAATCCATTGGAAGAACTGATCGGCAAGCATCATAACGCCAAAGCCGACAATAACAATTCCAGCTATTTGTTTAGTTTTTTTTTCCGTTGAATGTTCATATTCGTGTTCATGCTCTTCGTGCATAGATTTTTCTTCGATATAATCATAGGGTCTTTCCGGAATAATTATTGCACATAGAATATATGCTAAGATTCCTGATCCATAAGCAAATACAAAGATTGCAAATCCTAACCTTACTAATGTCGGATCAATATCAAAGTATTCCGCTATTCCTGCACAAACACCTGCAAGCATTTTGTCTTGTCTTGAACGATATAGTTTATTTGTCATCACTAACACCTCTTTCTTTAAAGTATATACTGATTATAACCGTATAAGTTTATAAGCTTCTGCTAAAACGATTAAAGGTTGATTAAAATCTTGCTAAATTCACTATTTTCGACTACAATGTCTGTATCAGATAATTTTTTGGAGGCTTTTATGAAAAAAACTATATTACTTTTCCTTCTCTTGGGCTTTGCATTCCTGATGACTGCTTGTGAGTTCACTCCGATTGAACCGGGGTCATCAAATGGGGGGAGACAGTTGGAAAATACAGCAAGAGAAAATACAGATAACACAGAATCAACCGATACGAATTCAACCGATGTTGATGTATCCATCGATACCGACAATGTTGATATTGCTGATGTTAATGATCTAGACGAGATCCTTGATCAAGTGGATTCATCCGATCGCGAACCCTTACCCACATCTTCAGACAACACCACAGGCTATCATGACCTATTAAGTCCCATTGATCCCACTCAATTAGGCTTAACTCCTGAAATGATTATGGAAAACCAAGGACTACTTCCCTTGATTGAACATCTTATTGCTGTTCAATATAACTATACCTATGGCGAAATCGGATATGTCGAAGAAGCTGATAGCATATATGTTTTAAGCAACAAGCTCAATCATCTGCCTGCCGATTATGTACCCAATGACTTGGTTGAACCGGACATTCCTTTTTATTTTTCAGAAGCTTTAGAAAAAAAGAAACTACGTTCTGAAGCTGCGACACATATGGAAGAATTATTTGTGGCTGCAGAGGAAGCCGGTTTTAATTTGCTGGGAGCATCCGGATATCGTTCTTACGCAACTCAAAAAGGAATCTATGAAAACAATGTCGCCAATCGCGGTTTAGCTGCTACGGATAAAGTAAGTGCCCGCCCGGGTCATAGTGAACATCAGACTGGATTAGCTTTAGATGTCACCTTAGAATCGCTTGGTTATCGTCTTGTAAGTACTTTAGGTGATATGGATGAAGGGCTTTGGCTTAAAGAGAACGCACATCGATTTGGATTCATCATCCGTTATCCCAAAGAAGATACATCGATTACCGGATATAGTTATGAACCATGGCACCTGCGTTATATTGGCCAAGAGGTTGCTACTTTTATCTATACGCATGATCTAACTGTTGAAGAATTGTATGTATATATTGAATCACTCATAGAAAAAAACACCGGTTTATAAACCGGTGTTTTCTTCTATTCCAAGCATAATATTCATGTTTTGAATAGCTGCACCTGATGCACCTTTTCCAAGGTTATCTAGACACGCGATAAATTGAAACTGTGTCTCATTGCCATAAATAAATAAATCTAAATAATTGCTGTCATTGTTCATTTGAATATTCATTCGTTTATCCACAAGCGCCTGTTCATCATCTATCTCATGAACGCGGACAAAGTGGGCGTCTTTATAATGGTCTTGTAATATAAGGGCACATTC
Source organism: uncultured Eubacteriales bacterium (assembly GCA_964563505.1). Taxonomy (GTDB): domain Bacteria; phylum Bacillota; class Clostridia; order Lachnospirales; family Vallitaleaceae; genus UBA1351. The sequence goes on from CAZLXW010000025.1 coordinate 15,013, forward strand.
TTCTCTTGTGACTTGTTTCTTTAAGGCTTGTCTAAAGACAGGAATTGTCACCGCAAGCCCACGTTCAAAATCGGATACAACAGGCATAAAAATCGGTCGATGATCTAATCCGGCTTGGGCCATAATCTCCGGAACATGTTTATGATTTAGATCAAGTGCGTATTGCATGGGTGCTTGATAAGCAAGATCGATGCTATTTTTATAGGTCTCTATCATCTGTTTACCACCGCCGGAATAGCCGGTAATTGAAAAGAGTGATATATCCATATCCGCATCCATAATCCCTGCTTGAATCAGTGGATAGAGAATGGAAATGGCGGCTGTTGCGTGACACCCCGGGTTGGACAAGCGATGGGTTCCTTGAATCTTTTTTCGATGTGCTTGGGACAACTCTGCAAAGCCATAGGCCCAATCGGCATGCGTTCGGTGGGCTGTCGATGCATCAATGACCTTTGTCTCAGGGTTTGTAATCATGGCAAGGCTCTCTTTAGCTGCTTCATCCGGTAAACACAAGAAAACAATATCTGCTTCATTTAATAATTGCTTCCGTTGTTCATTATTATGACGTTCATTATAGTCAATTTTTAAGAGTTTGACATTTGGATGCTTTTCTAGACGTTCATTAACCAACAATCCTGTTGTACCATGTTGTCCGTCTACATATACTTTAAACATAATTATTCTCCTTTTTATTAGCTATTGAATTTTTATGCTTGCTTTTGTATTATTATACATTCCTCTGCATCCAATGTCAATCATAGGATTATTGATGGTGCAAAATAGCTGCGCGTTCAATATCTAATCCCTTTTTATAGCGATCCATAAAGGTTTCAAAGCCTTTCACATCATCTGCAACCGGATTAACTGTCTCTCCGGATTCTTCTTTAAAGACTCTCTTATCTAAATAGTCTTCTAAGCTTTCGTTCGCTTGCTTATTATTCAAGTATGCTGCAAGCAAGGCTACACCCCAAGCTCCACCTTCACCCGCTGTTTCCATAACGGTCACCGGTGCGTTCACTGCAGCTGCCATAAAGCGTTGGCCAACGCCTTTCGTTTTGAACAGTCCTCCATGACCCAGAATCTTATCGAGTTGAACACCTTCTTCTTTCAAGAGGATATCTAGACCGATTTTTAATGCACCAAGTGACGTAAATAAGTTGACTCGCATAAAATTCGCCAAATTAAAATGATTATCTGATGATCGGACGAATAATGGACGCCCTTCTTCAAAGTGGGTCATATGCTCTCCGGATAAATACCCATAAGCAAGTAATCCACCGGCATCGTCATCTCCTTCAAGAGCTTTTGTATATAATGTTTTAAATAAAGTTGTTTGATCCACCTCAAGGCCAAAAGCTTTTAAGGTTTCATCAAATAGATTTACCCACGCATTTAAATCCGAAGTACAGTTATTGGAATGGGCCATGGCAACGAGTTTTCCTGACGGAGTTGCAACTAAGTCAATCTCTGAATGCACTTTTGATAACTCTTTTTCTAAAACAATCATGGCAAATACAGAGGTACCTGCTGATACGTTTCCTGTCCGTGCCGCAACACTGTTTGTTGCTACCATTCCGGTTCCGGCGTCTCCTTCGGGTGGACACAAGGGTATTCCTGCTTCAAGGTTCCCACTTGTGTCCAAAGTTTTTGCACCTTCCTCAGTTAAAACACCGGCATCTTTTCCCGCAACTAAAGATTTGGGTAAGATCTCTTGAATCGACCATGGTAAGTTTTTATCCGCGATTAGTGTATTAAATTGTTCAATCATCTTTTCATGATAATCTTGTGTATTTAAGTCTACCGGAAACATTCCGGCCGCATCGCCGATACCCAATACTTTTTCTCCGGTCAGCTTCCAATGGACATAGCCTTCAAGCGTTGTCATAAAAGTAATCTTAGATACATGTTCTTCACCGTTGAGAATGGCTTGATACAGGTGGGCAATGCTCCATCGTTGCGGAATCGGATACTGGAATAATTCTGTTAATGCCTCAGAGGCTTGCCCTGTGATGTTATTACGCCAGGTTCGAAAGGGGACTAAAATCTCATCGTTTTCATCAAAGGCCATATAGCCATGCATCATTGCACTAAAACCTATTGCGCCGATTTTGGTTAGTGTAAGACCAAATTTTTCCTTAACATCTGCAGCCATTTTTTGATAACTATCTTGAATTCCTGTCCAAACCTCATCAAGACTATATGTCCAAATTCCATCGATAAGACTGTTTTCCCAATCATGGCTTCCGGATGCAATGGGTTGATGGTTTCCGTCAATTAAAACCGCTTTGATTCGCGTTGACCCCAACTCAATACCTAGCGATGTATTCCCATCATTAATCATTCTTATTATTTGCTCTTTTTTTTCATGCATTTATTAACCCTCCATTGTCAGTATATTATGCTTCACGCATTGAATAGTATTGTAATACTATAATAATACCCGATATCACCCTCCAATTGCAATATTGAATGCAAAACACAAAACAGAATGACAACTTAACTATTCAATCTTAAGTGAACTGTCTCCTGTTGCAATAGCTAATTGGTACAAACGTTCTTGGACAATTTCTTTTTCAATCGGTGCAATTTGATCTAAGTCAAGATCATACATGAGATAATTCGAAAATTCTGCAACTTCACTTCGTATCTGATTGGTCGAGTCTTTTGCTATCGTTGTTAATGCACGAACCATGGCATCAAACACAAAAAAATCCTCACTTCCATAGAGCTTGATTTGATAAAAATGATCATAGAGTAAGCGACGAAAAACGACCTTTTGAACGATAAGTCGAACTTGTCTCTCATCATCAATATAGATTTTTGCATCAAATGCCAAGGCGATTTTATGTAATAAAAAGCCCATCTTTTCGATACAAAACACGGCCGTTCCCGGATCGTTAATCCCCGGAGACAAAGCTCTAACGGCAATCTCGACAAGTTTACGGCTACGATTTCCGATATCATCATATAGATTAATCTCGTCACCTACAATTATATTTTTTATGATTTTAGCCGTTAATGTATCTTCTTCTTTATCTTCTTTGTCCATGGAAGCATCATACTTATATACTTTGACCAATACATCATCTTCCAAAATATGTTCACCAATACGACGTTCACAGTGTATGGTCACTCCGTATTTTTTGGCAAGTGCATACAGTTTTTCTTCTTCATAAAGTTGAATAAACCCTGAATATTGAGAATGAATTTCATAAGCCTCTTGATTTAAAATCTCTTCAAAGGTATCTAATGGTTCATTACTAATTTGAGAATTATCACGAACTTGCTTTTGCTTCTTATCAATCAAATCCGAAACTTCTTTAACTAAGCTTTGTACATATAAACTCACTTGCACCGATTTTGCAACGAAATGAATTAAGCGGGCAAAGACCCCAACTGCAATAATAATCAATATAATTCCAATGAAGGGAGCAATCAGGTGTCCATTATCTTGACGATCTCGAATAAGGAAAAAACTAACCACTGAAAATGAAAACGTCCCCATAAAATAACCTAAAATACGTTGCGTCTGTCGACTTTCCAAGAAATCTTGTAAAGTTCTTGGGGATAGCTGTCCACCATAAATGGTTAATACAACCATCATGGTTGAAAATGTAATCGTTAGCATACTCAATAAACTTCCACTAGCCATGGAAAAAATATCACTTCCATGGCTAGCTTCAACGAGTAGTATATCCGGTAAATATTGGTTCAAAAAAGCAGACTGAGTCTGATCAATCCATTTAACAAAAAAGGCCGTAAATACAAATACGACAACATAAATTCCCGGTATAAAATATAATTTGCTTCGAAGGAATAACATCGTTCGTTTTAACATATTCACCGCCTCCTTTTATAATATGTTACCCCTTTTTATGTCAATCTGTCAAGCGTCTAATCTGTCAGTAAAACACAACAAAAATATTTATAGCACTCACTACCATAATCAAAAATGTCAAAGGATATCCATAGTGAAAAAAGTCTTTGAATCGATAGCCTCCCGCATGATAAACCATGATATTGGTCTGATAACCATAGGGAGATAAAAAAGAGGAGGATGCTGCGATTGCTGTCATTAACATCATGGGGCGTATATCAACATTCATCAGCGTCACCATTTCATAAACTAGAGGAACGGCTAAAATTGCCGCTACATTATTGGTAATCATTAAGGTAAATATATTTGTCACAATAAATACAAGAATTAAGACCCAAAAGGGTGACCATCTTGAAGTATAATGGACTAAGTGTTCACCAATAAATGCTGCTGTTCCTGTATTAATAATCGCTTTTCCTATAGAAAAAGAGATGGCAATTAAACAGATCGTCTTATACTCAATCATCTGTAAGCTATCACGTATTTGTATCGTATCTGTAATAAGTAAAAAGACAATGCCTACTAGTGCAGCATGTAAGATACTCATTTGAAAAACCATTGTCATCAATACCGTTCCCAAAAAAGCGATAAAGGGATAAAGAGATTTTAAGGTCGACTTTATATTTATCTCTTCGACTTTATTAATTTCTTTCACTATAGTGTGTTCTTCATGAATCACAGGAAGTCGCCACCGATATGTTATGAGAATATATATGAAGCCAATCATAACCCCCGGCAATGCCACTTGAGTCAATTCAAAAAAACCTAAAGGTTGCATACCAAGTTCAACCATTAATCCGCTAACGACTAAATTGGTCGAGGTACCTACAAGGGTTAAAACGCCTCCTAACATGGACAGATAGGATAAAGGAATGAGTAGTTGGGAAGCCGATGTATCCGTTTTAATGCCAATGCGTCTTGCAATAGGTATAAATATACTGACAATCGGCGTGTTGTTAAGAAAGGCAGACAATCCGGTAATAAAGCTAAAGAGTACTTCCGGCTTGTATTTTCTTTTTGGATGGTCAAACCGCGTCAGCTTTTCAAAAATGACGGATTGTTCCACTGCTCCGGCTAAGATAAACAAAGCTCCAATTGCTAGTACCGCACTATTTGAAAATCCCGCAACCGCTTCTTCAATGCTAATGTAGCCTAGACTAAGAAAAAGGACCATAACAATGGTTATAATCTTAAGAGGGTCACAACATTCTGTCACAAGAATTACCATCATAATCAATAAGATTAAGCACGTGATTCCTATTTCCATTGTTGTTCCCTCCTTGATTCCTACTATATTATATAGTAATCTTGTATGATTTCTTGAGTTCGTAGTGTTTCACACACTTTTTCCATTTCTTTACTAATAATCTGTTCATGATCTCCTTGCCCAGAAGTAACAAGAACAAGCTTTGATTGATGCTTGGCATCTTTAACAATATCTGCATTAAGTTCTTCAACAATAATGCCTCCGCCTGAAATCTCATATTGATCAACAATGACAAATCGGCCGGTTTGGTCTAACTCGGATATCGGATCAAAGACAATCGGTTTTGCTGTTTCTAGAATACACTCGGCCACATCATGTCGATCGACTTGGTCTTTTTGTGCTTCAATATTAAGTTCTGCGGCATCGACGATGGTCACAATATCAAGGAGTTTAACCGAAACACTCGTTGTACCTATTTTGAGTTTATAGGCTTTCCCCTTAACTAAGGGTTCTTTTCCCACCCAAAATAGGTTGGTCCTAAATCGCCGGCTAACTTTAGGTTGAACATCCCGTTCTCTAACCATAATCTCTCCGGCTGTAATGTAGACCTGTGTCGATAAAGTGACCCCCACCGCTTCGCTAGTTTCTATGTGTTGACGCTTGGATATATTAAATCCTTCGATACTTTGAATCGTACTGACTTTTCCTGAAGGAAGAAATCGCACTGTATCACCTACCGACGCACTCCCACTAACAACCGTTCCTGCAACGATGCGGCGGTCATCACCTTCTGCGGTAAATTTATATACGTCTTGAACCGGTAAACGGAAGGCTTGTGCCTCATTTTTCTTCTTGCCTTGGAAAGCATCTAATTGTTCAAGCACTGTCGGCCCTTCATACCATGATGTTTTCTCTGACTTTTCTGCAATATTATCCCCTTGAAATGCACTAATAGGAATAAAGTTGACTGGATGAATGTCAATTCGATTTAAAAAGGCCGTAAATTCGTCTGTAATTGAACTGAAAACTGTTTGATCAAAGTCCACTAAATCCATTTTGTTGACTAAGACAACGAGTTGCTTAATCCCTAGCATGGCTGCAATATGTCCATGACGCTTTGAATTTTCTTGGATACCTTCTTTTGCATCTATGACAAGTAATGCAACTTCCGCACGGGAGGCTCCGGTTACCATGTTCTTCAAAAATTCTACATGTCCGGGGGCGTCAATAATAATATAATCCCTAAGCGATGTTTTGAAGAAGCATCGTGCTGTATCAATGGTAATTCCTTGAGCTTGTTCGTCCTTTAAGGCATCCAGCAAGTAAGCATATTCAAAAGCCCTGGAATTTTTTTTACAATAGGCCTTTACCGCTTCAAGTTTTCCGTCCGGTAAGGAACCGGTATCTGCCAACAACCGTCCGATAACGGTGCTTTTTCCATGATCTACGTGTCCGATAATGACAATATTCATCTGATCTCGATGTTTCATTACATGTACCCTCCTTTTCTCAAGGTTTCCAAACCGCCACCATCATCTTGGTCTTGAGCTCGTCCTGATCGTTCTGCAATGTTTGAGAATTTACCGCTTTTTAATTCTTCAATAATCTCAGTTACTGTTGTTGCTGTTGAGTCGACAGGTGTCGTACATGGAAAACATCCAAGTGAACGATATCGTTTCCCTTGACCTTGATCAAAGTACAATGACGTAATGGGAATATTTTCTCTTTCGATGTATTCCCATATATTTAATTCCGTCCAGTCTAGAAGAGGATGAATTCTTACATGGGTTCCCGGAGCAAAATCCGTCTTATACTGATTCCAAAATTCCGGGGGCTGATCTCCAATATTCCAATCATTTTCTTGATCTCTCGGTGAAAAATAACGTTCTTTTGAACGACTGCCTTCTTCATCTGCGCGAACACCAACAATGGCTCCTGTATATTGCTCCCGGTTCGAATCGATTTCATATTGGCCTGTCTGGTGGTTTAACGTGTATCGATTCCATTTTCCTGAAAGTGTATTTTTAAGGGCTTCTGCTTTCAGGGATTTACAGCAGGTTAATCGATCTACCTTTCCACCAGGAAAAGTTTCCCCATTTTCGAGCTTCTCAGTATTCTCACCATAGATCATTTGTAATTTCCAATCCATAGCTAGGCGATCACGGTATTCAATCATTTCCGGAATTTTATAATGTGTATCAATATGTACCAGTGGAATCGGAACGTGTCCGAAAAACGCCTTACGTGCTAACCATAAAAGTACTGTACTGTCTTTACCTATGGACCAAAGCATACATAAATCCTTAAACTCTCGATAGGCTTCGCGTAATATGTAGATACTCTGTGCTTCTAGTTTGTCCAAGTGATTCATTATGATTCCTCCATTCTAATGTGTAATCCACATTCTTTCTTTTCCAGTTCTTCCCACCACCAGCGACCGCTTCGAACATCTTCTTCCGGTTCGACCGCTCGTGTACAGGGACGACAACCGATGCTTGGAAAGTTTTTCGTGTAAAGTTGATTATAGGGCACCTGCCGATCATGAATATATTCCCATACGGCCTCTTCTGACCAATGTGCAAGGGGATTCACTTTATACATTTTATGTGTAGCGTCCCATTCAAAAATATTAATATTTTCCCGAGTAAGTGACTGACTTTTTCGCAAACCACATATCCATGCATCGGCAGTACTTAAGACTCTTTTCAAGGGCTCAACTTTGCGAATATGACAACATTTTTTTCTTGCTTCCACGCTATTATAAAAAAAATTCGGACCATAATCGGATAGGATGGTCTCCAATCGTTGGGATTTTGGCACATACACTTCGTATTTTATTGAATATTTACGCATTGTTTCTTCAAGAAGTTGATAGGTCTCTTCAAAATGACGACCGGTATCGATGAAAAATATTCGGGCCAATGGATTTTGTCTAATAATTAAATCTGTCAATACTTGATCTTCAATAGACATACTCGATGCGAGTACAGTGTTTTTCTGTCCCCACTCTTTCATTGCGAATTCAATTATTTCTTTGGGATGTTCATTGGCAAATTTTTGATTTAGTTGCTCAATATCAAGCTTTTCCATGATGTATGATCTCCTTTTCCATATGCTTTAACGTCTGACGAATCCATTGATTATCCTGTTGACTATATTGATGAAATGAAACATTTCTATTTTCTTTAAGAACCTCTAAATATTTATTGAAAATCCGGTTTAGAAAATTAATACACTGGCTTACAGAAAGTGTTCCCATGTTTTCTCCGATTTTTGATTGTCCTGCCTCTACCTTTCCATCAATAAAAACATCAAAGCATTCTTCAACACCATGTATGGTTCGTATCTTTTTCCCTGAAAAACCAATTGCACCTACCAAATGCCAACCGCATGCATTTCGACAACCTGAGATAAAAATTTTAGGAAGTTGTCTGCGTTGTTCTAACGGATACTGAGTCGCCATATGAATGATCTGTTCACGTAAGTGTACAGAATCACATAAGCCGATTCGACATTCACGTGCTCCGGTACAAGAAAGCGTTTGTTCAATATCACTTTGTGCAATGATATGTTTCAAAATGTGTTCTATTTCTTCTTTTTCTTGAGTCTTCAATCCAAAAACAAGCATTCCTTGATTGGCCGTTAACCGAAGTCGAATTCGATTTTCTATACCCTTATGTTCAATCCATTCTATCAGTCGGTCTATATCTACGCATTGTATATCCCCATTTTGAGGTGTTAATTCTATATAATCTTCTTGGTCTTCAACGACCGTTTGCTTATAGCTTGTTAGGATGTTTTCAACGTTTATTGAAGCCTTTTCCTGTCCCACTTCTTCAACATACTTATGAAAAATCTTTGAAAATTCTAGATCGCCAAGTCGGTATCTAACAAAACGCATACGTGCTTTGTGGCGATTGTCACGATCCCCATAGTCTTCAAAGAAACGAAGCATCCCATGAGTATAAATTATCACTTGGTCAGCCGGAATAAATTCTTGTAAGCAAATCCCGACTCCCGGTTGATTGCCTAATCCGCCACCACCATATACAGTAAAGCCTTTAATTCCATTTTTCACAGTTGCCAAAAAACCAATGTCTGCATATTGTGTTCTTCCGGAATCATTTTTATCATGGGAAAAAGCAATTTTAAATTTTCGTGGTAATGTGCTGAGTTGTTTTAAGCCTAACACATAATCTGTAACCAACATTCCATAAGGTGTTACATCAAAAACTTCTTCCTTCGACACTCCACTCATGTGGGGCACAAGAATATTACGAATGCTATTACCGCCTGCACCTTTATTAATGATATGACTGTTTTTAAGTTCTTGTACAATATGTATCGTATCCTGGATATTAACCTTATGGAATTGAATATCTTGTCGTGTAGTTAAATGCAATTGTCCAAGACTAAATGCTCTTCCAATCCTAGAGACGTTTTTGAGTTGCTCAACTGTAATGTTTCCAGAAAGAATACGGGCTCTAACCATCCACGTCCCCGGACTTCTTTGACGATATATGCCCATGGCTGAGGCTTTTGGAAAAAAAGTATCTCCTTCCATTTTCCCTGCAATATATTGTTGACATGCTTGGATATATTCGTCTTGAAATTTAAATAAATGCTCTACAGATATCACATGGCACCTCCAAACGTGATAACATATGTTTTATATTACATACTTAACATATATGTAATATAAGTTAATTGTTAGGTCTTATCATACGCATTTTTTGCATCTTTGTCAAGAAATAAATTATTTTTTTATATGGTATATGAGGTTTTTTATGGTATATTTAAGTAGGATGAGTTATGAAAATTAAAAGGATGTGGATGAGATGTATGTAGCTAGACAACCTATTTTTACAAGCAATATGAAGGTTTATGGATATGAACTTTTGTGTCGCACCAATAGAAAAAGTCATATGTATACTGGCTCCAATTCAAATAGAGCTACTGCTACAGTAATGAATGAATTATTTGAACTAGGCTTAGATAAACTGGTGGGAAGTAAAAAAGCCTTTGTAAATTTTGATTATGAATTTATTATGTCCGACCTCATTGAGTTAATCCATCCGGATGAACTTGTCATTGAAGTTTTAGAAGGCATAAAAATTGATGAATTTTTACTTGATAAAATTATGAATTTGAAAGAAAAGCAATATAAAATAGCCCTCGACGATTTTGCCGAGGACTACGCAAGCTATCCTATACTACCTTTTGCAGATATTATTAAATATGATGTTCTTTTGACACCTTTAGATACACTTGAGTTTGAAGTTAAAGAAGCACTTAAGCAGAAAAAAATCTTACTCGCGGAAAAAATAGAAACAAAAGACATCTTTCTCCAGGCAAAGCGAATGGGATTCCATCTATTCCAAGGCTATTTTTTTAGTCGACCTAGTTTCGTTAGCGGTGTTAAGACCCTAAAATCCAATAATGCTATTTATCAGCAAATTCTCTTGGAATTGCATTCCGAAGAGCCTTCTTTTCATGTTTTGACAGACCTTATACGTTCCGATATTAATCTTGCATATCATATTGTTCGTTCAACACGTAAATTAGATATAACAAATGCTACAATCCATAAATGCCTTGTTCGGCTAGGTCTCAATGAACTAGAACGATGGATCCATGTTCTTATACTACAAGAGTTAGCCAGCAATAAGCCGGATGAGCTCATTCGCATTGCCTTAGTCCGTTCAAAATTCGGAGAATTAATTGCCGCAAACAGCTCTTTATCTCATCGAAAATATGAAATCTCTCTCATGTGTTTATTTAGCGTATTAGATGCCATGCTTGATACAACAATGGAACTTGCCCTATCGGATATTTCCATTAGTTTGGATGCAAAAAACCTGCTCATTCATCATCGTGGTGTCTTTCGACCTATATACGACATACTCACTTGCTATGAACAGGGGGATATAGAACCCATGCATGCTACCTCTGAACAGATTCATCTCGACCCCAAAAAATTATTTACCTACTATTTAGAATCGATTGAATGGTCCGAAAAAATCATGTTCATGTTTTATACTAGTTCAAATTAATCGTTCATTTTTGGATTTATATATCAATTCATATAAACATACGGTTGACTATATGGTATTATTTCTCTAATTATTCCTTCTTTAATTATATAAGTTTCTTGATACCCCTCTAAGTGCTCAAAGTAGACATCTTCAAACCCTACAATACCTTCCACTTGCACCCATGTATCCTTTTGATAGCTTAATGCTTCTTCTGTTTGGACAAAAAAACCGACAAGCATTGAATCTGCAACACAACAATTAACTAGTAGTCTAGCTACAACAAGGTTATTATCTTCAAACCCTTCTTCTTTGTAAACAAATCCATTCACGACGATACGTTCTCCCACATAAGCATGGGGGTTTTCAGATACTCTTTCAATCCAAGCTATAAAGTTATCCTCGGATTCAGATAACATATAATTTAGTTCTTGGGTACTCAAGCCTTCTTTGGGCTTATTGTCTATGACCTCAAACTCCATTACAGGAATTTCTGATTTTATCTCACTTTTTACTGTAGAAATCATTTTGTTTTCAATGACTTGAGCAGATAGATTTGAAGGATTCAACATAATTAATAAGATCATAAAGAAAAATGGCATATAAGGCCATAGTGAATGACAATTTGTCATATCCAACGTCTTTCTTGAAGTATATATTGTATACCAACTATAAATTGCAAGTATCAGCAATCCAACAACTAAAAAAATAACATATCCAAACATCTTAGGATGGAGAAAATTTTTCAGCTTGTCCTGTAGAATAAGTAAAGCCAACATTATGGTTAAAACAGTATAAATCATTGCATTTAATATTTCTTTCATCGATAATCTCCTAACTTATCAGCAAATTAAATATGAGCCCAAGTAATAGTGAAAAGGCTCCGATATACAAGGTTAGACGTATAACAAACGTTTTTTTGAACCCTTCTAAAAGCATTAATGTGTTTTTAATATCAATCATAGGACCTGAAATCAAAAAAGCCATGATTGCTGCATCCGGAAACAAATTTCTGAACGTTGCTGCAATAAACGCATCTGCTTCCGAGCATAAAGACAATACATATGCCAATATAATCATAAAAACACTTGATAGTATTATGTTATTGCCCACACCTAGAATCCATTGTCGTGATACAAACGTTTGCATAATAGCAGCTATAGTCGCTCCCAATATTAAGTACTTACTAACCTCGATGAATTCAGAACTCATATGCGATAAAATATGATGAACTCTCCTAGCAAATGTTGGTGTATGATGGTCAGGGATATGATTATGGTCATGTCCGCAAGAACAGGATAACTCAGATGTTTCCTTTAGTACCTGTTCGGTTCCCGAGACTTTCCCCATTAAAATTCCAATTATAACTGCACCAATAAATCCTAGGCCACCTCGCCCAAGAACGTAGGCCCAATCACCGGAAAATGCATAATAGGTTGAGAGCAAGACAACCGGATTAACAATCGGTGTGGCTAAAAGGAATGTAATTGCAACACCAATGGGAACCCCTTTTTTCACTAATCTTCGCATAATTGGAACAATGGCACACTCACAAATCGGCATGATAATTCCTATTAATCCTGCCAAAAGATAATAGTACCATTTTTTTTGACTAAACCATTGTGTAATTTTTTCCGGAGATATGAAAATCTCAATTAATGACGATAAGAAGGTCCCTAGAAAGACAAAGGGCATCGCTTCAAGAATAATGCTTAACATATGTATTGCAAAACTTTCAAACATTTTAATCCTCCAAAAATAATAAAGCTATTCTAATTGCAAGTTATTTGCATTTAGAATAGCATAATTTGATTCGAAGGTCAATCTTCATTTTTTTTTAATAATTCTTCAATCTGATTTGTGGACATTGGCTTGCTAAAATAATATCCTTGAATCATATCACACCTTGTATTTAACAAGCTTTGATATTGAATTTTTGTTTCAACACCTTCTGCAACAACATTTAAGTTAATCTCATGGGCAATGTCAATGATTTGTTTAACAAGCATTTCTGCTTTTTGATGTGTTCCCATATGATCAATAAAGGTTTTATCTATTTTTAGAGCTGTTAAGGGAATTGTTCTTAAGTAGTTAAATGCCGAGTATCCTGTCCCAAAATCATCAAGGGCAATTTGATATCCAATCTTACGCAGCTCCAATAATGTTTGTAATGTTTCTGACATATTTCCAATTAAAATACTCTCCGTAATTTCAAGTTCCACATAGTTAGGAGGTACATGATAGGCAGCTGCAATCGCCTTGGCATGCTCAGCAAATCCCTCTTGCTTTAATTGCATTCCTGAAACGTTAACACCCACATGTCCTACCGAGTATCCTTTTTTCATCCAGTAGTCGATTTTAGCGAAAACAAATTCTAATGCCCATTCTCCTAGCTCAATGATGAAGCCCGATTCCTCTGCAATCGGAATAAATTCAGCCGGAGAAATTCGTTCACCATTTTCCAAGGTTAACCGCATTAAAGCTTCAAATCCCATGAGCTGACGGCTTTGAACATCATATTTCGGTTGAAAGTGCATATCTAATAGGCCATCTTTGATAGACCTTTTTAAGATTTGTTCGATTTTCACTTTGCGCAACACCGTATCCATCATAACCTGAGAAAAAAATGCAACTTGAGCTTTTCCTGTCTGTTTTGCTATATCCATAGCAGTATCTGCACTTTGAACAAGCTTTTCCGGAGTGTCCCCATTGTCAGGAAAAACACTTATTCCCATACTCACACTAATGCTGATTCTCTTATCTGTTAATTCAATAGGTTCACTTAAAACTTTTTGAATGACATCGATTGTTTCTTGTATGTTTTTTAAGTTCTCTTCATCGACGATAATTACTGCAAACTCATCTCCTGATAATCTATAAGTTAGCCACTCCAATTGAATCAAACGGTTGGTAACTTCAACAAGTACTTGATCTCCAGCTGCATGTCCCAATGTATCATTAATTCGTTTAAACTGATCAATATCAATTAACACTATCGCTAATTCTTTTTCTTGTTTACGATGTGACTGTATTCGTTCTTCAAGTTCAATGAACATTGCCATCCTATTTGGTAATTCTGTCAACTGATCATTAAAGGCCAAGTGTCGAAGTTCATCTTCAATGAGAATTAATTCGCCGTTTTTTTCAGATATTTCTTCATACGCACCCACTAGTTCATCGAGCATTGAATTAAACTGACTTGCAAGTTGACCAAATTCATCTTTGCCTTCGTACTGTATACGTACATTGAGTTCCCCATTTGATGTGCTGTTCATCACATGTATCAATTCACTTAATGGACTTACGATCCTTCTCGCAAAAGCGTATCCCAAGATGGCAGTTATACTTAAGAGAAGAATACTCAAAACCAGAATTACGATAAAGGCTTTTCTCGCCGACAACATGACCATGTCCATATCTTGCTCAATCACCAAGATCCATTCTGTTCCTTCAATTTGACCATGGGCTAAAAACTTTTCTGCACCATTTGTCATAATTACCTGGGTCCCATTATATGTTATAGGCCTTAATTGGGTAAAATAATCATTAATCGATGGGTTTTTATGCTTGTTTCCAATTCGCTGCCTATCAGTATGAAAAATGACTTGTCCATCTTGATCAATTAAATAAGCCGTTCCAACTTCAGGCGCAACGAGTTGCACCATATTCGTTGATACATAATTCATATTAATAATATTTGCCATAACCCCAACAATGGTTTTCTCTTGATCCCTAATTGGGGTTGCGACAAAAAGGACACTCTCACCTTCAATACGGTCTTGTAATAAGCTACTAAAAACTGTCTCTCCTAACATGGCTGTTTGAAAATACTCTCGATCCCACAAGTCGAGACCAATACTATCCGGATTACTGCTTGCCACAACTTTACCAGAAGATCCTATAATAAATATATCTCTCAGTTCCTCATTATTCATTCTTTCTTGTTCAAAGAATTGATTCAATTTTATTTTATCATTTTGGCCATCTAGCTCTGTCCATTGGTTCACTTCCTGCGAAGTTGCAAGATATTGCGCTTCTAACTGACGCATTTCAAAAAATGAAGTCAAATATTCAGATTCTAAATCAAGTACTTGTTGAATTTTTTCTTTATTTGCCTGAACCATCTGCCCTGATACATAAGGGTAGTATATTGCAACGAATAGAAATATTGGAATTGCTACTAATAAGACAATAAATAAGGGCAATTTTCTTTTAATCGGCATCTTATCCCCCTTCACAATAAATACATTTCTTACTTTTTAACGAGTATAACACAAGGAACTGATTTTTGAGCATCAAAGGGTTGCTTCATAAAACCGCCATACGTTTTAATCATCTGAAATCCAACCTCAGCTAATGCTTCAGCGAGCTCTTCGTGTCGAATCGGTAGTAGTTTAACTGTATTTTCTCGTGTGTGATCTTTTACGTGTAAAATAGTATGAAATGCAATCTTATGTTCGTCTTGCAAATAGGAATAATTTCTTACAAAAGACAATTTTGCATCCGTATTATTAATCGTCGGCAAATAATGAATGTGTTGATCTAAAATTCGGTTATAATTGATAACTTGAAACAGGAAGTGCCCATCCGCTTTTAATGCTCTGTAACAACTTAAAAAGAAGGCTTTTACTTCAGCTAGTGTATCAAGATGGACGATTGAATTCCCGAAACAGTAAATCAAATCAAAGGTTTTGTTAAGTGAATCTATATCTAACATATTCATTACCCTTGCATCAATACCTGTGTTTTTATCTTTTAATTCTTGAATCATTTGCACATCTAAATCAATAGCTGTAAGCTGATGACCTAAGCTTGCTAACTTTATAGCATAACCGCCTGTCGCACATGCAACATCTAAAATGCTCGATGGGACTGATGACAATTGTTCAAGAATAAGATTTAATTTTTCTTCTTGTACCGGAAAAATATCATTATAATATAAAGCGATTTCATCATAAAATTTTGACATAATCAACCTCTTTCAATTTAATTGAACTGTTCATACTAATTATATCATATTTTATAATAAAATGACCTATATTTCTGATAGTAAATTCACCATTTCAATGGCTGTTGTAGCAGCATCATATCCTTTGTTCCCAGATTTTGTTCCTGCACGTTCAATAGCTTGATCAATCGAATCTGTTGTAAGAACACCAAAAATAACCGGAATCTCTGTCTCTAATGATACATGTGCGATTCCTTTACTCACTTCATTCGACACAAAATCAAAATGAGGTGTTGCTCCTTTTATCACTGCGCCTAGGCAGATGACACTATCGTATTTTTGACTTTTTGCCATTTTTTTTGCCACCAAGGGAATTTCATAAGCTCCGGGGACCCAAACAATCTCGATTTCTTCGTCTGTAACGCCATGACGTTTTAGCCCATCCAAAGCTCCTGACAAGAGTTTACCCCCAATAAATTCATTGAACCTCCCTACAATAATTCCATACTTCTTTCCTTGAGATATTAGATTTCCTTCATAGACTTTCATTTACTTTTCCTCCTTGTAATTTAGGTAGTGACCCATTTTTTCTTGTTTGGTTTTTAAATAAAATGCATTGTTTTCATTATGATTCATTTGAATCGGGACACGTTCAACAACTTCTAATCCATATCCGGATAAGCCTGTCATCTTTTTGGGATTATTGGTTAATAAACGCATTTTTTGAACGCCTAAGTCGACGAGTATTTGGGCCCCGATGCCATAATCTCTTAAATCATCTGGGAATCCAAGGGCTACATTTGCTTCAATAGTATCCATGCCTTGATCTTGCAATTCATAAGCTTTGATTTTATTGATTAAGCCAATGCCACGTCCTTCTTGACGCATATACAAAAGCACACCACGACCTTGCCCATTAATCATCTTCATCGCTTCGCCATACTGTTCTCCACAATCACATCGTAGTGACCCAAAGGCATCACCTGTTAAGCATTCAGAATGTACTCTGACCAACACCGGTTCATCCGTTGTTACATCGCCCTTAACAAGTGCAACGTGATGCTCTCCATTTAATTTGTTAATATAGCCAAACATCTTAAAGTCACCATACTTTGTCGGCATTTTCGCTTCAGCAACTTTTTCGACAAGGTTTTCTTGTTGATATCTATAGTGAATGAGGTCTGCAATAGTAATTAACTTTAGGTCATGTGTTTTGACAAATTTTTTAAGTTCCGTAACTCTAGCCATAGTTCCGTCGTCGTTCATTATTTCACAGATTACACCTGCCGGATAACGCCCAGCCAATTTCGGCAAGTCAATGGCAGCTTCTGTGTGTCCGGTCCGCTCAAGAACCCCTCCTTCTTTTGCTATTAAGGGGAAGATGTGTCCGGGACGAGTAAAGTCATCTCCTGTAACGGTCGGATCAATTAATCTTTGGATTGTTAGCGCCCTCTCATGGGCTGAAATCCCTGTATGGGTTTCTTTGGAATCCACTGAAACCGTAAATGCTGTTTCTTTTGGATCTGTACTATGAACCACCATTTCACCAATCTTTAATTCATTTAACCGTTCTTTCATCATGGGAACACAAATCAGTCCACGTCCATATGTTGCCATAAAGTTGATTGCTTCCGGTGTCACTGCATCTGCCGCCATTAGTAAATCGCCTTCGTTTTCACGATCTTCATCATCCACAACAACAATCATCTTACCTTGTTTAATGTCTTCAATTGCTTCTTCAATCGTATTAAATTCCATCAAAAAACCTCCTTATAAAAATCCATGTTCACCTAAAAATTCCATTGTCAGTTTACTTTCTTTGGGCTTTGACTCTTTCATCATTTTTTCTACATATTTGGCAATCATATCACATTCAATATTCACTTCATCATAGATCTTTTTTGACAACAAGGTGGTTTCTTCTCCTGTTAGCGGAATAATGGAAACACGAAATGTGTTCTGTGATGTACTTACCACGGTCAAACTTGTTCCATCAATAGCAACGGAACCTTTTTCAACAATATATTTCATTAAGCTTGGATCGACTTGAATACTCACCCATGTTGCATTGTCTTCCTTTTCAAGATCAATGATTTTACCTACGTCATCCACATGTCCAGATACCATGTGACCTCCAAACCGATCCCCCACTCTAAGTGCGCGTTCTAGATTGACTTTGTAGCCATTACCTGCGTTTTTCAGGTTGCTCTTACGCATTGTCTCAGGCATCACGTCAACGGTAAATGATGTCTTCGCCACATGAATAACAGTTAAACAAACTCCGTTCGTGCTAATGCTATCTCCAATACGAACGTCTTCGAGGACCTTAGAACCCTCTATTACAATCTGTCCACCTTTTGCACTCTGAATAACGGAACGAATCGTTCCAATCTCTTCGATCAGTCCTGTAAACACCGCTTATTCTCCTTTCACGTAACCCTCAATCATTATATCCTCTTCAAAGGGAACAATACGTATCTTTGTGAGTTGAATTGCATTTTCCGGCTTAGCTATTCCGATTCCACCAACCGGCGTCGGGGCTTCTCTTCCTCCAAATATTTTAGGCGCAACAAAAGTGATGACTTTATCAACTAACTTCTGTTCAAGCAGACTATAGTTCAGGGTTGCTCCACCTTCAACCATTATGCTGTCTATTTCTTTGCCACCTAACTTGTTCATAAGGTCTTTTAAATCGACATGATTTTCTTCGGCTTCACACATCAAAATTTGAATCCCTTTTTCTTTTAGTTGATTAATCGTGTCTTGTTTGGCCAGTTTCGTTGTCGCTAGTATAGTCGGTATGGTAGTCGCGGTTTGAACAAGATTCGATTCCAGGGGTAATCGTCCATATGTATCGACGATGATCCGTGTCGGATGATGATTATCTCCAGAGTCTAATCGCGTTGTTAATAAAGGATTATCTGTAAGTACCGTCTTAATTCCAACCATGATTCCGGAATATTGATTTCTCAGCTGATGTACATATTGTCGGGACCTCTCATTGCTTATCCATTGTGATGCTCCAGATCGAGTCGCTATTTTCCCGTCAAGGGTCATAGCCATTTTTAATAAAACAAAAGGCTGTTGTCTTGTTATGTATTTAATGAAGATCTCATTGATATGTTCTGCCTCTTTTTGTAGGAGTCCAACTTCTACCTGTATTCCGGCCGCTTCCAAAATAGCAATTCCTTTTCCGGCAACCTTGGGATTGGGATCTTTCATAGCAATAACCAGGCGCTTTATTTGATGGTCTATAAGTGCCTGGGCACATGGCGGTGTTTTTCCGTAATGAGAACAAGGTTCAAGCGTTACATACATTGTGGCTCCTTGCACATCCATACTTGCATTATTTATGGCATTGATTTCTGCATGCGGACCACCATACTCCTGATGATAGCCTTCCCCAATAATGACACCGTCTTTCAGGATCACAGCTCCCACTAAAGGATTTGGCTTTGTTTTTCCAATGCCTTTCTTCGCAAGCTCAAGTGCTCGCTCCATATAGATTGTATCCATAAAATCACTCCTTTATAAATAAACACTTTGTTACAACAAAAAAACCCTGAATATACATCCAGGGCTTCAATCAATATAATGAAAATATAAAATACACTACTAAAGCATATCTGCTATCTTCTAACTCATCTTCTTCCATCCAGACTTTACTGTCGGTCTTGGAATTACACCAAGTCAACCTCATATGAGGTTCGCGGACTTTACCGCCGGTCGGGAATTACACCCTGCCCTGAAGATTCCTATGAAATTAATATTAAGATACCACGTTGACCGCATTATGTCAAGTCGTTTACTGTTTTTACTCCACTGTTACTGACTTGGCAAGGTTTCTTGGTTTGTCAACATCATGGCCTAATCCACATGAGATATAATAAGCAAATAATTGTTGTGGAATATTTATAAGTAATGTTGTTAACATCCAATGAGTTTTCGGAACCATGAACACATCATCTGCAACGTGCTTGGCCATTGCATTGCCTTCAAGGGCTATAGCGATAACATCTGCTCCACGCGCCTTGACTTCTTTGATATTGCTAATGGTTTTTTCCATTAAGCTTTCTTGTCCAAGTAATCCCATGAGCACGGACCCTTTTTCAATGAGTGCAATCGGACCATGTTTTAATTCACCTGCTTGATAGCTTTCGGCGTGCAGATAGGCAACTTCTTTGATTTTTAATGCTCCCTCTAAAGAGGTTGCATAATCGAGGCCACGTCCGATATAGAAGATATTTTTCATACCAAGATGTTTATCCGCTAAAACCTTAATCTCTTGGGAACGATCTAATATGTTTTGAACTTGTTCCGGAAGTTTAAGGATGGCTGTTTTTAATGCTGTAAATTCAGCATCATCGATTTTTCCGAGAATACGTCCCATACGAATACTTAATAAGTACATAGCAATCAATTGAGATGAATATGCTTTCGTTGAAGCAACGGCAATTTCCGGTCCTGCACTTGTATATAAAATATCATGAGCTTCTCTGGATATCGTTGAACCAACGACATTAACAATCGCCATAACTCGGGCGCCGGCTTGTTTAGCCATACGAAGTGCCGCTAATGTATCTGCTGTCTCTCCTGATTGTGAAACCACAATCATCAGTGTGTTTTCATCTAAAATTGGATCTTTGTATCGAAACTCGGATGCAACTTCTGCCACAACCGGTACTCGAGCTATTTTTTCGATAAGTTCTTTTCCAATCATTCCTGCATAATATGCTGTCCCACATGCAACAATATAAATCTTGTTAATCTTTTCTAAGACATCTTTATCAATCTTAATCTGATCTAGAATAATTTCTTTAGAATCTTGAGATAAACGACCATTTAATGTATCTTTAATCACTTTTGGCTGTTCGAAAATCTCTTTCATCATGAAGTGGTCATATCCGCTTTTTTCTGCGGCATCAATATCCCACGTCACAGTAAACACTTCTTTTTTTAATTCTTTTTCATTTAGGTCATAGATCTTTACAGAGTCTTTCGTTAAGATGGCAGCTTCGCCATCTTCTAGGAAGTACACGTTGCGGGTATATTTTAAGATTGCAGGTATGTCGGATGCAAGGAAATTCTCATGTTCACCTAATCCGATTACGAGTGGACTATCTTTTCGAATCGCAATAATTTGGTCCGGGTTTTTATGTGAAATCACACCTAAGCCATAAGACCCTTTTAATCGCTTCGCTGCTGTAAGTACTGCTGTAAAAAAATTTTCATGCTCTTTTAATGTCTCTTCAATAAGATGAACCACTGTTTCTGTATCAGTTTCTGAAACAAATTCATAGCCTTTTGCTTCTAATTCTTCTTTTAGCTCTAAATAGTTTTCAATAATGCCATTATGAACAATAGCAATGTCCGTCGTTGTATTCATATGCGGATGGGCATTACAATACGATGGCTCACCATGCGTTGCCCAACGGGTATGGCCTATACCTATGGTTCCGTTTAATTGCGATCCAACTAAACAACTTTCTAAATCTTTGAGTCGTCCTTTGGTTTTGATCAATTCAATTGATTGATCATAGACTGCTACTCCTGCTGAGTCGTATCCTCTATATTCTAGAGCTTTTAATCCCTCTACGAGAAATGGTGTTGCCTTACTTTTTCCTATATATCCTACAATTCCACACATATTTTTTCTCCCTAATTTAATAATTCTTCGATTAATCCTGCCAATGCAGTCGCATCGCGTTGAAGTTCCGCTTTATTTTTACCTTCAATCATGACTCTGACTAAGGGCTCGGTTCCGGATGGGCGAATAAGTACTCGTCCTTCTCCTGCAAATTTTTCTTCAAGGCTTTCAATAGCCTCTAATATCGTTGGATTGTTTTGATATGCATATTTCTTTTCTGTCGTCACCTTGGCATTGACCAATACTTGTGGTAATACATTCATAATTGATGCCAACTCTGATAACCTTTTTCCTGTATCTTTAATAACTTCTAAAACATGAAGCGCAGTTAATAGTCCATCACCGGTTGTGTTCTCATCCAGAAAAATTATGTGCCCGGATTGTTCTCCACCAATGTTATAACCTTCCTCTAACATGCGCTCTAACACATATCGGTCGCCGACTTGCGTCTGAACGATATTGATTCCTTGTTCTTGTCCCATAAGCGTAAAACCTAAGTTGCTCATAACCGTTCCAACGATGGTATCTTTTCTGAGTGTTCCTTTTTCTTTCATATAATTTCCACAGATTGCCATGAGTTGATCTCCATCAACCAAGCGTCCGTGTTCATCTACCGCTAAGCATCTGTCCGCATCGCCATCAAAAGCAAATCCAATATCTGCACCAACCTGAATGACATATGCCTTTAAGTCTTCCATATGTGTCGAGCCACATGCCTTGTTGATATTTGTCCCATCCGGCTCGTTATGTATGATAACAACTTCGGCACCAAGTTCTCGGAGGGCTTCCGGCGCAGATACATAAGATGCACCATTTGCGCAATCAATAACAACTTTTAATCCATCAAAGCGATGGCTCACTTGACGTTTTGCATATCGAATATAATCATATATACTTTCATTCCGATATAGAACTCTTCCAATCTCTGTTCCCGTTGGAAGTTCAATATTTGAGCACCGATTGTTCACAATCGTTTCGATTTCTTCTTCTAAAGCATCGGATAGTTTATACCCTGAATTGTTAAAAAACTTAATCCCATTGTATTCAACCGGATTATGTGAAGCGGAAATAACAACACCTGCATCCGCTTCGTATTCTCGTGTTAAATACGCTACTGCGGGCGTTGGTACAACTCCAATTGAAACGGCATTTGCTCCTACTGAGCATATACCTGCAATCATTGCTGCTGTAAGCATCTCTCCACTTAATCTTGTATCTCTCCCAATGAGTATTGTCGGTTTATGCCTGTTCTCCTTTGTTAATACGTAGGCCCCTGCTTGTCCTAATCTATATGCTAAATCTACGGTTAGTTCTTTGTTGGCAACGCCTCTTACGCCATCTGTTCCAAATAATGTCCCCATCATGTTCTCCTTTCGTTTTTTCACGACTTTAATTATATCACGCACATCATAAACTTCAATTCATTTGAACAAAAAAAAGACACCAAATCTGTTATGGTATATACCACTTTTCTAATGGTACAGATTTGATGTCCTGTCTTATTCGTCGTTCGGATCAATCTCTTCCTCAACATTTTGCGATAGTTCAATTGCAATCGTCGGTCGATCAGATATCAATTCTACATTTGAAGGAACGAAAAAGCTTAATTCCACGTCATGAATACCTTCACCAAGATTATCCACATTAACGCTCGGCGAAATACGATCAATTGTTACTTCATCTAACTGAGCTTGCAAACCTCTAAAGGTTACTTCATAGCTTGTCTCATCAATATAATTAAATTGCATATTTTCCGGCAGACTTCTTAATGTTATATCTCCCGAATTAATTTCAATGGTTTTTTCTACAATGGGTTCGACTTGAAGAACAAGTTCAACCGTTTGAATATCATTATGTATAAATATACCAGATGGTAATAAATCTACCAAATCAACGGAAACCGTTGTAGTCATGGTCAAATCCGTAACATTAATGTTTGAAATAATGATATTACTAATTGCATTAATATTAGCTTCATTACCACGCACGCGTAGCTGCTCTTGGCTAAGTGACACACCGACAATTTCAAATCCATCTGCTGCCAACTCACCTATATTCGTTAGAATATCAATAGATTTAACTTTATCAATTGGAACTTGAATCTGAACTTGCGAAATATTTTTGTCGAGTCCTCGGATAATATTGTTGTTATCATCAATAATCTGAGGCGTACTATAGAGTGTAACATCACGGGTAACACCTTCAATATTTACTGGAACCAGGACACTTTTTATTAATCCTATTTTCGATTCAGGACCTTGTATTTCAATATTATTTGGAGAAATCACAGGATCTAGATAGACATAGTTTTCATGAGGTTCGCCTTCCATATAATACTGAATCTCTTTTTGAACAGTAATAATATTCTCTAAGTCAACCATCATAACACTTGGCATCTTATCAAGAACAGTTACACCATCTGCAACTTCAATTTGAATATCAATAGCTCCGGTAATTGATTTTTTTTCTAAGTCTGCATAGGCATAAACATCACGATTTGTCATACGATCGACAACGGAACGTTTCCCCCGGACTCTTACTGATATTGATTCGCCTTCTCTATATTCAATCGCCTTCATTTCGGATGTTATTGCTTCTTCATTAATCTTTTCTACAGAAATATCTGCAATGACCCGGGTTGTCATCGGATCTTCATAATTAACAACAATCAACCAAACCAAAAAAGCAAGAATTATTGAAAGCAGTTTCCACCATAAGTTATTCGTTATCTTTTCTACCACCTATAGGCCACCCCTTCCATAATTTAAAGGATTTTTTCTCTGTCGATTGTAAATAAATGTGCAGCAATTTATTCTTAAGGTACTCTGCTTCAACTCCACGAACAAGGTTGCCCCCAAGCGCCGCCGAAACTTTTCCATTTTCCTCAGATACAATAATAACAATTGCATCGGATACTTCAGATATACCAAGGCCGGCACGATGTCTAGTTCCTAATTCTTTGCTTAAGGATTTATTATCGGATAAAGGCAAGTAACACGTAGCAGCTTCAATTCGATTCCCTCGAATGATAACTGCACCATCATGCAAGGGTGTATTGTGTTCAAAGATATTCACTAGAATCTGCTTTGTAACATAGGCGCCAATCTTAATACCTGTCTTTTCATATTCATCCAAGCGCTCATTTTGTTCAATAACAATAAGTGCTCCTGTTTTGGCGCTTGACATTTCAAAAACGGCTTTGACAATTTCTGAAATAATCGATTCGTCGAGCCCGTCTTCCTTATCTCGATTATCATCAAATGAAATGATTGAGTTTAAAAAATTTCTTCGTCCTAATTGTTCAAGTGCACGACGTAATTCAGGTTGAAACACTATAATCAGAGCTATAATACCAACATTTATGGTTTTACTAAAAATCCACAAAATTGTATTAAGCTCAAATATCGTAGCTATACCTGAAACCATTCCAAGGACAATAATACCTTTAAAAAGCATCCATGCTCTTGTTCCTCGAACCCACAACATGAGTTCATAAATCACAAAGGCTATGATAAATACTTCTATTAAGTCTTTAATTTTTATCGTCGGCAATTGGTACACAAATTCATAAATTACCGCAAGTAAATCTTTTATCGACGTCATTACGCCACCTCAATCAATCTGATTCATAATATTATAATCGTTTTATTTCTTTATGAGTTCTAACCGCTTTAACTTTAGGAATCGTTTTTACATAATAATAATAGTCGTCATCTTCAAATTGTAAACTTTCAGCACTTTTATAGTCCAAACTAAACTTAAAGAATTGCATTCCTGCAACAATAGCTGCTGCGATTACGGTTCCGATAATCGGCCATAATAATGGAAGTTGTGTGTTCAAAACAACATTACCAATGCTATAAACAACAATATAGGTCAAAGCACCCACAGCTATTGTAATGTACCATATATAATCAATTTGTAGTTTTTTCACAAAATACATAATCACAATAACCGATGAAAAGGCTAAAATCATTAAAATTAATTCCTTATCCTTTAATAGAACATTTGATAAATATCCATACATATCCATGATAATATCCGGAGTTTCAAAAAGTGTAGCCCCTTCAACTCTCAAATCCATGAGTCCGGGTATATATTTTGCAAATTGATAAACCCCTAGCCCTACAGCAACCGGAATCAATGTCCCCGGTCCGAAAAAGAGTCCTGCAAATAAAGGAACGATATAAACCATATTAACACTCGCTAATAAAGGAACTATAATTATAAAATAGCTATATTTCGGTTGTAATCGACCGAAGAGTAAATATGCAGCAATCATAAGTAGTGTAACAATAACCATCACTTCTAATGAGGCACTAAATAATTGAGCACTGACCACAAATAATAAAAGTAATAAGAACCAACTTCCCGGCAAAAAAGCTGCCATTACTGCCATTGCTATATTTATGCTAATTTTTGATAGTGCTGGGGAATACCCCAAAAAAATATTTAAACGCATTAAGATCATTAATGCTACAATAAATTTTCCTAATAAATTTACAACAAAATCAAATCTCTTGTATAAAGCTACTATGATAGCTTTAATCTCTAATAAACGTGTCATCGCTCTCCTCCCGACTACTTACTTTTTGAAAACTGTTCTAAAGCTTTCAAATCTTTTTCATATTCTTTGACGCGTGTGTACGCCTCATTATACTCATTGCGATAGATTCTTCCGCTGATAAATCCATATACTACCATTGCAAATAGCCAAATAGCTAAGTAGTTAATACCGACTCCAACAAAATCAAACTCTGTAAAGGTTGCCATATTTCCAATAAATTCAGCTGCAAAATCTGCCCCTAAAATAATGATGAGTGCAATCGTTACAAGAACACAATTTATAAATCCATTATAAGAAATATAATCATTCTTTAGCCGTTGCGTAATTTCAAGATCTTTTTTCCCTTGATTCATTTCATAGGAGGCTAGTTTTGTCATTAGTATAATCTTTTTTTCATTAACCATGGAACTACCTCTTTTCTTAGTGTTTCGCATCATTACCATTATATCATATTTATTCTCTTATACAAGAAAAAGCACTTTCAATAACATTACAATTTCATGACAGATTTAGAAAAGGACACCTCCAACATTTCACATGGATAGTGTCCTTAATTATCATTAAATTTTATTTATCCAAACTTTTCATGGTCGGGAACAATAAAACATCACGAATCGAATATGAATTCGTCAACAACATAACTAAGCGATCAACCCCAATTCCTAAGCCTCCTGTTGGTGGCATACCATATTCAAGAGCTAACAAGAAATCTTCATCAATTTGATTGGCTTCTTCATCGCCTGCTTCACGAAGAACTTCTTGATATTCAAATCGCGTACGTTGATCGATTGGATCATTTAATTCAGAAAATGCATTGGCAAATTCCCGCTTTGTAATAAATAATTCAAATCGCTCTGTGTATTCCGGATTTTCCGGCTTACGTTTTGCAAGTGGAGATATTTCAACCGGATGGTCCATGATAAAGGTAGGTTGAACTAAATTTTCCTCTGCAAATTCTTCAAAGAATGCATTTAAAATCTCACCTTTTTTAAAGTGTTTTTCAACATCAACATGATGTTCTTTTGCCAATGCATGGGCATCTTCATCTGTTGTAATCGTATCAAAATCTATATTTGCATATTTTTTTACCGCATCAACCATGGTCAAACGCTCAAAAGGTTTTCCTAAGTCAATCTCGTCACCGTCATAGGTAATCGTCGTTGTATTCAACACATTTTGAGCCACAGTACGAACTAAACTCTCTGTTAAGTCCATCATTCCATAATAGTCCGTATAAGCCTCGTAGAGTTCAAGTAGTGTAAATTCCGGATTATGTCTTACAGATAAACCTTCGTTTCTAAAGACGCGTCCGATTTCATATACACGTTCAAACCCACCCACGATAAGTCGTTTTAAGGGCAATTCGAGAGATATTCTTAAATGCATAGGCATATCAAGAGCATTATGATGGGTATTAAAAGGCTTTGCAGCTGCTCCACCAGGAATTGCTGTAAGCACGGGTGTTTCAACTTCCAGATATTCTTTTGCATCTAAAAAACGACGAATTTCTTTGATGATTTGAGATCGTTTTGTAAAGGCTTCTTTCACATCGGGATTTACAATAAGATCTAAATATCGTTGGCGATAGCGTGTGTCTGTATCCTTTAGTCCATGAAATTTTTCCGGTAGAATTTGAAGGCTCTTTGACAAAAGAAGAACTTCTTTCGCTTTCACAGAAATCTCACCTTTTTGTGTCTTAAAGACGTCACCGATAATTCCAACAATATCACCTAAATCATAATGTTTGAATTCTTCATACGCTTCCTCACCAATGGCATCTTTTCTTATATACGACTGAACCTGTCCATCACGATCTTGTATATGGCAAAAAGATGCTTTCCCCATCAACCGTTTTGTCATGATACGACCGGCTACCTTGACTTCTTTACCTTCTAATTCATCAAACATTTCAAGTATCTCTTTACTCTTATGCGTTACTTCAAATTGAGTGATTTGAAAAGGATCCTTGCCCTTGTTTTGAAGTTCCTCAAGTTTTGTTCTTCGAATTTGTAATAGTTCATTCAACTCTTGAACTTCCGGATTCATACTATTGTTTTCAGACACGTTATGCACTCCTATCTCTACTATTTATCTATGGTTTAAACGTCCATCCTTATCTGTGTATTTCTAATATCTTAAAAGCTACTTTTCCACCGGCTTTTAGATCAACTTCAACTGTTTCACCTTCTTTTGCCCCAATGAGTTTTGAACCCACTGGTGATTCATTGGATATTTTACCTTTGAGCGGATCTGCTTCTGTCGAACCTACGATTGCATAATCCAATTCTTCTTCATATTCTAGGTCATAAACTCTTACCTTACACCCAATGCTTACTGTACTTAAATCGACTTCATCTTCATCGATAACTTCTGCATTTTTCAATATTTTATCTAATTCAGTAATACGTGCTTCGATTTCAGCCTGTTCGTCTTTCGCAGAATCATACTCGGCATTTTCGGATAAATCACCTTGCGCTCTTGCTTCTTTGATTTTTTCTGCTATTTCTTTTCGCTTTACAAGTTTTAAGTGTTGTAACTCTTCTTCTAAAGCTTTTAATCCATTATACGTTAATATATTTTTCTTATCTGCCATTTTTACTACACCTCGTCTTTCTTGCAGGGTACAAAGATGTACCATCTACAATATGATATATTCGTAGTATTATAACTTAATCTACTCGCCTTGTCAAACCCTTCTATAAAAACGGTTTTAGGCACTTCTCAGTTGTTCTAAAATACCTTGAATATCCTCTAGATTTTCAACGCGATTTATTCCCGCACGAATTTTTGTTGCATTTTTCAATCCTTTTGTATACCATGCAATATGTTTTCGCATTTCTCGCATTGCAATATACTCTCCCTTATATTCAATAAGCATCTCACTGTGACGCTGAATCATCTGTATCACATCTTCAATTGTCGGTGGGATATACACTTTCCTTTCTATTTCCGCTATAAGTGCTTTGAAAATCCACGGATTGCCCATGGCGGCTCGCCCAACCATAACTCCATCGCAGGCGGTTTGTTCTCGCATGGCTTTTAAAGATTGCCCGTCGACTACATCTCCATTACCTATAATTGGGACCTTAACATTTTCTTTGGCTTGGCGTATAATCTCCCAATTTGCCTTGCCACTATAATATTGCTCTCGAGTTCGGCCATGTATTGTTATCATCGAAACACCATTGTCCTCTGCGATTTTACACACATCGACTGCATTTAAAGTTTCGGGAGAAAAACCTGCCCGTATTTTTATGGTCACCGGTTTATCGACCGCTTTAACCAAGGCTTCAACAATTTTCCCGATTTTTTTCGGATCTTTCATAAGGGCTGAGCCTTCACCATTGTTTACGACTTTGGGAACAGGGCATCCCATGTTGACATCAAAGCAGTATATTCCATCATGATCAATTTTTTTTGCCATTTCGCTTATAATATATGGATCACTTCCAAACAGTTGAACTCCAACTTGTTTTTCCTTTTTCCCAATTTCTAAAATCAGCTTCGATTTCTGGTTATTGTAGCGAATCGCTTTTGCGCTAACCATTTCGGTAAACGTTAGGTCACAACCTTGCTCTTGACAAATCTGACGATATACACGATCGGTCACGCCTGCCATTGGGCCCAATAGTAACCCATTTTTCAAATCAATGTTTCCGACTTTCATTTTTTCTCCTACTTTTTCGCATTCTTTTCATATATATATTTTAAACCTTTTAAGGTTAACTCACTGTCATAGATGAGATCATCTTCCATAGAATCGATAATGACACGGCCTAATCCTCCGGTTGCAACCACCTTCATCTCTTGTCCCATCTCTTTTTGTATCTGCTCTATGATATATTTCACTTGACCGATATAGCCATAGACTAGGCCAGCTTGCATACTCGTTGTCGTGTTTTTGGCAAGGATACTTGCTGGTTTCTTTATTTCCACTTCAGGTAGTTTTGCCGTTTTTTTCCAAAGCGCATCTGCTATAATACGGATTCCGGGAGATGTGATTGCCGCGACAAAGACACCCTTTTCAGTAACCACATCATAGGTTGTCGCTGTACCAAAATCAATAATAATAATGGGACCACCATACTCTTTAAATCCGGCTACCGCATCAACGATACGATCCGAACCGACTTCAAGTGGATTATCTGTATGGATTGCAATTCCGGTCTTAATGCCCGGTCCAACAATCATGGGTTCTTTTTTTAGATACTTACGTAGACCATTTGTAAATGAATACATTATATCCGGCACTACAGAAGATATAATGACATCCTTCACTTCATCTGCAAAAATTTTAAATTCCTTTAGCACTGTAACTATAAATACCCCATATTCATCCGATGTTTTTTCTGATTGCGTTCGCATGCGAAAACGAGCAACAATATCCTCTTCTTTAAATACGCCAAACGTAATATTGGTGTTGCCAATATCAATCACTAATAACATTTTATCACTTCTTTCTATTTATTCTTAGAATAAGGAGAGTCAAATGACTCTCCTTGCTTTATTTTCTAATAAGATTCGATTTATTGACTGCAAAATATGTGACGACAATAGCCGTTGTTAATACGCCTGCCACAATGGCTTCAATCACCGCATTCGTTGTTATTATTGTAAATAACATCACACGAATTCCGCCTTTACTTTCAATACCAAACATTGCCATTAAATCTTTTACATAAATAATATACAACATTGACAATACGAGTACCGTATTTGTCATACTTCCTAAAATTCCACCAACTGCAGCACTTACTGTTTGCCCGATTTTTTTACTGCCAAGAATTTTTTTCATTAAACTATAGGTGTAATAAGCAACAAGGCCAATTGGCATACGCGGTAAAATACTCACCAATGGATTAATAAAAAGCGGGTCTAGCGCCGTAACCGGTCGTGTCAATGCATTTACCAATGAAATTATTCCCATTAAGGTTCCCATTACCACTCCGTAAAAAGGACCTAGGATAATCCCGGTAATAATTGTCGGCACATGGATAATTGTTGCACTTACACTACCTAACGGTACAAACCCTATGGGTGTAACTGATAGTATAAAAGTAATGGCCAACATAACACCTAAAAAAGTAAGTTTCCTTGTTTCTGGTCGAATATTCATATTTTCCTCCTGTTCTCGTTCCATTTCGGATACAAGACATATTTATATGTACTTCATTATTATAACAAAAATTCTAAAAAAAACAATTATAAAATTCTTGTAGGGCCTCAAAAAGCTCTTGCTTTTCAATCTGATATTGTTTGATCTTAAGGTGGGAGCCAATTTCATCGTGATAACCATCAAACTCTTTTACTTTTGATTTTATAAACAACTTGCCCTCGACATCAAAGCCCATAATAAGCATTCCACCGATTTCTTCCGTATGCATGACCATCATAATTTGGATTTCTTTTTGCACTTGTTCCGGTAATGCATCAAAATCTTCGTTAAAATAATACAATTTATCATAG
Organism: uncultured Eubacteriales bacterium; assembly: GCA_964563505.1. GTDB lineage: Bacteria > Bacillota > Clostridia > Lachnospirales > Vallitaleaceae > UBA1351. Next base: position 46,757 of record CAZLXW010000025.1, read on the forward strand.
CTGTTTGAAACGGCTAGGATAACACCATTATCGTAATGTTCGTTGTCCATTAAGTAATCTTCCATTGTGAATATACATCCTTCCTACACATAACCATAGCGCCCTCGAACCGATACTTCACCTGAATTAACTTTCATCGTTTCGCCTGCAGGTGTAAGTACTAGGAGTTCTCCTTGATTTGTGATTCCTTGCCCGACGCCAATATATGAGTCCTTATTTCCCACAACTCGTATGTCTCCTTTGACATTTAGACAAAGCATTTCATATTCTTCTCTTATAAAACTTAAGTCTCTTATTTGAAAAAAAGTTTCCATGTAGCGCATAAATTCTGTAATCAGTGTTTGAATGTATCCGTGTCGATTAAACTCAATCTTCTCTTGATTGCTTGCCATTTCCAAAGACGTTGCAATCGAGCTCAATTCACTGGAAAAAGCTTGTTGAGATACGTTTAATCCAATTCCCACCACAAGATAATTTAAACGCTCAATCTCTGCACTCATTTCTGTTAATATGCCTGCGACTTTTTTTCCCTGAATAATGATATCATTTGGCCATTTTATTTTCGCATCAAGTTTATAAAGTTGATTAAGTGTTTTTGCCAAAGACAATCCCGCAATGAGGGTTACCATGGCCGCGTCTGAAGGCATAATATCGGGTCGCAACAATATGCTCACATAACATCCGCTATCTTTAGGCGAGCTCCAGTATCGCCCTCTACGCCCTCGTCCTGAGGTTTGTTCTCTAGCCACAAAACAACCATGACCTTCCACTTGGTCCGCTCGCCGCTTTGCTTCTAAATTTGTCGAATCAACCCTATCATCCAATTGAACATGAGTAAATCCAAACACTTTTAAGTTATGCATGAGTTGACTTTCAGAGAGTGTGCTTGGTTCCTCGATGAGGCGATAACCTCTATTCGTCACTGAATCGATATGATATCCTTCTTCTTTTAATCGATTGATGTTTTTCCATATGGCTGTACGACTAATTCCAATGCATTGACTTAATTTTTCACCGGAAATATAGTCTTTGCTATTCATAAGTACATCGAGTATTTTATCTCTATTTTTCATCATATCTTTTCCTGTTATCGTCCTGTCGGATAAAGTCGAAAAGTTTCTAAGATTGAAAGTTCAATTCCTCTAGCGATTTCATCATAGTAGCTTTTATCTGTAAGTATTTTCAAATCCTCAGGATTACTCATGTATCCCATTTCTAATATCACCGCCGGCATATTAGTTTTGTTAAGCACGTATAAATTATCCCGTTGTTTAATCTTGTAACTCGGGAAAAGCGTGTTTGCTGTAAACACTCTTTGAACAACATCCGCAAGTTCAAATGCATTTAATCCCGGTGTATCTTTACCCGGCAAATATAGAGTCTCTGTTCCCCGATACGAAGATTGAGAAAAAGTATTCGCATGTATACTTAAGAAAAAGTCTGCTTCAACTTCATTGGCTAAAATACATCGTTCTTCAAGTGATGGGCGAACATCAGATATACGAGTATAATAAACCTTCATATCCGGGTGTTTATCTAACAATTTTTTAAGTTCTAAAGTAACTCCAAGGTTAATATCTTTTTCATAGTACTTCCCATCGGCAACAACAGCTCCCGGATCATTGCCACCATGTCCGGCATCAATCACAACAACTTTTTTATATAATTCTTTAGGTTTATAGGCTTTGATGGCAATGCCTTTTTCATCTTCTTCCACTCGAAATTCATAAATTGTTGCTGTTTTTATTGTGACTTCTGTATCTCCTGAAGCATTTAATTTCACGCTAATGTTATCAATAATACCGTCATTGACCTTGACGAGTCCACTACCAAAGTGCGAACGATAGTCTCCGGGTATGGTTATAATATACTCACGGTCTTGATAGCGATCGGTGTATTTTACACCATTAACTTCTTGAATATCCTTTTCAATAGTAACTGTCGGTATGTCATCTGTACGATCATAGACGATATGCTCATAATCCGGTTCTTTTATTTGAACACGGGTCGTTTCTCCATCCAGTTCAATAATCTCATAATCCGGCTGTCCGTCGACTTCAAGGACAATTCGCGTCGTCGTCGCATCAAACTGTGACGTACGTATATTGGTGACATACTGTCCTGATGCGTCGGCTTCTTGATAGCCAAAAGGAGTTACCGTATTGGGTATATCAAAAACGATTCTCGATGGTTTACTCAGACGAAAGGCCTTGACACCTCGTGCATTAACGCCACCAATTTCAACAAAATCACCACTCTCATTTTGTCCTAAGGTAATATTGGCAACTGAACTATTCATGGGTTTTACAAATATTTGATTCCGCTCTTTATTTAGACTAACTGTAAACTTATATCCGGATTCTTTTAAATCAAACACGATTTTTCCAAATGCTACTCCGGATTCATCTGTATGACGCCCCATACGAATCTCATCGGCTATAGGATTTCGCTGATAATCTATATTCATACTTGCACGGTCAAAATCAGCGTTTTCGACTTCAAGAATATATTTTCCGTCCCACATATAATCTTCAATGTCGGTAATCTGACCATCCACATTAATTGTGAAAAAATGGTCGTCCATATCAAAATCCACATCTTTTATATAAGCTAATGGATGCTTCTTTCGAACAATATTTTCTCTTGCTTCACCCTCAACATCACCTTCAAATACAATTGGATTATCAAAAAGTGCCGTTGGCAAGGGTCTTTTGGCATCATTACCATCGATGCGTTCAACAAGTTTGTCCTCTAAATCATTGGGTTTTGATGGTGTAAGATCATCTTCAACCTTATTGCCATCTTCAATAACTCCATCTCCATCGAGTTTGCCATCATCGACGCCATCATTGGGCGCTTTCATTGCAAAGGTGCTGATTAAGGCGGTATAAGATTCCTGATTCCAATCCACATTAAACCCTAAATTCTCTGATACAAATCTAAGGGGAATCATTGTCTTTGCATTATCCTTGTTGCTGTCTCGAATAAGTTTCGCCGGCATATCTAGAGGAATTTCTTCTCCATTAACTCGGGCAATATTTGAATTAATCTTCAGCTCAACGGTTGTTTCTCCATAGGTTACAAGTATTTCTTGGTTTTTTGTGTCCCATTTCACTTGACCACCGATCGCTCTGCTTTCAAACACTTCACGTACCGGAACCAAGGTATGTGACTTAGCGGTTTCACTGTCTTCGATTAAAACGGCAGGCATATCTCCTGTCTCAAGTCGAGTCCCGTCTATTGAGAGTGTTACAAGGCGATTTCGATATTTATAAATCTCTCCATCATATTCTAGGAATAAATTTTCTGCATAATCTCCTGCATGTATACTAACCACTTGGCTACTCATCATGACGATTATAATAAGTAGTCCTATAATACTACGTCTCATAGAATAATCTCCTTAAAGTCAACTGTCAAATCTAAAAATTACTT
>CAZLXW010000026.1:0-48226 GCA_964563505.1 uncultured Eubacteriales bacterium
TATCTTTAAGAATTCTTCTATTTAACTTGTCCGTAATTTATTCTAACATCAAAGATGCAAGTAACGGTTAGGAAACCAAAAGTAAGTGATGCTAAAGAATTGCTTGATTACATGAAGGATGTAGATTGTGAAACAAAATTTTTAGCCCGCGAACCGGGGGAACTTTCTTTTACAGTAGAGCAAGAAGAGGCTTTTATTAAAAATGTTATCGGTGATGCAAACCAACAAATGTTAGTTGCTTTAATTGATGGACAAATTGTTGGAAATTGTTCTGTCGGAAGAGTTATGAATAAGCGAAGATATTTACATCGAGCAGCTTTGGGGATTTGTGTGCGACAAGCTTTTTGGGGCATGGGCATTGGAAAAATATTAATGCAAGAAAGTATTAAATGGTGTAAAAACAGTGGAATTGAACAACTTGAGCTAGAAGTTGTCACTCATAATGAACGAGCGTTAAAAATGTATCAAAGCCTAGGGTTTGAAATTCAAGGGACAAAAAGGCATGCTCTAAAATATAGTGATGGCACCTATGCAGATGAATATTTTATGATACTATTTATGAAGGATTAGTAAAACATATTTTGTATAAGAGATGATCTCTCGGAATCTTTATTGATCATGCCAGCAAATCTGGCAACTGAACTTTGAAAAGTAAATATTATCCGTAAATGAAAAAAATAAGCATGAGAAATAAACATAACTGTCGCTATGTCTTAAAATAGGTTATAATAGACGAAGGATTATGCCGTTTTTTGAACCAACTGTCTTAGGGTGGATTCGTAAGGCAAATCCCATGCATCTAGATGTTGTAGCATCATGATGTGATAGAGGCGGCAGTACCACATCTTAGTAGAGCGGTGCCTGCCGCTTTCTAATAGAAAATCTAATTTCTCACGTTTGTTTGAACGTTCTGCAGAGGTTCTTGCATTGTATTCTTTTTTCCATTGATTACTATCCCTAGGCGGGATATTAAAAATTCTAGGATTGTCTTTCATTGCGACATGAACAGTTCTCCCATATTTGGATTCAGAACATGGATTTGAACAGGAACAACCATATTTTCTGCTGACCAATGGGCAACGAAATTTCACGCGATATTTTGAAGGCTCAGAGCCGTCGCGGTTCATACGACGTCCTTCTTTGCATATAGGAACCCCATCATGACCAATGGTAAAGTCGTTTTTGTAAGGGAGTTTGATACCACCTTTACCATTCAGATCAATGAAGGGAGTGATGCCTGTTCGTTTGCAGTATTCATAATAAGGCATGGCATCATGAGCAGAATCGAGAAGGAGTTTATCAACATGAAAATCCGGTAAAAAGTTCTTCATTCTGAAAAAAGTATGTAGGAATCCATGAGAATCATGTTTTGAAGCTGGAGACAGTAAAGGGAATACAGGCAGGTCGCTTTCAGAATCAGATGCGACGAGCATATAGAGATCATAACCATGATAAAAGCAATCTCTAGAAGAATCCCAACCGATATCACAGTCAGGTTGAGAAAAGTAACGGTCACACTTACAATCAGTGATTCCCTTTTCTTTGCAATCACAAACACGATGTTTGCGTTCTCTGTGAGAAGTGACGACGGGAGTGCCATCACCGGCTAAAGCAAGAGAATCAGGGTTGATTAATCCTTTTTGTAGAGATAGATTAAGAAATTCATTTTTATAAAGTTTGAAAAGAGAACCATAAGGCTGTGCATCGATGTCAAAGACAGTATTTTCGAGTTCAGGAAGAAGCTGTGCAACCGTGATTTTTTCAACAGAATCAGCTTTAGAACCTTTAGTTTTTGGCTTTTTCACCTTAACTTTTAAGGGATGAACATTGGGAGAAAGATGATCTTGGTCAGAATCCCAAAGACGATTAAAGAAATCATAAAAGGTACCAACACCGGGAGTATTGCCAAACTCAAAGCCACTAAGAATGGCATAGAGAGGATTGATTTTCAACTGTGCTGCCCAGTCAGTGATGGAAGTAACTTTGAAATCGATGGATAAAAGATAGGAACGGTGCATACGAGAAGGGATCCTTGGTTTTGGGCCGTACTTGGAATATTTGGATTGCATGAGTTGATCGGTAAACGAGAGATCAAGATTCCAAAAGCGGTCAATGATATCCCAAGTAGAACGAGCGAGTTTATCAGGATCAGGATAATATTTACGAAGCATTTCAAGAACAAACGTTTGATAGGCGGAATGACCGCCAGAATTAACAGGTAACAAAAAAATCGCCTCCAATCGAAAAATATGTCTCGTCAACAAGGGCGCGAAGCGCCGCATTTTTCGATTGAATTGTCAATAGTTTTTGACAAAAAAGTGGGGGTTTTTAATAAAAAGGAATCTGGAAGCCTTATGAATCAAGGCTTAGAGATTCCGAAAGTATATAGAGTTGTGAGGAGGATATTTTTATGAACAGAATGAACATCATATGCTTAGGAGTAAAGGATATGGCAAGATCAATTGAATTTTATCGGGATGGTCTTGGATTTAAAACAGATGAAAAAAGCAATAATCCAAAAGTAGTTTTCTTTAACACGTCGGGTACCAAGCTTGAATTATTTCTGATTGATTTATTGGCTAAGGATATTAATGAAAACAACCCGCCTAAAATTACTAGCGGATTTGGAGGAATAACACTTGCTTATAATGTAAAAAGTAAAGAAGAAGTAAGTGAGGTTATTGAATTGGCAAGAAAGGCAGGAGCAAAAATTGAAAAAGAACCACAAGATGTATTTTGGGGAGGCTATCATGCTTATTTTTCAGACCCCGATGGATATTATTGGGAAGTTGCGTGGGGGCCAAATTTTAATTATGATGAGAATGATATGTTGGAATTTTAGAAACTTTTGCAAAAAAACGATTGTTTTCGTGTTAGCAATGTCGTTGTTTTTTGTAGGATGCAAGCCGGTTGAAGAGAGTATAGAAGATTCTTTGAGCCCGGAACAATCGGACTGGTTAATTGTCATGTGGGGTATTTGAAAGGAAGAGATATTATTAAGATTAGAGAGTATAAAAAATCAGTGTTTGATGTAAGAATGATGAACCTTTGTGCTTGGATAACAATTATTCTTACTTATATAACACCTTATAGAGTAAATGAGGAAGGTTCTATTTTATTTGGTTATCCGTTTGCATTTTATATAAGACATCCTTTAAACAAATCTAGGATACCTTTATTGGGTGGGAGTCTAGACTTATTGATTTTCATAATAGATTTAGCCATAATTTATTTAGCAATAAAACTTTTGAATATGGTTTTACATATTTTTAATACAGGAGACTTGAAATGATTAGAAAAATAAATGGAGTAGAAGAAATTAATAAGGTGATGAAAATTTGGCTAGATACAACGGTTGCAGCTCATTGTTTTATTGAAAAAGAATATTGGCTTGAACATTATGATAGTATTAAAAATAGTTATTTGCCTAACAGTGAAACTTTTCTTTATATTGAAGAAAATCATATTGTGGGTTTTATCAGTATTGTAAATAAAAATAATATTGGTGGCTTATTTATAGATATAGAATTTCAAAGAAAGGGAATTGGAAGAAAACTTATTGAATATGTTCAAGAACAATACGGTGACCTAAGCTTGGCAGTTTATAAAGATAATGAGAAAGCAGTTCAGTTTTACAAGAATTCCGGCTTTAAGACAATGAGTGAACAGCTTAATGAAGAAACTAGTAAAGTAGAATATATTATGAAATGGGTGAGGTAACAAATAAATGAAAAAAATATTGATGTATATATATGATGATATGGCGGATTTTGAGGTGACACTTTTAGCCCATTTGCTAGGCAGGAATTCTGGTTATAGGATCATTTCTATATCAGAAACGATAGACCCAGTGTCTAGTGCGTCAGGATTAACTTATCTTCCGAAAACAAGTATTAATAAAGTGATTCATGAGGATGTTGAAGGGATCATTATTCCAGGAGGGTGGAAGAAAGGCTATAGTGAAGATTTAATGAGTCTTTTACAGGACTTAAATGATCGAAATAAATTCATAGCTGCTATTTGCGCCGGACCATGGATGGTTGCCAAATCCGGTGCATTAAAAGGCAAAAAATTTACGACGTCTATAAGTACATGGACAGAAGAACAGATGAAAAATTTTTGTGAAGAAGATCCGTTTGAGTGGACCAATTATCAAGATTCTCGAATTGTAAGAGATAAGAACATAATAACGGCAAAGGGCGTTGCTTTTATTGATTTTGCAACCGAAGTTTGTGATTATTTGGGTGAGTTTAAAAACGCAAAAGAAAAGGATGAATTTATGAATCAATTTGTTCCAGGTAATTGTAATGAGATTTAGAAAAATAGTCTTGATTATAGGAATAAGTTTAGTATTAATGATTTCGGCAAGTTCATGTGGCCAAACAAGTAAAGAATCTGAGCTTAATGATGGAAAGTATACCTTAAAAGTAAGTGAACAAGAAAACACAGGAGCAATCTTTCCGGCAATCACTATTTCAGATGGAACATTCACATTCACCTATGATCCTTTAAGCAGTTACCTATCTTATGGAGAATATGATATTCAGGATGATAAATTAATATTAACAACAGTGGATGAAAAGTATCAATATACATTTCATATTAATGGAAAATCATTGTTCTTTATAGAAGAAGAATCATCAGATGTGAAATTACTAGATGCGAACCTGGGTATTCAAGTTCTAGATAGGGATGAATTTGTATTTGTAAATTAGACGAGGACGAGGTGAAACTCATGAGAAAAACACTTCAAGATGTGGCAAGGTATTTAAAGGAAATTATGGTGACTGAAACACATGAAAAATATGCGATTAAATTCTCATATACAAACGTTTCAGATGATGCGAGTATACGTGAAGGCGTTATAGCCTTTAGAATTTTTTTGGCTCGTCTTTACGATGAATTATACATCAAAGGCGATATCTATGATAAAAGCAAAAAAGTTGCTCATGAATACGAAAATCGAACTACGCTTTCGGTATATTATCCATTCTTGCATAATGTGAAAACCATACTAATGAACATAGGCTATCATGGTAGGCCTTTTGAAAATACGAACGTTTTTGTATGTGATCATACCATATTCAATGAAAAACTGTCTGTTACTAAAAATCTTGAGTGTCTTCGATTTCTAGAGGATTGTGGTCTTTGCATTGACGGTGTTGATATAAATAAAAAAAAGCAAAATTTGTCAGATATCAAAACCATAAAAATTACATATCCAGATAACCCCACTATGCTGACAGGACTCAAGGCTATGGCAGTTGCAGAAAAAGACCAGGGCACCCTTGTCAACCAAGATATTTTTTTACGATGTGAGTATAGGATATTGAAAAAGGATGAAACCGATGTGCTTTTCATTGTTGAGGATACGATAAAACATTTATCCGCAAATGTTCAAGGGTTCATTCTGGGACTGCATCAGCGCTATTTAAACAGGGGACTTCGTTGTGTTGTTGAAATAAAAGGTTTTCATATCTACATAAAGTATTGCTATAAACGAAAAGATCTATGGGGGATTAATGCTTCCCTCAACAATGGCTATCATATTAATGTGAAATCGACAAAGACACATGAATACACGGATATTATTAAAACGTTTTCTCCAATATTACAGGAACTAATTGCCAAGGGATATGGTTGTGGTAGAAAAAGAGAAATCGGTCATTGTGATGGCGGTTGTCGTGGACTTCCCATATCGTTGGATGATTCTGTTTTAAATTTACGAGATAACATTGAAACATGGTTTGATCAAGAGTTGTCATACCTACAAAAGTCTTGATGAACTAGATTACTTCAAAGGAGATTATGAAAATGAGTGTATTTTTTTATGGATGCATTACTATAGATGGATTTCTTGCGGACAAAAATCACAACTTGGACTGGCTTTATCAAACAGGGGCAATAGAAGAAACCGGTTATGACGCTTTCTATAAAAATATGGATATTACAATAATGGGCAAAAGAACATTTAATGAAATTGAAAATCTAGAAAATATCGAGAGTCTTTATCCAACCACACAAAATTATGTTTTTACACATGCTGAAAGTTTATCGGTCAAAGAATTTATTCCTATGAATTGTGATCTTGTTGATTTTGTGAAACAAATAGAGCATGATAAAAATATCTGGATTGTTGGAGGAAACACAATATTAGGTCCACTTTTAGATCAAGATATGGTTGATAATATGATCATACAGATTGCTCCTGTGCTATTAGGCAGAGGAATACCGCTGTTTTCACAAGAAGAAATGGTGAAACGATTTTACTTAAAAGAAGTAAAAAAATACGGACAATTTGCAGAATTAATATATTGTAAAATATAGATGACATAACCATATTTTGGGAGAAGGAGAGAGATTTATGAGTGAAATTATTAGAAGTGATGTAAATGAAGAGTGGGCACATTCAGGAATTATTGAAGCAGGAGAATTTGCTTATATTGGGTATTGTGTTGGAAATATTGGAAAGTCAATAGAACAACAGGTTCACGGAGCTATTGATCATCTGGAAAAAAGGCTAAGTTCGATTGAGCTTGGACTAGAATCAGTCGTTCAGGTTGATTGTTTGTTTAGGGACATTTGGGATATTCCGCTTATGGAAAAAGTATTCAAGGAACGCTTTAAAGGTCATTATCCAGTCAGAAAATCAATTCAGACGGAGTTTGCACATCGTGGCGGAGAAGAAGGGCTACAATTTCAATTAGATGCGGTAGCGTATAGAGGAATAAAATGATAGTATTTAAAGAAGCCACACTCGAAGATGCAAATGAGTTAGTTGAAGTCAAAATTGAAGCGTTTAAAGAAGATGTGTTATTATATGGAGCCGGACCGAGTGGATACGATTCAATTGATTTCCAACGAAAGCTTATCCTCAATAATATATGTTATAAAATACTTGATAAGCATAAAATTATCGGCGGTTTTGTGTTATTTGACAAAGGAAACAGTCATTATAGAATAGGCAATATTTTCATTGATCCAAAATATCAAAATAAAGGGATAGGAACATTAACGATTCAATTTATTGAAAAGGAATTTGACCATGTGAAGAAATGGTCATTGGATACGCCGTATTTAAGTTACAGAAACCATCATTTTTATGAGAAAATGGGCTATAAAAAAGTTGGAGAAACTCAATTAGAAAAAGGCAGTAAATTTCGATTATTTGAATATGAAAAACATGTTGAATCGTTTAAAGGAAAGAGGATATAAAAAGGCATCATTAGCAGTTCAGAAAGATAACTATGCAGCAAAGATGTATCAAGATCTCGGATTTAAAATTGTAGAAGAGCTAAGCGAAGAATATATTATGGTTTATCATTTTACTGACATTCGTTGAAAGGGGTACTGCAATGGAAGTAGATCATATATTTATCTGCACAAAATATAAGGCGCCTGAAGCCGAGTTACTTATAGATTTTGGCCTAAAAGAAGGAACTTCCAATACTCATCCTGGACAAGGAACTTCTAATAGAAGATTCTATTTTAAAAATATGATGTTAGAATTATTATGGGTTGAAGACATTACAGAGGTGAAAAACAGTAGAACAGAAAAGATGAAGCTCTATGAGCGGTGCTTAGTAAGGACAAAGGAAACCTCTCCATTTGGTATTGCATTTCGGCCAACCATAGAGGAAAACGAATCAGCTCCATTTAAAACATGGGATTACAAACCGTTATATTTACCTGACTTTCTAAAGATTCAAGTGGCAGAAGAGATTCCATTAAGTGAACCGATGTATTTTTATTTACACTTTGCTAAAAGAGAAAATAATTTTAGCGAGATAATTGAAGTGACAAATATCACTATATATACAAACCGGGAAGATGAGTTATCTGATACTGCAAATATAATTAATCAGCTGGATAACATAAATATTGTTCGTGGAAAAGAACATCTTATGCAACTAGAGTTTGATGGTGGTATTAGAAATCAGACGAAAGACTTTAGACCACAATTACCGTTAATTATTATGTGGTAACAGAAAAAATGGGGTTTTATTAAATGAATGTGCATATTAGACGTATTGAAAAAGAGGATGTAAATGTTGTATCAGAAATCATCTGTAGAAATTTTATGGAGGTAAATATAAAGGATTACCCTAGAGAAGAGATGGAGTATTTGTGTCAAACATACACCCCACAAAAGATATTTGAGATATCCGATTATGCTCATATGTATGTTGCGTGCCTTGAAAATGACGTGGTTGGATGCGGAGCGATTCATAGTTTTAAGGGAAAAAAAGACGAAAGTATGTTAAAAGCAGTTTTTGTATTACCAGAATTACATGGCCAAGGTATCGGAAAAGAGATCCTTGGAAAATTAGAAGAAGATAAGATGTTTTTGAGTGCAAAAAGAGTCGAAGTATTGGCATCAATTACAGCTTGTAAATTTTACCTAAAGAGGGGATATACTTATAAAGGGGGAGTAAAAGAACTAGATGGAGACGGTCTTTATCACTTGGAGAAGCTGAGAAAATGATATTAAAATATATTGCTACTGTAGGGGGTTAAATGGGTGAAAATCGAGAAAATTGTCAAAAGTGATTATAGATACAAGGGACTGATTGATTCATATAATCGATTTGATGGAATGTTTGCAATATTCTATTATGCGTTATTGATGATTGCTTATTATGTTATGGGTGTAATTTATACAAAAAAAGATATTTATCTAGGGATACACATGAACCTAGCACTCGTAATTATAATCATATCTTATATGATAATCAAAAAACAGAAAATTGAATCGATTGGTTTTACTAAACGTAATATTGGAAAGTCTATGGCGTTAGGTATTGTAACCGCAAGTATCGTGTTCTTAATTAATTTTATACCGGGTGCAATAAGTGGAAGAGAATTAAATTCAGTCTCAAAATTACTGTCAAATTTCATATATTATTTTTTGATTATTGCATTAGTTGAAGAAATTGTTTTCAGAGGATTTTTGCAAACAAGAATTTATGGCATAATAAAGAAGCCGACATTAGCAATTATTTTGGTGGCCTTTATGTTTATGTCAATGCATATACCTTTTCAAATGGGAAGAGCAAACATGGATTTGTTAACCTTTGTATCAAATAATTACATAACTCTTTTATTTCAATTTGGATGGCATTTTGTTTTTAATAGTATGTATGTGAAGTATAATTCGATTGTAGCGCCTACAATATTTCATACATTTATGAATTGGAGCAATTATTTGTTTGTCTGAAAAATAAATAAAAAAGGATGGAGAAGGCTTAAATATGGACCATCTAGTGAATTAATAGACAGATGTACCGCTGGAGAAATAAAGGACTGGATTGAATTAGGAACAATATTTGTTCTTCCGGAATATCAAGGGAATGGGATGGCTAATCTGATGATTAAAAAAATTGCAAATGAATTAAAAAAGAAGGGCATCAATGAAATCTGTCTGGATAGCGGATATAAAACGGCTCAAAAGATATGGACACAAAAGTTTGGAAAGTGGACCTTAGTGAGATTGGAGAATAATTATGAATATTGACTTATTATTTAAAGAATATCCATATTTGGAATCAGATGAATTAGTGTTGAAAAAAATCACGCATAATGATCTAAATTCGTTTTTTGAATTATGTAGTGATGAAATTTTGTTTAAGTATAAGCCGGGCAAGGCTAAGAAAAATATTCAATCAGTAGACAATATGATTGATCATTATGAGAGAGACTTCAATAAGAAGAAAACTATCTTTTTAGGGATATATCTAAAATCAAATCAGACAACGTTGATTGGTTTAGGTGAAATTTTTGATTTTGATAAGAAAGCAAATGTTGTAACAATTGGTTATACAATCAATCGGAATTATTGGGGGAATGGTTATGCAAGCAAATATACAGATTTAGTGTTGGAGTATTTGATAAACACCATTGAAGTTAATAGAGTACAAGCATTTGTTATGCCGGAGAATACAAAATCTCATAAGGTCTTAGAACGTAGTGGATTTGTGAAAGAAGGTACTATTAGGCAAGGATATATTTGGAAAGATAAAGGTGTTGTTGATTTGACCTTATATTCAGTTTTAAAAAAAGAATATAATGGATTGAGGTGACTAAGTCGGGTTATGATTTTTAATGAGGTGAAGTATGAAAAAAATTCAATATTCAATCGAAATTAACATGTCTAAAGAAATTGTGTGGAAGACGCTTTGGGAGGATAAAACATTCCGTGAATGGGCTAGTATTATTGATGAAGGCACATATATAAAGGGAGTTATGAAAGAAGGAAATCAAATTCAGTTCATATCTTCTGTAAATGGTTACGGGGTAACAAGTTTGGTCGAGAAATGTATTCAAAATGAATTTGTTTTATTCAAGCACAATGCTGATACAAAAGAAAGTGGAGAGCAAGAACGCGAGAAGGAGTGGACTGGTGGAACAGAGAGCTATTTGCTCACAGAAAAAGATGGAATAACTACAGTAACGGTTAAAACCGATATTCCATACGAACAAGAAGAAACGTTTAATGTAAGGTTTCCTAGAGCTTTAAATCGTTTAAAAAGCTTAGCAGAAAAAAATCATTGATGACGAATGTTTTACGGTTAGCTACTTACATTTAAGGAGGGGAAGAATGAATATATTAAAAAGCGTCATAATCTTTTTATTATTCATCTTGCTATTAGCAGGATGCAAGGCTACAAACAATCAAGAAGAACAGGTTGAAAAACTTGAGAAAATGAATGATGAGCTGATGAGTCAGTTAAACGATGCTGAGACTCAGCTCATGTTACAAATTGAGGAATTACAATCACTGAATGAAGAGGTAGGTAGTTCTGAGTATATCAATCATTATATGTCGTCTAAATGGTCTGTATTTGGAGGTTATTATGAGTATTCAAGTGATGAAAGCCCATTCATATATCCAGATGAATCAGCACCTCACGTTCATGATGAAGTGACGAGATGGCTTAAAGAAAATCCGGTAGTTGAGGTAATCATGAGGACCAATAACGGTCTATATCTAGCGAGAATTCCTACAATTGAAAATTATGTATATGTTAGTGAAAATAGTTTGACTGCACTTGATGCGGATGATATTCCGAAAATTCCTTTAGGGGATATATCAGTCAATGATTGTAGTATTGGTGATTCAATAGAAAAGCTTAAGCTAACATTCGATGGAAAAACAACTTATGGTGTTGAGAATGGTGCTAAGATGGTTGGTTTCTTTAGCAATAATGCTGAAACAGTATTTGAAGAAAAGGGTTTATGTTTTGTTGATGAATATAAACGTATCATTGGATTTCGATTTTCATCAAATGAGTTTATATTAGACAATCAATTTACTATTGGGGATTTGGCAAAAGAGGCGATTAACCATTATGATGACAAATTTGGAAGAGATGAAACCTATAAAAATGATGGATACGATTATGAAAATGAACGTTATGTCTATATTATAGGCGAATATTTTTTGGAATTTGGCTTCGATACAGAGGAGCTAACAGATGCGTCGCGTATATCTTATGTTAGTTGTAGGAAGAAATGGTGGTAAATATTATTTTGTATGGAAGGTGAAGTAGTGGAATTTAGAAGAATAACAATTAAGGAAAAAAATCAAGTGATGTATTTTTTCAGGGAATGTCCGGATTATTTTGAACTAACAGAGGGAGTTCAGCCCGATAACTGTGATGACTTTTTTTATGATTTACCCCCGAATAAAACTATAAATGAAAAGTATTTATTTGGTGCTTTCAAAGAAGATGCACTTATAGGAGTTGTTGATTTAGTGTCTGACTTTCCCGAAAAAGGCGAATGGATTATTGGATTATTATTAATTCATCCAAATGCACGAGGTATGGGATTAGGTAGGGCAATGCACAATGAGATTAAGAAATTTGTTAAGAATCAAGGTGGAAAAAAGTTACGAATCGGTGTAATGGAACAAAATACAGATGCATTAGGCTTTTGGAGCAAAATCGGCTATCAACAAATAAAAATAACTGAATCAAGAAAATTTGGGATTAAAGAGAGCAAAGTGGTTGTAATGAATTATTACTTTTAAAAATATAAATACGAAATGGGGTGAAGGGAAATGGCTATAGAAAAACAGTACTTTACGGATTTTGAAGAGATATTGTCACACAGGTATGATTATGAAGCAGACTATTGGACAACTCACGACAAACGTTTAATAAAAGGTTCCCCTTTTTCAACTCTGGATAGTTTGCTTTATCTTTTAGAATTGGGGATGGAACCTACTGAACCCTTGCTTAAAGAATGTGTCGAATTGATATTTAGTACATGGAAAGAAGATGGAAGTTTTAAGTTGTATCCACAAGGCTCTATTTACCCATGTCATATAGCTAACGCAGCTAATGTGCTATGTCACATGGGGTGTGTTGACGATAGTCGCTTGCAAAAAACCTTCCAACATCTATTAGATATTCAATATACCGATGGCGGTTGGCGTTGTAATAAATTTAGCTTTGGTCGAGGTCCGGAAACTGAGTATTCAAACCCATTCCCAACACTTACTGTTTTAAACGCATTTCGCTTTAGAGATGATTTTAACAAAGAACCAGCGCTTGACAGAGCAGTAGATTTCTTACTTGAACATTGGACAATCAGAAAGCCGATTGGCCCATGTCACTATGGAATGGGTACATTATTTATGCAGGTAGAATATCCTTTTCGAAACTACAATCTTTTTATTTATGTATATGTGTTGTCTTTTTATGACCGTGCTAAAAAAGACATCCGATTTTTGGAAGCCTTAAAAGCATTGGAATCCAAAATGGTGGATGGACAGATTGTTGTTGAGCGCGTTATACCGAAGCTGGCCAAATTATCTTTTTGTAAAAAAGGTGAACCGAGTGCATTGGCAACAAAACGCTACAACGAAATTTTAGAGAACATGACAAAAGATTAAAGATTACTCACCAATTAAGAGTTATAGATATGAGGTTGAATAAAATGAATTTGAGAGCTGATTGTAAGAAGTGTTTTGGGTTATGCTGTATAGCATTTCACTTCTCTACTACAGATGGTTTTCCAATGGATAAAAAGATTGGAGAAGCCTGCTTAAACCTAAAAGAAGATTTTACTTGTAATGTTCACAACAATCTTTGGAATGACGGGCTAAAGGGTTGCGTAATATTTGATTGTATTGGAGCAGGACAAAAAGTATCGCAAGGTACATTTAATGGCAAGGACTGGAGACAATTTCCCAGTTTAATGAATCCAATGTTTGAAGTTTTTTCAATTATGCTACAATTATACCAGATGTTATGGTATCTCCATGAAGCGATGATGTTGCGTTCAGCAATTTCTATTCATAGGGAAATACAATTAATTATTGATAAAATGGAAGAATTGACTAATCTTGAACCGGACAAATTACTTGATATAGATATTACAAGGCAACGCGAAAATGTTAATAAAGTGCTTGTAAAGGCGAGTAGATTTGAAAGAAATAAAGTATGTAATGAAAATGACGATTTAGGACGTAATAATATTATTAATAGAGGCGCCGATTTTATCGGAAAAGATCTTAGACAAGTCAATCTTAGAGGGGCAAACTTAAGGAGTGCTTATCTTATTGCTGCCAACTTAAATGGAGTAGATATGAGAGGAACGGACTTGATAGGGGCTGATCTTCGGGATGCTGATATTAGAGGAGCTGACCTTTCAAAAAGCTTCTTTCTAACTCAAAGGCAAATAAATGCAGCTATTGGAGACAATACTACGAAACTACCAATTTTTCTTGACCATCCGGTGCATTGGGGAAATAATGAAGTTGTTTTATGACATGGTCAAACGGATTAAGTTATAAAGGAGGGGCAATAATTGAGCAACCTAATTGAACAAAGATTTAAAAGCTATCCAGAAGAAGTAAGTGATTTAGCTTTTCAAATGAAAACGTTATTGTATGAAGTTGCAGAAACTGAAGGTATTAAACATATTGAAGAAAGTTTTAAATGGGGAGAGCCTAGCTTTAAAGCGCCAGATGGAAGTCCCATTCGGATGGATTGGAAAGAAAAAACGCCAGAATATTTTAAAACATTGTATTTCACTAGCGCTTAGATATCATAAAATAAAAAAATTACCATTATTAGGTGTATAAAATCAGAAAAGAGGTTTAAAATGAAAACAATTGGATTAATCGGTGGTATGAGTTGGGAGTCATCGTTAGAATACTATAGAATGATTAATGAATTAGTAAAGTTAGAATTAGGCGATTTACATTCTTGCAAGAGCATTATGTATTCGGTCGATTTTGCAGAGATTGAGTTATTACAACATAATTCCCAATGGGAAGAATTAAGTGACATAATGATTACAGCAGCAAGTAGTTTGGAAAAAGCCGGAGCTGATTTCATAGTTATATGTACGAATACAATGCATAAAATGGCTGATGAAGTACAAAATAAAATTAGTATTCCATTATTACATATAGCAGATACAGTGAGTACTGAAATCGTTGGAATGGGACTAAAAAAAGTTGCTTTGTTAGGGACTCGATTTACAATGGAACAAGATTTTTATAAAGGTAGAATTAAAGATAAATATGGAATAGATGTTATTGTTCCGAACGAAGAAGATAAAAAAGTAATTCATGATGTTATATATAAGGAATTAGTCAAAGGGAGTTTTAAAGAAGATTCAAAAAAGAAATATATTGAAATTATTCAAAAACTCATCGAGCAGGGAGCAGAAGGTATTATCCTCGGTTGTACTGAAATACCTTTACTTATCAAGCAGCAAGATGTACACATACCAATTTTTGACACAGCTTCAATTCATGCACGAGCTTCAGTAAAATATGCACTAGAGCAATCATAAATCGAATTCCAGGAGGCGATATTTATCAATACAAAGGATATCATACTACGTAATGAAAGGGCATCAGACTATAGAATAGTTGAAGAAATAACAAGAGAAGCTTTTTGGAACCACCATACCCCAGGATGTGATGAGCATTATTTGTTACACATCATGCGTAAGGCGGATTCATTTATAGCAGAACTTGATATTGTTGCCCAAGTAAATGGGGAAATTGTTGGTAACATTGTTTACACTAAAGCAAAAATTCTTGATGATTCAGGGGTCAATCACAATGTGATTACATTTGGTCCTATTTCTGTTTTGCCGGCATTTCAAGGAAAGGGAATTGGGCGTAATTTAATTGAATATACGAAGAAAAAGGCAAAAGAACTTGGTTATAAAGCGATACTTATATACGGCGATCCTGACTATTATTCGAGACTTGGATTTGTCTCTGCAGAAAAATATAATATTTGCACATCGGACAATATGTATGCAGTTCCATTACAGGCAATAGAATTATATCCAGAAGCATTGTCGAATATTAAAGGACGTTTTATAGAAGATAAAATTTATGATATAGATGAAAAAGCGGCTAAAGAGTTTGATAAAGGATTCCCTTCAAAAGATTTACTTTGGGACCTTCCATCACAAAAAAGGTTTCAAGAATTAGTGAAAATGAAGATTCCAAGATAGGAGAATATATCTTGAATGGTTTTATATTAATTTTACCAATAATTTTTATACGTTACGGAATAGTGAGTTTTTTTGGAAAACAAGCATCTAAACGCACAACTTTTTTTCCACCAAGAAAAGGTAAAGAAACATTAGCCTATTGGATTTATGAAATAACGACTTTACTAATGATTATTGTATTGTTCTTCAATGAAATAGAGCTAGATACCACGATAAATATTATAGGGTTAGGAATAAGTTCTATTGGGATGATTGTATATGCTATATCAATTGTCCATTTCGCAAAACCTAATGAAAATGGATTGAATACAACGGGGATATATAAAATTTCTCGTAATCCTATGTATATAGCCTTCTTTTTATATTTTTTAGGGTGTAGTATTTTAATCAATTCATGGATGTTATTCTTTATCCTTGTTATATTTCAAATTTCAGTACATTATCTTATTGTTTCAGAAGAAAGATGGTGCATCGAACAATTTGGAGAAGAGTATATTTATTATATGAAAAAAGTTCGACGATACTTATAGTAGGTGAATTATGAAAAAATATGGAATTATTATCGATTTGGATGGAACGTTGATTCATAAAGGAAAGGCAACTGACGGGGCGAGTGACTTTATAGAATATCTTAGATCACAGAAGATTCCATTTCGTGTTATAACGAACAGCGTTGGGAGGACACAAAAAGAACTATCTGAAAAAGTGAAGAATGTAGGTATTGAAATAAGCGAAGAGATGTTTCTTAATCCAATTACTGCACTTAATCATTTTATCGAAAAAAATAAAGTGCATTCGTATTATTTTGTAGGTCCTAAGATAATTGAAGAAAGCTTAGCAATAGCATCAACATTTGAGGGGATTCCGGACTATGTTATTTTTAGCGGATTTGAAAATTCGGATTATATATTATTAAATAGAGTGTTTAGATATTTGAAACAGGGTGCTAAGTTAATAACGATGTCAAATTCTGAATACTATATTACTGAAAATGGACCGATGCTAGATACAGGAGCATTTACCCGAATGTTTGAACAACATGCAAAGAGTAAGTCGATATTATTCGGGAAGCCCTCAAAAAAGTTGTTTTTATTGGCATTGGAAGAAATGAATTTAGAGTCTAGCCAAGCAATTGTTGTTGGCGACGATGTTTTGACAGATGTGAAAGGTGCAAAAGCACTTGGATTATATTCTGTTTTAGTCAAGACGGGCAAGTATCAACAAGATGATGAAACAAAAGAATATCCCGATATGCTTGTGAATACGTTGAGAGATTTAGTGGGAATTGGCCCCATGCTGAATGAATAATGGAGGAAACTGCTATGAAAATTGTGGTTATTAATGGTACAGAAATCAAAGGATGTACATTCCATATGAAAGAAACATTTATGTCTGCGTTTAAAGATAAAAATGAAATAATTGAATTTTATCTTCCAAAAGATATGCCTTATTTTTGCTCCGGTTGTAAAACGTGTTTTTTCAAAGATGAAAAAATGTGTCCACACGCAAAAGTTACAATGCCTATATGGAATGCGATTTTGGAAGCGAATTTAATTGTTTTTGCATTTCCGGTATATGCGCTTCGCGCTCCGGGACAAGTGAAGGCTTTACTTGATCATCTCTGTTGCCATTGGATGGTACACCGTCCGGAAAAAGAAATGTTTTTAAAACGTGCAGTCATCATTACAAACAGTATTGGAGCACCCAATAGAGCAGCACAAAAAGATGTTATTACGAGTTTGAACTGGTTAGGTGTGTCTTCGGTAACCTGTGTTGGAGCGGGACTGATGGAAGGAGTGATATGGGAAGAATTGTCGGATAAAAGGAAAGATATATTGATTCGAAAAGTTGAAGCTGTTGCCAATAAATATAAAAAACATACAAATGTTTTTCAACCGGCAAATAAAAGTTTTAAGATTTTTATGCTTTTTGCAATAAGTAAAATGATGCATAAGAGTATACTTAAGAATGAAGAAACACCATCCGCAGATAACCTACACTGGATTAAAAATGGATGGATAAAAGCAAAATAGTGAATTAGGAACAATGAAATGGATTTTGCATAAGGAACGGAGACACTATAAATGCTAAACAAAACATTCAATTATCTTCACGACGTTGCAAACAGGTCAAAGTGGGTTAAAGGATTCTTATTAATTATGTACTTGGGATTCATAAGTTATTTTGCTTTTGTTACCAGAGTAGAAGGAATAAATAGGTCGTATATTAACACGTATAATTTGCTACCTTTTTATACAATAGGAAGATACCTTAAAGTAAACGATTTTTCAGATTTAATTAAATTTGTCATAAATATAATGGGAAATATTTTTGTTTTTATGCCTGTAGGTGTATTTGTCCCTTTTTTATTCCCTAAAAAAGATTGGGCATATAATATAATCAATATTGTAAGTATTGGATTTCTTTTTAGTCTAGGGGTCGAAGCTATCCAGTTTATTATGTCAGTAGGGGTATTTGATGTAGATGATTTAATACTTAATACAATTGGAGCATTATTTGGATGGAAAATATATACTTGGTGGAAAATACAGAAGGATTAGTAGCAATGAAGCATCAAATAAGAAAAATAATAGAAGAGATGTGATGGAAATGATTTTAAGTGTAAGCCGCAGAACCGATATTCCTGCATTTTACAGCCAATGGTTTATGAACAGAATACAAGAGGGTTATGTGCTTGTTCGCAATCCAATGAATAAATATCAGGTCAGTAAAGTTATGTTAAATCCCCAACTTATTGACTGTATTGTTTTTTGGACTAAGAATCCAATCCCTATGTTTAAATACTTAGATATACTAGATGCATATCGATATTATTTTCAGTTTACCTTAACATCTTATGATCAGACGATTGAAAAAGGCCTACCATCTAAACGTCAGCTAATAAAAAGTTTTCAGAACCTTTCTCAGAAAATAGGAAAAGAAAGAGTGATTTGGAGATATGATCCGATTATTCTATCCGATAAATTTTCAATCGATTATCATTTGAAATATTTTGACCTGCTTTGTTCAAAGCTTTATGGATATACAAATAAGTGCATCGTTAGCTTTTTAGAGATGTATACAAAGACAAAGAGAAATATGCAAGGGATTGAACTAAAAATATTAAGGGATGAAGAAAAGATTGAATTTCTTTGTCAGCTTCATCAAATTGCGAATAAATACGATATTGTATTGGAAACTTGCTCAGAATCTTTAGATCTTTCAAAAACAAAAATCAAACAAAGTAAATGTATTGATGACCAATTGATAAAGGATATTTTTAATATTGATATTCAAGTAAAAAAAGATAGCAATCAGCGAAAAAGTTGTCAATGTGCAGCAAGTATCGATATTGGTGAATATAATACATGCAGTAATCAATGTATATACTGTTACGCAAACTTTTCTTCTGAGATTGTGAACGGGAACATGAAAAAACATATTCCTACATCTCCATACCTTATTGGAAATGGGGAAGAAAAGGATATCATCACAGATAAAAAAATGGTTTCACAAATTAACTATCAATTACGACTGGATGTAGGAGGAATGTATGAAAATAACGACATTAATAGAAAATAGAACGATTTCAAAAAAATACAAATGTCAGCATGGATTATCCCTGTACATAGAGACAGAAGAACATAAGATATTATTTGACACGGGAGCGGATAAGTCATTTATTCAGAATGCAGAAAAGCTTGGAATCAAGCTTGAAGATATTGATATTGCAATTATATCTCACGGGCATAGTGATCATGGTGGTGGACTTGAAGCGTTTTTAAAGCAGAATCATAAAGCAAAAATATATATAGGAAAAGGCGCTTTTAATAAACATATTATTAAGTTGCTTGGTTTTGTTAAATATAATATTGGATTAAAAAAAAGCCTGATCAACAATGACCGATTTATATTTGTAGATAACATACAAAAAATTGACGATGAATTAATGCTAATCGGTGGTATTCAAGATAAGAAACTAGTCCCCCAAGGCAATGATATGTTATTGCAAGTCAATGATAAAGGTGCCGTTGAAAAAGATGATTTTAACCATGAGATAAGCTTAGTAATCAATGAAAATAATCGTTCTACCTTATTTTGCGGTTGTGCACATAAAGGTATTGTAAATATCATCGAGAAAACTAAAGAAATTATTGGTAAAGACGTGTATACTGTAATTGGAGGGTTTCATTTGATGGATCTGAAGATAAAAAGTCCTACATCTCAAGATTTTTTAAATCAGCTTGCCAATATTCTTGCTCAAAATAATACATTTAAGTATTATACTTGCCACTGCACAGGGGAACCGGCGTATAACTATTTGCGTCAAAAAATGATAAATTTAGAGGAATTAAAAACAGGAAAAATCATTGAAATATAGGCAGTAGATGGAGGTAACGATGAAAGTATTGGTACTTGGTGCAAGTGGCGCAACAGGGAAAGAAACGGTAATGCAACTGTTAAAAAAAGGCATACCAACACGTGCTCTTATTAGAGAAAGTTCTAAACTTCCTGATGAGATCTCTAATAATCCTTTGACTGAAATAAGAAAAGGAAATATTCATGAGCTCACGGATTCTGACTTGAAAATGCTTATGCATAATTGTGACACAATTATATCATGTTTAGGACATAATCTTACTTTTAAAGGCATGTTTGGCCAACCTCGTTATCTAGTTTACGACACAGTTCGAAACATATGTGAAACAATTCAAAAAAATGGCAATGAAAAAATTAAGCTAATTCTTATGAGTACAACAGGATATACAAACAAGTTATTGACTGAAAGACGTTCAATGATTGAAAAAGGAATCAATGGATTATTGATGATTGCATTACCACCGCATCGAGACAATATGAAGGCCGCGGATTATTTAGTCAATAAGGTTAAAAAAGATGCTATAAATATTGAATGGGTTTCTGTGAGACCAGACTCATTAATTGATAATAATTCAGTAAGTGCCTATGAAATCCATGAGTCACCTATACGAAGCCCAATATTAAACGCAGGAAAAACAAGTCGTATTAATGTCGGTCATTTCATGGCAGAGCTTGTGACAGATGAAGTTCTGTGGAAAAAATGGGCGTATCAAACACCAGTGATTTATAATAAGGAGTAAAATCTATGAAAAATTTTCTATCAGCTTTTTTTATGAGCATGTTTGTTTTATTTATGTTTTTCTTTTTTGGTGGAGGGCTTATTTTTGAGAATGTCTATGGGATTCTAATGTTTTCTTCGTTGATATTTGCTGCCTTTATTACCGGATTCATGAGCCAAGAAACAAAAATCACAGAACTTGAAAATAGAGTTAAGGCGTTAGAAAATCAAGAAGGTGAATATGATTAAACACACTTGCTCATACGAGGAGGGATTAGGATGAAAGAAATTGCGGTAAAAATTTCTGAAAAGTATTATTCTACAAAACCAACATCAATCACTAGCCTTGGCGCTGGATTCTATGGATGTGTTTTTTTATTGGAACTAAAAAACCCACCCTATAAAATTGTAGTAAAGATATATTTCAACAATGAACTTGCACAAAAGGAAAAAAGGCAAATAGAGGTTTTATCAAAATATACATTAATTCCAATGCCGAAAATCTATCATATTCATATACAGGATTATTTAATTCCCAGTGATGTTTTAGTTATGGAATATATTGATGGCGTTAATGCAGGAATACAAACAAATATCAATAAAAAATATGTAGATAAAATTGGTGATCAAATTATTGATAATTTGTTGGTATATCATTCAGTTGTCAATAAAGAAGGTTTTGGTGAATTAAACGCAGACACCTTTGTTAAAGACTGGAGAGATTATTACAAGATTCAGGTTACGAAAATTCATCAAAAAGCATACGTAATGTATGAGGATGGAAGAATAAGCGAAAAAACCTATGACATCATCGATGAAGTATATAGAAAATATGACAAGATATTTTACTTACCTATTACAGAAGCCTGCTTAATCCATGGAGACTACAATATGTGGAATATCATGTTAAATAAGAACTTGACGGATGCTATTGCTGTCATTGATCCTTATAATTGTCAGTGGGCAGATGCGGAATTTGACTTATATCAATTAAATAATGCAAATGGAAAAGACTTTTCCTTGCTTGAACGATATGCTGAAAGAAAACAACTTAGCGATAATTTTGATATTAAAAATAGTGTTTATGAACTATTCACAGAAGTTAATCATTTTTATGATGCAAATGTAGATCCAATACATTCAAATATTCCGGCCCAAGCGCTGTCCTTAAAGGAGAAAATCTAATATGCGATTAGTCATCAGTGATCTAAGTCACGAACAAGTACAGATATTACTACCTACATTAGCAGAAGGTGATGTGATAATAACACACGATGAAGCCATTAACCATTGTATTGGGTGCTTTGGATGTTGGGTAAAAACACCGGCGACCTGTGTGATACGTGATGCATATGGTGATATGGGAAAACTATTCTCTCAGAGTAATGAAGTGCTTCTTATCAGCCAATGCACTTACGGCGGATTTAGTCCCTTTGTTAAAAATATTTTAGACCGAAGTATCTCCTATATCCACCCATATTTTGTTATTAAAAATGGGGAGATGCATCATCGTAGACGGTATAACCATTCATTCAACTTGCGTGTGTGGTTTTACGGGGACTTAATTACAGAAGATGAAAAGATAACAGCAGAAAAATTAGTAAAGGCAAATGCAATCAACTTAGATTGTCACGTGGATGAAGTGAAGTTTTCATCAGGAATAGATGCATTGGAGGGACACATATTATGAAAATAGCACTCATTAATGGTAGTCCAAAGGTCAAAGAAAGTGCATCAGAATCTGTTTTAAAAGCAATAAAAGATTTATTACTTCAAGAGAATGTTCTGGTTTCAGAATATCATTTTTCCAAGTCCCAATTGGACATAGAAAATATAGAACAATTTATGGACAATGAATGTTTTGTTTTTGCCTTTCCATTATACGTTGATGGAATTCCGTCCCATTTATTACACTGCTTGTTACAATTAGAAACCCTTGTAAAAGCCCAACCACAAAAAGAAATCTATGTATATGCATTAGTAAACTGTGGGTTTTATGAAGGGCATCAAAATGCTTTAGCCATTGAAATGATGAAAAATTGGACGGTAAAAGCCGGACTTATTTGGGGGCAAGGAATCGGGGTTGGTGCAGGTGGAATGCTAACCATGTTAAGAACCGTTCCTTTAGGACAAGGACCAATGAAAAGCTTAGGAAAAGCACTAACCCAATTTATAAATACAATAGTTAACAAAGCTTCCCAAGAATCTATCTACGTAACGGCCAATTTCCCGAGATTATTATATAAACTAGGAGGAGAAATGGGTTGGAGAAAATCGGCAAAGGCCAATGGATTAAAACGAAAAGATCTATTTAAAGGAGCGTAAGTATGGCCACAAGAGTCAAAATCAAAATAAGCGATAATAAAGAGCTTAGAAAGCGGATTGATTTGATTTATGAATCGGTTAGTCAGGAAGTGGCGGCGCGATGGGCTGTAAGTATTGCAAAACATATTTTTGACTGTGGTGGTGTAGACTATCAAAAAATTGGTGATGTAATCGAAGGGTTTCAGATTAATGAATTGTGGCAAGAGGGTAATGCAAGTATGCATGAGATTAGAAAATCAGGTTATAAGGTACATAAACTTGCAAGAGAAGAAGAAAACATTATTAAAAAAACAGCGTTACGAGTTGCAGGACAAGCTATAGCCGGCGGACATATGAAGGAGCATGCCATGGTTGCATCAGACTACGCAGTAAAAACGATTGGCTTATTATATCAAGATGATATGACGGCGATTACTCGTGAACGAGAATGGCAACTACATGAGCTAAAAACTATTCTACAGATTAAGGATAAAAAATATGAGTGAAAAAGATATTATTTTAAAAACGAGCGAACCAATAACTCTTAATAGAATTAAAGAAGATTTAATAAAACTAGGAATAAATTCAGGAGATACTGTTTTAGTGCACTCATCATTATCTAATATAGGATGGGTGTGTGGCGGAGCACAAGCGGTGATTACAGCCTTACTTGAAGTTATAGGTGATGAGGGAACGCTTATTATGCCTGCACATAGCGGTGAATGGAGTAATCCACAAGATTGGGAAAACCCACCGGTTCCGAAAGAGTGGATCCCTATTATACAAGAAAATATGCCGGCTTTTCATCCTGAATTGACGCCAACAAGAGGTATGGGACGTATTGCAGAGTTGTTTAGAACATTCCCCAATACATTAAGGTCAAATCATCCGCAAGTGTCTTTTTCAGCAAAGGGAAGATTAGCAAAAGAAGTTGTTAAAGAACATTTGCTAACACCTCAGTTTGGAATGACTTCGTCACCCCTTGGAAAAATGTATAATCTTGAGACAAAGATTTTGTTGCTTGGTGTTGGATATGATTCGTGTACGAGTTTTCATCTTGCAGAAACTCAAGTAATAGACATGCCCAAGAAACGTTTGGGAACCGCGATGATTGAGAATGGAACCAGAGTATGGAAATGGTTTGAAGATTATGACTATGATGCCGATGATTTTGATAAATTAGGAGAGGCATTTGAAGAGATGCATTCTTTGCAAAAAGGGACGGTAGGTAGTGCTCAGTGTAAATTATTTGATATGCGTGAAGGTGTCGATTTTGCCAAGCTTTGGTTAGAAAAAAATCGATTTAAAAAATAGATTTATAGAGAGGGGTATACATTTGGCGAGAAAATTATTTTGTGAACTGAATCCTTTAACATATAAGCTTTCAGTTGCTAAAGGAACTTTCTTGAGAAAAATCATATGGCAAAAAAATAAAGAGAGATATGTTAAAGAATTTTCTGAGAAAAAGTTATCAAATAAAATATATGAGCATAAATCTTTAATCAGAAGAAAATTAGGAAATGTGGATATGCGTCTTCAAAATAATAAGGCTATTAATTTGAGTCTAGCGACACCTAGAATTAATGGTGTGATTATTCGACCCAATGAAGTTTTTTCGTTTTGGAAGCTTGTTGGAAATTGTAGCCGAAAAAAAGGATATCAAGAAGGCTTAGTGATTAAATCCGGTCAAGTGAGCCAAGGCATTGGAGGGGGTATGTGTCAACTAACCAACCTCATCCATTGGATGGTTTTACATAGTCCGCTGACGATTATTGAGCATCATCATCACAATCAAATCGATATGTTCCCGGATTATGGAAGACAAGTTCCATTTGGAATTGGAACGTCCGTCATGTACAACTATTTAGACTATCAATTTGTGAATAAAACAAATCAAACATTCCAGCTCATTACATATACGACAGACACGCACTTGTGTGGAGAATTAAGAAGCAATCAAGATTTAGACTATGCATATCATATTATGGAAGAAAAAAGTTGTTTTGTAAAAGAAATGGACGGATACTATAGAAACAATGAAATCTATCAACAAAAAATTAAAAAAAAGACGGGGAATCAAGTAGCCAAGACACTAATAGTAAAAAACCATGCTAAAGTGTTATATGACTCGTCCTTTATTCCCAAGAAAATTTATCGAATAACTGCTTTTTCAGATATTAAAAATGGCGGTAATCTAGCAGGGGTTGTATTAGACGCAGATGAACTAACCGAGGCAGAGATGTTGAAGATAGCCAAAGAAGTTGGCTATAGTGAAACGGCTTTTGTCATGCAATCAAAAAAGGCGGATTACAAAGTTCGATTTTTCACACCAACAAATGAAGTGAATTTATGTGGTCATGCAACCGTGGCCACATTTAATTTGCTACGGGACTTAAAATTAATATCCATAGGTTCGTATACTCAAGAAACAAAAGCAGGTATTTTAAAGGTCATGGTAAGTGAAGACCATGTGTATATGGAGCAAACGCAGCCAAGCTATTATGACATAATTGAAGCGGAAGAGATGATTCCTTGTTTTGAAAATTTGAGCCCCAATAATATGACAAGGTTGCCGATTCAAATTGTATCTACAGGAAACAAGGATATAATATTGCCAATAAATAGCTTGAAAGAACTAACGCAGTTAAATCCAAATCATGAAAAGATCCGTGCACTAAGTGAAAAATATGATGTTGTTGGAATTCATGCCTTTTGCTTTGAAACGATTAGCGGATGCCATGCGCATACAAGAAATTTTGCGCCTCGATACGGTATTAATGAAGAGTCAGCAACAGGAACATCAAATGGAGCACTTGCTTGTTATTTAATGAAGTACGGACAAGATGTTAGTGATGATGAATTTACTATTGAACAAGGTTATTCAATGGATCGGCCATCGCAGATTAAGGTAAAAATAAAAGGGACCCCAAAATGCATTGATGAAGTCTATGTCGGCGGCAGTGCAATTCAAATTAACTAAAAGTATGGTTGGAGTGATATAAGTGAAATGGGTTAGGAATTCAAAAACGGCAGTCATTGTGTTACATGAAATCTATGGTGTTAATCATTTTATAAAAAAATGTGGAGAAAAATTACACAAAGAAGGCCTTGATGTATATTGCCCGGATTTGTTAGAGGGAAAACAATTTTCATATGCAGAATCAGAAGAAGCCTATCAATATTTTAGGGATACCATTGGTTTTCAAGATGTAAGTAAAAAAACAATGGATTTAATCATAGAGATAAAGAAAAAATATGACACAATAATTCTCCTTGGTTATAGTATTGGAGCGACTATTGCCTGGTTGTGTAATCAAACAAAAGTATGTAATGGTATCATTTGTTATTATGGTTCACGAATTCGTGATTATGTAGATGTTGAACCATCATGTCCAAATATTTTGTTCTTTGCAACGAATGAAAGCAGTTTTAATGCGTTGCAACTGATCGAAACGCTACAAAGCAAAAAAAATATAAGACTATTAAAAAGTTTTGATGCACATCATGGATTTGCAGATCCAAATAATGGTGCATTTAATAATGATTATGCGCAACAATGTTGGAATACAGTAATTAAATTTATTCAAGATATAAAGGAGAAATCACATGGACTATAAATACATTTTATTTGACTTAGATGGGACATTAACCGATCCAAAGATTGGAATCACAAAATCTGTTGCATATTCATTAAAAAAGTTGAAAAATATCGAAGTAGAACTAGATCTACTAACTAAGTTTATCGGTCCGCCCTTAAAAGATTCATATATAGACTTTTACGGGTTCTCTGAAAGTGAAGCAGAGATAGCAATACAAACTTATCGCGAATACTTTAAAGATACAGGAATCTATGAAAATGAAGTTTATAGTGGAATGGAGGATTTACTTGAAGTATTAAAAGATAAGCAATATATTCTTGGTGTAGCAACATCCAAGCCAACTGTATTTGCAGAAATAATTATTAAACACTTTGATTTAGAGCGGTATTTTTCGTGTGTTATAGGTAGTAATTTAGACGGAACAAGAACAGATAAGGCAGAAGTTATCGCAGAAGCGTTGACACAATTATCGATAGATGATAAAGAACACGTTGTTATGATTGGAGATCGAAAACATGATATTCTCGGAGCTAAGAAAATGAAAATAGATTCTATCGGAGTGACTTATGGGTACGGTTCCTATGAAGAACTTGAAGATGCAGGTGCTGATTATATTATTGAAAATATTGATGGATTGAAGAAAATACTAGAAATAGAGAAATAAATCATGGGAAAAAGAATAACAGTTTTACTATTTTTAATAATGACATTGACTGCCTGTTCTGTTGAAGAAGTTAATGACAACGAATCAGACGATATTGTTATATCGCTTGAAAGCGGAATTGAAAAATATACGCCTGCGATGTCATCTGCACCAGGGCTTCCTATTAAGATTAAATATGTAGCAGATGTATCATTGAATCAAGAGAATGTATATATAAGTGTAAAATCCTCAAATGGATCTTTTATACATTTAATACATGGACAAATTACTCCGGTTGAGGATTATATGGAACTTTCAGAACAAGAGATTACATTGTATTGGAGTCCAATAGAAGAAGGTGATTTATTCGATGTTACTGAATCAAGGGTGATAGTAAACTTATATATTAATGATTTGGAGAATCCAAAAGCAAGTGCAGAAGGAAAAATTGAACTTAATGCAGATAATTTTTACCGTTTTCAAAACGTGCAAATAGTTGGTGCAGGAATATAGGTGCTTAAAAAAACAGGGAAAGAAATTACCTTTCCTTCCCCGCATGTTACGTTAATGGATAAACAGAAATCTAAAATCCGAGTTTTTCCATAGATGCTTCGATAGAACTATAAGCATTAAGTCCATGAAGTAACTCTTTGGGTAAATGTTTGAAGCCATCTCTTGCACCGTAGAGCATGCCTAGGACCATTCCTCTAGCAGCACTATCTCCACCTGCATAAGCATTTTTAATGAGTGCAGATTGAAAATCCGTTTCGTTAAATACAATAGTGAGTACTGCAGGTAAAGCAAATGGGGAAGGACAGCTTTGGCCGATTTCTTTTATTAGAGTCACAACATCTTTCGTATTTGATAAAGCATCACTATAAGCTTCAGCTATAAATGAATCCAAATCTTTGTGCATGAGTAAACTTTTTTCAATAGATTCACCATTGATAATTTCTTTAAGAACACGGATAAAAAATCGTGAAATCATAATAAGCTGTGGATCCGTGTGTGTCAACTGAATTTGATTGAGTATAGTTTCCTCATCAATGTCATCTAGGGCAAATAGAGGCGCACTCCGTGCAAATCCACCAAGTTCATTGCTGTCAGAACCTTTATTACTATTTTCTAAAAGTTGCATCGATTTCTTAGTCGCATGGTCAATGTATATGGTATCTTTAGCTACAAAGTCAAGCCATTCTTTTTTGAAGACCGCAAGACTAAATTTTTTATGTTCAGCAATTGAGTTTAATAAAAGTAGAGATTGGTCGCCATAGTGTGTAAAATCGCCGGCCTTCTTGTTAGGATGATAGTCGGTATGATTCGGTTCTGTATAAGTTGTAATAGGTGCATAATGTTCTTGTATTTTATCTGTGTCGTATATCCAGTGAGGTCCTAACGCCATAGCGTCTCCAATGAATGATGCAAAAATTAAACCTTTAATTTTCTCTTTTTTCATTTAAATACCTCCTTAGCAATTGATAATAGTTATTATTATTATAACATAAAAGGATTGAGAGTTTCTACAAGATATGATAAACTTTCCTATAGCAAGAACCAAAAAAACACATGCGCAATATAGAAAGTAGTCGGAATCACATGAAATATATGAAACGAGCAATGCCGGTAGCAGCAATTATAGTCTTGTTGATAGCGTTTATGTTTGTTCTTGATAACTATATGGTTATTAAGGTAGATGAGTCCACAAGCATTCAATTCATTCGATTAAAGGATGGAATGAAATTAACATTAGGGCCTGGTGGTATTAATGAAATAGAGAGTATTGAATCCTTTGAATTGTATGACAATCTGATAATGCAAATACTTGACCATGCAGAAGATCAGTTGATTACTGCTTCTGATTGGATTGGCCCTATGATTATTAATGCATTGGACAATACAAATGGGAATGTAGAAGAGATGTTTACTGGAGGCTGGCATGGAAGCAATGGCGATCATACCGGGAATCCTACAGCAAAACCTATCCAAAGGATATTGCTGGCAGAGGGGAATCCAATAAACAAGAAAGGTTATTTTTTAGCAAAGCAGTTGACTTTAGAGGTAACCAATCATATTATGGCTTATAATATGGATGAGCGTTATGTAATAGAGGAGAAAGTCACATATACTATATGTTCAGATCAAAAAATCGATGTTTCAGTTGAACTCATTGCTAGGGAGAATATTCGTATTGATCGCTATTATGGAATGCAATTAATCCTAGCAGATAATTTTAATACCATCTCATATATGAGAAAAGGGGAATTATTGCATCAGTTTAATCATTTAGAAAATACATACAATGCTTCATATACTCCGGTGGATGAAATCGTTATTGAAGATGTAGTGAAAGAACACAGCATACACGCGTCAATAAATCTAGAAAGTGATATTAATAATTTTGCACATAAAGCAGAAGAAGAACCCTACGCATTTACGACAGATGATCGAAAATCTTATTTTAATTTAGTGAATGGGAAACCACTCTACCTGAAAAAAGGTGAGAGCTATCAATGGAATGGAACGTATCGATTTGAATAAGGAAGATAGGAGGCGACATGATACGGGCATTTAAAGGCAAATATATTCGTTTTGAAGACGAAGGCAAAAAAAGAAAAGACCATCTATTAATCGTTGAGATTCTAAACAGGAAAATGGATTTGATTCAAGTGATTGTGTGTAACGAAACGGAGCTCTTGTTAGCCATGGTAGTTGAGAATGTCACAGAAATCAGTGGATATCATCGGTACCAGCCAAAGTCAGATACTGTATCACCCTTTGGAATTGGTGGATTGAGTAAGTTGCGAACCGATCATAAAGAAGGAATGCTTGAAGGCATAGCGGCACAAAGCCGATTTGATTACAATCAATTGGCTATTAATTTTGGAAAAGGCTTATTAAAAACAGATGAAATGTTTGTTCAGTTTGTGGACGAATAATGACAACGGAGGCGACAGCAATGAAACAATTAGTTCGATTAGTAAAATATGCTAGACCTTACTGGTCACTTATGATCATCACCATGGTCAGTTTGATTGGTATTACAGCAATGAATTTAATCGGTCCATGGTTAATTCGTGATTTGACACAGACCTTACTCGATGAACCCTTGGTAGATGCACTTGACCAAGTGAAAAAGTTAGCGCTTATTTTAGGGATGGTATATATTTTAAGAGCTGTGTTTACATACCTATACCGGTACTTAAGCCATAAAGCAGCTTGGAATTTTGTAGCAGATATGCGAACGATGGTATATAATCATTTACAAAAATTATCTTTAAGGTATTATCATGATAAACAAACCGGCCAACTTATGTCGAGAACAACCAATGATACGGCTACATTTGAAGTTTTGATCGCTCACGCTGTGCCGGATTTAATAACTAATGTTTTGATTCTTGTTGGAGTTGCGGTAATTCTATTTATTATTCACCCCACATTAGCATTGCTTACCATGATTCCGGTTCCTTTTTTGGCATATGGGGGCTCGGTTTTCACAAAACGTGTTCTTCCGCACTTTAAATCTGCTCAGTCAACACTAGCAGAATTAAATGCAGTTCTTCAAGATAATATTTCGGGAATGAAAGAGATTCAAGCCTTTAATCAACAACGTAAAGAAAAGAAAAAAGTCGAATTGGGTGCAAAACGTTATGCAGAAGCTATTTTACATGCCTTGAATTTATCAGCGATTTTTCATCCCTTAGTAGAGATGATTGCTTCTTTTGGAACGGTCATTGTCGTAGGTTTTGGAGGCTGGTTAGCACTAGAAGGTCGCTTGAGCGTGGCAGATATTATTGGTTTTCTTATGTATTTAAGCTTATTCTATCAACCCATTGCGACACTTGCAAGAGTGACAGAAGATTTACAGCAGGCCATTGCAGGAGCGGAGCGTGTCTTTGAAGTCTTAGATACAGACCCGGATATTGTCGACGCAAAGGATGCAGTTGACTTAGCAGAAGTAAAAGGAAAAATCTCTTTCGATCAGGTTTCATTTCATTATGTCCAAGGCAATGATGTTCTGAAAAATATCTCCTTTGAAGTGAATCCGGGTGAAATGGTAGCGCTTGTTGGTCCCACGGGTGTAGGAAAGACAACTTTAATCAGTTTGCTGGCACGATTTTATGATCCTGTTGAAGGGCGAATTTTAATTGATGGTCAAGATTTGAAAAATGTGACAATGGCATCCTTACGTAATAATATTAGTATTGTATTACAGGATATATTTCTATTTAATGGGAGTATAGCAGAAAATATAGCTTATGGAGCAAAAGATGCAACAATAGATGACATTATTCGAGCGGCCAAAGTAGCTAGGGCCCATGAGTTTATTGAGGTGTTACCGGAAGGGTATGATACATATATTGGTGAACGTGGGGTAAAATTGTCTGGAGGTCAAAAACAACGCCTGTCCATTGCAAGAGCAGTTCTTCGTGACACGAAAATTCTTGTTTTTGATGAAGCAACAGCCTCGGTTGATGTAGAGACAGAACGTTTGATCCAAGAAGCCATTCAAACACTTGCTGAGACACGAACCATTGTTGTCATTGCGCATCGCTTGTCGACAGTGAAAAACTCAGATAAGATTATTGTATTAAAAGAAGGAGAAATCGTCGAAGCAGGAACACATCAAGAATTGCTAATGCATAATGGACTGTATCAACACCTATGTGAAGTCCAGCTGAGAAATTAATCTAGAAACTTTTCCCTAGCATAAAAAAAGCGCTTAGGTCATTATCAACCTAAACGCTTTTATAATTGTATAGTTATATATCGAAATTACGAACGAGATCTTCGTAAGTGTCACGGCGACGAACGAGACGATCATTTCCTTGTGAATCAATAAGTACTTCAGCTGGACGTAATCGATTATTATAATTAGATGCCATACAATAGCCATAAGCGCCTGAATCAAGAACTCCAATGATGTCTTTTTCCATAATCTGAGGAAGCAAACGGTCTTGAGCTAATATATCGCCACTTTCACAGATGTTTCCAACAAGTGTAACAGGATGTGAATTTTTTGAAGGAATATTATCTTTACGATAAACTTCGATGTCGTGATGACTATCGTACATAACCGGTCGCTTAAGTACATTGAATCCGATATCTGTACCAACATAAGTAATACCATAGTTTTCTTTGATTGAGTGCACTTCACCTAGAAGAACACCACATTCTGCAGAAATGTATCGGCCCGGTTCAATTTTAAAAGTAACTTCTTTGCCATATTCTTCAGCAAATTGATGAAGAACTTTGTCAAGTTCTTTTCCTAAATGTTGAAGGTTAAGACGTGGTTCAGAAGCTAATTTTTTGTAAGGGATACCAAAACCACCACCCATATCGATAAACTCAAGATCATTGAAATTTTTCGCAATGGAAAGTATGGATTGAGCGCCTTCGATATATTTATCGCCATCCATGAAAAGAGAACCGATATGCTGATTGATTCCAATGAGGTTAAGGTTGTAGGTTTTTAGTATATCTTTAACAACAGGAATATCTTCGATGGCAACACCGAATTTTGTTTTTTTACCACCAGTAACCACTTTTTCGTGGTGACCGGCTCCAACACCTGGGTTAAATCGAATACATATTTTGCCACCAGTGTTTAATTTACCATACATTTCAAGTTGAGATAAAGAGTCGACGCTAATCGTAATATCTCTGTCAATGGCAAATTGCATCTCTTCAGCTGAGACATTATTACTAATGTAGAGAATGTCTTCTGGTTTGAATCCGGCAAGCTCCTCGACATAGATTTCACCTGGGCTCATTGCATCAGCATTTAAGCCTTCTTCTTTGGCTATTTTAAGTAAGCTTAGGTTTCCATTAGCTTTAACGGAATAGTTTACAGAAAAATTTTTGTATGTCACGAGATTTTTTAATTCACGACATCGTTCACGAAAAATTGTTTCGTTATAAACATATAGAGGTGAACCATACTTTTCTACGAGTTTAATGGGATCTGTATTTCCATAAAAATTATTTTTTTCAGTAATTGCATTGTTAAGTCCTAACATGTTATTGTCTCCTTTCGGTAATAAGGGTTATTTCATCAATAATGGATTCTCGAATAATGTGTACTAAAGTCTCATTTTTTGAATAAAGACATTGTTTAAGAGTTCCTGCTAATATTTCTTTTGTATCGGCAATAACTTTTATTGAAGCTATGCGATCTGAATGATAATAGGTATGTTCACCGCAGGATATATCCCGTGATGACAGTATAACGACTTTTAATTTTTTCTCACAAGCAATGATAAGTTCTTCTTCAATTTGATCTAAAATATGATAATCTATTGATAGATATATACGTGCCTTTGCCTGTAAAATCATGTTTTTAAGTCGATCAAGAATTGCATTTTCGCCGATTACTGTCAGATATGGTTCTGATGTAAGTGGCTGGGTTGTTAAGCGTTCTTCAATGATAGATATAATATTTGAAAAATCGCGTTTTGCGTTTGCAATTAAATCTTCTTTGGAAATGGCAACATAGTGTACCGGATTACCATCAATAGTATAAGCAAAGCCTTTATCAACTAAATTGGATAAGGAAGCATATGCATTCGAACGGGATATTCCGCTGATTTTAGCTGCTTCATATCCGGTCATACTTTGCGATTGACAGAGATTGATATAAAGAACTGCTTCTTGTTGAGTTAAGCCTAACTTTTTTAAGGCTTCCTGTAGAGTCATAGAATAACCTCGCTTCCAAAATAAAAACACATATCCATAGATAGTGTTTCCTCTTAGTACCACTATACAGATAAAGAAAGGTTTTGTCAATACCAAAATTGTGCTATAATTGGAATGTTAGATTGTAAATTAAGGAGTAAATCATGGATATATTTGATATGATACAAAATAAAACGTTAGAAAAAGATGCACCATTAGCTGCACGAATACGTCCAAAAAAACTAGACGAAGTGGTGGGGCAAGAGCATATATTAGGAAAAGATAAATTACTGTATCGTGCGATTAAAGCAGATAAGTTAGGTTCGCTTATTTTATATGGTCCACCGGGGACAGGAAAAACAACCTTAGCAAAAGTGATTGCGAACACAACAAAATCACATTTTATTCAGCTAAATGCAACAATTGCCGGGAAAAAAGATATTCAGCAGGTTGTCGAAGAGGCAAAAGACAATTTGTCATTAACCACGAAAAAGACAATTTTATTTATTGATGAAATCCACCGCTTTAATAAAGCGCAACAAGATGCCTTATTACCTCACGTTGAAGACGGAACCCTTACACTGATTGGAGCTACAACGGAGAATCCTTATTTTGAAGTAAATAGTGCTTTGGTATCACGATCGCGTATCTTTGAATTAAAACCTTTAAACGCAGAGAATATTAAAACTTTAATTCACCGTAGCATCCAAGAAGATATACGACTCAAGGAGTTAAAGATTCACATTGAAGAAGATGCCGTTAATTTTTTGGCAGATATTTCAAGTGGGGATGCCCGAGCTGCTTTAAATGCAATTGAGCTAGCGAGTTTAACAACGGAAGCAGACGAGGATGGACTTATTCACATGACCTTAGCAGTTGTTGAAGAATGTATTCAAAAACGTGCAATCGGTTATGATAAAAAAGGTGACAACCACTATGATACGATTTCAGCATTTATAAAAAGTATGCGTGGATCAGATCCGGATGCAGCCGTATATTATCTGGCACGTATGATTTATGCAGGGGAAGATCCAAAGTTTATTGCAAGACGCATTGTCATTTGTGCTGCAGAAGATGTGGGAAACGCAGATCCTCAAGCGCTCATATTAGCCAATTCGGCAGCTTCGGCAATTAATTTTATCGGAATGCCGGAAGGACAAATTATATTGTGCCAAGCAGCAGCATACGTAGCAACTGCGCCAAAGTCCAATGCGGCCGTGAATGGGATTTTTTCTGCTTTATCCGATGTGAAGACATATGGGATAAAAACGATTCCGCCACATCTTCAGGATGCCCATTACAGCAGTGCAGGTGAGTTAGGACATGGGATTGGATATAAATATGCACATGATTATAAAAACCATTATGTTCGACAACAATTTTTACCGGATGAACTTTTAGGCAATACATATTATGAACCCTCTCATCATGGACATGAGAAAAAAATCCGAGAATGGATGGAATTTATAAAAAAAGAAGCTGAAGATTAATCTTCATTTTCATCATTGCCCCAAAAGCCTGTTCGTCGTTGTAGTATAATAAGAAAATATGTTATAATACTGAAAAACGTTGTATAGGCAAATAAGTGTAAGGCACGTTCAAATTGGCCGAAGAAAAAAGCACCAAAAGAGAGTAAGTAAAGAACAATAAGAAAAGCTAATAATAAATAGATAAATCCTTTGCGTAATGTTTGTTTCTTCATGAATAACCTCCGTTCGTATAATTCTTCTATGATATTAACGTATTTTTCATGAATATACAAGCTATAATAAGGATATACACCGGAGGAAATAATGAAAAGAATAATAGTGTTGTTTGGAATCTTGTTAATGAGTAGTTTCTTGATGAATGGATGTTCTCAAAAAGTATCGAAAGAATATTTGGGTCTGCTAGAGAAAAGTCAAACATTAATAGATGAAAATTCGAATTATACAGAAGCTGAAAAATTAATTGAGCAAGCCATTGAAATGTATCCTGAGGCACCGGAGGCTTATGTTCAAGCCGGATATATTCACCTGATTCGAGGTGAATATAATCAAGCCAATGATATGATCAGCAAAAGTATCGAATATGAAGAAAATTTTCAAGACGAGGATAGTAAATATTTTGCCTACTTGAATATGGGCAACTTAAAATATCAGCAACATCAATCTGCAAGTGGAGTAGAATACTTATTAAAAGCTGTTGAGATTAATGATGAGGATCCGGCTGTTCATAATGCGTTAGGACTCGTTTATGTTGATTTAGAGAAGTGGGAAGAAGCAATCGAAGCTTATGAAAAATCATTGGAAATCGATGCGGGTTATTTTTATACGTATGCGAATGTGGCATCTTTATATCACAAGCGTGGTGATTATGAGCGTGCAATGAATGAAATTAATACAGCATTGGCATTAAATGATCAAATTCCCCATTTTTTTATTATTAAGGGTGATATTGAGATGTCGATGGAGCAATTGGATACAAGCATTGAAACCTTTAGCGAAGCTATCATGCGTTGGAGTAGTTATCCTGATGCATACTACAAGCGGGGAGAGGCTTATTTGCTTCAAGGAAAATTCCTAAAAGCAATTAATGATTTTGCTTATGCAAGAGATTCAGGAATCACCGAAGCGATCCTAGGCATGGGATATTCCTATCAAGGATTAGAACAGTATGAAGATGCAATTGACGCATTCGCATTATATTTAGAATCTATAGAAAAAATCGATCTAAGAGCAATGTATGAGATCGGTGTGAGTTATTACCAGTTAGAGGATTATACACAAGCTATTTCTGCTTTTGATGCGTTACTGGGCTTTGAGCCGGAAGATACAGAAGCTCTCTTAATAAAAGCATATGCGCTTGAGAGGAGCGACGACTATGAAACGGCATATAGAATTTTACAACAAATTATTGATATTGATTCAGAACATCAAGCAGCAAAAGAGGAAATAGCTTTTATTGAAGAAAATAATTTGCTAAACAGATAAAATATAGATGGAGGAAATATATGACAGATCAAGGCTTAAGTACTGAACAAGAATCAGAAAAAGTCATACTCGTTGCCGTTTGTGATAAAGGGAGTGTGGAAAAAGCAGAAGAATCTCTTGAAGAATTAGAAGAACTTGCAAAAACAGCAGGAGCACTTACGATGGATAAGATAATACAAAGTCGAGATAAGGTACATCCGGCAACCTATGTGGGAAAAGGTAAGATTGAAGAAATAGCAGATCTTATATATATGCATAAAGCAACAGGAATTATAACGGATGATGAGTTATCTCCCGCGCAGATTAAAAATTTAGAAAAAGAACTCGATACAAAGATTATGGATCGCTCTTTACTCATTTTAGATATTTTTGCAAAACATGCACATACACGTGAAGGTATTCTTCAAGTTGAGTTAGCACAATTAAACTATCGTGTGTCAAGGCTGATTGGTTTAGGACAAAGCTTATCAAGACTTGGTGGAGGAATTGGTACGCGTGGACCCGGAGAGAAAAAGCTTGAAACCGATCGTCGCCATATTCGACGACGCGTCGAACAACTTCGTGCTGAACTTGGTGAAGTAAAAAAACATCAACAATTGCTTCGTGAAAATCGCAAAAAACAGAATAAACCGATTGTTGCCATTGCCGGTTATACAAATGCAGGTAAATCCACACTGATGAACCAATTAACTGATGCACATGTACTTGAAGAAAATCAGCTTTTTGCAACACTTGATCCGACGACGCGTTTACTTGAGCTACCTGAAGGTAAAGAGATATTGCTTACAGATACTGTTGGATT
Organism: uncultured Eubacteriales bacterium; assembly: GCA_964563505.1. Taxonomy (GTDB): domain Bacteria; phylum Bacillota; class Clostridia; order Lachnospirales; family Vallitaleaceae; genus UBA1351. Next base: position 37,580 of record CAZLXW010000026.1, read on the forward strand.
TATTCATAAACTGCCACACCATTTAATTGAAGCCTTTCATTCGACATTAGAAGAAGTGGCTTATGCCGATGTTATTCTTCATGTTGTTGATGGGGCCAACCCATCATTTGAAAAGCATATGCGAGTTGTTTATGAAACTTTAGAAAAATTAGAGGCCTTAAAGGTTCCGGTTATTACCCTGTTTAATAAAATGGATAAAACTATTTGGAATGCTGAGCAACTCCAAGATGAAAGGGCAGACGAGGTTTTCTATATTTCGGCAAAAACGGGACAAGGCATTGATGATGTCATTACGTATTTGGAAGAAAAATTACGTGATGGGATGCAGCATATTAAAGTCAAAATTCCATATGACCAGGCACAGTTAGTTCAAAGCATTCGTACCTATGGGCAACTCATCGAAGAACGATTTGATGCGGACGGTATATATATTGAAGCATATTTAGAAGAAGCTTTAGTAAATAAATATGAACTCTGAGTATAGGAAAAAACTAGTTTCTAGAATAAAAAATGTAGTTCTTCCGATAATTATTCTAGGAAGTTTGTTAGGACTTCTCAGTATATATACGAGTTATAAAGGCTATAATACACTTTGCCCAATAAAATTAGTATCCGGTTTTCCGTGTCCTGGATGTGGAATGACGAGAGCCCACTTAGCTCTTTTAGATTTCAATCTATCTCAAGCCTTTTATTATCATCCTTTATTTGTTCTTCCATCAGTACTCGTTGCTATTTTTTTGTTTCAAGATATAAAGTGGGTTTATCGTTTGCATTATTCAAAGTGGTTTTATCCACTGCTTATTGTAATTATCTTGGGCGTTTATATATATAGAATGGCCATACGTTTTCCGCTCATTGAACCATTAGATTACTTAGAGGATAATTTTATACGTGGAATATGGGACTATAGTCCTAAATAACACAACACTATATATAGTGGTTAGTTCAAAAATTAAACACTGTATATAGTGTTTTTTTATTGACGTAAGATAGGCAAGGTGGTATGATTATAGCAGTGAAATTTGAAAGGAGATCGATTATGTTTGAGGTATTAAAGCGAGACCAAAGTCTCGTGCATTTTGAGATGGGGAAAATTAAGGAAGCCATTAAAAAAGCATTTGAGGCGACAGAAAAATTATATACAGAGGATATTCTGGACATACTCGTATTGAGGGTTACAGCAGATTTTCAAACAAAGATTAAAAACAATATCGTAGCAATTGAAGATGTGCAAGACAGTGTGGAAAATGTTTTGGAGCAAACAGGATATACAGATGTAGCTAAAGCATATATTCTTTATCGCAAACAACGAGAAAAAATGCGGAATATGAAGTCAACGATTTTAGATTACAAAGAAATAGTGAATAATTATGTGAATGAAGAAGACTGGCGTGTTAAAGAAAATTCAACAGTAACATATTCGGTTGGTGGGTTGATTCTTCATAATTCCGGTGCGATTACTGCCAATTACTGGCTAAGCGAAGTTTATGATGAAGAGATTTCAAAAGCACATAAAAATTGTGATTTACATATTCATGATTTATCCATGTTAACGGGGTATTGCGCCGGATGGTCATTGAAACAGTTAATTGAAGAAGGACTTGGTGGTATTCCCGGTAAGATTACCTCAGCTCCGGCATCCCATCTGTCAACATTATGTAACCAGATGGTGAATTTCCTGGGAATTATGCAAAATGAATGGGCAGGAGCTCAAGCCTTTAGCTCCTTTGATACCTATTTAGCGCCTTTTGTTAAAGTGGATCATTTATCCTATAAAGAAGTTAAACAATGTATTCAAAGTTTTGTTTTTGGTGTTAATACACCTAGTCGCTGGGGAACGCAATCACCATTTTCCAATATTACGTTGGATTGGAAAGTTCCTAGTGACTTAGCCAATTTAAAAGTCCTTGTCGGTGGAAAAGAACGTGATTTTTGTTATCGAGACTGTCAAAAAGAAATGAATATGATCAATAAAGCATTTATTGAAATCATGATTGAAGGCGATGCCAATGGACGAGGTTTTCAATATCCTATTCCGACATATTCCATCACCAATGAATTTGATTGGGACGAGACGGAAAATAATCAATTACTCTTTGAGATGACGGCAAAATACGGAACGCCATATTTCTCGAATTATGTGAATAGTGATATGGAACCAAGCGATATTCGAAGCATGTGCTGTCGACTACGATTAGACCTTCGAGAGCTGCGTAAAAAGCAAGGTGGTTTTTTTGGATCAGGCGAAAGCACTGGTTCTGTCGGCGTTGTTACAATTAATCTTCCTTCTATAGCGTATCAGTCCGAGAATGAATATGAATTTTATAATCGTTTAGGGCGAATGATGGATATTGCTGCCCGATCTTTACATATTAAACGCAAGGTTATTTCCAAACTTTTAAATGAAGGTTTATATCCCTATACAAAGCGTTATTTAGGCAGATTTGACAATCATTTTTCGACAATTGGTTTATTAGGCATGAACGAAGCCGGATTGAACGCGTCATGGTTAAGGAAGGACTTAACACATCAAGAGGTTCAAGCTTTTTCTGTGGATGTCCTTGATTTTATGCGCAATCGTTTGTCGGATTATCAAGAAAAATATGGTGACTTATTTAATCTAGAAGCAACACCGGCAGAATCGACCAGCTATAGACTAGCAAAACACGACAAAAAACGCTTTGCTGGTATTGTTGCATCCGGTGATGATGAGACGCCATATTACACGAATAGTACTAATCTACCGGTAGACTTTACGACAGATATTTTTGATGCCTTGGAAATCCAAGATGAATTACAGACGAAATACACATCAGGGACTGTTTTCCATGCTTTTTTAGGTGAAAAATTACCGGATTGGAAAGCAGCAGCCAAATTAGTGAAAACGATTGCTTCTAATTATCGTTTGCCCTATTATACAATTTCTCCAACCTATTCTATTTGTAGAGAACATGGATATTTACAAGGAGAGCAATACGAATGCCCTGACTGTGGTAAGCAGACAGAAGTATATTCACGAATTACCGGATATTATCGTCCGGTACAACATTGGAATGAAGGTAAGACCCAAGAATTTAAAGAACGTACACCGTATTTAAGTGAAGAAAAAACAATGGTGACTTATCCTAACGTTTTATTGTTTACAACAAAAACTTGCCCGAATTGCCATGTGGCAAAGGAATATCTAAAAGATCATACATATAAAGTGATTGATGCTGAAGAAGATAATCAACTTGCAACAAAATATAATATTCGTACGGCTCCGACCTTGGTTATACATGGAGAAGAAGATACGAATGACATTAAATATTTTACTGGATTATCAGAGATAAGAGCATATTTATACGAGTAGTTCAATCTTGCTAAGGAGGTCATGATGAGTTACGCAGATGATATTTTTATAAAAATGTGTCAAGAGATTATTGAAGACGGTTTTTCTTCAGAAGGCACCAAGGTGCGACCGGTTTGGGATGATGGAGCTATGGCCCATACGGTTAAACGCTTCGGCCTTGTCAATCGATATGATTTAAGTCAAGAATTTCCAATCATGACGCTTAGACCAACAGCGTTTAAAAGCTGTATCGATGAAATCCTTTGGATTTGGCAAAAGAAATCAAATAATATACATGAATTAAAGAGTAAAATATGGGATGCATGGGCAGATGAATCCGGAAGCATAGGAAAAGCTTATGGATATCAATTGGGTGTTAAACATCAATATAAAGAAGGACTATTTGATCAAGTGGATCGTGTCTTATATGATTTGAAAAATGCACCTTACAGTCGTCGAATTATGACGAATATTTACGTACATCAGGATTTGCATGAGATGAATTTATATCCTTGCGCATATAGCATGACATTTAACGTAACGGGTAACAAACTCAATGCAATTTTAAATCAACGATCAAATGATGTGTTGGTTGCCAATAATTGGAATGTTGTCCAATATGCAATTTTAGTTCATATGATTGCCATGGTGAGTCACCTTGAAGTGGGCGAACTTGTTCATGTTATTGCAGATGCGCATATTTATGATCGACATATACCCATTGTTAAAGACATGATTCAACGACCAACCTATCCGGCACCGGAGTTTCGAATCAATAGAAAAGTAGAGGATTTTTACGATTTCAAGGTTGAAGACTTTGAGTTGATTGACTATCAGAAAAATCCACAGATTAAAAACATACCTGTAGCAACCTAAGGAGAGATGATGAATTTAATCGTAGCTTGTGATCAAGAATTTAGCATCGGTAAAGAAGGAAAATTATTGACCTATTTACCGGAAGATTTAAAACGATTTAAAAAAATAACCATGGGCAATATTATGATAATGGGAAGAAAAACAATTGACTCTCTTCCGGGAGGGCGTCTTTTACCCAATAGAGAGACATGGATTTTAACTCATGATCCAAAGTATATCAAAGAGGGGGCGCATATATTTCATTCCCTTAAAGAGATAAAAGAATATGTTCTTCAGAAGGGAATTGACACATCGACTATATTCGTGTGTGGTGGCGCAGAAATTTATCAACTTTTTTTGCCCTATTGTATTAAAGCGTATATGACCATAATTAACAAAGATTTTGGTGGTGATATACATATACCCAATATTAATACATTGCCGGGGTGGTATTTAAGTTATCGCTCAGAAGAACAAAGATATAAAGATATGTCATATCAGTATATGAATTATGAAAATAAAACTTATACACAGTTTACATTGTAGATGCACATAAATAGTTAGGTCTTTTCAATTTTTCAAACTCCTCTATAATAGTTCTTAAGCAGAATTGTGAAAGGAGGAGTTTGTAATTAAAGGAAGTATTACCGTTTTTTTTAGTATAACCATTTTGTGTATTATTACGTGTTTGGCAACCATGTTAGAATTAACGCGAACACGAATTTTAGAAGTTGAATTAAGTTCCAATACAAATAATGCAGCGCATAGTGTATTAAGTCAATATGATCCGGTTTTGTTTCATGAATATGGCCTTCTTGCAGGGGAGCAAGGACGTCACATCGATGAGATTGTTCAATCCAGTCTTGATATTAATTTTTTTCCATCGCAATATCCTAAAAATGAATATGTTATTGATTATTTTCTTTTTAATAATCAATATGAAAATGAATCCAAGATAATGGAACCAAAGTCTTTTGAATATTCCCTAGACTATGAAGCTTTTCTTGAGGCTGATTATGCCTATCCCAAAGAACAAATTCTTGAATATATGTATCCCCGACAATTTTATCTGCTTGCAGAACCATTTTTAGACAAATTAAATCTATTAAGTGAAACCTCAAAGTCATCAAAAATCATTGAAGAAAAATCAGAACTCGTTTCAGAACTCGAGGTCTTTAATTCTTATACAAAGGATTTGATGCGATATCTTGATGGTGTTATTATCGATTCCAAAGGGGTTTCAAAGATTCACTTTGAAGAACCTTATATAAGAAAAATATCGTTTGAAGAGGTTTCCTATCAATATTTTCCTGATGAATATGTGGGGGCGTATCAAAAAAATACTATTTTGTTCGCACATGTTTTGGAAGATATAGATGAAGGAATTCGCCAAGTAAACCCCATACTTGAGGATATAATAAACTATGATATCTATGATGTGAATTGGGAGAATCCTGAACAAGCTACGGATGAAGAGAAGATACCTGATTTGTTAGATGAATTAGAAGATATTGAAAAGCAATTCCTAACACCGTCTTATGAAGCACTTAAGGAAGTGCAAGATATTATCGAAACACATGAAAAGGCATTAGCAGTTATTGCGTCCTATAATTCAATGAGTCAAGAATCTTTAGAAAAAATTAATGGATTTCAAGCACGGCTAAAAAATGAAGGGCAGATGATATCAGGATTAGCGGATAGTTTGAATGAAGAATTAGATGAAATCAAAGCAGAAGTTGATTTGAATTCAATTGCGTTTGAAGAGGTGAATAACTTGAATCTCCTTCATGAGCGGCTAACAAAAAACCTTGAAGGATTAAAAGCGTGTGAAGATGATTTAGATCGTTTGATAGACTATCTGGATAATTACATTATTCGCAAATACAATGCCTTAAAAGAAGAAACAAATCTGTCCACGGATTTAATGAACTTTATTGACTTATTTGTAAAATCAAAATTTGGTCATAGTCAAGAGACGCTTGAAGAGGTCAATATAGATACACTTATAAGTAATATTCATCAAAACATGCGTGGGTATACAACCGATGTTTTTCTTGATTATCAAGATATGAATATGGACGTAGAAAGTGAAGAAGAAGAAAAATATGAGAAACAAGTCGGCGCCTTGAGCAATTTAGATCTTGTTAAAACATTGAATATACAAGGTGTTAAAGGCTTATATCCACACCTAGAGGTTGATCAAACGCTGTTGCCATCGAACGTGCTATCCATAGATGCAGCATCGGATGGAGTCCAAGATGCTACAAATCTGTTGGAAGACCTTAGCAAATTATCGTTACTTGCAAAAAACACACATGAGAAAATTTTGTTTAATGAATATGTTGTTGGGATGTTTTCGTCCATTGCGTCTCAAGTTGATCCAAATGCAAAAAGTCTGAGTGGATTTGCCTTAAGTGATCATTTTTTAGAGTATGAAGTAGAGTATGTTTTAGGCGGTCAATTTAATGAAGTGAAAAATCTTGAACGTGTGCTAGCCATTATTTTCGGAATTCGAGTGCTTTGCAATGTTATTCATCTAACGATTGATCATGTGAAAAGAGATACAATTTTAAGCATTGCAAACACAATAGCCGGTTGGTGGACCGGAGGTGTTGGAGGAGTGATTCTAGCTGTTGTAATTGGTTTGTGTTGGGCCATGATGGAGGCAATGATTGATGTGTTCTTATTGACATCCGGTGAACGCGTTCCGTTTATTAAAACGGCATCAACATGGTATAGTTCTCTTGATGGAAATTGGGAAGAATTTTTCAATGCATCCGTCCGACGTGCTCAAAATGAAATGTCGACTTATATTAAGGATACAGGTGAGTTTACGAAAGATGCTGTAGATGAAATAAAAAAAGTCCTTGATGATTCTGTGCCAATAGGAAGTGCATTAAACAATTTAGATCGTAAAAAAGTCGAAGAGTCAATGAAAAGTTCTCTCAATACTATTGCAGAAGAGCTGAATGTTCAAATTGATGTTGCGAATCATTCCATTGATCAAACAATCGAAGAGCGATTGGATTTATATTTATCAAGGTCTATAGATGAAAGAGAAGAAGAGAATGTCAAGTATGATGAAGAATTGGATACAGAGGTAATTGGACTAATTGAAGCCATGCAATCTAGTGTGGATTCATATGCACTTGATACAGATACAAATTTATCTGAGATGGTTGATATTCGAAAGACTGTGCTTGATACTTACGAAACTCAAATTAATAAGCTAAAAGATAAAACGGCACAAAAACACAAAGAAATTTATAATAAGGCCGCGAATATGGCAAGTGAAGAGCTGAAAAGTTATATTGATGATAAAGTTAAAGAAGGGTGTGAGATTACAACGGATCTCTTAACAAAAAAAGCCGATGAAATAAAAAAAGATATGAAGGGTACGATGACGAAAGAAACAAAGAAAAAATTTGGTGTTAAAAATCTTATTCCTAGTCTTAGTTATAAAGACTATTTACGCTTATTATTACTTTTGGACCAACAAGATGAAACAGTGAAAATGGCAAGAGTGATGGATCTTATCCAGATGAATATTCAAAAAAAATATGATGATTATGAGAAATCTTTTATGAACTACTATAGAGGAGTGCATATAGAAACGACACTAAAGGCACCGGTGAATAATCAGTTACCCGTGCATGAACGGTTAAAAAATAAGTTATGGGAGTATCATGTTGAAGAAAGTGCAATGTATTGAAGGAAGCGTAAGTATTGAGTCAGCACTAATCATTCCGATGATTATGGGAGTATTTATTTTTTTTATGAGCATGATGCAAGTCGTGTATACTCATGGAAAAGTTCAAATTGCTTTAAATGAAGTTTGTAAAGACCTTACATACGATAGCTATGTTTTTAATGAATTAGGAGTTATTAAAGTGAATCAGGCCCTGTATTCAAAAGGTCTAGAACAATCAATTTCAGTGGATGATTTATATGTACTCAAAGAGCAATTAGTTGAGGCCATTCCGAAAGTAGCGTCGGATTTACGAGAGTTAAGATTTTCACCTTTGTCAGCAGAAGTTTCTATAGATAGCATGAATAAAATCATAGAAGATAAATCGGATATCATGGATGTTATTGTGAGTTTACACGGTGTAATTACTGAATTATCTCAAAGTATTGGGACAGAGAGTGGATATTTTATTAATACCATGTTGCTCCGTGTTTATATTAATGAAAAGCTCGGTGAATATTTAAGTGACGTTGATGTAGACTATACGTTGATGCATGCATCCGGGTTTTTAGAAGATCAAAGTGGACAAATTATATTAAGTACGCAACATCGTATTCCAATACTTTTTATGCGTCAAAAAATACATTTAAAAAATGGTGGGTATTTTCACTCGTTCACAGGGGCAGGAAAATTTAGTGAATCATACAATAAAGTCATTCAAACAAGTCAATATGGAGAGGAAATAGAAGACCAAACTTCAGATGATGAAGATCAGGATGGATTTGCTAAAACGGTATACGTTACTGAGCATGGTTCAAAATATCATGAAAATCAGCAATGCTTTCATATAAAGGTAAATGCAAGTCGTGTCCGGGTAAGTAATGTAACGGGAAAACGTCCTTGTGAGTATTGTGGTGATGGCATAGATGAATTACCGGATAATACTTTTGTCTATACAACAAAAAATAGTCGGGTTTTTCATATCGATCATCAATGCCATTCGATTTATCATCATATAACACACTTTTCAGAAAAAGAAGCAATTACTAAGGGATATAGTCCTTGCAAATCGTGTTCAAGAAAGTAGGTGAACAAATGCTGAAAAAGAATGAAGGAAGTATTTTAATTGAAACAGCCATTATAATGCAGTTATGTATTATGTGTGTTTTAGGGTTGATTGGAATGACGGTGAAATATCATTATTCAATCACCAATGATTTGTATTCGGATATCGATGGGTATTATAGTAGTGATACCTTGCCTAAATCAGATGAAGTTGACCGAGTAAAAAAAATACAACAGCTAAAGTTTATAGATGATATAACAGACCAAGTTTTAATCTCTAGTGTAATCAAACAAAAATATGAGAAAGGTTTAAAAAAGATCCAACTTATATTAGAATAGTATTAGAAAGAAATAAAACTTCGATATTATCCTTTACGCTCGATTTAAGTCATCGTATAATGAAACTATGATTAAAATATCTATTATTCGATAAAATGTGAAGGAGGGTATCAAATGAACAAGATCAAAATAGAAGGACAATCCATTTTCGGATTTATTGTATTACTGGTCGGTTTAGTTATGTTGTTAAACGGACTTGATATTATTTCGGCGGACATAAGTATTGCTAAGTACTGGCCGATTATTTTGATTGTCTTAGGTGTGGTCAAGATTATCAATTATGATGAATCATCATTTTGGGGTGGAATCTTATTGATTATTGGAGCCTATTTCTTACTTTCAAATCTTGATGTAACATGGGTTCAGAATATTCGTTTTACATCGGTGTTCTGGCCGGTGGTTGTTATACTGATTGGGTTATCCCTGGTTTTTCCTAAAAAAAGTCACTAGATATGGTTTGAGTATTTAAAAGGGGTGAGACTATGAAAGAATGGATTATACGCATATTAGAACCGGATTTTTATGAACCGATTGTAGAGTTTTTAGGTCCTTTTGGATTTTTAGCCGGAATTCTATTGGCTATGATTGAGTCTTTTGTCCCACCTTTGCCTTTGGCAGCATTTGTAACAATAAATGTCATTATTTTTGGCTTTGCATTAGGATATATTTTATCATACGTAGGAACAGTAACAGGTTCATATTTAGTTTTTTTGTTACTTCAAAAATATGGCAGTAAATATATGCATAAATACATTGATAAGCATCCGAAAGCACAATCATTATTTACATGGATTCATGAAAAAGGTGTGTTTCCCTTATTTTTATTGTTGACATTCCCTTTTACACCCTCTGTTATTGTAGGCGGATTAGCTGCATTTGCAGAGATACGACCAAAAGATTATCTTCTGGCTTTAGTTCCCGGAAAATTATTTATGGTTATGTCTCTAACAATTATTGGCGTGAATATACAGTCTTTTTTTGAAAAACCTATACGTTCAGTGGGATTTATTGCTTTAGTCTTATCGGTTTCGCTTGTTGCAAAACAAGTCTTAGCCATATATGAACGTAAAGTATTGCGGTATCGAATTAAACATCACTATATCCAAAAAGATAAGAAATGAGTAATTTATTTTTTTTATAATAAACTATTGACTTTTATAAAGAAGTGATGATATAATACATTTCGCTGCTAAGGAAAGAATACATGAAACAATGAATTGAATCGAAGTGGCAAACGTAATTATTTAAAAAAGTTGTTGACACAGACGAAGAGATATGATATTATAATCTTCGCTGACAAAAACAGCGAAACACGAAAAAATACAATGAACTTTTGATAATTGAATAGTGAAGTAAACCAAGTTATACC
>CAZLXW010000027.1:0-47531 GCA_964563505.1 uncultured Eubacteriales bacterium
GGGAATTTTTGACGGGAAAATTATCCATACGTGCAGAACGCGCAGGTATAAAAAGTGTTATCATGGGTACGCTTTTATTAATGACAGTAGTTGCACCGGTGACGCTTTTTTTAGGACTAGGAACAGCTATTTACATGGAAGAATATTCACAAAAAGGATTTATACGAAATGCCATTAATACCAATATTTCAAATCTATCTGGCGTGCCTTCGGTTATCTTTGGATTGTTAGGATTAACAGTATTTGGACGTATGTTTAATTTGGGTTCAAGTGTATTGGCAGGAGGATTGACAATGTCCTTGTTAGTTTTACCAATTATCGTGGTCTCAAGTCAAGAAGCCCTTCGAGCTGTACCTAATAGTATGCGTGAAGCGTCTTATGCTCTTGGCGCAACGAAATGGACGACAGTTCGAAAAGTTGTCTTACCTGCAGCCTTACCCGGCATTATGACAGGATCTATTTTATCCTTATCACGTGCCATTGGAGAGACAGCACCACTTGTTGTCTTGGGTATACCCACTTTGATTTTAAAAATGCCGACATCTATTATGGATGATTTTACAGCGCTGCCGATTCAAATTTATTACTGGACACTTGATACAGTGCTTACCAAGGAATATGCTAATTTAGCGGCAGCAACAAGTGTTGTTTTGCTTGTAACACTCTTTTTTATGAATTCTCTAGCAATAATCATTAGAAATAAATTTCAAAATAGATACTAATTATGATATAATAATCTTACACAATATGAACTAGATTGAGAGGATTATTATGAGTACAAAACAAAAGAAGAAACTTCAAAAAGCAATAATTAGCTTTGTCATAGCTGTTATTGCTATTTATTTTGGAATAGATGAATCGTCAAATGGTTCTTCGAGTTCCGCCAATATCGAAGGTGAATATCAAGTTGTACGCGTAGTTGATGGAGACACATTAATTATTTTGATTGACAATGTCGAAGAACGTGTGCGTTTGATTGGGATTGATACACCGGAATCAGTACATCCGGATAACAAAAAGAATGTTCCTTATGGTGATATTGCCAGTGACTACACAAAATCACTGGTAGAAGATAAAGCGGTTGAATTAGAGCTAGATGTACAAGAACGTGATCAATATGGAAGGGTTTTAGCCTATGTATATTATAAGGGGACAATGCTAAATAAGACCTTACTTGAAAAAGGACATGCGACGGTTGCAACATATCCACCGAATGTAAAATATGTCGATGATTTCAAAACATTAGAAGAAGAGGCTAAATCAAACAATAGAGGATTATGGGAATATAAATAGCAGATAAGTAGGTGAAAATATGGGGTTACAAGCGAATGTAATCATTAATGGATATTCATTGCTTTTACTTATTGCTATGTATGTTCATTCAAAAAAGAATAGTGATGAAAAATCAGAGCTGAATCGCATTTTCCTCATGATGATTCGGATTTTATTTGCATTGTTATTTTTCGATGCGATGAGTCGATGTGACGGATACATTTTTTCTTTTTTTCCTTTATTTAATCAAATAGGTAATTTTATGGTTTTTGTGATGAATCCAATTCTTCCTTTATTTTGGTTTTACTATGTGTATATCTATATTTGGGAAGAAAATGCTGATCGACGAAAAATATTAATAAATGGAGGGATTATCGTAGGGATAAATACTCTACTTGTCATCATTTCACAATATACAGGTTGGTATTATTATATTGATTCTAGAAACATATATTATCGTGGGTCACTCTTTATTATTCCCAATCTATTGGCAATGGGAATTCTCGTGTTTACTATATTTTATATTATGTACCATCGACAACGTATTGAACATAAGCATTACTACACAATGCTGTTTTTCATTTTTCCACCACTAATAGGTGTTCTTTTGCAAGGATTTATCTATGGGTTTTCGTTTATACTTAATAGTGTGACCTTATCTGTCTTAATGCTTTTGCTGAATATACAAAACCGAAGTCTATATGTTGATCATTTGACAGGGGTCTATAATCGGAAAAAACTAGAACGTGCACTGACAGATAAAATACAAAAATCAAATAGAAAGCATTCTTTTTCCATGATGATGATTGATGTAAACGACTTTAAGGAGATTAATGATACATTTGGTCATAAAGAAGGTGATGAAGCATTAATTCGTATTGCAAAATTGATAGAATTGGCAATTGAAAAAGAAGATATTTTGATACGATATGGTGGTGATGAATTTTGTGTGATTTTAAAAACCGATGCTGAATTAGAAATCAAAAAAATAGTGCGCCATATCCATTTGCTTGTAGACAAAGAAAATCAAAAGCTAAAGTATCCCTATAAAATATACCTAAGTATAGGATACGGAATCTATGACGTTGACTCAAAACTTTCATCGAATGCATTTGTTCATGAAATAGACCAACGCATGTACAAAGAAAAACAGCGTATGAAACGTTCATAAATATTTTTGTGTGCTAAGCCATTGTCTAATAAATTTTGCTATGATAAAATGTTGGTATAACAATCAACTTTGTTTTAGTAGGAGGTAAAGTATGAGTGAGTTTATTAATAATAGAGAGTATCGTCAGCAAGAACTGAAAAAAATCATACAAAAGCTTCATGAGGGAGCAACAGTAGAAGCCGTAAAACAAGAGTTTGAAGCATTGACACAAGGAATATCAGCAGTAGAAATTACGGAAATGGAACAAGCCTTAGTGAACGAAGGGTTACCGGTTGAAGAAATTCAAAGATTATGCGATGTTCATGCCTCAGTATTTAAAGGGTCTATTGAACAGATACATCAAGATGATGGATTTGTTATTTCGGATTTTGATGAAGGTCATCCCGTGCATACATTTAAAAAAGAAAATCGTGTCCTTGAAAATCTTATTGAAGAACAAGTATTGCCATATTTGGCTCGATATACAGAAACAAAAGCCGAGCAACATGAAGAAGTATTAAGAGGAGCTATTGACAAATTAAAAACAATTGATAAACATTACACACGAAAAGAGCAGCTTCTTTTCCCTTATTTGGAAAAGTATGATATAACGGCTCCTGCACAGGTAATGTGGGGGGTTGATGATGAAATCCGTGGTTATATTAAGAATATTTATACCCTAATGGACCACGATTTAATTGATTTGCAAAAGTTGAATCAGGCAGTTCGTGAAGCTGTCCACCATATTCAAGAGATGATTTTTAAGGAAGAAGAAATATTGCTGCCTATGGCATTAGAAAAACTTCAAATCGAAGAATGGAAAGCGATAGAAGAAAGCAGTTCTGAAATAGGATATACCTTACTAGGATCAGTTAAACGGTGGAACCCTAAAATCAGTACAGACTTTGACATATCATCTCAGTTAGCAGATCAAAAGGAGCAAGGGAGTAATCAAGTACAGTTTGATGCAGGAAGTATGACACCGGATGAGATTAATTCAATTCTAAATACATTACCTTTAGATATGACCTTTGTGGGAGCAGATAACAAAGTGAAATATTTTACACAAGGCAAAGAACGTATCTTTGATCGGCCCAAGACAATCATCGGCCGTGAGGTCAAGCATTGTCATCCTCCAAAAAGTGTTCATGTTGTTGAGCAAATTGTCGAAGAGTTGCGTTCCGGTCAAAAAGATCATGAAGATTTCTGGATTAAGATGGGGAGTATGTATGTACTGATTCGTTATTATGCTGTCAGGAACAAAGAAGGAGAATTTTTAGGGACATTAGAGATTACTCAAGATATTAAACCGATTCAAGAGATTGAAGGGGAGAAACGGTTAATGTCATAATCGTCAAGTATATTAATAAGGGGGACAATGATGCAAATACTTATTGTAGATGACTCGATGACCGACCGACTGATTATTCAAAATATGTTAAGTGATTATGATTCTTTAGTTGCAGCTGATGGCGTTGAAGCAATGAAAATCCTTAATAATCAAGTTGTTGATTTAATGATTTTAGACTTGAACATGCCGAATATGAATGGATTTGAAGTTTTAGAAGAGATAAAAGAGAACAAAAAATTAGCAGGAGTTCGTACAATCATTTTGACGAATGCAGATGAGATTGAAAATGAGATAAAGGGATTGAAGCTTGGCGCAGTCGACTATATACGAAAACCCTTGAATATCGAATCTTTAAGAATACGTATTGATATTCATCTAAGATTAAAAAAAGCTCAAAAACTCATGGAAGAGGACAATATTCGTTTGGATAGTATGGTATCCGAACGAACACAAGAACTTGTAGTTACACGAAATGTAACCATTAATGCTTTGGTCGGACTTTTGGAAATTCGAAATCTTGAATCCAGTCGACATACTCAGCGAACGCAGCTTATCATGGGTATTTTGTGCCATCGTATGAAAAGTATGCCTGAATATGCTGAAGCTTTGACGCCAGATTGCATCAATGAACTTATTATGACAACACCTCTTCACGATATCGGAAAAGTAGGGATTCCGGATCATATTTTACTTAAACCCGGAAAACTGACCTATGAAGAATATGAAATCATGAAAAAACATGTCGATTATGGTGTTGATGCATTAAAAAAAGAACTTGCAGAAGACAATATTGCACCCTCATTTATTCAGACAGCCATGGAAATAATTGGCGGCCATCATGAAAAATATGATGGGAGCGGTTATCCTAATGGAGTAAAAGGTGAAACGATTCCTTTAGCGGGTCGACTAATGGCAGTGATTGATGTTTACGATGCCTTAATTAGTCGACGCGTCTATAAAGATGCTTTTAGTCATAATAAGGCTATTGAGATGATAAAAGAAGAGTCAGGAAAACACTTTGATCCTAAAATCGTCCAAATATTTATAGAAATCAGTGATACTGTGTGGAATTCTATAAAAGGTCATATGGAAGAATGAGGTATGTGAATGCGACGAGGATGCATTGTATTTAATCTTGTGATAATCATGTTTTATTCGAGTTTTATTATAGGTGCTCAAGAATCAAATCAACTTGAATTTACCGAAGAAGAGAGGCGCTTTATTGCCCAACATTCGACGATAAAAATCGGTATTGATCCGGGATTCATGCCATTTGAATATTTAGATGAAAATGGTAACTATATAGGGATTACTGCAGATTATTTGGACCTTTTAAGTGAACGATTGGGTGTTGAATTTCAAATCGTTGAAGGGTTAACTTGGCCTGAAGCCTATGAAGCTGCCAAAAATAAAGAAATTGATTTACTTCCGGCTATATCCAAAACAATGGAGAGAGAAGAATACTTTCTGTTTTCAAAAGAGTACTATAACTTTAAACGTGTGATGGTTACTCAGTCAGATAATCAAGACATTCAAGATATTAATGATATATCGGGACGAACAGTTGCTGTACAAAGAAATAGTTCCCATCATAGTTATTTGATGAATCGACTTGATGTAAACCTTAGTCTTTACGATTCTGTCGAAGTGGCACTTACGAGTGTTGCTAATGGGGATGAGGAAATTTATCTTGGAAACTTAGCGACAACAAATTATCTGATTCGTTCGACTGGATTGACAAATCTACGTTATATTGCATTTGAGTCTGAGAAACCCTTAGGATTACATGTTGCTGTTAGAGATGATTGGCCGGTACTTCTTCGTATTATTGACAAAGGCTTAAGTAGCATTAGTGAAGAAGAACAACTAGCCATACATAAACGATGGATTGGTGTGACCAATGAAGTTGATTATGGTCCCTTTTTGCGTATTATTTTTGCGATAGCACTGCTTGCAGTTGTTAGCTTAAGTGTATCTTCTTATTGGATTATTCGCTTACGTAAAGAAGTTAAAAAGCGTGAAGCGATTCAACGAGAGTTAATTAAGGCGAGTCATGTCAAATCGAGTTTTATGGCTCGAATGTCTCATGAGATTAGAACGCCCTTAAATGCAATTATTGGTCTTTCATATATTATGAAGAACAAGCAGGCGACAACAACTCAGATTATTCATTTAGACCGTATTACCCAGGCAGCAAATACAATGCTGGGTATTGTTAATGATTTGCTTGATTTTTCTAAAATAGAAGCGGGGAAAATAGAGATTGAGCATGTTTCGTTTAATATTGAAACAGTTATACAAAATGTACTTAGTATTATTTCATATAAACTTCAAGACACCAATGTAGAATTACAGGTGAATAAAAGTCCGGAATTACCAAACTGGTTTATTGGTGACGGAAAGCGTATTGAACAGATATTATTAAATCTATTAAATAATGCAGTGAAATTCACGGCGTCAGGGCATATTTATTTATCAGTAGAAGTGAATAAGTCGGAAGAAAACTCCATATATCAAATTTGTTTTTACATTGAAGATAGTGGAATTGGGATGACAGAGGAGCAACTTCAACATTTGTTTCAACCGTTTACCCAAGCAGATGCGAGTATTAATCGTCGATTTGGAGGCACTGGTCTAGGACTGTCAATCGTCAAGAATCTTGTAGAAATGATGGAAGGGACAGTAGAGGTTGAAAGTCAAGAAGGCAAAGGTTCAATCTTTCGTATTGAACTGCCATTAATGCTTGATGAAGAGCGAGAGAAAACCTATCGAGATAAGATTATTAAGACAAATTTAAGTAGTCTCCACACATTAATTATTTCGAGTGATACCCACCTAAATGATATTATAGCAAGCTATCTTAAGAGTTTTAGCATGAATTACCAAAAGATGGAAAGCTTAGCAGATGCAAAGTTGTGGATTGAACATAAGAAATTGTATGACCTAATCATATTAGATTATGATATTCAATCGGAAGATGTTTTTGATTTTGTCTTATCCATTAAAAACGATGGAAAAGTAACAAAATTACCGAAATTCATACTACTTCTTCCTGTTATGAGAGAAGATTTGTTTGGTCAAATAGAAAAACATGGTGTAGATATAGGGATTGGAAAACCTTTAATTCCATCTGTTCTTTTTAATGGAATTATTGACTTATATGGACAAAACTATGAAAAAAATATCTCGAAGGATCTAAACTCGTCCGAATATAATACACTGACAATATTACTTGTTGAAGACAATCAAACGAATCAGCTTATTGCGAAGTCTCTACTCGAAGAAGCCGGGTATGCGATTGTCATTGGCAACAATGGAAAAGAAGGTATAGAACTATATAAAATGCATCAGGAAATAATCGATGTTGTACTCATGGACTTACATATGCCGATTATGAATGGATATGACTGCGCAAAAGCAATCCGACATATTTCCTCTGATGTTCCTATTGTGGCGATGACAGCCGATATGATTGAAGGTGTAAAAGAAAAATGTGAAGATCATGGAATGCATCATTTTATTGGGAAACCCTTTGAACCTGAAACAATTGCAGTGACGATTTATAATATTATAATAGCCAATAAAAAGAAGAAAAAGAAGAAAAAGAAGAAAAAGAATGAAAAGAATGAAAAGAAGGCAGTCAAGTCAAATGATTTGCTGAATGCAGAACAAGGAATACAACAATTTGGTGGCAACAGAGAGTTTTATGTTCAAGTAATACATATGTTTTATGAAGAGAATAAACAGTTTGTTGAAGAATTTGATAAACTCCTTGTAGCCAAACAATATAAAGAAGGCCGGGAAGTCATTCATAAAATAAAAGGCAGCTTAGGCAACCTAGCTTGTGATGAATTATTCCATATGGCAAAAAACCTGCAAAAAGCTTTTGAGGCAGAAGATGAAAAAAGTATAGAGAACTTGGCAAATGATTTTTCGCCTAAAATGGCTCAATTGATGGTAGAGATTGAAGAAATGCTTTAAACTCTTTTTCATAATAGTTTAATTCGTATTGAGGGCGTTGAACAAATGCGTACTGAAACGACAGCAAATCACAAGGGGCATTTTTAATCCGAATAGTTTTTATATGTTTTGATTGTAGTTCAGATTGGACACTGCTAAGTGGCAAAAAACTAAAACCGATTCCGGCTAAAAGCGTTTCCTTGATTATATTTGAGCAATTACATGAAAACATTGGTGATAATGCATCCATGGAAGTAAGAGTCGAATTTTCTATGAATAGTTTAATGAGTTGGTAGGTATTGGACGTGTTTTCCCGTAAAATCAGTGGAAGGGTTGACAAGGTCTTTAAATCAATATGATTTGGTACATAACTTGGATGTGTGCACAATACGAGTTGATCCTGAAAAAAAGGCCTTGCATCGAGTTGATTGATTAGCTCCGGAAACATAGTGATGCCTATATTGTAATTATGACTGCAAACATTTTCGACGACGGCTTGGGAAGAATATGTATCAATGGTGATTTGTGCTTGTTGATACAATTCCTTAAAAGAATGTATTCTTGATGCAAGATAAAATGAACCGAAATTTTTACAGACGGCAAGAGATAAGGTGTCTTTAGATTCGCTAAGATTCTTAATGGACTCATGAAGATCTTTTTCCAGATGGAAGATTGATTTTGCATATTCAAACACAACTTCACCAATGGAAGTGAGCAGTACGCCTTGAGACGTGCGTGTCAATAGAGAATGTCCAATTTCGGCTTCAAGTTTTTTGAGTTGTTGACTTAGGCCGGGTTGGGATATATGTAAAACTGTACTTGCCTTAGAGATATTATTGAGTGTTGCAACATAATAAAAAGATTTTAAATAGTCTATATTCATGAGGGACTCCTTACTATAATAGATTGTAATATTATAATAATATATTCTTATGGCAAAAACAAGAAGAATTGGTGTATAATTATTTAAAAAGGAGAATTTTATGAGTAAAAGAATATTAATTGTTGGTGGAGTAGCCGGTGGAGCTTCTGCAGCAGCAAGAGCAAGAAGAATTGATGAAACAGCAGATATAATTATGTTTGAACGAGGACCCCATGTATCTTTTTCAAATTGTTCATTGCCATATCATTTAAGTGGTATGGTTGAAAACAGTGATTGGTTAGTGATGATGGATCCGGAAGAATTCAAAAAAAAATATAATCTTGAAGCACGAGTGAATAGCGAAGTTATTGAGATTAAACGTTCAGAAAAGAAAATTATTGTCAAAGATGTAAATACGAATGAAACATACGAAGAAGCATATGACAAACTTGTTTTGTCACCGGGAGCCAATCCGATTTTACCACAATCTATTGAAGGCATTAACAATAAAAATGTTTTCATTGTCCGAAATGTTGTTGATATTAAAAAGTTAAAGGCATATATTGATGAAAACAATGTAAAAAAAGCCGCAGTTATTGGTGGTGGATTCATTGGTGTAGAAGTCGCGGAAAATATGCACATGGCAGGCATTCACGTGAGTTTAGTTGAAGCGCTAGATCAAGTGATGAGTCCATTTGATTATGACATGGCGCAAATCTTACACAAAGAGATGCTTGACAAAGGTGTTAATCTAATCGTTAGTGATGGCGTGAAAAAAATCAAAGATAAATCCATAGAACTTAACTCCGGTTGTGAAGTCGAAACGGAATTAGTGGTTATGTCGATTGGTGTTTTTCCGGAGACAAGATTAGCAAAACAGGCAGACCTAGATATTGGTGAAACGGGTGGTATCAAAGTTGATCATAACTATTTAACAAATGATCCGGATATCTACGCTGTGGGCGATGCAATTGAAGTGTTTCATCGGATTACACATAAGCCGACACGTTTGGCGTTGGCCGGTCCGGCCCAACGACAAGCAAGAGCAGCAGCAGATCATATATTTGGAAAATCCAATGTAAATAAAGGGGTTATTGGGTCGTCAGTTGTCCGTGTATTTGATATGAATGCCGCATCAACGGGACTTAATGAGAAAACGGCTAATGCCGCAGGGATAGCCTATGATTTCGTCTACGTGATGCCGGGGGATAAAGTAGGCCTAATTCCTGATGCCAATACAATGCATTTTAAGTTATTATATGAATACCCGACAGGTCGAATTATCGGAGCTCAAGCAATCGGAAAAGGAAATGTCGATAAGCGAATTGATGTTATTGCAACAATGATTACAATGAATGGGACCCTAGAGGATTTGAAAGAGCTTGAACTGTGCTATGCCCCCCTATTTGGTACAGCAAAAGACGTCGTAAATTTTGCGGCTCTAGTTGCTCTAAATGTTTTGAATGGGGTGATTAAGCAAGTTCCGGTGTATAAAGTACGTGAACTTGTTGATAACAATGCAGTAATTATCGATGTTCGAGAAAAAGGTGAGTACGTATATGGACATCTCAAAAATGCAATAAATATTCCCTTAAGTGAACTTCGAGAACGGGCTAATGAAATTCCTAAAGATCAAGTGGTTTACTTACATTGCCGTTCATCACAAAGAAGTTATAATGCAATTATGGCTTTGCAAGGATTGGGATTTGATAATTTAGTAAACATCTCCGGATCGTTTTTAGGTATTTCCTACTATGAATATTTCCAAGATGTAACACAAAAGAGAGAACCTATTGTAACTCAATATAATTTTAATTAAGGAGAGTGAATATATGAAGTATAGAATCTTAGGTAAAACAGGATACGAAATATCCGAAGTATCTTTCGGCTCCTGGGCTATTGGTGGAACATGGGGCCCGGTGGAAGATGAGACAAGTATGAAGGCACTTCAGGAAGCCATTGATCAAGGTGTGAACTTCTTTGATACGGCAGATGTTTATGGAGACGGACGAAGTGAAAAGTTACTTGGCAAACTCGCAAACAGTCATAAGGATAAAATCTACATTGCAACAAAAGCCGGTCGACGACTTGATCCACATGTTGCATCAGGATATACAATAGAAAATATTCGCAAATTCTTAGAACGTAGTTTAACCAACCTCGAGGTTGAGCGCGTCGATTTATTACAATTGCATTGCCCACCATCAGAAGTTTATGATGATCAAGAGCTGTTTTACGGCTTAGATCAGTTGGTTAAAGAAGGTAAAATCGCACATTATGGTGTCAGTGTAGAAAAAGTTTCAGAAGCATTACGTGCTATGGATTATGAACATTTGGCAACTGTGCAGATTATTTACAATATGTTTCGATTAAAACCGGAGGAAAAATTTTTTCCGAAAGCGAGAGAGAACAATGTAGGTGTTATCGCGCGTGTTCCTTTAGCGAGTGGTATGTTAACAGGTAAGATGACACCGCAAACAACATTTGCAAAAGATGATCATCGTGCGTTTAACCGTCATGGAGAAGCCTTTGATAAAGGAGAAACTTTTTCAGGTGTTCCTTATGATATTGGTCTTGAAGCTGTGGATAGATTGATGAAAATTAAGCCGGAACATATATCTATGGCGCAATTTGCATTGAAGTGGATTCTAATGAATCCGGATGTAAGTTGTGTTATCCCAGGTGGGAAGAATCCCGATCAGGTAAGACAAAATACCAACAGTTCAAAGATAGAGTCCTTATCTGATGAAATCTTGGTCAATGTTCAAGAAATATATAATGAGCTTATACGTTCAGAAGTTCATCAATTGTGGTAAACAACAATAAAAAAACTCCTATAATATGGGAGCTTTTTTATTGTGCAAATGACATTTGTCATGTATTATTAGTGACAAATGGGAATTGAATTTTTTTTGTTTTTTGTTAATAATGAGGATATTATGAATAAAATAGTGATTGTCAAAAAATTAAATTATTTAATCAATGTAATTATCATATTGTTTTTTTCATTTGTAATTGTTTCCACCACAAACGAAATATGTAATAGTTATCAAGCGAGAGAATTTATAGAAAAAGCACAATATCTACCGATGATTCCTTGGAAAATTCCGGTATATGCAACGATTTATATGTTTTTATTAGGTTTATCAAATATTATTAAAGGGAAATTAATAGACAATGAGTCAATGTGGATTATCGTATTTCTCATTATTGATATTTTGCTGGCGATTACTATTGTGTTTTATCTAAACTTTAGTTATCGAGGAATTTTTTTATTGCTCATTACAAACATTCTATATTATTCAAAGAAGAATATTCATCGTATAGCTTTACTAGGCTTGATGCTACTATTATATATCTTTTTAGACTATGACATATTGTCTAATCGCCTAAGTGTTTTTTCGATTAATGAATATATAAATTACTATTCAAATGAATCACGATTCTATATTCAGGGGGCAAAAAATATATTGATTTCCTTAAATGATATAGGTTTTATCCTATTTATTTTCTTTTTACTGCAAAATAAAATTCATGAGAATACAGAAATTCGACAATTAAACACCCAATTAAAAACCACAGCAACAGAACTTGAGTTGGCTAATTTACGTCTTCGTGAATATGCGAAGGAAAGTGCCAATAACGTTAAAATGAAAGAAAGAAATCGACTGGCAAGAGAAATACATGATATATTAGGACATTCGTTAACGAGCTTAACGACAGGTATTGAAGCATGCATAAGTATGGTTGATTCAAATCCAATATTAGCCCAAAAACAATTGAACAATTTATTGGAACTATCTAGGAAAGGACTGATTGATGTCAGACGGTCCGTAAGAGAATTAAAAATCGACTCATTATCAAAATATGATTTAATTCCGGCAATTAAGAAATTGATTACAGATATTAACGAATGTACACCTGTTGTTGTTGAACTGATGATTCATGGTACGGTCTTAAAAATGAAGCAGGATGAAGAAGAAACAATTTACCGGATTATTCAAGAAACGATTACAAATGCAATACGCCATGGTAAAGCCACTCGGATTGAGGTAGACATCTCTTTTATAGGACATAATGTACAGATTATAATTCAAGATAATGGTAATGGTTGCGAAAAGATCAATAAGGGTTTTGGCTTAACACATATAGAAGAAAGAGTCAATATGCTTAGTGGAACGGTGAGTTACGGTCCGCAAAAATCGAGGGGGTTTACTGTTAATATTGATATTCCAATAAGATGGGGGACTGCATATGATTAAAGTATTGATTGTAGATGACCAAGAAATAATTCGAGAAAGTTTGGCATTTATGCTAGGGGGACGCCCCAATATATCAGTGATAGGAACGGCAGAAAATGGTCAAGAAGCTATACGGCAAGTGCGAACCAATAAGCCGGACATTGTGCTAATGGATATTCGCATGCCCGGCATGGACGGTATTGAAAGCATGAAAATCATCAAAGAATATTCCGCGGAAACAAAAGTATTGATCTTAACGACGTTTGATGATGATCAATATATTTATGATGCATTAAAAAATGGTGCTAATGGGTTTTTGTTAAAAGGGGTTAAACTTGATGAACTAGTAAAATCGATTGAAACAGTCGTTTCTGGTGGTGCTTCTTTAGAATCGAGCATTGGAAGTAAAGTATTAGAATTGTTTTCGCAAATGGCTAAAGCAGATATTCAATTTAATATTCAAGAAGAAGAATTAAATGAATTAAACAAAAACGAGTTGAAAATTATTCAACATATTGGACAGGGGATGTCGAACAAAGAGATATCAGATAAGTTAAACTTTACGGAAGGGACAGTACGTAACTATATCAGTAGTATATTGAAAAAATTGGAGTTAAGAGATCGAACACAAATAGCAATCTTTGCTATTCAATCAAGTATAATGGTAAGAACTATTGAAGACTAGAGGTTTTAAAATGCTAAAACGCCATCGATACCTAATCATTGGCACAATAATTGTGTCTATAATTATATGTATTACAATTTATCAAAATAGGAATGAGCAGATTATTTCACTGGGAATATATTCAGGAAATGCTTGGGGAGTCCCACAAGTAGATGTGTATAAAATATATGATGAAGCCATTGAAGATTTTGAAAAAGAACATCCGAATATTCGTATTGAATATCGCAGCGGAACTTTAATGGAGGATTATTCGGAATGGTTGGCACAACAAATACTTTCAGGGACTGAACCGGATGTGTTTATTGTTTTAGAAGAGGATTTTAGTACATTTGCATCTATTGGAATGCTTGAAAACTTAGAGAATCACATCAAAGAGGATCCATCAATGCATAAATCGGAGTTCTATGAAAAAGCTTGGAATGCAGGACAATATGATGGAAAACAATACTGCATTCCAATGCAGGTTGTACCTACCTTTATGATTATGAATACAACACTGTTGGAAAACAACGAAATTCAAAAACCGTATTCTGATTGGTCAGTCAAGGAACTTTATAATATTTCAAAGCGCATAACACAGGATAATAATCAAGACGGCTATTTAGATCAATTTGGATTACAAGGCTATCGATGGGAACATATATATTATGGTTTGGGACAACAATTTTATAAAGGAAATAGTGTGCGCAAATTATATAATGAAGATACACTGGCTAAAGCAATTGATCAAATGAAGGCCTTTCATCAATTGAATGCAGGACAAATTGTCAATACTACGGACTTTGATCAAGGACAAGTCGCGTTTAAAACCTTTTCACTTGCGGAGTTTCGTGCGTATAAACCCTATCCATACCGGGTAAAAAAATACTTGGATTTTAATTGGGAAGCAATTCCCTTTCCTAAAATCGATGATTATAATAGTGCTTCAAAATTATACTCGGTACAATTAGGTATGAGTAAGCGAAGTAAAGATAAAGAAAGTGCGTGGCAATTTCTCAAATACTTAGTCAATGATGAGCGGGTGCAAAAAAATGTATGGAAATATACCTATGCCATGCCAAGTAGACCGCAAGTTGTTGAAGAAATATATGCGGAAGGGAATGAAGAAGAAACAGTACTAGATGCAGTGTTTCTAGAAACCATTATTGAAAGTAGTGTCGTAGATCCTAGCTATAAAGAGTTTAATAAAATAAAGAAATTGATGGATATTAGAGTTGATCTTGGTATATATCAAGATGAAAACACACAAGACATTATTCGCGATATTCGTTCTGGAGTTAATGAGATTATCAGCGAAATACATTGAAATAGAGGGAAATTATGAAGACAAAAGTAGTCGCAGTATTCATGGGAGCATTATTAACAGTAGGATTGTTTGCAGCTTGTTCTCAAGACAGTAAAGACACGGCGGCGGTAGGTAATAACGATGCCAAAACAGCTGAGGTGGAACAAACTGAAGAAGATGCTGAGCAAGAAGGCAAGAGTTATACATTTGGGGCAACCTATATGACATTAAATAATCCTTTTTTTGTCGCATTAAACAATGGTATAAAAGATGTTGTTGAAGCCAATGACGACGTGTTAATTGCTTTAGATCCTGCTTTGGACCCAAATAAACAAGTAAGTCAAATTGAAGACTTAATTGCACAGGGGGTTGATGCAATATTTGTTAATCCCGCAGACTGGAAGGGTATTCGCCCGGCTCTTGAAGCAGCAGAAAAAGCCGGAGTACCTATTATTAACGTTGATGCACCGGTATATGATACAGAATTAGTATCTTCAATAATCGCTTCCGATAATTACAATGCAGGCGTTATTTGTGCACAAGATATGATGAGTAAATTAGATTCTGCTAAAATTGTCGTATTAGAACATCCAACTGCAAAATCAGCAATTGACCGTACACAAGGGTTTATTGATACAATTGCAGGTATGGATCAATATGAAATCGTAGCACAACAATCATCTGAGGGGCAACTTGAACAAGCTATGCCGGTTATGGAGAATATTATTCAAGCCAATCCTGAAATAGATGTTGTAATGGCCTTGAATGATCCGACAGCAATGGGGGCACTAGCAGCTTTGCTATCAGCCAAAAGAGAAGAAGGTGTTTTAATCTACGGAGTAGATGGTGCACCGGAAGCAAAACAGATGATACGAGATGGGAAAATGACGGCAACAGCTGCACAGTCACCAATCACAATCGGTAAAACAGCAGCTGAAGTAGCGTATACATTGCTAGAAGGCGGGGACGTAGAAAAAGAAATATTTGTTGATGTTATATTCATTGATGAAAATAATGTGGACGAATATGGAACCACTGCTTGGCAATAAATAGGTAAACATATTATTTAATGCCAAAAAAATAGGCTAGAATCTTTGGAAAATATCAAAGTATTCTAGTCTTTTTGGCGGATTTTTTGAATAGTGATTGGTTAATTTGGAAAAAGATGCTAAAATAGGTGTGGACGATATTATTTGAATACTAATATATAATGATAGTAAGATTTGGAAAGGGAATACTATGTTTAATCAGAAAATTGCGATAGATCTTGGGACCACAAATACCTTAGTATATGACTCAAAAAAAGGGTTAGTATATAATGAACCGACAGTCATTGCTATTGACCGGAAAACGAAGCGTTGCTTAACAGCAGGACAAGAGGCAAAAGATATGGTGGGGCGAACGACGGACAACATTGAAGCGATACATCCTCTCTCGCAAGGGGTTATTTCAGACTTTGATTCAGCACAAAAATTAATTGAATTTCTATTTAAAAAAATTGGGATTAATCGAAAATCAAAACCACGCGTCATTATTTGTGCACCTAGCGGTGGGTCTGAAGTTGAAAAAAAAGCTGTTGAAGACGTGGCTTATCAATCCGGTGCTGGTAAGGTTACAGTTGTTGATGAGCCGATTGCCGCAGCAATCGGAAGTGGCTTGAGTATAGGAGAACCTGTTGGGCGTATGCTTGTTGACATTGGAGGCGGAACGACTGATGTTGCAGTGATATCACTCGGAGGTATTGTTCTTAGTACATCACTAAAAGTAGCAGGTAATGATTTTGATGAAGCCATCATTCGATATATAAGAAATAGTTATAATCTTCTTATTGGTGACAAAACGGCCGAAAATCTAAAAGTGACCATTGGATCCTTATATCCCGATGCAGAAAACAAGAAATTCTCTATAACGGGCAGAGACTTAGTATCCGGATTGCCCAAAAGTATTGAAATAAGTAGAAATGAAACGGTCCAAGTATTTAAAACAGTAGCCGGTCAAATCATGGATTCTATTTTAGGTGTACTTGAGAAAACCCCTGGAGAGCTTGCATCAGATATATCCTTAGATGGGATTATGCTTACTGGAGGCGGAAGTATATTGACGGGGATGGACCAGTTCATAAATGAAAAAACGGGTGTGGAAATTGTGAAAGCAATAAATCCTTTAGCAAGCGTAGGCTTGGGATTAGACATTATTGCAAAGCAAGGCATAAAATAGAAAAAATAGATTCAAGGAAGGTGCATATGGAAAATCAATTTAAGGCATTAGGCGTATCCGATCAAATCATTGAGGGGATTACGAATATGGGATTCGAAGAACCGACAATCGTTCAAAAAGAGAGTATTCCCTTTATACTAAACAAGAAGGACTTGATTGTACGGTCGAAAACAGGAAGTGGAAAAACCGGTGCATTTGGTATGCCCATTATTCAAAACATGAACATAGATTTAAAAGAAACACAAGCGCTTATATTATCACCGACGCGAGAACTTGCAGTACAAGTAGATAAAGAAATCAGTTTGATTGGAAAATCTACCAAGGTTATCTCAACTGCCATATATGGACAACACAATATGCAGACGGAAATTGAACAGCTTAAAAAAGGTGCGCATATTGTAACCGGTACACCCGGACGCGTATTTGACCATATGGAACGTGGAACATTAAAGACAAAACATATTGATTTTTTGGTTTTAGATGAAGGGGACCGAATGCTTGATATGGGTTTTTACGATCAGATTGTTAAGATTATTAAACATCTTCCTACAAACCGTACAACCTTACTCTTTTCTGCCACAATGCCGGTTGAAATCCAAAAGATCTGTCGAAAGTATATGGATAATCCGATAACGATTGAATTAGAATCAGAGACAAAAACGGTTGACAGTATTGAACAAATCTACTATCGTGTAGAAAAAAATGAAAAACGAAACCAATTATCACGAATTCTTCGTACTGAAAAGCCGACAGGTGTTATCGTCTTTTGTAATATGCGAAGAGAAGTTGATCGGGTGCAACAATATTTGGCAAAAGGTGGATTTAATGTGGAATCTTTACATGGTGCCATTAGTCAAAGCAAACGATTGAAAACAATACAAAAATTAAAAAAAGGAAAAATTCAAGTTCTCGTAGCAACAGATGTTGCAGCAAGAGGGATACATGTTGATGAGCTAAGCCATGTGATTAATTATGATATACCGGTTGAAAAAGATAGCTATGTGCATCGAATCGGACGAACAGGACGAGCCGGCAATAGTGGAAAAGCTATATCATTAGTCACTGCAGATGACCTTATGTCCTTGTATGAAATCGAAGAACATGTTGGAAAGCTTATTGAGGAGCGTGAATTACCAGTTCACGCACCGGCTCTGTCTAAACCGGCTAAAGCAAAACAAAATAAAGAAGTGATTAATAAAATTCATCGTGTAGAAAAACGTGTAGAAAAACATATCGAAAAACAGGTTGAAAAGTATGTGCCTAAAATTTCGGTGGAAATTATTCATAAAAATAAACCTGAGCCAATCAAATCAGATTCGGTGACTCAGGTTCCAAGTGAAAAAACATCATGGCTTCAACGGGTTAAGAATTTTTTTGGATTTTCTTAAACAACTAGACAAATATTCGAAACATTAATGAAATCATATATGCAATATAAGCCAATGTCATGAATATCCCTTCCGGCCGTGTGATTTTTTTGCCGGTGTACATGATAGGGAGAATAACAATCATAGCAAGAGTCAGTATGCTTAGATCTAGGATGCTGGACCGGTCGATAACAATTGGGTTAATAACGGAGGAAACACCTAAAACAAGTAAGAGGTTAAAGATATTTGAACCGATGATATTGCCGACGGCAATATCATTTTCACCTTTTCGGGCGGCAACGACAGAGGTAATAAGCTCGGGTAATGAAGTGCCGATAGCTACAATGGTTAATCCAATGATGACTTCAGACAGTCCAAACGCTCTTGCAATTCCGACGGCTCCGCTTACAGTTAAGTCCGAACCCCAAATGATAGCACCCATACCAATAAAGGTTAAAAGGATGCTGCGAAGGAGAGGCATTTCGCTAATTTCTTCGAATGTACCGTTCTCTTTACCGAGAACGATAATCTCAATCATGGAATAAAAGTAAATGGCAAAGAGGATAAGGAGTAAAATGCCGTCGACTCTGGAGATAATATTTGGGGTTTGATCAATGGAAAAATCAAGGGCCATAATAAGAACGGCTACTGTAGCAATAATTGCAAAAGGCATTTCTTTTAAGATGGTTTTTAAGCGTATGCTTATTGGCGTAATTGCAGCGGACAAGCCTAAAACAAATAATATATTTAAGATGTTTGATCCAATGACATTACCAAAGACAAGTCCATTCGATTGGTCAATAGCCGCATTAATGCTAACAGCAAGCTCGGGTGCACTCGTCCCAAAAGCGACTAAAGTCAAACCAATAACCATTGTAGAAATATTGAATCGCCTAGCAATCGAAGCTGCACCATCAACAAAAAAATCGGCACCCTTAATGAGTAATAAAAAACCAATAATAAGTAAAACAATATCCATAATGCTCTCTCCTTTAAATGTGCTTTAAATAAAAACAATAAAAAAACTCTACAACTTTAAAAGCTGTAGAGTCTCACTAAACAAATGATTGTCACCAAAGCCGGGATTTATTCATCCGTAATGACGACGTTGGTACCCTTAGGCAAGTTACTCCCTCTAAACTACCCTTATTCTATATCATCTATCATTTTTTTGCAAGAAAAAAATATTAGGTATGATTTCTGCGATACTCGGCAGGGCTCATACCTGTTTGCTTTTTGAAGACATTTGAAAAATAGGCAGAGTTGCAATAATCTAAAACATAAGCGATGTCTGTAATCTTTAAGGGGGAAAATTCCAAAAAATTCTTGGCAATTGCAATTTTTCGTTCTTGAATATATGCACTAATGGAAATCCCGACTTCTTTATGAAAAAGACTTGATAAATAATCGGGGGATAAATGGGTTAATTGGGCTAAATCTTTGACAGTGATTTTGGAGGTTGCATTTTCGGAAATATAACGAATGATCTTTGAAATTGATTGGGAGTAATGAAGTGTTTTATTCTCATTGACCAACCCAACAAACTCCTTGACCATTTCATATTCAAATGCTTCTAAATGACGGCTTTCTTGAAAAGTTTCTATTTTTTTTATAAAAATATCGCTTAAATCAAAAGCGTCTTCAGGGGTAACTCCGGCGCGAATAATTGCTCGGGTAAAAATCGTGCATGAAGCAATCATCGAGTTTTTTATGGAACGAAGTGAATTCGATGAAAGCGATGCCCGTTCTAATTCATTAATTTGAGTTAAAGTAGTTAAAGCTTCGGAAAGTAATCCTAAACTGATTTCGCTTAATAGTTTTGATTCTAAAAAATACGGAGGATGTTTATATTCGATATCCATATTCTTAAGTTTTTCTTTGATTAGTGAACGATTCATTCAATCCCTCATTTCATATAAGATATATACAAATTATAACAGAATTACATAAGAAATAATATAGAAAAATGAATATAATTTAATACATAAGGATTGTTGAATGTAAAATAATCCTTGAAACAAAGAAAATCATAGTATCATATTGTTGGAAATACACAAAAAGCAATTATGTATAAAGGAGGATGTATTATGAAAAAAGTTTTATCGTTACTTATGGTTATGAGTTTGGTAGTCTTAGCATTTGCAGGATGTGGCGGAAAAGTTGAAGAATCGGTTGTTATTTACCAAAACAAAGTGGAAATTGGTGAACAACTTATGGCGTTTGCAACTGCATACGAAGAAGAAACAGGGATTAAAGTTGATGTGAAAACATCCGGTGGTGATTCACCATATGCAGAAAATCTAAAGGCTGAATTCCAATCCGACCGACAACCGGATATTTTTGTTATTGAAGGTATGGGTGGTTATAATACCTGGTCATCAAAACTTGAGCCATATGAAGATCAAGAGTGGATGGACTTAACAAGTCTTGAATTTATTGTTGACGGCGTTGTTTATGGATTCCCTGTTGCCGTTGAAGCATGGGGGATGGCCTATAATGAAGATTTACTAAGCCAAGCAGGAATTGATTCTGCAACATTAACATCTCAAGAGGCCTATCGTACTGCGTTTGAAAAAATCGACGGTATGAAAGATGAATTAGGTATTGATTCAGTTGTTGCCATGGCAGCCGGTCCGGATATGCGTTGGGTAACAGGATTACATAACTTTAACGGATATTTATCAGCTGGATTACCATATGGTGATACAACAATACTCGATATGTTAAATAATGGAGAAGCAGATGTTTCCCGTTTAACTGAATATGCTGATTGGGTTGAATTGTTGTTTGAATATGCTGATGAAGCTGTACTAATAACTGGAAACTATGATGCACAAGTAGGTCAGTTTGGAACAGGGAAAGCTGTATTTATTCATCAAGGAAACTGGATTGATCCATGGTTGGTAGAAAATCAAATAAAATTTCCTATGGGATTTGCTCCACATGCAAGTGTAAAAGGGGAACACAATGCAATCTTTATCGGTGCACCGTCATTTTACGTTATTAATAGTGACAGTGAGAATAAAGAAGCAGCGAATGCATTTTTGAATTATATGGCAACAAGTCAAGCTGGACATGACTATATGGTTAATCAGGCAAAGATGGTGCCGGCATTTACTAATGTTACATTAACTCCTGATACACCATTATCTGCAAGTGCAGCAGAATGGTTGCAAAAACCAGACGGATCATATACATGGTTGCAAAATGATATGCCGGATGGTTTCGGAATGAATACATTAGGACCGATTTATGAGAGTTTTGCAAAAGGCGATTTAACAAAAGAAGAGTTTATCGGTCAACTTGTACAACAGATTGAATCGATACAATAATACTTTTGATTATTCCAAAAATACAAATAGGGATGTGGGGGTTCTCACATCCCTTGAATCTATCATGTATCGATCACATTAGTATGACTGGTAAAGGAGTATAATATGAATAAATATACTAAGGATAAGGTTGTCTTTTGGGGATTTTTGGCACCTGCATTGTTTGCTTTTAGTGTTGTTGTTATTATTCCCTTTATGATGGGAATTTATTATTCAATGACAGACTGGACAGCAGTAGCAGGCCTAGAAATCAATTGGATTGGATTTGAAAACTATAAAAACATGCTTTCAAATAAAGCCTTTCAATATTCGTTTTTAAGAACATTTCTTTTTACATTTATTAGTGTTATTACAGTAAATGGTATTGCAATGATTTTAGCCATATTGGTAACAAGAGAAGTAAAATTTAAAACATTTTATCGAGCAGGTTTTTTTGTTCCCAATCTTATTGGTGGACTTGTATTAGGGTACATTTGGCAATTTATCTTTAAAAGTGTTGTGCCCGCTATTGGTACATTAGTAGGATCAGCTGCACTAGAAGATGTATTGATTTTGGCGGACCCTAATTTAGCTCTAATGGGCTTGATTATGGCTTTTACATGGCAATATGCTGGATATATTATGATGATTTATGTGGCTGCGTTACTTAATGTACCTCAAGAACTTATTGAAGCCAGTCAGATTGATGGTGCCAACTATTGGCATCGATTCAAAAGCATTACCCTTCCTATGATTGCTCAAGCATTTACAATCACTTCATTTCTCACGCTGGTAAATTCATTTAAGCAATATGACATTATTGTTGCTTTAACCAATGGAGGACCGTCAGCAACATTTAACGGTGAGATAGTCAATTCAACGGAATTATTATCAATGCATATTTATAACGTGGCCTTCAAATTTAATAATATGGCCCAAGGACAGGCAAGAGCCATTGTGTTTTTCTTGATTTTATCGGTAATGTCAATGGCACAAGTACATTATAATAAAAAGAAAGAGGTGGAAATATAATGTTTAAAAAACAAAGAGTTCTTAATATAGTATTGACAATAGTTACACTTATTATGTTTTTGTTTGCCATGTTTCCCTTTTTTATTGTTCTTATTAATGCAGCAAAAGCCTCTTTAGAAATAATAACAGATCCAATCGCATTACCAAATCGATGGGGGCAATTGTTTAGAAATATAGCGGATATATGGAATCGTCCAAGTATAAAATATTCAAAGAGCGTATTTTCGTCGGTTGTGATTACAACAGGTTCCCTGCTCACAATTTCTGTTTTTTCAGCAATGGCTGCTTGGGTTCTTGTTCGTACAAAAACAAAACTGTCCGGATTTATTTTCTTACTCTTTTTGAGTGGATTAATCATTCCCTTCCAAGTGGTTATGTTTCCTTTAGTTGCACTCTTTAGAATGATTTATGAAGCAATTGGACTTCGAATGCTTCGAACGTATCATGGTATGATTTTTGCTTATATTGGATTTGGAGCCCCCTTATCTGTGTTTATGTTCCATGGTTTTATTAAATCAGTGCCTTTAGAATTAGAAGAAGCCTCAACGATTGACGGATGTACGAAGCCACAAACATTTTTTAAGATTATACTCCCAATTCTAAAACCTATTTTTGTTACGGTTATTATATTAAATGGCATATGGATATGGAATGATTTTTTGTTGCCATCACTGATTCTTGGAATCGGTCAAGATATACAAACAATACCACTAGCGATTGCAGCTTTTGCAGGATCTTTTGTAAAAAAATGGGATTTAATTATGACGGCTGTGTTAATGGCTGCGATTCCGATTATTATTGCATTCTTATTGGCGCAAAAACACATCATTAAAGGAATGGTATCAGGGTCGATTAAGTAAAGGAAGCTATAAATGTTTGAGATGAAGTTTGGAGAATGCTTATGAAGAATTCAAGGTTGACAAATGAACAGTTACTCGTTGATGAAAGTTTGCTATTTGTTGGTAACGGATATCTTGGCTTGCGTGGAAATTTTGAAGAAGGGTATCCGAATCATTTTCAAACAATACGCGGAACATATATCAATGGATTTTATGAAGATGTCGTGATTAACTATGGAGAAAGTGCCTATGGATTTCCCAAAACTGCCCAAAAGATGTTGAATATCATCGATGGTCAGACGATTGTTATACGCATTGATGATGATGAGTTTTCCTTGTTTGAAGGAGAAGTGTTATCTTTTGACAGAAAACTAGATATTTGGGAAGGTTATAATGAACGGAGCATTGATTGGGTTTCACCCAAAGGGCATCATCTCTTGATTAAGATTCGTAAGATGACATCGTTTGAACAGTTAGAACTTGCCATCATTGAATATGCAGTTACTTCGGTGAATTATTCAGGAGATATTTCGATTTTATCAACCCTTGATGGAAATGTATTTAATTTTGCGGATGAAGATGATCCGAGAGTTTCATCGGAACAAGCAAGATGGCTTTATGTAGACAATGTTGGAGTACGCGATAGAAAATATGCACAGATAACAAGCGCAACAAAACAGTCCGCTTTGAAGGTGACAGCGACCATGGGGCATGATATTGATGTTGAATATGAGGTCAAAGAAAATATTATTGTTGCCTTCAAACATGATTCGATTCAACAAGGAGAGACATTTGCATTTTCAAAATTTCTCGTTTATGTCGATAGTATTCGCTCAAAAGATCCTGAAAATGAAGGCTTAGGAATTCTTCAAAATGCAGTTGAAAAATCAAGTCAATATTGGTTTGATTTACAAAAAAAACATTTAGATAAATTCTGGAAAGTTGCAAAAATTGAAGTTGATGGAGACGCTTCGGTTGAAGAAGCTCTAAATTATAGTGTGTATCAGTTGTATGCATCTGCAGGTAGAGATGCCTTTTCAAATATTTCGGCTAAAGGCTTAAGTGGAGAAGGATATGAAGGGCACTATTTCTGGGATACAGAGATTTATATGTTGCCTTTTTTTATACTCACACATCCGGACATTGCAAAGAATTTACTATCCTTTAGATATCAAACATTGGATTTAGCAAGAGATCGGGCATTAATGATGGGGCATAAAAAAGGAGCTAAAATTCCATGGAGAACCATATCCGGAACTGAGTGTTCTGCATATTTTCCTGCCGGAAGTGCTCAGTATCATATTAATGCCGATGTTGCATATGCCTATATTCAATATTACTTATTTTCAAAAGATATTGAGTTCATGAAACAAATAGGTTATGAAGTTATTCTAGAAACCGCTCGAATATGGTTGGAAATCGGTCATTTTGACGACAAAGGCCAATTTAAGATACCGGCAGTCACAGGTCCGGATGAATACACGGCCATTGTAAATAATAATTATTATACAAATTCGATGGCAAAATACCATATGTATTGGGTCTGTAAATTAACTAGGGAATTAGGTGAAACAGATGTAAGTTGGTATAATAAGGTGCAAAAGCAACTCAATATCGACGAAGCAGAAATAATTGATATGGAAAAGGCGTATCAGAATATGTACTTACCCTATTCAGAAGAACTTGGAATATATTGGCAGGATGATACCTTTAAGGATAAAGAGGACTGGGATTTTGGAAATACCCCGCAAGACAAGTATCCATTATTGTTACATTATCACCCATTAACGATTTATAGATACCGTGTCTTAAAGCAGGCAGATACGGTCTTAGCCTATTTTTTACTTGACCATGTTTCAGAAGAAATAATGAATCGGTCGTATGATTATTATGAACGACTAACCACACATGATTCTAGCTTGTCGCCGTGCGTTCATAGCATTATGGCCGCAAAGTTACATAAAGCTGAAAAAGCCTATCAATTTTTTATGAAAACGATTCGCTTAGATCTAGATAATTTGCATCATAACACAAAAGATGGCCTTCATATTGCCAATGCTGGTGGTGCATATATGAGTATCGTCTATGGTTTTGCTGGACTACGCATCAAAGAGGATGGTCTTCATCTTAATCCGATTATGCCGAAAGAGTGGAAACGTATTTGTTTTAGAATATATTATCAGCAAGCTTTAATTACGATTACAATGGCAGAAAAACTGACGATTGAAACAACAAAGACAATTGAAATAGTTGTCAATCATAAGACATATACGATTGATGATGAAATTCATCTAGAATATGAAGTGACATCAAAGTAAAGAGGTGGTTCAATGAATCTAGAAGCAGTTAAAAAGTTAAAAGAAGAGTA
This sequence comes from uncultured Eubacteriales bacterium, assembly GCA_964563505.1. Lineage (GTDB taxonomy): Bacteria > Bacillota > Clostridia > Lachnospirales > Vallitaleaceae > UBA1351. The sequence goes on from CAZLXW010000027.1 coordinate 25,941, forward strand.
TTTGTCTGTATATGAAAACTATGGAGGAAATGAATCAACATTTAATGCTTTGTTTGATACCATTGTCAGCCGGATGAAGAATCGTCCTAAGGAGCTTCACCGTCTTGATCTTCGTGAACACGATTGGTTTATGAGTGAAAAAATGGTCGGCATGATGTTATATGTTGATTTGTTTGCAGATAATTTAATTGGATTAATGGATAAAATAGACTATTTAAAAGAATTAGGTATTACTTATGTACATCTTATGCCACTGCTTCTACCTCGAAAAGGGGAGAATGATGGGGGGTATGCTGTAGAAAACTACAAAGAGATTGATTCCTCGTTAGGATCACTAAAAGATTTCACAAAAGTATTGAACGCATTTCGACATCACGGAATTGATGTATGTATTGATTATGTACTAAATCATACGGCAGATACTCATGAGTGGGCGCTTAAAGCATTAGAGGGTGATGAAAAATATCAAGACATGTTTATCATGTATGACAACCGTGAAATTCCGGATATATATGATCGATTTGTTCCTGAAGTTTTGCCGGACAAAAGTCCCGGAAATTTTACCTATATCGAAAAAATTGATAAATGGGTATTTACTTCTTTTAGTTCATTTCAGTGGGACTTGAATTTCAAAAATCCATACGTTTTTGAGCAAATGGTTGATATTATGCTTTTTATTGCTAATTTGGGTGTGAACATGATTCGCTTAGATGCAATTGCATTTATGTGGAAGGAAGCAGGGACAACATGTAGGAATTTGCCTCAAGTTCATGATTTGTTGCACTTGTTTCATTTGGTTAAGGAAATTGCATGTCCTTCTGTGGCATTACTTGGTGAAGCGATTGTTGAACCGGATGAGATTTTTAAATATTTTGGTAAATTTGAAAATGAAAAGGAAGAACAACGGGTTGAATGTGGTATTTTGTATAATGCAAATTTAATGGTAGATTTATTTAATAGTTTAGCAACTCGCGACGTTCGATTATTAGAATCCGATGCCCGACGCTATCATATTCCTAAAACGGGTTGTTTTATGAATTATATTCGATGCCACGATGATATCGGTTGGGGGGTTAATGAAGATACGATTGCATATTTCGGCTTAAACCCTTATATGCATAAGCAATTTTTGATTGATTTTTATTCTGGTCGCTTTGAAGGAAGCTTTGCAAAAGGAGAGATTTATCAATACAATCCCAAAAATCATGATGCGCGAACAAATGGTACCCTAGCTTCACTGCTCGGTTTAGAAAAAGCACATGAACGCAATGATGAACGGGAACGTCAGATGGCCCATTATCGAATTCGACTCATTATGGCATTGATTTTTTCTCAACCGGGTATCCCCTTGTTATATAGTGGCGATGAGATTGCCACATTAAATGATCAAAACTACAAGAAGGATTCTCATAAAGCAGAAGAAGGACGATGGGTTCATCGAGCAAAGTTTAATTGGGAACGGGCTAAAAAACGAACGGATTTACATACAAACGAAGGACTTGTTTTTCAATATATTCAACGTATAAGCATGATTCGTAAGACCCACCCAATTTTTAACAGCAAAGCGGAATATACGATTTTATCTCTTGGAAATACGCATGTTTATGGTTTTCTTAAGCAGTTAGAAAATCAAACCATGATTTGCTTGTTTAATTTTAGCGAAGATCATCAATATTTCTCAGCGGATATTCTTCGAAAGTATACGGATAAGACTATTTTAACAGATTTAATAACGGATAAAATAGTGACAATGAACGAAGACGCGGTTAAAATATTCCCATATGAAAGTTTATGGTTAGTTTAATGCTGCTCACGAAAATCGCTTGGAGAAATATTATAATAATTTTTAAATGCTTTGCTAAAGTAATTACTATTGCTATAACCTAAGCGATCGGAGATATCCTTAATAAAAATATCTTTGTTTTGTAGTAATTCTTTGGCTCGCTCCATTCGAATATTTAAAGCGAATTCGTAGATTCCATAATCATATTTTTTCTTAAATAACTTTGATAAATATTCTTTTGAGAAGTAATATTTATCACTAAACATGGAAATTGAAATATCGTTACAATAATTTTTTTCTAAATAATATTTAATCATTTCAACAACCTGATCAGCAGAGATGTTTTCATCACTGTATGATTGGGTTGTTTCTTTATTTGTTGCACCGCTTAGTATAGAACAAGCCTTTGCGATTGCATTTTCAACAGTCTCTTTTGTAATCGGTTTAAGAATATAATCAATAACACCATGTTTAATTGATTCTTGCGCATATTCAAATTCATCGTAACCACTGACAACAATAAATTGCGTCGATGGAAATTCATGAGCTGTTTTTTGTAAAAATGTCACACCATTCATTACAGGCATTTGCATATCAACAAAAACAATATCCGGTTTGATTTCATACATGGATTGCATACCTTCTTGACCGTTACTAGCGGTATAAGGCTGTTCGATATTGTGGATTGTCCATTCACCTAAAGCTGTAATTGCTTTAATAACAGGTTTTTCATCATCAATGATCAGAGCTTTATACATGATTATCCTCCTTTTGTATCGGAACAGTTAATGTCACGCGAGTGAATTTGTCATAAATACTTTCGACAGTTAGGTTTGCTTTGTTGTTATACATAAGTTGTAATCGGCTGTTCAAATTTTTTAAACCGATGTTTGAATTTGAGTGTAATGGATATGCTGGTGATTTTAGTTGCTGAAGTAATTCATTTAAGTGATTCGCTGTAATTCCTTGACCATTATCGGTAACATGGATAACAAGATGATGATCAATAATGCTTGACTGGATTGTAATACGTATTGAAGAATGAGTTCCTTTCATACCGTGTATAATTGCATTTTCCACAAGCGTTTGAAGACTAATTTTGGGTACGTACATATTTAGAGTATCAGTAGCAAAGTCAATTGAAAACTCAAGATTGTCGTCAAAGCGAGCATGCTGCAGTAATAAGTAATCTTTGACATGTTTGATTTCTTGAGACAACAAACTAAAATCACTTCCTTTGATTGAATAACGTAACATTGAGGCTAATGCAGTAATCATATAGTTTATTTTAGATTGATTATTTATCACAGCCTCTGTAGATATGGCCTGCAAGGTATTATATAAAAAATGTGGATTAATTTGGGCTTCTAGTGCAATAAGTTGTGCAGTTTTTTCATTTAGCTCTGAAACGTAGGTTTTTTTAATCAAAGAATCGATTTCTTGAATCATAATATTATACTCATAGGATAAAGTTGCTATTTCTTTGCTTCCGCCAACATCAACAGGTACAGAAAAATTACCTGTTCCCACATCTTGCAATCGATTTGAAAGTGTTGAAAGCGGCTTAGTAACAAGATGAATAAAAATAATAACAAAAAGCGTTGTAAAAAATATGGCCAATGCAGCCAGTAAAAAGCTTATGTTTCGTGTCGTTGCCAATTTTTGTTCAATCTCTTGGAGGGGCTTAACTGCAACCAAGGTGTAATTATAGTTGCTTTTACTGTCTGAAACAATTAAAAAGTTTTCATTATTTACAGAAGTTTGATAATTTGCACTTGGGTTTTGCGCACTTAGAAAAGTTGAGTCCAAATGGGTTTGTAAAAATCCAAGTTTTGAGGGTTCATAGGCGTAAAGTAACTGAGTATTTTCGTTAAACAAATATATATTTTCATCTTGTGAGTGATAGCGATTGATCAGTGCGTCAATATATGAGGAATCTAAAGTAAGCTCAATAATGGCTAAAGGAGATTGGTCTTCAATATTTATGATTGTCCGATAGTAACGGATAAAACTTTCATTTTCCTTGGAAGATTTAATATATCGATAGTAGCGACCTTGAGTAAAGAGTGAATAGTCCGGCAAGAGGTCTTGGGGATTTCCGGTAAATGTAGATACACGGTGTTCAGTAGGGTCAATCGTATAATTTGTAAACTTATTTGATAAATATAGCTTATATGAAATAAGATCATTACGGGAGTTATAATGACTTTTTAATATTGAACGTATATGGTTATCATCTTCGTATGTTAACGTTTTTTTGGATTGAATGGTTTGCATAAAAGTGGCATCATACCTTAACAATAGAGAATAACGATCAATTTCAGCAATATATGCGTCAATAGCTTGATTTTCAAGGTCGACTAATTTTGAAAGTTGTTCTTGTTGTTGAGTAATTATTGTTTTTGAACTCTGGTAATAATTATAAAAGATAAGCATGATAATGACACAAGAAAATGTGGTAATGATAATCAAGGCAAGTTGAGTCTTTAATGAAATTGTTTTAAATTTGTTGATTAAGATGATGATAATATTCATATATGCTCCTTTCTAACTTATTGTATAATACCATGAAAATATAGTAAATAGATAGTAGGATTTGTGCAATATATTACCAATGATTGTTCTTTTTATTACATTTATTAATCTAAGTGCACATATTATAATGGTATCAAGATAAATAACAAGTAATACTTTATAAGGAGGACCTTATGATTAAATTGGGTCGCAAAAAGAAAAAAAAAATTGAAACGGTTATATTCACAATACCGTCAATGATGTTGGTTTCAATAACGATATATATTCCTTTTCTTTTAAGTGGTTATTATGCCTTAACAGAATGGAATGGAATAGCTAAAGAACCGAAATATATTGGAATCGATAATTTTGTGCGTTTATTTCAAGGGGATCAAAATTTTTTGAGTGCGTTAATCTTTACCGGTAGATATACATTATTATATATGGTGTTAACCAATGTGCTTGCGATTTCATTAGCAGTTGTTTTGATTAAAAAACTTCGGACGGCGAATTTGCTTCGAGGAATATTTTTTATTCCTTATATAATGAGTATGACCATTGTTGGATTTATTTGGAAGTTTATTTTTTCCCAAGGATTTGCAGGACTATATGATTTAACCGGATTCAGTATTTTAAATTATAGTTGGTTAGGGGATGTAAAACTTGTATTCTATTCAGTAGTTTTAGTTGGTGTTTGGCAGTCGGTTGGATTCTATGTTGTTTTATATATTGCAGGTTTGCAAGCGATTCCCAAGGATGTATTAGAAGCAGCTACGGTTGATGGCGCAAATGCACGTACTAAGTTTTTTTATGTGACATTGCCATTATTAGCGCCGTCGATTACGACATGTGTGTTAATGTCTTTGATTAATGCGCTTAAAGTTTTTGACACGATTTTAGCATTAACTAAGGGAGGCCCAGCCGGTTCAACCTATAGTGTAACATTAGATATTTATCGAGAAGCTTTTCAAAATAATAATTATGGATTTGGTTCTGCAAAAGCATTGATTTTCTTTGGAATTGTATTGTTGCTAACGCAGATTGTTTTGAAGGGTTTCAAGCGAAAAGAGGTGGATATCTAATGAAGCATATAATAACGAAGAAAGTGAAGACGGTATTGCTTGAACTTGTAATGATTTTAATAGCAATTATTTATATTTATCCGGTGTTCCTTATGTTTATCAATTCATTAAAACCATTTGGTGAAGTTGTGCTTGATGTCATTGCATTGCCAAAGCAATTAGCCATACAAAATTATGTTGATGTCATGGATAAGATGAATTATCGTCAATTATTTTTAAATAACATTGTGATAACAGCGATTGGAATTAGTGGAATCATTCTTTTTTCAGCTTTGCCGGCATATATTTTGGACAGAAGACGAACAAAATATACAGCGTGGACACATTTGTTTATCATTACGCCAATGCTTATCCCGTTTCAGACAATTATGATTACTTTATTAAAGGTAATGAGTAGTATAGGACTATCAGGAAGTACATGGGGACTTGGAATTCAGTATTGGGGTTTTGGTATACCAATGGCAACGTTTATCTATTTTAATTTTATGAAGACGATACCAAAATCTTTGGATGAAAGTGCATTAATTGATGGAGCATCTACATTAAAAACTTTTATCAGTGTTATATTTCCTTTACTTAAATCAGTGAGTGCAACCGTTATCGTTTTGAATGTTATGTGGATATGGAACGACTTCTTGTTACCTTTATTAATGGTAAATAGTGATCAAAAAACAAAAACATTAGTATTATCCGCGTATACATTCGTTGGTCAGTTTAACACGCAATGGCACTATGCAATGACAGCTATGGTATTAGCTGTATTACCATCAATTATATTTTTTGTGCTTCTACAAAGATATATCGTAGATGGTGTAGTTGCCGGAGCGGTCAAAGGATAATTATTCAAGAAAAGGAGAGATTTGTTTATGAAAAAAAGTATGAGCGTATTATTGACTTTGCTTATGATGGTAACATTATTTGCAGGATGTGGCAAAACAGATGAGGAGGGTCAGGACACAACAACAATGATAGACTCGAACACATCGGATTCAAACACAACAAATGAAACATCGGAAGAGGCAGAAGCGGAGATATATATGTTTATCTCAATGCCTGAATATGCAGAAGCAATTGAAACTTTAATCGCAGAATATAAAACGGTTAAGCCCAACGTAACAATCAACTATGAAACAACACAAAATGATTATCCGACACTGTTGAAAACAAAATTAAATTCTGGTGAAGCACCTGATATTTTTTCATCGACTTCAGGTAAAGAGATTGGTGTTTATCTTGATTATTCAGCCAATCTTGCTAATCAACCATTAGCAGAGGCTATGTCAGATCCGGTTAAAAATGTTATGAAGTCTGGTGATGAGGTACATGGACTAAGTATTAAAGGGAATTTTTTTGGGATTGTATATAATAAAGGAATTTTTGAAGAAGTGGGAATTACAGAATTTCCACAAACACTATCAGAATTAGAAAGTGCAGCGATTAAAATCGAAGATGCAGGTTATCAAGCATTTACTTCTGGATTTGCAGAGTGGTGGGTATTTAAACATGTATTCCAACATTATTTAGATGCAGCTCAACCTGAAGATGTTGAAGGTTTGGTCAATGCGTTTATCAATGGTGAGGCAAAGATGCAAGATTATCCTGAGCTATATGATGACTTCTTTAATTTCATAGATCTTGTGGTGAAATATGGTGATGATAAGATTCTTGAAGCTGATCTTAGCACTGAAATTGCGGCATTAGCTTCCGGTCAAACGGCGATGGTTGTTGGACAAGGTGCTTGGATTGAAGCAGATGTATTAAAAATTGATCCAAACATTTCAATTGGCTTTGACGGATATCCCATAAATGATAATCCGGATGTATGTAAAGTCATTGCAGGATCGGACCAAGCTGTCCGAATATATAAAGATTCTGATGTTTTGGATGAAACATTAGACTTTGTAAACTGGTGGTATACATCAGATTATGGGAAAAGTTGGTTTTCAGATGTGGCCGGAGTCATTCCTCCGATAACTGAAGGTGTGGCACCTGACTTTGAAATTATTAAGCAAGGGAACGTACATGTAAATAATGAAGGTGCAGGAACACTTGGTGTCGTATATTCAACAGATAGTTTCCATCAAGCTTTTGGTGAAATCATGCAAGGGTATATAGCTGGTGTCAAAAACAAAGATCAAACTTGTCAAGAAATAGAAACAAAATGGGTAGAATTAGAAGGCAATAACTAATAAAAAAAGTGGAAAAGCAGAAAGTTAACATAAAAAGGTTAACTTTCTGCTTTTTTTCAGCTATAATAGGATATTGAATAAAAAAAACACGAGAAAGAGAGGTTTTAGTATAATGATAGGAACACGTGGACATGATATAGCAGACAAAGGATCGGCAGAAGAGTTAGCATCGCGTTTAGAACTTCAAGAGTTTGAGTCGGTGCAACTTGTTGCATATAAATCGATTAAAGGCGTTTCAGAAAAAGCCGGATACTTAACGCCAGGGGCAGCGTATAAAATAGGGCAGGCATTTAAAAAACACAACATTCATATTGGACTTATTGGAAGTTATTTTAATCTTTTAGATGAAGAAGTTGTGGAAGAAGGTATTGCACGATTTAAAGAATACCTTAAGTATGGCAAAGAACTCGGTGGATATTTAGTGGGTACGGAAACAGGATCGTTCATGAAAAACTGGACATATCATCCGGACAATCACTCAGAAGAAGCGTATCAAAAAGTGTTTAAGATTTTTCGTGAACTTGTAGAAGTCGCTCAAAATCATGGGATGTCTGTTGGTATTGAAGGGGCATATCATCATTCAATAGGCACACCAAAACAGATGAAGCGTTTGCTTGATGAACTAGATTCTACAAGTGTATCAGCGATTTTAGACCCTTATAATTTCCTGTGTATGGAAAGTTATGAAAACAGAAATGCGATCATTCAAGAGGCGTTTGAGTTATATGGAGATAAAATTGCAGTCTTTCACGCTAAGGACTTTGTAGTTGAAGGAGACAAACTCGTTCAAGTACCGATTGGAGATGGACTTATGGATTATCAATTTATCAAGCAAATGATTAATAAATATAGACCTGGATTAGATATTATTATTGAAGGACAAACGGATGCAGGCCTTAAAAAAAGTAAAAAATTTTTAACGAATTTATTTGCTTAGGCGTCAAAATCATAATTTAATTTGTAATATGATTGTAAGACTATGTTCATGATATAGTCTTACAATTTTTTTTATATTGGGTTATAATATAAGGGATGTGTGTTCTTAAGGAGAATGAATGGAATATTTTGTCATAATTTACGGAATTATAAACGGACTAACTTTTTTCATATATGGTATAGATAAAGTAAAGGCCATAAATAACAAGTACAGAATTCCAGAAAAAGTTTTATTGATATGGGCTTTTTTTGGACCGATAGGAGGTTTTTTAGGTATGCAGCTTTTTCGACACAAGACAAAAAAGACAAAATTCAAGGTAAGTGTTCCTTTATTTTTATTTCTACATATTTTCATTTTTGTTTTTGCCAATCCGGTAAATGCAGTAGAATCAGAGCCTTCAGCATGGGCTATTGAAGAATTTAACCAAGCGCAAGAAAAAGGTTATATCACGGAAAACTTATATAGTGATTTTCAAGAAAATATTACGCGTGAAGAGTTTGTTGAGCTTATTGTGACTGCATTTGAAAAGATGTTTGGTCAATTAGATAGTGTCTCATTAGAAGAAAATATATTTGAAGATACAGACAATATATATGCGGTAAAAGGCTATGTGTTAGGTTTGACACAAGGAAATAATGGGTATTTCTATCCGGATCAGAAGATAACCCGGGAAGAAATGATTGTTATTTTTATCCGATTAAGTGATGCCATTGAGTTGCGGTCGGAAGTAGAATTATTGTCAAAGAATCCGACAAAATTTGAATTTACAGACAACAAGGATATATCAGATTGGGCTCAACAAGCCATGAAACAGGCTGTGGGTAATGGCTTGGTTCGAGGAACGGAAAGTGAAGATGGTGGCATCTATTTAAACCCCAAATCATTCAGTACCAAAGAACAAGCGATTTTATTAAATCTACGTCTTTTTAAAAACTTTGAAAATAATAAAAAATTAATTGAGTATATAAATGACTTTGTTGAAGCTACTGCAGAAGAAAAAGTTGCAGAAGAGTCAATGAAAAAATCCATAGATTCTAAAGAAACAGTATCAGAGAAAATCGGTATTATTACTACGGATGTTTTGAACTTTCGATCATCGCCATCTTTGGAAAATGACGATAATAAAATCGGAAAACTGACCATGAATCAACGTGTAACCATCAAAGGGGAAGAAGGTGAATGGTATATAGTTCTTACCCAAAATGCGGTACAGGGATATGCATACAAAGAATTCGTTCGTATTTTAAATGATGAAGAAGTTAGTATGACGAAAAGTATTCATGAGAATTCAGATGCAGATGTAGACCAACTGATTGCATATGCAAAACAATTTATCGGAACACCCTATCGATATAGTGGAACCAGTTTAACAAAAGGACTTGATTGTTCTTCATTTACACAACAAATATATGCACCCTTTGGCGTTTCATTAAATCGCTCATCGAGAGATCAGTATTTGCAAGGTACATATATTGACAAGAATGAATTATTACCCGGCGATTTATTGTTTTATGGAAGCTCAGGACGTGTATCTCATGTGGCAATATACATGGGTGGCGGGCAGTCTATTCATGCAACAACGACTTCAGGTGTTCGAATAACACCGGCTTTTGGATGGATGAGTCGATTACCTTTTATCGGTGCTAAACGTGTGTTATAAGAGCTATCATAAATCGTTATATTGAGAAGCAAGATTATAAGTGGTTTGCCTTGACAATTCAAGGTAAACCACTTAAACTATGATTGAGTAAAGTGTTGAAGTGAAAGCCGAAAGCGGACTTTCTTAAAGTGAAAAAAGGAGAAAAAATATGGGTAAAACAATTGCACAAAAAATATTTGACGCACATCAAATTGACAAACCATTTGAAGATACAACCATTGTAAAATTAGATGCGGTTTTCTGCCACGAGATTACAACACCAATTGCGATTACAGATTTAATGGCGAGAGACATGGACCGTGTATTTGATCCAACAAAGATTAAAGCAGTTATTGATCATGTTACACCGGCCAAAGACTCTAAAACAGCAGAACAAGGAAAGATTTTACGTGATTGGGCAAAACGCCATCAGATTAAAGACTTTTTTGATATCGGTCGTAATGGTGTGTGTCATGCCATTTTCCCGGAAAAAGGATTTGTTCGTCCTGGATACACGATTATTATGGGAGATAGTCATACCTGTACTCATGGTGCGTTTGGAGCTTTTGCAGCAGGTGTTGGAACAACAGATCTTGAAGTTGGCATATTAAAAGGGGTATGTTCTTTTAAAGAACCAAAAACAATGAAGTTTGAATTAACAGGACAATTACCCAAAGGCGTGTACGCCAAAGATGCTATTCTCTATATCATCAATCAAATCGGTGTAAACGGCGCAACAAACTGTGTAATGGAGTTTGCCGGTAATATTGTTGAAGAGATGTCTATGGAATCCCGTATGACATTATGTAATATGGCAATTGAAGCTGGAGGAACGTCAGGTATCTGTTATCCTGATATGACAACGGTTGACTATTTATGGCCATTTATTCAAGATGAGTTTGAATCAAAAGAAGAAGCATTGAAAGAATATAGCAAATGGACGTCAGATGCTGATGCCAGCTATGAAGCCGTTTATACATACGACTTATCTGATTTAGAACCAATGGTTACCTTTGGATTTAAACCGGATCAAGTCAAACCAGTGACTGAAATGGAAGGCACAAAAATCGATCAGGTATATATTGGTTCTTGTACAAACGGACGTATTGAAGACCTTCGTATTGCAGCTCAAGTATTAAAGGGTAAATCAATTAGTGATGATTTACGCGGTGTCTTATCTCCAGCAACACCAGCAATTTATCAACTGGCTTTAAAAGAAGGGCTTATTGATATTTTTATGGAAGCAGGGTTTTGTGTTACGAATCCGACATGTGGTGCTTGTTTAGGAATGAGCAACGGTGTATTAGCTGAAGGAGAAGCATGTGCGTCAACGACAAACCGTAACTTTAACGGACGTATGGGACGTGGTGGGATGGTTCATTTGATGAGCCCAGCGACTGCAGCAGCTACAGCCATTGAAGGCCTTATTACCAATTCGACACTATTTGAAGGAGGGAAATAAGATGAAATCATTTAGCGGAAGCGTCTTGTTTTTGGACAGAAGTGACATTAATACGGATGAAATTATTCCGGCAAAATATTTAACCGAGATTACCAAAGAAGCCTTAAAGCCATATCTTCTTGAAGATTTGAAGCTTGATGGATTTAATCCGAATTCAGATATTAAAGGAAAAAAAGTGGTAATCACACGTTCTAACTTTGGATGTGGTTCCTCTCGGGAGCATGCCCCTTGGGCACTGGAGGTTAATGATATTAATGCTGTTTTCGCAGTGAATTTTGCCCGTATTTTTCGCCAAAATATGTATAACTGCGGAATGCTAGCAACAGAACTTAGCGAAGCGAATATTGATGAAATGTTCGATACGTTTTCTGGAAAAGATACAGAAGCTATTGTTGATATTGAAAAAGCAACACTGACATTAAAGGCTGAAAACATTCAGAAGGAATATGCCTTTAAGCTTGAGGGTTTTGACCGAGCGCTTATAGAAGCAGAAGGCTGGGTCGGCTACGCAGACGCAAATTATTAATTGACAACCATTATCATTTGCTTCATAATAGAATACAAGATGAATTTAATAGGTATTTTAGAAAGGATGATGATTATGAGTTGTTGTCATGATAAGAATCAATGTGAAGAGAACAAGGTGAAAAAAGACTTAAGAATAAATAGTATAGATATTAGTGAAGGAATAAATCGGACGCCGAATCGGGCAATGCTTCGAGCAGTCGGATTTCAGGATGAAGACTTCAAGAAACCAATGATTGGTATAGCAAGTACATGGAGTGAAGTGACACCTTGTAATATTCACATCGATCAAATAGCCCTTCGAGCAAAAGAAGGTGCTAGAGAAGCCGGTGGAGCTCCAATGATTTTCAACACAATTACGGTGGCTGACGGTATTGCTATGGGGCACGAAGGCATGCGCTATTCATTACCCAGTCGTGAGGTTATAGCGGATTCAATCGAGACCGTTGTAGGTGCCGAGCGTCTTGATGGGCTTGTAGCTATTGGTGGATGTGATAAAAATATGCCGGGATGCATGATAGGTATTGGTCGATTAAATATCCCGGCTGTTTTTGTATATGGAGGTACCATTCAGCCCGGAAAACTTGATGGTCAAGATATTGATATTGTTTCTGCGTTTGAAGCGGTCGGACAATTTAATAAAGGTGAGATTGATGAAAAACGCTTGCATGAAATAGAATGTACTGCTTGTCCGGGAGCCGGTTCCTGTGGCGGAATGTATACAGCAAATACCATGGCATCGGCTATTGAAGCGATGGGGATGTCGTTGCCTTTTAATGCATCAACATCGGCTATTGACAATAAAAAATCCGAAGAAGCTATTCGAGCCGGAAAACAAGTGGTGAAGTTATTAGAAATGGACATATACCCGAGGGATATCATGACAAAAAAAGCATTTGAAAATGCAATTACCGTTGTTATGGCACTCGGTGGATCAACTAATGCCTTTTTGCATCTATTAGGTATGGCTCATTCGGTTGATGTTGATTTATCCTATGATGATTTTGAACGTATTCGTAAACAGGTTCCACACTTGGCAGATTTAAAGCCCAGTGGCAAATATGTCATGCAGGACTTAAGTAATGTGGGTGGACTTCCCGGTGTTATGAAAATATTATTACGAAAAGGATTATTACACGGTGACTGCTTAACAGTGACTGGAAAGACGGTGGAAGAAAATTTGAATGATTTTCCCGACTTGGATGTGCATCAAGAAATCATTCGAGATTTTGATCATCCGTTAAAGCCGGAGGGCCCTTTATATGTTCTTAAAGGAAATCTCGCACCGGATGGTGCTGTGTGTAAAATGTCCGGTGTACCAGTCAAGACAATGACTGGACCTGCGAAAGTCTTTGATTCTGAAGAAGATGCAACCAAAGCTTTAATGGAAAATTCGATTGTTGAAAATGATGTCATTGTGATTCGTTATCAAGGGCCTAAAGGTGGACCGGGAATGCCGGAAATGTTATCTATTAGCGCCATTGTCATTGGTAAAGGATTAGGCGGAAAAGTAGCTATGCTTACGGATGGTCGATATTCAGGAGGTAGTCATGGACTCGTTATCGGTCATATTGCACCGGAAGCCCAAGTTGGAGGCCCTATTGCACTTATTCAGAATTATGATATGATTACTATAGATATTACAACAAATTCGATTCATGTGGATTTAACTGAAGAAGAATTTGAAAACAGACGAAAGCTGTGGAGTGAGCCACCTTATCGCTATCAACGTGGTGTCTTAAATAAGTATATTCGTCTTGTGACTTCAGCAGATCGTGGGGCGGTTACAGACTAAGAAAAGGATTCGGTGATATGGACAAAAAAGTGAAATTTAAGTATCGTAAAAAGGAAGGCAAATACATAGTAGAGTATTCACGTGTGAAAGATATCAAAGCAGAACGATTTGCTATCTTAAAACAAATAAATGAATCCCATGATATGTTTGTTATTTTAGATACGGAATTGTTAGGGACAGTTAATCCGGAGTTTGAACGTGAGAAATTGCCCTTAGCGACAAGAGAAGGGCAAAACAGTATTATGGGTCTATTTGTCAATAAAGATATTCCCAATAGTATGCGACATAAATATGTTGACCGCCAGAAAAAAATGTTTGGTGTACCAATGGGAAAAACTGAACGAGAAGAGGAAGTTAATCTTGCGTTTTACTTTGATAAAGGAAGATTAGATTATGATATCTTTGAGCAGCTTCTTTGTGTTTACGATTATATGATTGGCATTGAAAGCCTAGAACCGATCGAAGAACTTTTAGACAAATTTAGCCTTGGCGAATTTTCACGTATTCAAGATACAAAAGCATTTAAGTATGAACTTGTTGATTCGCTTTATATGCGACACTTTTATACTAACTATGATTTGAAAAAATAAGTACATAGAAAGAGGGCACTTCAGAAATTGAAGTGCCCTCTTTCTTCTTAACTGCAGGAAAGCATTTTAAGAGATTTTTTGGATTTCTTCTAGGAAGGCTTCGATGGGTTGGTTTCCGACTAATTCATGTTCGCCATTAATGACAATTTTTGGGACGCCGGAAACGTTATATTTATTGGAAAATTCATTAAATGTTTGTGCTTCAATCATTTCTGCTTGAATATTTTCATTCATGAGTGCCAATTTTTGCGCTTTTTGTACTGCGCCTGGGCAGTGTGGACAACTTAAGGTGATGAACACTTTGATATCAATCGGTTTATTGATTGCCATAATTGCTTTTGTCATATCTTCAGGCAATTGGCTTTCAGCTCCGGATACTTCAATTAATGCAGGAATGAAGGAATTGATTTCGTGACCAGCAGGAATTCCGTTAAACTTAATTCGCTTATAGTCGCCGTTTTGATCAAGAAGAACGATGCTTGGGACCATTTCGACATTAAATTTCTCTGCAAGCTCAGCATCCTTATCAATATCATAATGAACGAGTTCTAGTTTATCACTTAAGGGAAGAAGTTCTTCCATGAATTCTTTGGTTTCTTTACAAGTAGCACAATCGTTTTGATCTGTAAATAAAGCAATGGTTACTTTGTTCTCAAGTTGAGTAAATACATCTCTCAATTGTTGTTCGATTTCATTATTTAACATTTTCATAATTACTTGTCCTTTCTTTTGCATTGAGTAAGTTGATATAATCATTAGCCGCTAAAGCAGTTTTAGCGCCATCGCTGGATGCAATTACAATCTGCTTGTACCCGACAGTGGTAACATCACCAGCAGCAAAGATTCCGGAAATATTTGTTTGACCTTTTTCATCGACAATCACTTCGCCGAATTCATTCATTTCAACTAAATCTACAAATAAATCGCTGTTTGGTACGACGCCGATTTCAATAAAGACACCATCAGCAGATAAGTCAAATTCTTGATTTTTCTCTTTGTCAAAAACATGAATATGACTAAAAAAATCATCGCCTTCGATACTTAAGATTTGTGTTTCAAGATGGATATCGACTTTATCATTTTGATATAGTTCGTCGACGAGAATTTGATCTGCTCGAAACTGACTACGATGAACAAGTGTTACATGGTTGGCGACTTTTGTTAAATCAAGCGCAGCTTCAACAGCTGAGTTGCCACCACCTGCGATAATAACATTCTTGTTTTTATACAGTGGCGCATCACAGATTGCACAATAGGCAACGCCTCGTCCGGCAAGGCGATCTTCTCCGGGAACGCCGATTTTTCGGTGGTTTGTTCCGGTAGCAAGAAGAAGAGAGCGTCCTTTAATTACACGGCCATCTGTTAATACGACTTCATGATAAGATATTCCGGGAATTATTTCTTCTACTTCTGTGTATTCAGAAATAGGTACGTCTAATTCCAAGACATGGTTTTTAAAGTTTGTAACGAGTTCCTCGCCGGTTGCTGTTGTGGTACCTAAATAGTTTTCTACAGTTGAAGTATTGACAATTTGCCCACCTATTTGCTTGGTGATAATACCGGTTTCTAATCCTTTTCGCTTTGCATAAAGTGCAGCATTTAATCCGGCAGGGCCACCGCCGATGATTAAAAAATCATATAGAATATTCTCATTGACTTCAGGTACTTTTGGGCTAAATCCCTCAAAATTGAACTGAAAATTTGATGTCATATTATTGCCTCCTTTAGTTACTTTAATAGTTTACTTATGGTCGATTCGGAAAGATTTCCGAATAATTCTCCTAATTGTTTTAAGGATAAAGTAGAGTGCTTTCTAAATAAGCGTATAAGTTCGTTACGTAATGATTTGTTTTTTAATAACTCATCAAGCGTTAATCCGCGTTCAGTTGCTATTGTTTCAAGTTTATCTTTTGCCACGTTTGTTGATCGAATACAGTTTTCGCAATCTTCAAAATGATGAGTAGATAAGCCGCTTGTGATATTTATGTTTTCATAACAAACGGTAAAAGTACCATTTTGAAGTTGACAATGTCGTTTCGAAAGATCCGATTTTATCTTTGCTAGTTTGGAGTCGCTTTCGATTAATTCGCTTTTGTAACGGTCTTTATATAAGTGACCGTGGCATTGAGCATACATAGCATATGAAATATTGATACTCTTCATAATCTTGGAAATATCTCCGCCATTAACATCTAGAACAAGTTCGTAGGAGTTATCTGAACTTAAACAATATCCATGTAAGATAAAATCATATTTTGATTGACATGTTTTTATGATGTCCGCAAACTTTTGACGATCAGCGTCTGTTTGGAATAGGCAGCGATTGTTTCCACCATATTGACGAATATAATAGCGACCAAATTCATTTTTCTTTCGTGCTTGTCTTGCCATAATTTTACAGCTCCTAATGTTTTATTAACAACTATGAATACATCATACATGAAACTTGAATAAAATTCAAGTACCGTCCCCAAGAATTTACAAATTGTTCATATTTGGGCCCTTGAAGCCTTGGAATTACAATAAAATAACCCTCGCATGAATACGAGGGTTACAAAACAATAACTATTTAGATAATTTCTGATAACGTCGCTCAACTTCATCCCAGTTGACAATATTCCAAAAGGATTCAATATAATCCGGGCGTCGATTTTGATATTTTAGATAATAAGCATGTTCCCAAACATCTAATCCAAGAAGGACTTCTTTTCCTTCAGTTATTGGTGAATTTTGATTGGGAGTCGAAGTAACTTCTAATTGACCATCAGAATAGGTGAGCCAAGCCCAACCGGAACCAAATCGACTTGCTGCAGCTTTAGAAAATTCTTCTTTAAACGCTTCAAATGAACCAAATCCTTTATCAATAGCACTTTTAATTTCACCAGTTGGCTCCCCACCACCATTTGGTCCAATAACTTCCCAAAAAATCTTGTGATTATAGTAACCGCCACCATTATTGATAACGGCTGTTTGTATATCGCTTGGAAGCGAATCAATGGAAGTTAATAAATCTTCTATATTTTTATCTATATTCTTTCCTTCAAGAGCAGCATTCAACTTGCTGGTATAACCTGCATGGTGCTTGCTATGATGGATTTCCATAGTTTCTTTGTCAATATAAGGTTCTAAAGCATCGTATGAATAGTCTAATTTTGGTAATTCGAATTTCATTTCCTCTTCCTCCTCTATAACATTGCTAGTTAACTGATAATGAAAATCAATATCATATGAAAATAATACCATATATATATTTAAAAATCAAGGGAGTTTTCATTTGAGTTTCCCCTTTTTTAATCATTGATATCGTGTTGTCCAGATGTAAATAAAGGAATAATCAAGCCTTAGTTGCTCGGACTGCTTGGTTCGACAGATGATTGACTCTATAAAAGTTTGAATACCACTTTTCGTCATTTTTAAGATATTATAAATTCCGTCAGCAATACAATAATATGTGAATTTATACGGTTTATTTAGTCGCTTGCTTCATCAGCGATGACTCTCATAAGAACAGTTTCGCTGTCTTTTTCTGACATGAGACCAATAAAACCAATACATAATGTTGTTAAAAGATTTAGTGATCGAATACTTTCAAAAAAAAGAACTCGAAAGTTTTCGCTGGCATATTCTTTTTTTAAAAGCAAAAATATTCTTCAATATCCCACTGTATCAAATACACTTTAACCAGACTCGTGGCGACTTTTTTGCCTTTGTGTGGATAGTTTGTAATCAGCATCATTGGGGTTGCGCTATAACCATAAACCATCACAAGATATAATTTCTTGCCCGTTAATTTTGGTAGTTCTATAGCCGTAGGACTGACTTTGACTTTACATGTTTTCCCTTGTTTATTGGTATAACTCAAAGAATACTGACCTTTAAATTGGTTGATTAAATCAAGAATATTATATATTTTTCTATTCCATATGACATTTCGATTTATTTTAGTTCGAAGAATAAAGGATTCTTTTTTCTTAATAAAATATTTCATATGTTTAATATTATCATAGTCACGGTCAAGTGCCCGAATGCCTATATTTCCGTACGTTTTACTAAGGTGCTTAAGTCCGAGAAGAGATTCATCTGTTTCACTAAGAAAATCCGGTTGAGTATTGGAATATATCTTGGAGTAAACCGGTAAAGGCATTGCCTTTTCATGGATTAAGGCTGCGATTTCGAACATGTAATAGCCATCAACATTATCTTTCCCGCTACTTCCATCATGCACTTTTCCAAGGTGCTCAAGGGATTTGCTATATTTTTCAGATAAATCCGAGAGGTTAACACAGAAAATAGTGCGTTCATCAAAGTGCTAAGGATGTTTTGTTTGTTTTTATAGTATTTTAAGAAAGATGTGGATAATCTTCTTGCATTTTAAGGGTTAGTTCTTAACTGTGGAAAAAGGGGAAACTCAAAAATAAACATGAGAATTTGACAAAAAAATAAGCCCTATAAGGCTTGGTTACAGGGTTGGATAAAAAATATGTTATTTTCAAGTGTCGAAAACCCGTTTCATAATTTTATAAGCAGGCATCTCTAGATATAGGGGCGTTCTATATGAATCTGTATACCATTGGGATAAAGAAAAGAAATAGCTTTGCTCCAAACACAAGCTTATTGGTCGAGTTGATGATGTAACCCGTGAAATTATCCCAGCTGATCACAGAGGAAGAAAATAAGGAAGTGTCCTTCAGACTTCAGGGAAAAGGCCGTACAGAGAAGAATAGGGAGCTTATGATATCACATCCATTTACATTATTCCGAACAACCTCGACAGGTCCAATATGGCAAAAACAAGGAAAATGACTGCTTGCCTTCGATTAACCTTGCAAAGGTTTTTGATTATTTCACGGAAAGAGCATCACCTATACGCCGTTGAGCAACATCAGTATGCGGTTATAGCAACATACCTCTTTTTCGATAATACAATAGGTATGTAAGTCATTCAAGGATGCTTCGCATCACTTCGTGACATAGTCCTTGAGTGCCTTGCCTACCTACTGTAATACTTGATCAAGATGTAATGAAATACTATGTTTGTTATCTGAAATATTAGGTGTTGCTCAAACTGCGTATCGCTGAAGATTATAGTGCGAATTGATGTTGCTTAAAGTGTAAGTTGGTGTTGCTATTACCGTGAAATAATCAGTTTTGGGTGAAAAATCAAACTTTTTGATTGATATCATCAAAAAAATGGATTTCAATGCTATTTTGGGGTGAAAGTAATATTATGAATGAATTAATCTTAGATAATATTGGGAAATTTGTTAATTAAATCGTTCTTGCATTTTTCTGAATATTTGTTGTGACCCTGTATCTCATATAGAAGGATAAAGTTCTTAAAACATTCAGAAGCTTTTGAAATATTTCCGTTTGCTTCATAACACTGCCCGGAAATATAAAAAAATCAGGCAGAATTGAAAGGAAATTATTTTTTCTACAAAAAGATATTCCTAAATTAGCAGTATAAATAGAATTAGAATAATTATTTTCAATATAATATAGTTTAGAAAGATTATATAGTAATTGTAAATATATCGAATTATTTTTTGAAAAGTATGAATTTGTAAGATTCTTAGTTAATGAAATTAATAAGTTTTTTGCTACTCCAAACTCCTTATTTTTACAATACAATGAAATTATTGAATGAACAATTCTAAGTTCATTATCTGTTAAATAACCATTACATAAAGTAACTAATGACTTGCTAGTTGATAATTTCAACAAGTCAAATAAAATATTTTGTGATAAAGTTAATTTGCCTTCATTCGACATAGCAATTATTTCGTACCATGTTAATAATTGCTTGACTTCAAGATGTTTATAATAGTATTTGTCAAATTTTTGAATGCAATTAATAACATTTATAAATTGTCTGTTCAAGTAATAATATTCAATTGTCTTAACTTGGTGAGTTACATAAACGGGGTCATCACAAAAAGAAAATATAAGATAATCTGTCAAATTCGCACCTAAACGATAAGATAGCTGTTGAACTAAATAAATTGTGGGAATGCTTTGTAAATTTTCTATTCTATATAGTTGTTTTTCGGAACAAATACCATTACATAATTCAAGTCTACTAATTCCTTTGTGATTTCTCAAAACATGAATAACTTTTCCAATATTATTATAATCCATTAATAATCCCCTTCACAGTATAAGTCTAATAGCGTTTTGGACATATATGTCTATATATAAATTGTATATTATATTATATGATTAAACAAGTAAAATGATGGAGGAGTGAATGAGGAGGAGGGGGTAAATAATGAAGGGATTATTTTATGTAAAAGCGACTATTAGTTTAAGCATGTTTATTATTTCAATAATACTTAGTGATATGCCATGGTGGGGATGAAGTCAGTATAGTTCATTTTCTGTTTTGTTTGTCAGAAATAACAATATATGGAACTTTTAAAGAAATTATTGACTGGAAATTAAGAAAAGAAACATTTATAAAGAGAATTACATATCTAGTTGCAGCCGGGTTGAGTGAATAATCCGGAGCTGATTACAGGTTGGGAATAGTAAGTTTGCATAGCTGCTAGGGATATTTTTTACAGCTGTAAAGGCGTTTGGTTTGTCCACTAGTAGCAGTTCTAAAAGTTTTTCTATAACTAGTCAAAAAAGAGCATTGAAGAAGAGCTCCGTTATCAATAGCCCTTGGTATTCAAAAACCACTGTTGATAAGCTTGAAATCAAAAGAAAAGAGTTTGTAGTTTTCATGTGGCCCGAGGTGGTGCCATTCTTAAAAGGGAAGAACGGAGTACATAGAGAGTAGGCTAGGTTCGGGACCATATTTGATATAACAGTTAAGTATAAGTGTGTCGGTAATAAAAAGGGCATGATTCCAAAATTCAATGATAGTCTCCCGAGTATCTTATAGAAAAATCAAAGAGATCCGAATAATAATAATCAATTAATTTGAAACAAAAAAATGATAAGCGTATGATGGCTGGAAAAATAGAGGACATAAAAATCGCCTCTAATCGATAAAAAAGTGGGTGGTTTTTAAATAAATGAGCTTCCTGTATACTTTAAATAGGTCAAATGATTGACAAATAAAAATACCTCA
>CAZLXW010000028.1:0-46862 GCA_964563505.1 uncultured Eubacteriales bacterium
TTTGCTGATGATCAATATGTTCCACAACAGAAAGTTTATTTCCGGTAATTTGATCATAGAACAGGCCAAACTTAAGCCATGTATTTTCATCATAATAACAGGTTAATCCGGCATTTTGTTTCTTACGTAAACGAATATTTTTCATGACGACGGAGGCAGAAAAATCAAACTCTGTCTGTCGGCGAAGCAAAATATTTTTTGCTTCTTTTTTATGTAATTCTTCTTGGCTTCCCTTGAGAACAATCTGCTTTCCATTAATAAAAATCCCATCAAATTCAGGCGGTCGGGGGAACACCCAATCCTTACTTAACTTCTGGTCTTTATCAATAAAATCTGTATTTTCTTTTACATTCTTTTGGCTCGTCGACTCAGAAACAATAGACGGCATAATCTGTAAGGTACTGGGACCTTGTAATTGGTTCACAATTGGCCATCCATCCGGTGTCCACCGAATCGGGTCAATCGCCGTCTCCCGTCCAAGCATGGTATATCCGTCTAGAGATCGTCCACATAAGTAGACCATATACCACTCGCCATATTGGGTTTGAACCGGTTTTCCATGTCCACACCGCTGAATCGGTGCGTCTTCTAACCATTGACGCATAATCGGATTATATGGACACGGCTTAAAATTATCTTCTAAATGCTTGGCTCGAGATACGGTAATACGATGACCGGGACCTGTCCCGCCTTCTGCTAGAAAAAGATAATAATAGCCATCTTTTTTTATTAGATGTGGACCTTCAGGTGCTCGTTTTTGGTCTCCATAATAGAGCAATCTTGCTTCAGATATTTTTTTTGTTGCATTGGCATTCAATTCAAATATTCGGGCACCACGATTTAATAACATATATCGTCGTCCGTCGTCATCATTAAAAATCGACGGATCAATTCCGTCTTCATCAATAAAGGCCGGCTTATCATATGGGCCTTCCGGATGGCATGACGATGTAATCATTTGTTTTCGGTATACCGTTCCTGTATCATTTAATCGATAGGTTGCCACTATATAAAAACGTCCATTATAGTAGGAAATATCCGGCGCCCAATATCCTCGTCCACCCTCTAATTCATCAAGGTTGGCCCACTGTGAATTGGTTATGGCATAACCGATGATTTCCCAATGAATTAAATCCTTTGAGTGGGATATTGGAATACATGGAAAATAGATAAAACTTGAATTCACCATATAATAATCATCGTCTACTCGAACAATTGAAGGATCCGGGAACATGCCTCGACGAATCGGATTTCGATACATTCTATCCAGTGGTCCACCGCAAACGTTTGCAAAGTAGTCTTCAATATCTTTAAAACCTTTTTCTCTTGCAAGATCAAAGGGAGTGATTAAGTCTTGATCTCCTTGTGTTGGTGACATTCCGACTTTATCCACCAAGTATTTAACGACCTCTATATTTCCCGACATAACACCATAGTGTAAAATTGAGCGATATTTTGAATCCTTGCTATTCATACTCGCTCTCGAATATTCAACGATATATTTAACCATATCTAGATTGCCTGTTTTTGCTGCAATAAATGGTAAGGGTATGTCATTGGTCGTGTATTTTTCAATAAGGCTTGGCGCCTCTTCTAAAATCTCTTTTAGTATATCAAGCTCTTCATTAATAATGACTTGTTCAATCATGATCTGTTGACACCACCTTTATATAGTTAAAGTCGGCACTTCCGGCATTTCCAATCGCGTATAAGCCGATCTTAGAACCTACCCAGGTATCATCAGACGGTGTGAATAGTGTTTTGCATGCTGTTTTTTCAATACCTTGATATGCATAAGCCATTTTTATTTGATTTGTAGCCTTTTCTTGATCTAAGGAAATATATAAATGAATTTTGTCAGTCGTTTGATGAATATCGATGCTTTCAACAACCTCTTCCTCACGAAACGCTTCCGTTCCTGTGGATATGGCATGCAATAATTTAAAACCACTCTCTTCTTTTTTTATCGCAAGATAGGTATATTGCCCACCTAAAACGACACATCCCGCTTGGGATCCAATCTCTAAACGATTGTAATCCATCTCAATTTCCACATCAAAGCGGTCATACAAGAATTTTTGTGTTAGTATATTGGGTGTCTCCCACAAATTCGGTCCGTTCAAGCAATTTAGCCGTAATGTTTTCCTTGATGCCTCTAATTGGTAGAAGTCTTTAGCATGATTGCCAAACCACTGCCATTGAAGGCCTAGCTCTTCATTGCTAAAGTCATCCGATGTAGCTATGTCATTTATCTCATCCGTTTTTTCCATCGGTACAGGATAAGACAAGACCGGTTGACCACCATTTCCGATTATGGGCCAATCGTCTTCCCATTGCATGGGCTGCAAATGGACAACGCGTCCATAAATACCTCGGTCTTGAAAATGAATAAACCAGTGGCTACCGTCTTTTGCTTCAACCCATCCACCTTGGTGCGGTCCGTTAACTGGAGTCGACCCCTGTTGTAAAACAATCTTCTCTTCGTATGGTCCCATTATCTCTTTTGATCTTAACACCGTTTGCCAGCCATATGTTACACCTCCGGCAGGTGCAAATATATAATAATACTCTCCTCGTTTATATACTTTCGGCCCTTCAATTGTTTCTTGTGTTTGCGTACCGTCATACAAAAAGACATCATCACTCAAAGCGCGAGTGGCATCCAGTGACATTTCAAAAATACCTAAATAACTTTTAAATCCAATCCGACTTTTTGCATAGCCATGAACAAGATATGCTCGATTCTCATCCCAAAAAGGACATGGATCAATATATCCCTTACCTTCCAATAGTAGATAAGGTTGGCTCCATTCGCCTAGCGGATCTTTCGTCTTTATCACAAAAATCCCCTCGTCCGGCATTCCATAAAAAATCCAAAAACAATCATTATAGTAGCGGATAGCCGGCGCCCACACACCTTTTGCATGCGCAGGCTTGGTATACATTGGATAATCAATATTTTTTATGGCATAATTTTTAAGCTCCCAGTTAACCAAATCTTTTGATGTTAAGATAGGTAAACCGGGGGTATAGTTGAAACTTGACGCAGTCATATAATACGTATCTCCAACACGTATAACATCCGGATCCGAATAATCTGCATTTATAATTGGGTTTTTATACTCTTTTTTCATCATCATAAGCCTCATTCAATAATTCCTTGTATGGTCCGCCTAATTGATATAAGCCACGCGCTATCAAGTCTGCGAAAGCGACGGCTCCCGGATAGCGTAAGTGTGTATTGTCCACTTCTACAAAGTACTCTTTTGATTTTGTCTCTCCTGCATTTTCAATAAATGTTTTGCTCCTTGTAAATAAGTCAATTATTGGAACTTTCATTTTTCTTGCGACTTCTTTCATCGCTTCCGGATACTGCCCATGTATGTTTTCTTCTAATGTAGTCTCATTTACAAACCATCGACGACATAAAGGGGTGATAAGCACCGGATAAGCTTTTCGATTTCTTGCTACGTTAATATATTTTTCCAAATTGACTTGATAGTCACCATAGGGTTTCGTAAATCGCGATGTATCTTCTTCTTTTGCATCGTTATGTCCAAATTGAATAAACAAGAAATCGCCTTCTCGAAGTTCATTATAGATGACAGCAAGTCGTGATTCATCGATAAAACTTTTTGTGCTGCGGCCGTTTTCCGCATGATTATATAACACTACATCTTTTCCTAAAAACAAAGGCATTGCTTGACCAATGCCTGTTTGAGGATATGTACTAAAATTATTTGTTTTTACCGTTGAATCGCCAGCCCAAAAAATGTGCTTTTTGTTCATTATTCTTTAACTGCTCCTAAGTTGATACCTGTAACGAAATATTTTTGAGCAAATGGATAGAGAATCATAAACGGAATGATTGCTACCATTGTTGCCGCATTACGAACTGTATTCTCAGTTGCTGATCCTGTTGCTGTCGGTAAGTCACTACCTAAGATAATACTTCTTAACTTCATTTGAAAGTTAAATAAATCTGAATTAATGATATAGATTTTATAGGTTGTATAGTCATTCCAGTAGGCAACAGCAAACATCAAACCAATCGCTGCAAGTGCTGCTTTTGATAATGGAAGCACAATTCTAAAAAACGTAGCCATTGGCGAACATCCATCAATTGAGGCTGCTTCAAATAATGACCTCGGAATCCCTTCAAAGAAGTTGCGCATAAGTACAAGATTAAATACATTAAGACCGGGTAGTAGAATAACAACCCATAGCGTATTTGTAATACCCAAGCTATTCATAACCAAATATGTCGGTATCAAACCACCATTAAAAATCATTGTAAACAACAACATGGCTGAAAAAAAGTTGCGGCCAGGCATATCTTTTTGTATTAATACATAGGCGCCTAATGTCGACAAGGTTAACCCCACAAAAGTACCTGCAATTGTTGCCACTGTGGATACTAATAGCGGACGATATAATGTTGGATTTGTAAATACAGACGCATATCCATCAAATCCAAACTTCTCCGGCCATAATTTCATACCATAAGCTGTTCGTAAATCAAACGAGTCGACCATGACTTTCCATAGTGGAATCAACATTGCAATACATATTAAGGCAAAGAATATGTTGAGGACATAATCAAATGTAGTAATTTTTCTTTTCTTCATCTCTATTCTCCTTTATACAATACCGCGACCACGGATTTTTTTGCTTGCAATATTACAAATGACAACGAGCAGCCCACCAACAATCGATTTCACCATACCAACAGCTGTTGTATATCCATAGTTTGGTAAAGCTCCACTATTAAAGGTTTGTGTATAAATATAAGTTTGTAATACATCGGCTTGTCTCATAACTGCATCATTCTGCATTACAAATACAGACTCAAATAAATTCATGATCTTTGCAAGATTTAGAATTAATACGATAACAATTGTATTCATGAGAGCCGGAACTGTAATAAACTTTATCTTTTGGAATCGGCTGGCACCATCAATTGATGCTGCTTCATATAATTCCGGACTAATCCCAGCTAATGTCGCCATGAAAATAATCGTTCCCCAGCCGGTTTCTTTCCAAATATTAATAAAGAAATATGCCGGCCTCCACCATTTACTGCTTCCTAAAAAGTAAATTTCTTGGCCTTTCTCCAAAATTCCTAGATTTGTCAATAATGCATTGACCAAACCTTGTTGTGATGGTGACATAATCAAGGCAAATACCGATGCGGTTACAACCCATGACATAAAGTGAGGTAAGTAAACAATTGTTTGTGAAATCTTCTTAAACTTTAAATTGAATATTTCATTAAGTAATAAGGACATGATAATCGACATGAATGTCGTTAAAAATAATTTAAAAAGACTAATCTCTAAAGTATTTGTAAAGGCATTCCAGAATCCTTGCATTGAAAACATTTTTTCAAAATTTGCTAAACCGACAAAAACCGGTTCCTTGATTCCTTTATAATCGTAAAATGCATAACGCAAACCATAAATCGGTGCATAGTAAAACGTTAGGGCAAATAGTAATACAGGCGAGAATAATAAATAATACCAGCGATGTTCATATATTCGCTTTGATAAGGGTTTTTTACCTATCTTATCAGGATTTATTTTTTCAACTTGTGAACTCATTTAGTACCGTTCCTTCCTTTTTTAAAAAAGCGGAGTTAAACTCCGCTTTTAAATTTAACTTCTATACTTAGGTCCTATTTAGCGTTTAATGATTCAACAATCATTTGTGACCATTCTAAGCCGCCTTCTTTTTCAAAACGCTGCATTTCTTCTTCAATCGTACGCGTTCCAAGAACAACGTTTGCTACGATTTCACGCTTTAACTTAACAAGATCACCATTATATTGACTCATAACATCACTTGAAGGTACAAGCTCAACCAATCTAGAATTTTCACCAAATGTTTTAGCAGATACTAATGCTTCTTCTGCAACACTTAAAATACCAGGGTCATCAAATTCTGTGAAGTTTGTAAGGGCCATCATTGGATCAATGTGGTTTTTTGTATATAACGTTCCTGCTTTTTCCATGTTCTCAAGCATATGGAATTGACCATCTTCATATGTTACACCAAGTAATTCTCCACCTTCTGTTGACCAGTGAGTTCCTTCAGCACCATATGTAAATAATTTTTGTCCTAATCCGCCATCTAACATTGTTTCAAAGAAATACTCAAAAATCGCTTCCGGATTTTCTGCTTGTGACGTGATTACCCATGTTGGCGCTTGACGCTCAAGATATGCACCCACTTCTTCGATTGGTTCCATAGCAATTAATTCACCATCAAGACCATTTGCTTCTAAGTTTGTCTTAAGGTTTGTTCCCCACGTTCCTGCCCAATATGTAAAGATACCAAATTTGTCTTCATAGAATTTATTTCGAACATCACTTGTACCATTTGTTAATGCTTCCTTGTCAATGTAACCTGCCTGGTATGCATCACGCAAACGCTCTAGAGCACCAATGAAATTGTCTTGAACGAATCCATCTGCCCATTGACCATTTTCATTAATGTAGAAACTTGGGAATGCATCTTGATAAAATTCAGGTAAATAGTTAATGAAAGGAATTTCTTCACCAATGAGTCCTGCACTTGATAATGCATACGTATCACCATTAATTCCGTTACCATCTGGATCGCCATTTGTAAATGCGTCCATTACTTCAACGTATTCTTCATAATTCGTAGGTACATCTAATCCAACGTTGTCTAACCATGATTTTTTAATGTACGTAATGCATCCATTACCACGACTTGGTGAAAGACCATATAAGCTACCACCAATTTTTAATCCATCTACTAATGCCTGATCTTTTACACGAGTTTTTAATTCTGAGTTGTCATAGGCTGATGTCATATCCCAAAGAACACCTTCTTCTGCATAACCAGCATAGTATGCTGAGTTAAGTAACATGACATCCGGCCAGTCTCCACTTGCCAATACTTGACCCAAGTTGTCCGTATATGCATCATGATCCGGTTGAATGATTTCCAATTCAATACCTGTTAACGCTTCCCATTCTGCTTTAAAAGCATCACGACCATTTGCTTTTGTTACTAATGTACCATCAACCATAATTGTAATCTTTTCTGGTTTCTCGATTTCCGCTGATGAACTATCATCTGTCGCTGAACCATTATCTGTATCACTTCCTGCGTTTGTTGATGTTCCTGTGTTGCTCTTTCCCCCATCTTTAGGTCCACATGCTACCAATACTAAAGATAAAACAATTAATAAAACTAATACTTTTTTCATTGCACTGCTTTTGTTTGTTTTCACTAAACTAATCCTCCTAAGATTTAATTTTTCATTGAGCTTTCATCAATTTCGACAATTGCTCTGTGACAAAACTGATACTATCATATGATTTGTCCAATAAACAAGATTCAATATTTTAGCATAGGTACATATTCTACTTAGAAACATTGAGCTATTGGCTAATATTAATAAGGATATAGCACACTATATAAAGCAATAAATATTAAAACCCTCTATTTTAGTGCTTTTGTAGAGATTTTCGAAATATATGTACGCTCGAAAATTTTGTCCATTAACTTGGAATTAAGTAAATAAAAATAAAGCATAGCATCATATAAAATGCTACACTTCATTTAGTCTTTATAATAAATAATCCGGTAATGTCGTTTGTACAGAAGCGACAAGGTTAAATTTTTCTTCATGAATCGATGGCTCCGAATCTTTTTTAGATTCAGTTTGGAGCTCGTAACGAAGTTCTTCGACTTGCTTTTGAGTGATTCCTTTTATTAATTGACAGGGTATGAGGTCCATGCCCAATTCTTTTGCAATTGCCAAGCGCTTTCTTCCGGATATGATTCTTAATTTGTCTAACTTATCCACATAAACCATCAGTGGAACTAAGATTGTCCACTTTTTAATCGATTCCATCAACATTGGATCTAAAGCAATATCCTCGTCTACTTCTAATTCCTTGCTTGGAACCTGTTGAAAGGCCACTTGAATTCCACTCTTTTCCACTTCTTGAGCCGGAATGTGCGCTAAACCGCCTTCGTTGACTCTCTTTAAACTTCCTTTACTTATGGACATAGCGATTAACCTCCTTAGCTAATGCTGCATATTCGTGTGCAGATCGGGCACTTTTTTTATAAGCACCAACGGGTTTGGAATTTTCCTGAGCCCATTCAATCATGCTATCTATACGGATGTAATTTTCAAATATATGTGTATCTTCTAACTCTATCAAATTATCCAAGGTCTGCTTAAAATATTTTTTATTCGTATTGACTTTAGTTATAGCAATCCCCAGCAAAGAAAGGTTGGGGGCCATCTCACGAATTGCCTGTAAAAACTCAAACATGTTGGCGAGTCCAAATAATCCCCATGGGCTGGCCTCCACCGGTATAATGACTTCATCCGATGCACATAAAAGATTAATCACCCATGTTCCAAGCGTCGGTGGGGCATCAATCAGAATATAGTCATAACTTCCTGAGGCTTGAATCGTTTGAAGACATTTCTTTATAATAAATTCCCGCTGCCATTTGGTAAACAACTCATATTCAATGCCGCTTATTAATGTTGACGACGGTATGATATCCAAGTTTTCATAATTTGTTTCATAAATATAATTCGTTAAATCCTGTTGTTTACTTACAGCCACATATAGATTTTTATCACTTTTGGCAATATCTAATACCTCTTCTTCCGATAAAAAGGCAAGCGAGAGGTTCAATTGCATATCCCCATCAATCATAAGGACTTTTTTTCCCTGCTGCGATAGGGCATACCCGATATTGGAACATGTTGTTGATTTTCCGCTACCACCTTTGTTGTTGGCAAAACAAATCGTTTTTGTTGTTTTTATCATGTCCTTACCTGTCTCCTTCTCATTCAAAATACTGAGCTTATATCATCAAAAACAATAGCTTCGATCTCGATAGAACCCGTCCCTTCATATCGTAAATACAGAGAGTGTTTACCCTGTAAAACAAACTCTCCTGATAAGCTTACTGTCCATTCGTCTTTTGCTTGAATCGGAATAAATACATCAGAAAATAATTGAATGCGTCCTTCTCCAGTTCCGCGATAGCTTACTGAACATCCCGTTTTTCCTGAAAAATCAAAATATTTGAAGCCAATAATCGTACCCTTTGTAATGTTGGTAATATAATGCCTTTCATCTTCATGGGTAATATAAGGATAGTCCCATGTTGGTCTTTGTCGCAATAGATTGGGCATCTTTCCATGAGTTAGTGTTGAGCATATCGCCGCACTATATCGCCCCTTCGGATTTAGGGGTTTTCCGTTAAGCCCACACGAGCTAATCTCAACCTGCTCAATCTTGCCTTCCTCATCAATGACAATGGGTTCTGCGCATCCTTGGCGACTAAATTGATGTCCATGGGTATGCCGATGGTAAAAAACATACCATTGTTTGTTAATGCATTCAATACCACCATGATTATTACCAACAAGCGCCACCTTGTCCTCTTCCATATGGCCTTTATATCCAATATCACCATTAGAAACAATCGTCCCTTGATATACAAAGCCTTTGTCCGGATATGCACTTATTGCATAACATAATTCATGAGAGAGCACGGATGAGTATATCAAATAAAACAGATTATCGATTTTACGAATTGACGGGGCTTCAAAATATTCATGACCTTCAAACCCTGTTCCATCGCTATATGTTTCACTTGGCAAGACAATTGTCGGCCCCTGCTTTACTGTTAACATATCTTGTTCCAATTCAATAAAACTACAGCCAAGGATTTTGTCTCGACTAATAAATCCCGGGATATTAATATTCGTCGGCGAAAATCCATAGTATACATAAACTTTTCCATTGTCATGGAGTACGGCCGGATCAAAGGGAATATTTTCCTCCAAATATTGACCCGAAGGATAGGCAACATACCCCAAAAACGCATATCTTCCTGCCGGTGTATCCGATACTGCAACTGAGATTTTACTCAAGCCATTTAAGCAGTAGTAGAGATAAAACCGTCCATCCGGACCTTGGCAAACATCCGGTGCATAGAGCATCATTTGGCCCTCTGTATTTGCAGGATCTTGTTCTTTTTTGTAAATAACCCCTTCGTAGGTCCACTGGGTTAAATCATCAACGGGCGCCGAGTAAGCCGCATAATCAAGTAGGCAAAAGGCTTCTCCGTTTTCCTTATCATGGGATCCAAATACATACACACGATCTCCAAACACATGGGGTTCTCCATCCGGAATATATTCATTTAAGGGTAAATATGGATTCACAATCTGTTTCATAGCATATCCTTTCTTATTAGCATTCGTTATATCCATTTTAAGTGAAGCAACTTATTATTACAAGCGCTATGTACAAAATACGCCCAATAAGATTAGCAAAGTTACGACTATTATAGTTACAACTATACTAATCTTGACTATGCTCATCATCTGCGGTTCATCCATGAGCTTCATGGAAAAAGATGTCTTAATGGATTATCTATCTGCTAGAGGATTTATGCCCAGCTTGACAATCAATGAACAAGTTGCATATTACAGTATTTTTAGTGGCGTTCCATATTATTTGAGTTTAATTAATAGTCATTTAACATTACAAGAAAATGTGGTCGCAAATATAATGGCTAACGGCTCCGTTCTGTTTAATGAGCCCGAGTTTTTTCTTAAACAAGAACTTCGAGAAGTGAATGTATATAATGCCCTTTTTTCCAAATCAGGATTTACAAAAGAATTAGAAGACCTGGCCAAAATCGACTCAGATCTTCTTCTCTTTGATTTTTCAACATTATTTGAGTAAATCGTCTCTTATCTTTACTTTTTTGTATACTCAATATGATGCGTTTTGCACCATTCCATGGCTATTTCTTCATACCTTGCATCCCTATATCCATACCACGCATCTTGAAGATCATATTGATGGATTTTGTCCTTAAATCGTCGGAAGGCTCCACGACCTTCAATCGCTTCCCAAAGGACACTACTTGCTTTTTCATCATCTATCGTCATTATAAAACCTTCCATCATTCGATATTCATCAATATCTTCTTTGCTCGGAAGAGCTATGAATGCATCATATGGATTGTCAATCATTTCATTCGCCAATAAGACACTTTCTCGTTGCCACTCCGGTAACCTATCAATATCTACTTCGTTTTCTGCATATCGAATCTCTTCTTCGGTTAGCATAACAACTGATTTACTTTTGACATGATAATAATAATGACTGTCTTCACTTTGAAACTCCATACCTTCAATAACATCATCAATAGTAATCACAAGCTCACTCCCTTATATTAAATAATGCGCGCATATAATCTTGTCTAGAGTCCTAATGCTTCTTCAATATCTTCAGGCGAAGTCCACCCTTCTTCCCTAGCAGATTTTTCTCCTTCTTCTAAATGAGCTAGCAATGCAGACGATTCAATCTGACTTGCTTTTAAAATATCATTATAATTTCTCAAATCGGATACGGGTTTTATATTAGACACGCACATCGACTCCTTTTATTTTAGTGTAATTCAAACAGCTGTAAAATACAATGAATATTTTACAGCTGTTTGCACTATTTTAACCAAGTTACTCTATTCTTTTATATTTGGTAATTGTGTTCTTTCACCTCGATGATTCATCAGTGTATAGTTTTCGTCATCTTTGTCAACAAAGTAATAATTTGGCATGAGTGGAATTTTTCCAATGTTGGTTGCCACAACATACATGGGTTGCGCAAGTCCTGTCGTATGACCTCTTAAGGCATCGCGGATTAGTTCCGCACCTTTTTCAACCGGAGTTCTAAAATGGTCAATTCCCGGTACCGGTTCACAATAAAATACGTAGTAAGGTTTAATTCGAACAGATAGTAACTTCTGATGCAATCGTTTAAAGGTATCTATATCATCGTTGATTCCTTTTAGAAGTACTGCTTGATTACCGACGTTAATTCCGCATTCCATTAGTTTATACACTGCTTTAGCTGTTTCTTCTGTAATTTCCTTGGGATGATTGCATTGTGTATTAATCCAAATAGGAACTCTATGGTATCCTTTTAACACATTCATTAAATCTTCTGTAATTCTTTGAGGCATGACAATCGGTGTCCTTGTACCAAATCGAATCATCTCCACATGGTCAATCTTTCTTAATTCTGAAATAATATATGCAATTTTCTCATCACTCAGTAAAAATGGGTCACCACCGGTAACAAGAACATCTCGTACTTCCTCATGTTCCTTGATCCATTTGATGCCTTCATCGACATCGAAACGAAGGGATAGGTCTTGGTCAACCACTAACTCTTTTCTGAAGCAATGTCGACAATAAATACCGCATACGTCAATAACGGTAAATGCAACTCGGTCTTTATATTGCCTTGCAATACAATCCGGTCGCGATTCTTCTGTGTCTCTGTTTTCTTTCCAGACCAAATAGTTATCTAGGCCATAGACATTCTTGTTCTCTTCTAATGAGGGAATGACTTGTCGCCGTATTGGACAGTTTGGATCATCTTGATCCATAAGTGACGCAAAGTATGGTGTCGTACCCCATTTTGTATTTAACGTCAGTATTGCTTCCTTTTCATCTTCCGTAACATTAATGTACTTTTCCAGTTCCTCAAGGGTATTCACAAAATTGTTAAGCTGCTTTTCCCATTCTTTCATTTCGTCCTCGCTTTCTTAAAAAAAAAGCGCTCTAACTCAATTAAGAGTTAGAGCGCTTAAACCTCGCATATGCTTGAATTATACTACACGTGTAGTATAGGTCATGACCTTATGTCCTAACCAAGCCCCAGTTCTTTTACTTTTCTGATTTTTCACTAACACTTTCTTCTTTACAACAAATACTCATGTCGCTACTTTACCAATGTTTTTCGACAATTATTATATCATATACCTATATATGTGTCAAAAAGTGCTACATTTTTTTTAACTGAAATTGTCCTGAAAACGCTTTGATTTTTAATTACTCACATTTGGAAAGCTTTCTCCATCTATGGTTTCTACTTCTATATCTGTATTGGATGTATTAATCTTTATAAGTAGATATGGATAGGTAATCGCTTGAGTTACTATTTCATCATCTTGAGGAACCTCTTCTTTAATGATGATTTCGGTTTTATTATTAACTAAGCTTACACATGAGTATATGGATATACCGTATCCACCTGTTGGTTTCTCACCTAATCCTATAAATACAATTTTGCTATCTGCCTCTTCTTCTACCACGCTATAAGCTCGTAATTTTTGAATATTTTCAACGGCAGAGGCAACTTCTTCTGAATAATCCGAATCTACAATTTCATACTCTAGGCTATTATCAATACTTCCATTGACGTCAATTGAATAAAAAGTTCTATTAGTCATTATCCAGCCTCGGTCCTCTATATTTTTAAAGTATATCTCCAGTCTATATCTGCCTCTTAGCATGTTTTCATTTTCTTGAGAAACGACATATTCTCCTTCAGCTACTTGGGTAATATTTATTTCGTTTGATTCTGAAAGCATTACCGGTCCATCTTTTGCAATTATTTTCAATTCTCCGTTTTCTTCTTGAAAATATGAATCAACATATTCCATAGCTAAATTTTCTGTCATAACATTTTTCATATCTGCTATAAGCTCTGCTTTTGAAGCATAATTTATAACAATATTATTGTCGCTTGTTTCTTGAAACAAATAATTATTGAAATCTTCTTCTAGTGATAGAATCTTTTCTTGACTCGGCTCTTGACTAACGTCTTGATTAGAATCGTCCTCTTTTTGACGCTCTGTCACTTTGACAATCACTTTACTTGCTTCCGCACGGGTTAGATTTTCCATAGGTCTAAACGTATTATCTGGATAACCGGCTAGCATTTCTAAGGAAACTGCCGTTCTTACATAACCTTGATAGATTGCATCAATCGTATTGCTATCGTCAAATAATGAATCCCCATCCATTTCGTCTGCATTACTTGCTCGAACAATCATTTTTGCCATTTCTTGACGTTTAATCGGGCGATCGTAATTATCAAAATCCCCTTCATCAATAATGTTGAGGTCTTGAGCCTGGTCTACATAATTTGAATACCAAATATTATCATCAATAGCTTCTTCGTATCCTATGCTATTAAGTAATAATGTTGTGAATTCAGACACATGTATATTGTTATGCGGTTTCACTGTATTATCTGGATATCCATGTAAGATGTCTTCCTTTATAAGATTATCAACATAGTGGGCATACCAGCTATTACTGTCTAAATCTTCAAATTGGTCAAAGCTAGAATAGCCTGAGATATCTTGATTTAAAGAATATGTCATGGTTATTTCTGTATCATTACTTGTCATCAGTTTTTCAAAAGACGTGACACCCACCATCTCTTTAATCGTTCTGATTTCATAATAATCTCCATCAACTTCATTATAGTTTACCGTATATACTTGGTTTCCATTTTCCGTGTCAATAGCAACTATTTCACATGCTAAGTTAACCGTTTCTCCGTCTTCTGTAGTCAAGTCTTGAGACCATGTGTTTCCGACTTGTAAGGGGGTTCGGATTAATTCAATCCGTGAAAAATCGGAGTCTTGTATTTTTTCTCCGGTATATTGAACTAAGGCGTTATCTTCAATGACATAGGTCATATTAAAAGCTAGTTC
Organism: uncultured Eubacteriales bacterium; assembly: GCA_964563505.1. Taxonomy (GTDB): domain Bacteria; phylum Bacillota; class Clostridia; order Lachnospirales; family Vallitaleaceae; genus UBA1351. The sequence goes on from CAZLXW010000028.1 coordinate 14,599, forward strand.
TTCTTCTGGTTGCATCCCAGACATATCATGAATTTGACCGGATATAGTGTATTCGGTTTTATCATCATTGATCGTATCTATCGACATGGTATGCCCATATTCAACAAAGCCTGTATAGGTCCATTCATACCCTTCCCCTTGGGGAAGAAGTGCCTTTAAAACATCGTACTGTGAATGTTCTTCTCCAAATGCTATCGATATCATTGATGTCATTAATAGTGCAACAAGTGTTATTGAAATTACTGTCTTTTTCATATTAAATCCTCCTCAAATTTATTGTTGTATTGCTTTGAAACCTGATATTATATCGTTTAATTCCTCTGTGATACTGTTTTGTCTTTCTTGTCTAAATAAAAAGTTTAATTCTTCTAGTCGATTATCGATGTTTTTCTCGGCCGATTGCATAGAATCCAATCGACTTGCATTTTCAGATGCCAACGAATAACAAAATGCTCTATATAAGCTTATAAAAAAATATTGCCGTATTAAATCAGAAATAATTACTTGTTTTTCCACAAAATATGTGGGAATACTTTTTGACTCCCATTCCATTTTGTTTTTTGCAAGTGCAAGTAAGTCAATTGGGAAAAGCAATTCTGTCTCTTCCGTAAATGTAGAGTTATCTGCCGGTTTATTGTAGTAAAGAATTATTTTTTCAATCGCTAGTTTATCTCTTATTTCATCGATTTCTACTAGAAGTTCATTTACCCTCGTTGATATATTATCTATCGACTGAGGTTGCATGAACATTTTATAAATATCAAAATCATCTTTAAGTCGCTGACGTATCTGCTGACCTATGACAATAACTTTGTCATCTTCATTCTGCCATATTTTTTCCAGAGCAAAGGATGTTATTCTTTCATTAAATCTCCCTGCAAGACCATGGTCAGATCCAAATACAATATGAAGTGTATTCCCATTTTTCACTTCATCCAAGGGTAGTACATCTTCGTCGTCTTCGTTAGATAACACAACATATAAGGACATGTCCAAAACTTTTCTGTACTCCATTGATGCTTTTGCCGCATTTTGAAATTGATTTATATTACTTGAAGCATGCGCTTTCATTGTATTTACAATGGTTCTAAGACCCTCTGCGGAATCTATGCTTTTCTTTATGCCTTCTAATCCACTCATCCGATATTCATCTCCCGTTTAAGTGTGTCTTTTATATTGTCGATAAACTCTTCTTTCACATCGTCATTCAGTTTTTCTTGGTTCAATATATTTTCACGAAACGCATCATCTTCTCGTATTTGTTTTCTTATATGCTCTTGTGCTTCATCTATTCTATCTAGGTCAATATGATCTAGCAGCCCTGTTGTCACCGATAATAATACACCTATCTGTTCCGTAACTTCCATTGGCGAATGCTGGGGTTGGTTTAAGACTTGCCTTATTCGTCGACCTCTTTCAAGGGTTTGCTTGGTTGATTGATCTAAGCGTGTTCCAAAACTTGCAAACGATTCTAATTCTTCAAATTGAGAATATGTAAGCTTTAAATTCCCCGTTATATTTCTGTATGAAGGCAGTTGGGTCTTCCCACCAATTCTAGACACGGAGACGCCTATTTCTACTGGTGGAAGATTTCCTTTCTGGTAGAGTTTCGGCGAGAGATATATTTGTCCATCCGTAATCGAAATAAGATTTGTCGGAATATATGCAGATAAATTTTCTGCCTGAGTTTCAATTATTGGCAGAGCAGTCATGCTACCTCCACCGAATTCATCCTTTAAATGGGTCGATCTTTCAAGCAGTCTAGAATGAATATAAAAAATATCACCAGGATAGGCTTCCCGTCCGGGCGGTCTTTCAAGTAAAAGCGACAGTTCTCTGTATGACCTTGCGTGTCTGGTTAAATCATCATAGACGATAAGCACATCCTTACCTTTTTCCATAAAATATTCACCTAAAGAAGTTGCAGCATATGGAGCGATATACGCAACACCGGGCGGATCTTCTGAACCTGCAATCATTACAATGGTGTTTTTCATTGCATTATTTGATTTAAGCGTATCAATAATCTTCGATACTGATGTAATCTGCTGACCAATTGCACAATATATACATATGACATCCATATTTTTTTGATTAATAATTGTATCAATGGCAATCGTCGTCTTTCCTATTTGCCTGTCTCCAAGGATGAGTTCTCTCTGTCCTCTTCCGATGGGTACAATTGAATCTATAACTTTTAAGCCGGTTTGTAATGGCACAGATACAGCGGCTCTTTTCATAATAGATGGAGATTCTCTTTCAACCGGAAGAAATTTTTCCGCAGTGACAGAACCCCTCTCATCGATAGTTTTACCCAAAGGGTTTATGACTCTTCCCAAAAAATCCTCTGAAACAGGTATATCTGCTACTTTATATGTCCTTTTCACTTTTTGACCTGCTTTAATATCATCATAATCACCAAGAAGTATAACTCCAATTGTCTCTGGGTCTAGGTTATATGCCAAACCCATAGTAGCATTCGGGAACTCAATCAGTTCTTCATTTTTAATTTTTTTTAGTCCTTTAACTTTTGCAATTCCACTATCAATAGATATAATGGTTCCGGTTTCTTCTATATTATTTTGACCTAAATCCCTTTTCAATGCTTTGTTTATGGATTTGTCTAAAAATGTGAATTGGTTTTCTAACATTTTGAGCACCCCTATATCAATTTGTGTCTAGATTTTCAATGATATCTTTTTGTACTATATTCAAATAATTCTTAATATTGGTATGTAAGGTATATGTCTCTAGATTTAACTCATAACCTAAAACCAAGCTAGAATCCGTTTCATAATTAATGTTTTTTATTTCTTTTATCTGCTCTTTTAATGCATTTTCAATCGTCTCTTTTTCATCCTGGGATAATTCTTTAAAAGAATGTATTTCTATCGTTTCTTCTTTGGATATATCCTGATTCGGTGTATTGCTATTTAACTCCTTTAAATTGAAAATAAACGTATCAAAAATCTCTTTTTCTAGTTCCTTTGAAGAGATGGTATCAAAGATATGCGAAGCTATCTTAACCGCACTATTTCCTAGTTTTTTCCTCAAATTTTTCTCGAAATTTTCTTTCTCATCTTCGATTTCTTTTAAATAAACATTCCGTTTTTTTTCAGCTTCTTTTTTATAATCTTCTAATAAACTCTCTCTTTTTTCTTGGGCTTGTTTCCTTGCATCATCCAAAATATTGCGTTTTTCGTTTTGTATGTCTTCAATTTTTTTATCATATTCATCAATTAACTTATTCGCTTCTTTCATTTTTTCATCGGCTTCATTCTGCGCTTTACTAATTCTTTCCTGTCTTTTACTCATCGCCTTTAGTACCGGCTTATAGAGAAGCTTCTGAAGAATGAATAGAATGATAAAAAAGTTAATAATCTGAGCGACTATTTCAAACCAGCTTATATTCATACTATTATCCTATGACCATATTCCAAAATGGATTGGCAAAGAGTAAGATCATTGAGACTACAAAACAATAGATGGCCGTGGATTCAATCATTGCAAGTCCTACAAAAAGAGTTCTGGAGATGGTATTTGCTTCATCCGGTTGTTGCGCTATTGACTTTAAGGCTTGGGAAACCGAATTCCCTTCACCAATCGCCGGTGCTATAGAGCCCACCGCTATAGTCAGTCCGGCCATTATTATAGAAACCATTCCTATTAAACCTATATTATCCATAAACTGTTCCTCCTTAACCTATGTTTTTCGTTTTTTATTTTCAGTTGCTGATGCGATATAGACAATTGCAAGTATTGCAAATATATATGCCTGTATTACACCTGTTAATAATCCTAATGCCTGAATGATGACCGGGAAAAAAAGCGGAATCACGCCTAGCAAAATAGCAACGATAATACCCGTACTCATCACATTCCCATACAGACGTATTGCCAAAGATAATGTTCTTGATAATTCACTTATGATATTAAAAGGTAACATAATAAATGTTGGTTTTATGTATTCTTTTAAGTATCCGCCAATACCTCTGTCCGATATTCCATATATGGGCACTGATACAAACACACAGAGCGATAAAGCAATTGTCGTATTTAATGAGCCCGTTGGTGAGATATATCCCGGTATAATGGAAAGTACATTGGCAAAAAATATAAAAATAAACAAAGTCCCTATAAAGGGAAGATATTTCCCGGGTTCTTGTCGACTTATTTGTTTGATTTGGTTATTGATTGTTTCTACTAATGCTGCCAAAATATTTTGACCTTTGGAGATTTTACCTTCCGAGATTTCGTCTTCAACACTTATCTTTCTGGTTACCATATAAGATCCTACTGCTAAAATAAGCATGGTGACCCAGGTAAAGACCAATGTTGCTGTAATTCTGACAAATCCCCATTCAAAATAGACAATTTCACTTGGATCAATATTCATTTAATCACCTCTTTTTGTCGCTTTCTCACTCGGTTTATTTACCATGAAAATCATTATGAACTTCACTAAAACAATGCCCATTAAGGCCAACAGTATTGCTTGATATCCCTTTTTCGAAAGATAGAAAAGTCCTCCTAGTAGTATTACCATCCGGATGATGAAGCTAAAAATAACAAGAAAACTTGGATTCTTGACTTCATTTAATTTCCCGACAGTCAAATAGAGCCCTCCAAAAAATAGTATTCCCAAAATGATTCCAATAATAAATTCAAGCATTACATCTCCTCCTACTTATCTTCACTTTTTTCTTTAATCCAATGCCACGCATTAAATGAACCTAAAATAATCCCTCCGAATAAAAATGTAAGCGTCCACGAAAAACTTTGGGTAAATCGACCGTCTAAAAAAATGCCAATGGCTATACTGATCACTGTAGGTATGGCAATCGACCATCCCACAATTCCAAAAAATCCAAGGCCAAACATGATTTCATTTCCTTCTTCTTGAGCTTTGATTTTTTTTGCCGAATCCTTTTTGATCTTTTCTAGAAGTTCTTCTTCACTTGATTGTTTTTTTTTGTCCAAAAAAACCACTTCCTCTATATTTCGATTTCCGTAAATTTTTTGATTGTTTCCATTTCCAACCGTATAAGTACTTCCCTCGCTTTTTTTTCTTTATCATTTAATACCTTAATTGTATCTTGGACCGTATTACTCAGTTCTTCTAATGATTCCCCGGCAATGGCCTGCATGGTGGACAAATACACTATATCACCTTGTTTAACAATCACGCCTTGATTAATCGCGTAATAATGATCTTCGTCTGCCGTTATATCCAAAATACCCGCTCTTAATGTCCATGTTCCATCGATATGTTTTGGAAGAATCTGAAAATCTCCATTAGAACCGGGGGCCGTAATTTTTTTAACCTCTTTATCTAAAATAGTTTTGTAAGGGAGAATAAATTTAAGTCTCATTTTTCTCTTCTCGCTTCCTTTTTTTCTCTATCGCTTCATCGATATTACCAATCATATAGAGATCATTTTCTTCATAGTCCTTGAATTCATCATTTAAAATTCGCTCGCATCCGTCAAGAGCGTCTTCAAGTTCTACCAATCTGCCTTCGGTTCCCGTCATTTCTTCGGTTGTAAAAAAAGGTTGTGTTAAAAACCGCTCCAGTTTTCTGGCCCGATTGACGATGTTTCTGTCTTCAACAGAAAGTTCTTCAATTCCTAACATAGCGATAATATCTTTTAGGTCTTCATAGCTTGCAAGGGTCTTTTTTATTTTCCGTGAAAGACCATAATGTCTTTCACCTACAATCGCTCCATTTAACATCTTGGACGATGATTTTAAAGGATCGATTGCAGGATATAAACCCTGACTTGCTCTTTTTCTAGAAAGAGCAACCGACGCGGACAAGTGTGAAAATGTATGGGTCGCACTTGGATCCGTAAAGTCATCTGCCGGTACATATACCGCTTGAATCGAAGTGATTGCTCCGGACTTCGTACTAGAAATACGTTCTTCGAGTTCTGCTAATTCGCTTGACAAGGTGGGCTGATAACCAACGCGTGAAGGCATCTTACCCATAAGACCTGAAACCTCGGATCCTGCCTGTATAAATCTAAATATATTATCAATAAGAAGAAGTACGTCTTTTTTTTGAACATCTCTAAAATATTCTGCCATGGTCAGCCCTGCATGACCGACTCTAAACCTTGCTCCCGGTGGTTCATTCATCTGAGCAAAGATAAGAACTGCATTTTCTAAAACATTCGCTTCTTTGACTTCTCTATATAATTCTTCCGCTTCTCTGGACCGCTCGCCTATTCCGCAGAAAATACTATATCCTTTCGTCTTTTTCGCCGTATTATTGATAAGCTCCGTTATAAGTACCGTTTTACCCACGCCCGCACCTCCAAACAAACCGGCTTTTTCCCCGCGGGCCAATGGGGTTAGAACATCGATTGCTTTGATACCGGTAATAAATATATCGTTCGATGTACTTCTTTTTGAGAACGGTACTGGTTTTTGATGAATAGACTGCCATTCTGCATCTGGTATGTCTTCACCGCTTAAAACATTTCCAAATACATCGAACATTTTACCTAAGGTCTTCTCTCCTACAGGTACTTTTATTGGTTCTCCGGTATCTATGACTTTATCGCCTCGAGATATGCCACCTGTAGAGGTTAATGCAATCGAACTGATGGTTGTATCATCGATGTAAGATGCGACTTCTAGAATTATTTTTCCCTCTTCACCTGTAATGATTTTATTGTTAATTCGAGGTAATTCCTGTTCGAATACAACGTCAATGATGCTCCCTCTTATACTTTTTATGTAGCCTTGATTTTTATCCATGGAGTATCTCCTCAATATAGTTTTATCTTATAATGACTAGGTTACTCGCAACTTCTGTATACAAAAAAGACTCTACAATTCAAACCCTCTTTCTAAAAAGAGAATAGGACCATTAGAGTCAAGTTATATTGCTATGTAAATATAGTTTGGCTTTCAAAACTCAGTTATTTCTATAATAAATTCTAATCTCCTATTCATCCTATCGTAATTACTCTTGCTATAAGTATATAATTAATTCCTTCCTAATGTCAATGAGGAGTTTGTCACTTTAACACCCTGCAATTTCTCAATCCGGTCTAAAAACTCACGCTCATCTTTACTGCACAAAGAAATGGCAAGACCTTTTTCTCCTGCTCTTCCCGTTCGACCGATTCGATGGATGTAGGTTTCGGGGACATTGGGAATATTAAAGTTAATGACTACTTCTAGCTGATCAATGTCAATCCCTCTGGCCGCCACATCGGTTGCGACTAAAACGCGAATTTCTTTATTTTTAAACATATCAAGAACTTTTATTCGTTGCGTTTGGTTGATATCGCCATGAAAAGCTTTTGTTCGAATGTTATTCACATTAATAAATTTTGCCAACTTATCCGCTTTTTTCTTTGTTCTTACGAAAATCAAAACAGATTCATAATCGCCGTCTTTTAATATGTCGATAAGTTTTTCACCCTTATGGGTTTCTTCAAGAAAGTAAACCTCTTGTATGATTTTGGGTTGATATCTTTTTTCCTGCTTCACTTCAATTCTTACCGGATTATGGAGAATTGAGGCAACCAAAGACGCTATTTCTTTTGGCATCGTTGCCGAAAACATAAGGTTCTGTCGCTCTTTTGGTAACAAAGCAATAATGTCTTTAACATCTTGTAACATACCAAGCTCAAGCATACGATCTGCTTCATCAAGAACAAACACATCTAAACTTGACAGGTCAACGACCCCATCTTCTAATAAGTCATTGAGTCGCCCCGGCGTTGCAACAAGTATACTCGGTTCTTTTTTTAAAACTTTGATATGCCGTTTAGGCGTTACCCCACCAAAGATAACCCCCGTTTGAATATTGGCGAATTGACCATACGTTCGGAAGTTTTCTCCTATCTGGATGGCTAATTCTCGTGTTGGTGCCAAGACCAAGACCTTGATTCGATTGAAAACATTCGGATCTTTGGCTACATTTACATACCGATTCAAAATCGGAAGCGCAAACGCTGCTGTTTTGCCTGTTCCTGTTTGTGCACACCCTATCAAATCCCGCCCTTCTAATATAATGGGTATTGCTTTTTTCTGAATGGGCGTCGGTTTTTTATATTCCTGCTCAGAAAGGGCTTCGATTAATTTGGAATCTAAGTTGAATTCTTGAAATAATGACATGGTCTACTTCCTTTTCTAGTGTTTAGGCTTTAATTGCCCATCGCATTTTTGTTGATCTTGCCCGAGGATTTTCATTACACTCTTGGGAAGATGGTCGAATAACTGTTGGGGCCACTTCAGAATAAATCCCTTCACGCATCAAGCATTTAAAAGATTTTTTGACCAATCGGTCTTCACCGGAGTGAAAGGATAAAATAGCAACTCGGCCACCTGGTGCTAATATATTTGGAAGTTTTTCCAAAAAATCATAAAGAACTTCGAATTCATTGTTTACATCAATACGTAATGCTTGAAAACTTCGTTGACATGATTTTTTCACACTGTCTTTTCGTGTTTTTTCCGGAATAAATACTAAGGCCTTTTCGATGACTTCTCGTAACTGCGCCGTTGTCTCTATCCCATCTCCGCTTGATTGCTCCTTCATAATTGCTCGAGCAATTTCACCTGCATAGGGTTCATCTGCGTTTTCTTCCAGCATTCCGATGAGTTCCGATTCTGTCATTGTCGCTAAGCGCTCTGCTGCAGATTTTCCCTTCTGTGGATTTAGGCGAAGATCCAAGGGCCCTTCTGTCTTATAGGAAAATCCTCTTTTGGGATTATCTATCTGCATGGATGATACTCCTAAGTCAGCAAGGACAAAGTCAAAAAGTCCCGTTTCCGGAAGCAAGGTGTCGATGTTTGCAAAGTTTAATTGCTTAATAGTTAATATTTCGGGGCCATAACCTTTTTTGGCTAAGCGTTCTTTTGTTTTTTCGATTTCAATCGGGTCCACATCCAAACCATATAAGTGTCCTTGGCCTTTTAAACACGCCAACATTTTTGAGGCATGTCCACCATAACCTAAGGTTGCATCTAGCCCTTTTTGTCCCGGTTGAATTTTTAAAAAATCCAGTATTTCTTTGACACATATGGAAATATGCATTCCCGCTGGTGTGCTTCCTTTTCGAATAACTTTTTCGATGGTATCTGAATATTTTTCAGGATGAAGTTCTTTATATTTTTCACTGAATTTTTTTGGGTGTGTCCCTTTATAACGCACACGTCGTTTGTGTTTATTTTCTTGATTATCCATTATTTCTTTCACTCTTTCTTATAAATAGTTGTTTTCATTATGTTTTATTCTATCCTTTACCTGAAAAAAAAGCAAGAACCTTAGTTCTTGCGATTTTTCTTTCGGTATTCTTTGGGTGTCATTGCGACGTATTTTTTAAACTGTGCCGAAAAATATTTATAGTCATTATAACCTATTCGTTCGGCCACCTCGTATATTTTGTAATTGCTTTCGAGCAAGATTTCCTTAGCTTTATTCATACGTAATTTTTGGATATAATCAATATAGGTCATTCCGGTTACTTTTTTAAATAAGAAACTAAAATACGTCTCTGATAAATACACATGTTCACTTATATCTTTAAGGTTGATCTTTTCACTTAAATGGTCCTGCATAAATCGTTTAGCTTGGTCTATCGTCACGTGTTGTTCATCGATATCCTCCTGCTCAACAACTTGACTCATTTTCTTTGCCAATTTTACCATTGCTTGTATCACATGTGTTTCTAACTCTTTAACCGTTAATGCCTCTTTGACAAATTCATTATATTCTGTTCCGATTGTTTCTTCGAGCTCTTCTGACGGAATATTTATGGAAGACTGAATCATGAGTATCAGTGCAACACAATAGTTTTTCACTATTTCCGGCAGTAATTTTTGAGCTTCTAGACGTTTAAACATTATTTCTAAGGTTTGGCGCGTCTCTGTGTATAAGCCATTGCCAATAAGTGTCACTGCACTTTTAAGCTCATCCGGATAATAATTAATGAAATTTTGTTCGTATGTAGATGCATTGTTGTCTTTATAAACCTGTATTTTTTGTTCATCTAGGTAAAAATTTCTACGAATCGATTTTTGTGCTTGGACATATGATTTTGAAATATAATGAATCGATGGATAGCTTAGGCCTATTCCTATTGCATAGGGAATCGCTGTATGTTTAAACAAGCAGTTTTGAATATTTTCACTGATGTTTTCTAAACATGGAATCATAAAATTATCTTGTTCTTCATAGGACTCAAAACAAAAAACAAAATTAATCGTATCATAATCATCGACATGATAGTGAACCGTCGCATACTCGCTTAAGGCCTCCTTGATTATATTTCCATATGAAAATGTTAGAAGCCTTTTGTCCGTGGCCCATGATGATTCTAGCTCTTGGTAAATGCTTTTTCTGTCGAATTTTAAGGTTGCAACCGTATAATATTGTCCACTAAAGTCAAGCTCTAATGTTCGTGTATGCTCTTCAAAATCCTTAAAAAAGTGTAAATCACCTTTCAAAATGGCTTCAATAAATTCTTGTCGCATAATTTCATAACCGGCATTAATAAAAATACTGTTGTGAAACACTTCTTCCTTTCGCTCGCGTTTTTGATCCATGTGCTCTTTAAGTTTTTCAAAAACACCCAGTAATTTTTTCTTGTTTGTCGGTTTAAGAAAATAATCAAATGCACGAAAACTAATCGCTTGTCGTGCATATTCAAAATCCGAAAATCCACTCAAGATAACAATTTCAATATCCGGATACATTTTTCTTGCTCTTTTCGCTAATTCTGTTCCGTCCATAATCGGCATTTTTATATCTGTTAACAAAACATCAACAGGATTTTTCTCTAATATGTCGAGTGCTTCTTTTCCGTTTTTACCTTCCGCAACAACTTTGTAGCCGAGTTCTTCCCAAGAAATACTGTTGACAATTCCTTTTCGAATCATTTCTTCATCTTCAACAACCATTAATCGATACATTATTTACTCCTTTTCGGTATGCGCAAGCTTACTGTAGTTCCTTGGTTTTCTATTGACTTTATATCTAATCCATATGCCTTTCCGTAATATATCTTTATTCTTTGATTAACATTTCGTATGCCTATACTATCACCGATTCCATAAATTGTACTATTCATTTTCTGCTTAATTGCTTGGCACATTTCCTCGCTCATTCCTTTTCCGTTATCGCTTATTTCAAAAATAATATCTTCATGATCTTCTCGTCCGCTAATGTTAATGACTCCGCCTGTTTCCATTCCTTCAAAGCCATGAACGATACAATTTTCGATGATGGGCTGCAATACTAACTTCACGGTTTTATCCATCATAATGCTGGGGTCTACATTCCACCTGGCTTCAAACTGATTTTTATGCATAATCTTTTGAAGACTGACATAACTACGTACATTCTCTATTTCCGTCCTAATAGCAACAAAGGCGCCTTTTTCCGAAACGCTTGTCTTGAAGAACTCACCCAAAGCTGAAACCATTTCACCAATTTCTTCAAAGCCTTTCATTTGAGCCATCCAAAAAACATTATCTAACAGATTATAAAAAAAATGAGGGTTAATTCTCTGCTGGAGCGAAACTAGCTCGAGCTCCTTAATTCTAGTTCTAAGCTTAATTTCATTAATTTTTGTCGTATATGTTTCTTCTAAAAGATGATTTAATCGTATCAACATATTTGTAAATTCGTTATTTAAAATAGCATGTTCATCTTTAGACATGATTTTGGGTTGTTCCTCTTTAATTACAAATAATTCCGTGTCAAATTTTTTAATACGTTCTAAAAGATAACTAAGTGGAACGCGAATACTTGCATGAACCATATACATAATAATTCCCGAAACTGCAAAAACTATAATTGATAGCATTAATGTAAAAAGAGCACCTTTAAAGTCGTAATTAATTTTATCAAAACTATTTCTAATGTAAAAATCGGTATTTGAGATTGGTTCCACTATTTGGTGTTCGATTTTATTGTGGTTAGTAGACCGACCGGATATGACTCGATTTCCTTGATCTATAAGAGCAATTTTTTGTTTTAAAGAACCCACTGCCTCATCAAGAACTTGGTCCAAGGCATCTCTATCAACAAGTAAAAAAAAGGTTACCATTTCACCACTTGTATAATCGATTTCAACTTTTTCGATGCGATATAGCAAGACATCTTCTTCCTCTTCAAAATAATTCCATCCATCTGCATCATCAAGTCGGTTTCTAATCCGATCGATATCAAATTCCTTTTGACTGTATGCAAAAACCTTTCCATCGTTTGTAATCACCGCCGTATATCCGATCTCTGTTTGTGGCGACATAATACTCGCAATTGTGTTTTCAATACGTCGCTCAACGGTATCTGTTTGATATTCTAAGGATGTATTATATAAATAGAGGTCTGTCAAAATATCGTTATTTTTCACTAAATAATTTACTTTAAGTTCAAGCTGGTCGAATATATCATTAATTCGTATTCCTGATTCATAGGCAAAAATCTCATATGTTGTTTGCGTGTTGTCCTTATAATAATAGGCTTGAATAAAGGTCGTTATCATAATCATAGAAAAAATAGGGATAACGCATAATAGAATAAATGCATAGGCTAGTCGACGTCGTACTGAAATTTTTCGTAATAAGATAACATATCTATCAATCATACGACTCTCCTTTGCTTTGCTTACTTATGGGAATACTTACTTTGATTTTAAATGTTTCCTCATCTAATACGACACCATAAGCTTCTCCAAAGTATAATTTCAAGCGTTCATCAACACTATTAATTCCATTCATCGTCTCGAGCGAATCATCATTCAACCTAAGAAAATAGGTAACGGCGTTTCCTTCCATTGTCACGTGAATATCTTGCTTGTCTTGAGTTATTGTAATCGAAGCATCAATATTTTCCTCAATATCATTTAAGTTCGCCACCAAAACATCTTCTACAATTGGGTGAATAGCCAATTTTATTATTTTTAGGCTTCGTATTTGCTTGGAAACATTCCATGTTACAGAAACACGATTCCCAAAACGCTTGTTTTGCAGGAAAATATAGTTATTCACACTTTCGACTTCCATTTCAATCGTTACATCTTCACGGCCTTTATCAATGATGACACGTAGGTAAGTGCTTAATGCGTTAACGATATCTCCGATTTCTTCTTCGCCTTCTAGTTGACAATTCCAATAAATCGATTCTAGCGTATTATACAGAAAATGGGGATTAATCTGTTGCTGTAAGGCTGATAATTCAGCTTCTTTTTGAAGTTCCTTTAACTCACTTTCTTGTAATTGCATTTCATATTGTCCCTCAATCGCATGAACAAGATGCTCATTCATCTGATTAAATCCATCAATAATTAAATGATATTCATCCGCCCCATCATCCTGAATATATTTGTGAACATCCGGTTTATTCATTTCCTTAATTAATGTTTTTATGGGTGAACTAATACTTCGGGTAAAAAGCAGAACAAGAAACAAAGATAGAAAAGCAAAAAGCAGGGCTGCCACTAATGTAAATCCGGTTTGAATAATCGCAGATTTGAGCAAGGTGGCCATTGGCATCTGATTAACAATTGTCAATTTTGTATTTGGAATTCGTGTTGAAATGGACATCACACGAAAGCTTTCTTCTCTAAATTCCGTTCGAACAAGTTCCTCATTTGAAGCGCTAACAATAATATTATTCTCATCAATAATTAAAATTTCGTTTAATAAATTTGTCACATTTTCATAACATGCTTTATCGAAATAAGACAAATCAAGGGCTGCAACAATATTACCAATACTTTTTTCGTTATTCTGAAATATTTCTCGTGTAAGAATAACATAATAGTTGCGGTCACTTGGGACCTCTTTCCGGTTGACTGTCATTTGAACATCCCGCGCATCTTGAGATAATATGGAACTTGTCTTAAAATTTCCATTAGAAACCGGTGACAAATAATAGAAATAAGATTTTTTTTGTGTCACGATTTCACATGCATTGATCGCCTTACTTGCCCCAAATGTATGCCCAATGACTAATCGAATATGATTTTCTATATCACTTTTTACGTTCCAATCAGAGCTTTCATATATTGATAAATTACTGATAATTTGCGGATTTGTTGCAACCTCATCTAATAAGTTCATATGATAATAGAGATAATAGGATATATTATTGGAGATCTGTTTTGACGATTCCTCTAGGAAAACTTGCGCTTCTCTCTCACTTTTACGAAAGGAATACAATCCGTTAAACCCGCCAATAAGGAGAATAGGAATAACAAAAGCAATAATGAAACTCCGCATTAAGCGATTATAAATTGAATAATTATAAAGTTTTTTAATGATTGCTTCTTTTAATCGTATAAGATAATTTTTACGCATTTTCTATCCTTTTCAGTCATTTTCAAATGATTACTGGTTATATTGAAATCCCCATAATTTTTCAGCCGTATAAGCCCAATGTCGATTATCATTACTGTTATCTGCATTAATGATATAGGGTGGAATCGTTACCTTGGCTCCATCTTTTGTCGTACTAATATAGCAATTTTCCCAATATGTCCCTTGGACAAAATACGGACCTAGCGGAATTTCTTTATTTTCAAAAACATATTCATCCAGTAAATCAATGGTGATTTGACCATATGCGATAACATCCTGCGCAATGGCTGCATCTGCGTATCCTTTATTAATAAGACTCACAAAATATGGTTCTGCATCGATTGTCACCAGAATAATATGTCCTTCTTCCCAAAACGGATACCATTGGTCTGCCCCTTGAAGTGCTTCGACTAATCCACGGCCCGGATGCTCACTGGGTGCATGTACTGCGTCTATCTGACTACCTTCAGTAAGTAGTTGTGTCAGTGTTTCTTTCACAAGTTCAGGGCGACCCTCTGTCGCTTTTGCAATATATTCAATGTCCGGATATTGATGAATAATATCTTCAAACCCTTCCTTTCGCAATCGCCACGCATTACTCGTCAACTCACCATAAGCATTAAAAACCTTTCCCTTAGGATGTCCATATTTCTCCGTCAATCGGTCAATAATTACTTCTGCCGCTAATTGACCTGCCTTGTAATTATCAAAACTTACATCAATGGCCAACTCTCCTCCAGTTGCATTCGTATCAATTGTACACATAGGTATATTAGCTTCATTTCCGCGTACGATAACTTCTTCAATAGCTATACTATCAATGGCTGTTGTAATAATTGCATCCGGAGATTGGCGTATAAAATTAATGATCTGCTGATTTTGTCGTATCGGGTCATAGTCGGCAATTGATGTTTCAAAAACCCATCCTTTTTCTTCAACCGACCGTTTCACCGATTCATTCATAATTGTATAAAAATAGGAGTTAACACTTTTATGGGCAAATGCAATGAAAATTGGTTTTTCACTAATTGCATCATTGACTTCCTTAAATTTTTTTTCTGATTCTTGAGAACAGGATACGACTACCATAAGGATCATTCCTAACACTATTATTATTTTTTTAATCATCATCACAACTTTCTTACTTCATCGCAGTATTTTCTTTCCTTTTTATTATAGCACAGAGTATGCTTAAGGGATGACCGTTTTTTCGGACATCCCTTAAGACATTATTTTTTATCAATTATCCCACTTTTGATTGCTTTTAAGCGTTTCATCACATCATTCTCACCTTGTCCAAAATAATCGTGTAGAATTTTATATTCTTTATAAAGTTGATTATAGGCTTCTACATGTTTTGGATTTGGTATATATACCTTGTCTTGCAATCGTGCCATCTGTTCAGCGGCTTCTTCAATAGAATCATAGCCACCGCCTTCTTTTCCGGCTGCCACCGAGGCAAAAAGAGCTGCCCCTAATGCAGGTGCCTGTTTCGAAGATGATATACGAATTTCTTTATTGGTAACATCAGCATATATTTGCATCATCATGGCATTTTTTTGTGCAATACCTCCGGCTGCATAAAGTTCTTCGATCGGAACACCACCGTCTTCAAATGCTTCCGTGATAACTCTTGTTCCAAAGGCTGTGGCTTCAATGAGTGCACGATATATTTCTTCAGGCTTGGTCTGTAATGTTGCACCGATAAGCAATCCACTCAGTTCCGCATCTGTCAGAATACTTCGGTTACCATTCCACCAATCTAAGGCGAGCAGTCCACTTTCTCCGGGTTCTTGATCCTTTACACGTTCCACAAGTAACTGATGTACATCCATGTTACGCTCATTTGCTTCATCATGATAGGCTTTGGGAAGACAGTTTTTGACAAACCAATCAAAGTGATCTCCGACACATGCCTGGCCTGCTTCATATGCATAGTAGCCGGGAACAACTCCGTCTTCAACGACACCTCCAACACCCGGAATGAAGCGTTCCTCTTCACTCATCATGATGTGGCAAGTACTAGTTCCCATAATCATTAACATTTTTCCAGGTCCGGTGATACGGACAGCCGGTAAGGCAACATGTGCATCTATATTAGCAATTGCAACCGGCGTTCCTTCGAGTAATCCCGTAAGCGTTGCTGCTTCTTTGGTTAATTTCCCCGCGCAATCTGTCGTTGCATATATATCTCGACTTAACTTTTCGTCAACAAATTCTCGCATCTTCGGATTAAGCTCTCCAAAAAAATCTTTGCTTGGATAACCGTCTTTTTTTGACCATACTGCCTTATATCCTGCCTGACACAAACTACGTTTCTCCTGACCGACGAGCATTTGTACAACCCAGTCTCCAGCCTCAATAAATCGGTCCATAGCTTGATATATAGCTTCATCTTCATCTAGAATCTGCATCGCTTTTGGAACAACCCACTCTGAAGACATGCGTCCGCCATATCGGTCCATAAATTTCTCGTTTCTCTTGTATGCTACTTCATTAAATCGATCGGCTTCATATTGGGCCGCGTGGTGCTTCCATAGCTTTACATATGCATGAGGTCGATCCTTATATTGTTCATGAAAGCATAAAGGTTGACCATCTGCATCAACGGGTAATACCGTACATGATGTAAAGTCCACACCTATTCCGATAATTTGCTCTTTGCTCACCTTACCCATCTCTAAAACTTCAGGTATCGTTTTTTGCAACACGTCCAAATAATCTTGTGGATGTTGCAGGGCAGTTTCCGGTGCTAAGCGTTTTGTTGCTCCCGGCAAATACTCATCCATGATTCCATGTGGATATTCAAGAACGGAAAAGCAGACTTCTTCACCATTTTCCACATCCACCAAAACAGTTCTACCTGATAAAGTTCCATAATCAATTCCTAATGTATATTTTTTCATACCAATCTCCTCATTTTTCACTTGTACGAGTTTTAGAAACAGCTAAACGCTCCATCAATAATAAAGTCAGATCCTGTTGTAAAGTCACTTGTATCACCTGCAAGATAAACCGCCATTGCTTGAAGTTCATCCGGACGTCCCATGCGTCCAAGTGGCGCTAATTCATTCCATTTTGCAATCAAGGGCTTTAAATCTGGAGAATTTAATGTCAACTCTGTTCCGATATATCCAGGACTGATACTATTTACACGTACATTACGTTTTGCAAATTCGATTGCCATCGATTTTGTTAATTGAATAACACCGGCTTTTGATGCATTATATGAACACTGTGGTTGAGGAACATTTACAATGTGACCGGACATAGATGCCGTATTAATAATTGAGCCTTTTCCTTGTTTCAACATAACTTTAGCAGCTGCCTGTGACGTTAAGAAAACACCTGTAAGATTAATATCAATGACTTTTTTGAACTGATCTAACGTCATCTCTTCAGCCGGAATATTCATGCAAATGCCTGCATTACAAAATGCAACATCCAGTTTCCCGAATTTGTTAAGAATGCTTGCAATCATTTTGTCAACATCCTCTTGATTCGTTACATCCGTCTTAATCGCTATGGTTTGTACATCAAGATTTTTTGCAATCTCATCGGCAGTTTTTTTTGCTTCGTCAATATCAATATCCACAATTGCCACATGACTTCCTGCTTCTGCGATTGCTTCCGCGATTGCTTTACCTATACCTCTGGCTCCTCCTGTTACTAAAGACACTTTACCATCTAAACGCATTCTTTCCATAATTCCCATAATCAATTCTCCTTTTCGTCGCTGTCGACATCAATAATTATTTTCATTGTTTTTTCATAATTTGTATCAATATATTCATAGGCTAATGTATATTCCTGAAATGAATAATGCTTTGATATTAGGGGTTCTAATTTCACGCTACCATTTTCTACAATATGAATGGCTTCCAAGTAATCCTCATGTCGATACATCATCGATGTATTTAATGTCAACTCTGAATCATTCAGTTTAGCCAAATCAACTTTTGCCATATCCGCAAATACGGCAACTAAAATAATATCGCTTCCTTTTCTTGCATTTTGTATTGCCTGGTTCATAGTGATATCATTCCCGGCACAATCAAAGATAACATCTGCTTTATCTTTTCCAAAGCATTCTTCAAGCGCCGCCCCAAATGGTGTGTTTTTAGTATTAATAGCAACATCGACACCACAGTCTTTGGCTAAGTTCAAACGATAATCACTGATATCCGTTGCCATGATTTTCGAAGCACCGAGTGCTTTTAATGTTTGGCATAGAAGAATACCGATCGGCCCTGTCCCCATAACAACAACATTTTTGTTTTTTATGTCACCAAAACGTTTACACGCATGTACCGTAACGGCCAATGGCTCAATCATAGCACCTTCTTCATAAGATAGGGTATCTGGTAAAGGCGTTACTTTTGTCGCATCGACTGCCACATATTCACTTGCCGTTCCGACCGTTTGGAATCCCATAACTTTTAAGTTTTCACATAAATTATATTTTCCATGGGTACATGGATAACATTCCCCACAATAAACTTGAGGTTCGATTGTGACTTTCTGCCCTAGATGAAATCCCTCAACCTGATTTCCAATCTCGACAATTTTTCCGGAAACTTCATGGCCCTGAGTGACCGGATAGGATGTATATGGGTGCTTGCCATGATAGACATGTATGTCACTTCCACATATACCGATGCGCTTAATCTTAATCAGCACTTGAGATGGCTGTATTGTGGGGACGTCTACTTCTTTAAACGTAATCTTTTTAGGTGCCGACATGACTTGTTGTAACATTTTTTTCTTCATTTAGTCCCTCCTATGATTCAATGGTTAAACAATTGCACGTCGTTTTTGAATACTATCAAATCCAACCGCTAAGGCTAATACAATCCCTTTAACAATCATCTGCATATATGTACTTACATTTAAGAGAACCATACCATTGGTTAATATTCCGATAATCAAAACACCTGCAATAACGTTGGACATTTTTCCATCGCCTCCACTTACCGAAACACCACCTAAAACAACACATGTGATAACGTCAAATTCATAACCAAGACCGGCTGTCGGTTGAGCTGAGTTTGTACGTGATAGCATAACGATTCCGGCTAAACCTGCAAAAAAACCTGACAGTGCAAAGACTAGATATTTTACTAAGCCAACGCGGATACCTGATAATTTAGAAGCTTCTTCATTCCCTCCAACCGCATAGAAATAGCGACCGAAATAGGTTTTATTAAGTATGAATGATCCTAATGCAAAACATACAATCATGATAATAACCGGAACCGGAACCGGTCCGACATAACCTTGGCCTATAACTTTAAAGCGTTCATCGAATCCATATATAGGGGTTCCTCCGGAAATTAAATATGAGGCCCCTTCAAAAACAATCTGTGTTGTGAATGTTGCAATAATTGCAGATATACCTATTGTCGATACTAAAAATCCGTTGAGTGTTCCAACCAGTACCGCAATCGCTAGCGATACAGCCACTGCTGCCATCATACTAAATCCACGGTCAACCATCAAATGTGCTGCAATAATATTTACAAGTGTTATAATCGATCCAACAGATAAATCAATACCTGCGATTAAAATTACAAAGGTCATTCCAATCGATGCTATTCCTAACATAGATACTTGACGAGCTATTGTAAATAAGTTATTCGATGAAAGAAATCTTGGAGTAGCCATGGAAAACCCAATGAATAAACCGATAAACACAATCCATATTGCTTTGTCTTTTACTATATTTAATACTTTATTCTTCATTTCTGTCCTCCTAAACGGCCGAAGCCATTTTCATAATCGTGTTTTGATTAAACTCACTTTTTGTAAGTTCACCTGTGATATGTCCCTCAGCTAATACAATAATTCGATCGGACATACCCATGAGTTCTTCCATCTCTGATGAAATCAAAAGAATCGTTTTTCCCTGTTCTAATAGTTCATTCATCAATTTATAGATTTCAAATTTTGCACCTACATCGATTCCACGTGTCGGTTCATCAAATATAATTAACTCTGAATTCGCTGCTAACCATTTACCGATAATAACTTTCTGTTGATTCCCGCCACTAAGATTTTTGACAGGTTGACGTAATGTAGGTGTTTTAATTAATAGACTTTTTTGGTATTTTTCTGCTGTTTCCCACTCAATTTTTGAATTAATAACAGACGCTGTCGATATTCTCTTATATATAGGCATATTAATATTGTCTTTGATTGAAACTTCTAGTAAGGCTCCATGACGTTTTCTATCTTCCGGAACAAGTGCAATTCCATGATCAATGGCTTCTCTAGGCGTCTTTGGATTAATCTCTTTGCCTTTGAATATTATATTGCCTTCTGTTTTTTTAACATCTCCAAAAATCATTTGAACAAGTTCGGTTCGTCCCGCTCCTACAAGGCCTCCAAGGCCTAACATCTCTCCTTTTCTCAGTTTAAGATTAATGTTATGATCGCCATTCCCTGTAACATTTTGTAGTTCAAGAATAATTTCGTCTTTGTTAATACAATCTTTTCGAGCTGGATAGGACTCTTTTAAATCCCGACCAACCATAAGATGAATCAATTCATCCACATGAGATTCTTTGGTTATTAATGTTTTTACATATTCACCATCACGTAATACAACAATACGATCGGATAAACGATATATTTCTTCTAAACGATGCGAGATATAAATAATCGACACCCCTTTTGATCTTAGGAGTTCGCATACTTTAAACATACTTTCAACTTCTGATGTTGTCAGTGGCGCTGACGGTTCATCCATAATAAGTACTTTCGCATCTTGCTGAATGGCTTTGGCTATCTCAATCATTTGTTGATACCCAACAGTTAAATCTCCTACTAAAGTACTTGGGTTTATTTTGATATTAAGTAAATCAAATGCTTTTTTTGCTTCTCGTTCCATGGCTTTTTTGTCAATCATTATCCCTTTGCGAATTGGATTACCTAGAAATAAGTTTTCTGCCGCTGATAACCCCTTGACATTATTAAACTCTTGATAAATAATAGCAATTCCATTTTCTGCTGCTAATTGGGGAGACATATGTGTAAACTCTTTGCCCTCTATGACTATTTTCCCTGATGTCGGAATAACTGCTCCTGAACATGTCTTAATAAGTGTCGATTTTCCAGCACCATTTTCTCCAATGAGGGCTAAAATTTCACCTTTTTTAACTTCAATGGAGACATCTTTCAGTGCTACAACTCCGGGATATTCTTTTCTGATATGTTGTAATTCTAAAATATATTTTTCTTCCATAGTTTTACCACACCAATCTACATATTTTTGATATAGAGCCATCATTTGATGACTCTATATCATTACATGATTTTACATCTTTATATTATTCATAGTCCGCTAGGAATGATGCTGCATTTGATTCATCAATAACTGTTAAAGGTCGAACTAAATTTTGATCTGGGAATTCTTCACCTTTCATTAAACGTTCATATAAATCTACAACCGCTTCTGCTGTTTTCTTGTTGGATCCTTCAAATCCTACAGATGCTCGTGTAGCTTGTCCATTTACGATTGCTTCTAATTGTTGTTGTGTTGCATCTGCTGAGAAGATACCCATGTCTTCCGGAATATCTCCACCTGTTGTCATCATAAACGCTTCATTGGCTCCAATGTCACCACCGGCTCCGATTGAACAAACAATTTTTGTATCCGGATATGCTTGTAAGATAGTTTCCATATGTGCCATAGCTGTTTGTGCATCAAGTGCCGGTTGTTGTGCAACAACTGTGAATTTTCCTGGCGCTCCATCTTCAAGTGCATTTAAAATCCCAGTTTCTCTCTCTAGAAGAATTGGTGTTTGAGGATAATTCATGATTGCAATCTCTGCCATATTATCTTCTGAGTAATGTTCATTGACAAACTCTGCAGCTGCAGTACCGATTGTATAACCTAATTCTGTATTATCAAGAATCCAGTTAAGATCTGTGTTTTCCATTGCATCATCCCAACTCATAACTAAAATCCCAGCATCTCTTGCTTGTTTTAAGTAATCTTCGATTGCATTCGGATCTGATGGATGAACCATGATAAGGTCAACTTCATTGGTTATAAAGTTTTCGATTTGTTGAATTTGTGTTGCTGAGTTATCTTGACAAGATAAAATTGTAAAGTCCCATTCTTTATCATACATTAATCTTTCAACTTCACCAAATACACCTGCCCAATAACTGTTTTCAAGGGATTGAATTGTGATACCTACTTTAAATGCTTCTTGGTCAACTTGATCTTCATTTGATTCTTCGGTTCCCCCCGAATTATCTTCTTGCGTTGCATTTGTACTTGATGCATTGGACGTCTCTTCAGGTTGCTTGACACCACACCCTACTGCCATTGCAATAATAAGTATCCCTACCATAATTAAAGCTAAACTTCTTTGTTTCATTCTACTTCCTCCTTAAAATAAAATTATATAGATAAACAGCTTATGCTGCTTATTAACAAGATTTTGTACTCATTTTTACCATGATCTTTCCTTTATTCCGATAGGATGAATCTTCAAATACTTTTTTACTATCTTCTAAAGGAACAATATCACTGATGAGTTCGTTGATTTTTATTCGCCCTGACTCAATTAGTCGAACGGATCGTTCAAATGTATACGGATTAATGAACGAGGATATTAATTTAATTTCTTTTTTAAAAATGATATCCGGTTTTACGGACACTTGGGCGTTAGGCCCTGTTAGTCCAAACATCATTACTGTCGATCCGTATCCCGCAATGCTAATTGCCTGCTCAATTGTTTCCTTGCGGCCAACACATTCAATAACAACATTCACATTTTTACTATGCTTTTGAATTTCTTCTCCTAACGACATTTCTATCGGATTGATAACTACATCAGCACCAAGCTCAATAGCTAAACTTCTTTTTTCTTCAACCGGTTCGGATACAATAACTTTTGATGCACCGGCTATCTTTGCAAGTTGTAGCATCAATAAGCCGATAGGCCCACCTCCGATAACCACCACTTGGTCTCCAAGTTTTATTTGGCATAAGTCTATTCCGTGTAGGCAACAAGAAACCGGTTCAGTCATCGCTGCTTCCATAAAAGAAAAAGACTTATTAAATTTAAATACTTGTTTTTCACTAACACAACAGTACTCTGCAAAACCTCCATGGTTCGTCGTTCCCGTCCCAATGCTTTTCGTACAAAACTGTTCCATTTGGTTTAAGCAAAAATAACATTCCCCACACATATTATTTGGATTCACGGTGACATGATCTCCGGGCTGGATGTCAATAACTTGACTACCTATTTTTTCAACAATTCCTGCCATCTCATGTCCCATAATTAAAGGTGGGGATACATCAAAAGCGCCTCCTTCTCCATTGTAGATATGAATATCCGTACCACACACTCCACAATATTCAACTCTGATAAGGACTTCTTTCTGACCAACTTCTAAATCCGGTATATCTTTGATTTCAATCTTTTTAGGTCCTTCATAGACTAAAGCTTTCATTGTTTTCTCGCCCTTCGTTTGTCTGCTTAATTACTTCTATATATAGAATACCTAATATGAAGATGAAAAAATATACGAATAAATTAGGTTTTGTCCTAGTTATTTACGCAAAAAAAAGAAGCTCTTATGATAAGAACTT
Organism: uncultured Eubacteriales bacterium; assembly: GCA_964563505.1. Taxonomy (GTDB): domain Bacteria; phylum Bacillota; class Clostridia; order Lachnospirales; family Vallitaleaceae; genus UBA1351. The sequence continues at coordinate 38,534 of CAZLXW010000028.1, forward strand.
CTCAATGTATCTGTATTATCCCTATATTTCTAGCCGTTTTGTCATTTGATACACTTTATCAATGGCTTCAAAGTATTCTTGACGTTCATCCTCGCTAAATTGTGTCACCAGCTGATTTATATATGTTAGATGTTTTTCTTTGAAATCTTCGGCTACTTCAAGGCCTAAATCTGTTAATTCAAGATTATACACACGTTTATCACTTTCATCTTGGTTTTTTTGGATATATCCAAGTTTGATTAACTTGGCAGCAACCGGTGTAAAGGAACCCTTTTCAAGATTTAACCGCCGGCTCACCTCTGACATAGGTAGTATCTTATGAGAGCTTAAGATAACAAGCGTTAAAATATGTGTATGAAAAAGATTCTCCGGATGCTCATAGTGGTTTGTAAAAGAGCGAAAAAAAACATGTTCTAGTGAATGCTTTAGATTAAAAATGCCTTCCACCGATTTATATAGTTTGTGTTGCTTCTTCATGATTCGTATCCCCTTTATATTCATGCATCATTGAACGATATGTCTTTAGAAGAGCTATCACAGTAACAGCAACGGCTAACCCATCGGCTATGGGTGTTACAATCCATATTCCAGTGAGTCCCCATACTTTTGGCAAGACAATAACAAGTGGGATAAAAAAGATGAATTGTCTCAACAATCCCAAAAACATGGACATATTTCCTCTTGCTATTGATTGGTGAAAAGCCGTTCCCATAAAACTAATGGTAAGTACCGGAAGCATCAAAATAAATATACGTAATCCGTAAGCTGCCATTGGAATCGTCTCTGATCCGGTTTCCAAAAACAATCCCACAAAAAACGTTGCAAACAATTCCATAAAGATAAAAACAATGGTTGAAAAAATGAAGCCAATCCACATGGCTTTTTTCAAGGTTTCAAAAACTCTTGAATAGTTTCTTGCTCCATAGTTATACCCAATAATCGGTTGCATTCCTTGAGTTATCCCAATAATTGGCATAACAAAAAATGTATATAGGCTATTAATGGCTCCGATGGATGTAACGGCAGCTGTTCCTCCATACTCTAACAATCCACGATTAAGTAAGGTTAAAGAAAAGCTAGTTCCCAACGTTGACAGGAATGTTGCCGCACCGATACTTAATATACTTTTTGCTATTGAAAGGTCTAAAATAAAATCACGTAATGACACTCTAATAATACTTTTCTTGGAAAAATAATACACTAAATAAATCATCAATCCACTAAATTGGCCAATAATCGTTCCATAAGCGGCTCCTGCTACACCTAATCCCATCAATCCAATAAATACATAATCCAAAATGATGTTCATAATCGCCGCAACCAACATAACCATCATGGATAATCTGGGTTTTCCCTCTGTTCGCACAAAATTGCTAAAAATAAATGACAGCATTTGGAAGATAAATCCACCGAGTATAATTTGCATATATGTTTTCGAATATCCTAATGTATCAATATCTGCGCCAAAAATCTTTAAAATTGCCTCAATATTGATAAAAAAGAGAATTAATATTGTTGCCGTAATAATAAAACCCATGAAAAGCGTGTTGGCAAACACACGATTTGCTTCGTGATATTTTTTCTCTCCAAGTTTAATGGAAAGCAGGGCTGCACCACCGATTCCGATTAATCCACAAAAAGCAAAAATAATCATCATAATCGGAAAGGCAATAGTTAAGCCGGCAAGGGCGTTTTCTCCGACCAATCGTCCGATAAAAATTCGATCCACAATATTATATATAGCATTAACCAGCATTGCAATGATTGCAGGTATTGAATACCGTATTAATAATGTTCCTACAGGCTTTGTTCCTAACTCTAATGTTTCTTTCATTTTTTATCCTCTTTCGACTTCTCGTTTAGTTAGTTTTCTAACTGTTTGATAATATTAGCATCGTTTCGGACAAAAGTCAAATACTATCATTTCTATGTTTTAAATGTTTCTTTCCGTTTTTTTATGGCCATTCGAAGTTTTTCTATATCCGCATCTTGAATCGTTTCACTTAATTGTTCAACATATGTCTTTGCAAATCCCGGACTCTTCCCATCGGTTGATACGGCAATAGTGAGATTTTCTTTTCGCTTTGTTGCCATAAAACTTATATCTGAACCACTATTTCGGTCTGTTGTCAAACACCATATATGCTGACGCTGACATAATTCGTGAATGTCTTGATTCAAGGCTTCATTATCTGTTGCCGCAATAACCAAATCCATATCGCAAAGGTCAGAGGGTTCAAAAGCCTTCTTTTTCGGAAAAATCATTGGATAGTTAGCCGTCTCTTTATCAAAAGCTTCACAAAACTCAGTGCTAACGCATACGACTTTAGCACCTTCTTTTGCCACCGTAATTGCTTTGCGAAGACCAATGGTGCCACCACCCACAACAAGGACGTTTTTATTTTGCAAATGAAGCATGATCGCAATTCCCATTTTATTCTCCTTCGCCAAAGTCAAAAAGTTTTTCGATTAACATCTTATACTGAACCATCGTCTCAGATTCCTGAATCGATTTCAACTGCGTCACAGGCTCCTTTATCATCTGCCATGTGCTCCGCTTTAATAGGGTTTGAATCGATTGAAGTTGCTTTGAATTCAGTTGAAGTCCTTCAAGTATTTCTTGTCCTTGTTCAAGAACCTGTCCTTGTTTCTCATGAAATGCTTTGATTATACCATCGGCTTTGGCTCGTAGAATCCATAACTCAATTTCCTTAACTTCTTCATGAATAAGTCGCTTTATTTGATGTGCCATTTCTTGGCGTTGGAATTGATGTTTCGACGCAATATTGCGTAAAGTGTCAAGAGTAATAACGCTCACATGGTCAAGGGTGTCAATAGCAGGGTCAATATCTCTCGGCACTGCCATGTCTAAAAACGTGATTGGGGGCTTCACATGGTCGATATAGCCCCGTTCAATAATTATATGTGGCGAAGCTGTTGCCGAAATAACAATATCAACGTCATCTAAGTATCGATACCGTTCATCATATTCAATATGCACAATATTTTTACCGGCGTAGATATCCGCGCTTTCCTTACAATGGGTACGATTTGTCAGATAAATCTGTCCCGTTTTTTCCAACTCAATATACTTTAATAACAACTGACCCATTTCACCGGTTCCGATCATGAGAATCCGCTGATTTTCTAATGTTCCTAAAACTTCTTTTAAATATTTAATCGCAATAGATGCCACGGATAGCTGATTTTCCGACAATTTATATGCGTTACGTACTTTTTTTGAAAAGGTAATGGCTTCCCGCACCACTTTCGTTAAGTATTTTTTACTGCTTCCTTGTTCGATCGAAAAATCTAAGGCTTGCTTCATTTGTCCTAGTATTTCATCCTCGCCTAATATTAAGGAATCAAGGCCACTAGCCACCTGATAAATATGTTGAATAGCCACTTCATATTGCTTTACATATAAAAAATCTTCTATTTTTGTTCCGGCTAGTTTTTTATAGTAGTTTTTTATGGTCTGAATATCCCGTTCCATATCTTGCGTTGCAATATAGATTTCACTTCGATTACACGTGGATAGAATCATAAATTCCTTAATATGTTTTTCTTGAAAAACCTGTGTAGCTTGGCATTTCATACTTGTCGTAAATGCTACTTCCCCACGAAGATCTACATCTGCGTTTTTATAGGATAGGCCTATAACAGCTATTTCCATTTTTTGCCTCCTAGTTCTGCTTTACCTTTCTCATGGCATTTTTATGTGCTTTAATTGTTTGTTCAATATCGTCCTGTGTATGTGCTGTTGATAAAAACATACACTCATATTGGGCCGGTGGCAAGATAATACCTTGGGCTAACATTTCCTTAAAGTATACAGCGTAAGCTTTTGTATCCGAAGTCATGACGCCTTGATAAGAATCAATCGGTCCTTTTGCAAAAAATTGACATAGCATTCCACCCACACGATTTATGGTAACCTTGTCAATATTTAGCTCTTTACAATTTTCTGTAAATCCTTGTTCAAGGGCTATTGCCGTTTCTTCTAGTTGAGCATATACTTTCGGATGTTCTTTTAAATAGGATAGGACGTTCAATCCCATAGTCATTGCCAGTGGATTTCCTGATAAGGTTCCTGCTTGATACACGCCTCCTACCGGAGCAACACAATCCATTAATTCTTGCTTACCTACATAGGCACCAACCGGCATACCACCACCAATGATTTTTCCTAAACAAATCACGTCCGGCTTCACACCATAGTAGCTTGTTGCGCCACCATAGGCAATTCGAAATCCTGAGATTACTTCATCAAAAATCAAGACGGTACCGTATTGATCACATAATTTTCTTAAACCCATTAAAAATCCCGTTTTCGCCTCAATCAGTCCCATATTCCCAGGAATCGGCTCGACAATAATTGCTGCAATATCCTTGGGATACTTTTTAAAGAGTCGGCCAACACTATCCAATTGGTTAAATTCGGCGATTAAGGTCTCTTCAATAATCGCTTCCGGAATACCTAGGCTTGTGGGTACACCTCCGGTTAATGTTCCTGAACCGGATTTTACCAACAAACCATCACTATGTCCATGATAGCAACCTTCAAATTTCATAATTTTATTGCGCTTGGTGTATCCTCTCGCCAAACGAAGTGCACTCATTGTTGCTTCCGTTCCTGAATTGACCATACGTATTTGATCCATCATGGGAAACGCATCTAGAATACATCCGGCAATATCCACCTCCACTTGGGTCGGCAACCCGAATGTTGTCCCTTGGGCAATGACTTTATCTATGTCTTTTAATGCAATGTCGGAACTATGTCCTAAGATAAGAGGTCCCCATGAACAAATATAGTCAATGTATTGATTTCCATCGACATCCGTTAGCCTTGACCCTTTGCCTGACTTTGCGTAAATCGGATGACTATCGACAGAACCAAAGGCTCGAACCGGACTGTTTACACCTCCGGGTATTCGCTTTACTGCAATCTCATGAAGACGTTTTGATTTTTCAACCATCTATAAGCTTGCCTCCTTTTTTAAAATACCTTGTAGTTCCTTGGCGAAATAAGTAATTATTATCGTCGCACCACTCCGTCGAATCGCCAAAAGACTTTCATAAATAGCACGTTGGTCTAAAATATGCGCATCGACTGCCTGTCTGATCATGGCATACTCACCACTCACCTGGTATGCCGCAATGGGTGTCTCCACCTTCTCACTGGCTTCATGAATAATGTCTAAGTAGGCCATTGCCGGTTTCACCATGACAATATCTGCTCCTTCTTCTATATCTAATTGAATTTCTTTGAGCGCTTCCCGACGATTGGCCGGATCCATTTGGTACATTTTTCGGTCTCCAAAGGAGGGCGCGGAATGGGCCGCTTCACGAAAGGGACCATAAAAAGCAGAGGCATATTTTGCACTGTAGGCTAAGATTCCCACATGTTCATATCCTTGTCTATCCAATATCGTACGTATAGCTCCCACGCGTCCATCCATCATATCCGACGGTGCGACCATATCCACACCGGCATCAGCATAACTTAATGCAATTTGACTAAGCACATCCAATGTTTTTATCCGATTAATCTCCATGTCCTCTCGAAAAATACAACAATGTCCATCTTCCTTATATGTACATAGACATACATCTGCAATCACTGTCATTTTCGGTTTTTTTTCTTTGATTCCTCGTATTGCTTTTTGCACAACACCGTTAGCTTGTGCCCCGGATTTTCCATTTACCGATTTATGTTCTGTTGTTGCAAACACAAGTAAACTATGAATACCCAAATCCCACAAGGTATCTATATCTTCAAGGAGCCGATCCACACTATAATGATATTGTCCTTTCATCGATGGTATTTCTTCTTTTATGTTTTCACCATCGACAACAAAGACCGGATAAATAATTTGATCCATATGTAGTCGCGTTTCCTTAACAAGTTGTCGTATTGTTTGGCTACGACGTAACCGTGTCGGTCGTTTTACCATGCTAGCGCACCTCCTGTATATCACACATGGCTTCAACCATGCTCTTTGTCGTATACTTTTTCGACTGTATTGAAGCCTTGATTTTATATTCTTGCAGCGTTTTTGCTGTCGTGGGTCCGATGACAACAGCTTGTTTATCTTCAAAAAAGCCTTGGGGATTTTCCCCCCGGAGCTTTAACCAGTGCATCAATCCGTGCACGGTTGAGGAGCTTGTAAAGGTAATGTAATCAAGATCTTGAAGATCATCAAGGGTAATCTGAACCTCTTCTTCAAATACTGTATCATAACATTCCACCACTTCAACATCATGTTGTTCAGCTAGTTTTTGCGTCCATGCTTTATCGCCTTTTGCAGAGCGCGGGATAAGATAGGATGATGCATCGACTGTTTCCAATAACTTTGCTAGGTCTTCTTTCGAATACTGATTCGGCATATAGTCATAATATAGACCATAACTTGCCAAGGCCTTTGCTGTCTCTTCACCGATTACGATGAGCTTTTGTCCAAAGAGTTTACGTCCATCATAATGAAGCTTTGTCATCATCTCCATGAAGCGCTCAACAGCGACTGCACTCGTAAAAATAATCCCATCATAGTTTGTGATATTCATAATTGCGGCACGTAACTTTTCATCATTTTGAGGCACGATCTTTATGGTCGGCAACTCCGTCACACGTGCCCCTTCTTCTTGAAGTCGAACTCGCATTTTGGATGCTTTTTGTCTGGAACGTGTGACTAAAACATGCTTTCCAAAAAGTGGTCGCTCTCCAATGAAATCAAGTGTGCTATGAAAATTCACGACATGACCGACAACAATTAGTGATGGTGGCTTTATCTCCTCTTGCTTTGCCATATCAAAACAAGAGCCTAAGTCACTAATATAGACCTTCTGTTCAGGTGTCGTTGCTTTGTAGATAATCGCTACCGGTGTTGTCGATGCTTTTCCTTCAGCCATTAAGGCATTAGCGATTTCTTCTAAATGTCCAACGCCCATAAGGAATACAAGCGTTCCATTGAGTTTAGCAAGTGCTTGGTAGTTAATATCATCACTCTCAGCACTTAAATGTCCGGTAATAACATGAAAGGATGTTGCAATCTCTCGAGCCGTCACCGGAATACCTGCATAGGCTAATCCACCAATGGCCGAAGATATCCCCGGTACAATCTCAAAATAAACATCCCTTTCTTTTAGATATTGACCTTCTTCGCTTCCACGACCGAATACATAGGGATCTCCACCTTTTAATCGAACAACGATTGCTTTGGTCTGGGCCAAATCAACAAGCAGTTGATTCATATCGTCTTGTTGCATCGTATGTTTTCCGGCTTGTTTTCCTACGTATATTGTTTCACAGTCGGATTTTGCCAAATCTAATAACTCAGGATTTGCCAATTGATCATAGACAATAGCGTCCGCCGCTCGAATCAATTCTTGGCCACGAACAGTAATCAGCTTCGAATCACCCGGTCCGGCTCCAACAAGATATACACCTGATTTCATCCTTTCACCTTCCTTACTAAGTCATAAGCTAATGCCTTCATTGTAGCTTCTGCCTCATCTAACCGACAGTTCTGTTCTTCCCTAGCTACTTTTTGACCGACTTGGTCTCCATAAATGCCATATATACGGCCTTCTTCTTCGTTAAGTATCTCTAAATATGCCCCCATCGGTAAATGACAACTTCCTTGAACTTCTTTTAGAAAAAGACGTTCCACATCGCATTGTCGTTTTGTCATTGGATCTACTAGTTGCTCCATGAGTTGTCGTATATCCTGCTGATCCTTGCGTAATTGACATCCTATTATACCTTGTGCCGGAGCAGGGATCATCTCTTGTACATGAAAGGGAATAATCCTATACTTGGCATTTGAAATAAGGCCTAGGCGGTTTATTCCTGCATAGGCCAATACGGTGCCGTCCATGGTTTGATCTAACATCTTTTGAATGCGTGTTTCCACATTTCCACGAATTGGAACAATCTCTATATTCGGGTTAATCCTTAATAATTGGTGTTGGCGTCGTTGACTTCCCGTTCCAATAATCGGCGACTTCGTTAGGTCATTAACGTCTTGCATAGGATGCCTGGTAACAAGAACATCTCTCGGGTCTTCACGTTTAAGAATCGGTAAGACGTCTAATGCCTCATCCATTGTTGAAGGCAAATCCTTCATGGAATGAATCGCTAGATCAATCTCACCTGTACGTAATTTTTCTTCTATTTCCGCAACAAAAAGACCCTTATCACCAATTTTATCCAGGCTTTTATTCAGGATTCGATCGCCTTTTGTTGTGATAATAACGGTCTCTATGTTTGTGTTTGGTGCAATCTGTAAAATAGCATCCACCACTTGCTGTGTTTGAATAAGCG
>CAZLXW010000029.1:0-45321 GCA_964563505.1 uncultured Eubacteriales bacterium
TGACACATTATATATTTTTATATGTAGAGATGTATGTTTTTTTATTAAAATGTCAGCATTCCTAAGATTTAATTGTTAATCATTCTAAATAATGCTATAATTCTTCATGTTATAACCATTCGTTTTATATATTATCACAACAAGGGGATTACTCATGAGATTTAAATATAAACGCCCGATGAAATTACAAACAAAGCTTTTTTTAGCTTATATGCTGACATCCGAAATCGTTCTCATCTTTTTTACACTCTTTTTTTATCAGTATTCTTCTCCTATACTTATTGATAAAGAAATTAATGCAGTGCGCACGGTTAATACATCTTTTAAAGAGCAAGTTGACGGTGTCTTGTATGATTTAGATATTACTTCAGCAAATATAAACTACAGCAACTTAATCAGCAATCAATTTGATACATATTTCAATCTTGAAATTGACCACTCTAGGCTTCCAGAACTAGCTAATCTTTTTGTTGCAATCAATGGTACTGATATTAAGGCTGATCAAATTAATCTTTTTGACTTTCATGGTAATGCTGTTCGTGTCGGTATGGTAACCAATACGATTAAAGCCGATACCAAATCCCTTGAATGGTTCAAAAAAACACTCGAACTTGACGGAATCAAACTCATCGGAGAACCTTATTATACCGCCAATTATTCAACTTCCTCCAACTACCCTGATTGGTTTTTATCCGTCTACCGAACGTATAATGACCCTTACGGGAGAAAGATTGGCGCTGTTGAAACAATTAAGCGATGCAAAAGTATCTTTAAATCTATCATCTCCTACCAAAAAAAGAATAAGTCAACCTTAAAAACATACGTTTTCAACGAAAACGGAACACTATTATATCCCTATGCTTCCGATTCAAAAAACCTTTTACATGCCACGAATTATTATAGCTATATCAAAGATGAACCAGACAATTGTTATATTATAAATACACATACGCAAGAAAAAGAGCATATGGTTTATGAGACATCTGATTATAGCGGTTGGACATTTATATCCATTCAACCTGAACATATCATACTCCAACCGGTTAATGGATTATTATCAATGCTGTTACCTGTAGCTGCTGCCATCTTCTTACTTTCTATTGTCATTTCGTATTATCTTTCTCAAAACATGGTAAAGCCGGTAACCCATCTCAAAGGAATGATTCAGCGCCTTGAACTAAACACTCTAGGATCTGAAAACCAGCCGGATTTTGGAACCTCCTATGATGAATTAAACGAGGTATATCAAGCGTTTCAATATATGAGCGGAAAACTAAAGAATTCGATGGATGAGCTCATCGACACTAGGCAGCAAGAATTAAAGTCTCGTACTCTCGCACTACAATCTCAAATTAATCCGCATTTTTATTACAACACCTTATCTAGCATCATCATACTTTCAGAAAATGGTCAGCAGGAAGAAGTTGTTCATTTATGTCGTAACTTGACAAAAATTATGCGCTATATTACAGACGATGCTTCAGCTCTAGTAACTTTACGAGAAGAATTAGATTATGTCGAAAAATACCTCTATTGTATGAAGGTTCGCTATCAAAGCAGTTTAGATTTTACGCTTGATGTCCCTAAAGAAATACTTGAATTAAAAATCCCAAAGTTGATTATACAACCTTTGGTAGAAAATGCATTAAAACACGGTACTGACTGCATCCCACCATGGCATATTGACATTATTGGCTATGTATATTCCGACCGTTGGGAAATTCAAGTAACCGACTCCGGCAACGGTTTTAGCCCTGAAGCACTTGAAAAAATCAATCAACGTATCCAATACATAACCCAAAATCCGGGATTACCGGAATTAAATTTAGATGGGATGGGTCTATTAAACGTATATATGCGCTGGAAAATTCATGCGCGCGATCAACTTATTTTAGAGTTCACCAATACAAAAGACGGACATGGCTGTGTCATTATCGGAATGAAAACGATAGAAAAGAGGTAAATTATGCATTATTCAATTGTCGTTGCAGAAGATGAATTATTATTACTCAATAATCTCATTCAAAAAATTAATGCTACCGGGCTTTTCTTTGAAGTTGTTGGATTTGCCCAAACAGGTATACAAGCTTATGAACTTATTGAAGAACATCAACCAAACTTGCTCATCACAGATATACGAATGCCAGCAATGGATGGACTGTCACTTATTCAAAAAGTTCGTTCTTACTATCCCGATATTGACTGTGTCATTGTTAGCGGTTTTTCTGAATTTGAATACGCAAAAAAGGCGATTCGTTATCAAGTCACCGATTATTTATTGAAACCCATTGACACTGACGCCCTATATGATACATTACTTAATCTGCAAAACAAATATTTATCACGGGATCAAAATTATAAAGAAATCTTCTGCCATGACCTTTCTGGAAAATCATCCCATGAAATAGCACTTGGTCTTCAAACTTATATGCTCGATCACTACAACGAAGATTTCAAATTAAGTGATATCGCCGAGCAGATGAACTACAGTTCCAGCTATTTAAGCAAAATATTTATTCAAGAATTCGGATGTTCACCATCGAAATATCTTATTTCTCTTAGAATTCAAAAAGCCCAACAGCTTCTTAAACATAACCGTGAACTGTCTGTAAGACAAATCGGAGAAGCTGTGGGCTATCCTGAACAAGGATATTTTAGTCGTATATTCAAAAAACATGTGGGCACAAGCCCAGTGGATTGTAGAGAAGTCAACCCGAACAAAAATATGTAATCTTCTGCTTATATATCGAGTTTACGTCGCGAAAGAATATCGGCAACGTGAACGGCTCCTCCGGTTACAAGAGATTCTTCCATCGCCTCCATTACAGCTAATGTTCTTAGTCCTTCGTAAAGGTCCGGCGTTGGCTTTTGATTGTTATTCATCAATTGGGCAAATTCTTCGATATAATTTTGATATTCCCCTGCATGATGAGATTCATTTTCGAATCTAAAATAGTAATCATGAAGTTCATTATAGTTTTGCACTTCACATATGTCTAGCTCCGGAAAGCTTCTTTGATACTTTAACCGTGGATAACCTGCTCGACTAAGTCCTTTTGTCCCTCTTAATGTACAGCTTATAGATTGTTCAAGGTCATAATCAAACACAGGTTCTGCATAGACCCCTTTAACAATCGCACTCTTCCCGTTTCTATCCTTGAGTACAAAGGACAGCACATCAGGCACCTCTAGTCCAAAATCCGTCGTATTTTCACTCACATATCCCGTACCATAAACCGTTTCTATATCCGGCAAATACCACACTGCTAAATCAACCGCATGAATCAAAAAATTGTACATCCAAGAAAAGCCTTTTTGTCTGCTCCAAGGTTTGTCCAAAAACCATCTAGCATCGGTAATGTATTGGGTTTCAACCTGTACCAATTCGCCGAACAATCCTGCTTCATAATCTTTTCTTTGTTGTATTGCCGGTTCAAAGTATCTTGAACTTTGTCCTACAAAAATAGTTTTTCCAGTCCTTTTTTGCACTTCAATTAATTCCAACGCATCATCAAGAGATATCATCAATGGCTTTGTGCAAATAACATCTTTTCCAGCTTCCATAGCCATCACCATATGCTTTTTATGCAATTGATCCGGCGTATATATTCCAATAACATCAATACACGGATCTTCAAGCATATCCGTGTAGTTTAATGTATAACGTTCCAAACCAAACTCTTCAAGACGAGTTTGACATAAAATTTCATCCAAATCACAGATATTTCCTAATTCATATAGTTCGCTTTGAAGCGCTGCTGAAATAATACTTCGTCCTTCTCCTAATCCAAGAACACCCAATGTCCATTTTTTCATATGTTTTCCTCCAACATATAAGAACCTTTGATATCACTCCAATTTGCATCTGCATATGCGATCAAACGATTCGCTTTTTCTTCAGACATTTCAGGGAAGAATAAAAACATTGCATTTGAACCATAACGCATCACTAATTTTTCGACGCGTTCAATCCAGTCCTCAAATTCACCTGTATACACCTTAATCCAGAGACTTTTTCCTGCTGCAACGGCCTGATCATAGATGGGATACCACTCTTCCATAGTCCCGTCCGGTCCATGGTCACCACTTGTCCATTGCAAGGCATCGATTTCATCAATTTCCATAATTGCCGGAACATGTTTAATGGCATCCGGACCATCAAGATGATATAAAACATAGTCAAGGTGTTGCGTTTGCTTGCGCAATTCATCCTGTATAAATTCCACAAACTGATTGGGTGATATTAGTGCAGAAAAATCACATTGTAGTTTTGCCGTTCTTCCCGGACCCCAAATCTGAAAGACTGTATAGCAGCATCCACCTTCATCGTCTTTGACAATATCGTAAAACTTATCATAATAATTAAAATAAATATCTTGAATTTGACTTAATCGACGTTTGATTTCATCCGGGTCATCCATCATATCAAAAATTAGATCTTGAACACCTCGCATGGAAGCTAGCACATCAATATTTTCCATAATATCCGGTATGCCAATGAGAAATTCATCTCCCACGAGCGCCTTCACGTCTTCAAACAACTGAACATGCTTTTTAAACCATTCATTTTTAGGGTCAAAGACAATATCTTTAGCTTCATTCCAATCATTGACAAAATGCTCAAACCACACTGTATCTTCATGAAATACGATCTCGCATCCAACATATCCTGCCATTGAGCCCGGGCCAAAATCAAGACTTAAATTCGGAAAACTTTCAGCCATAAACTCGTGGGTCTTGGCATAGTATCGAAAGCGTTCAACGATACGTTCTGCATTCATATATTGATCTTCCATATCTTTGGGAGCTAGCTTTGCCTCTCTTAACGGATCAATAGCCTCTTCTTTTTTCGCAACCACATACATAAGTGGTCTTCCCTTGTTTTCTTGCGTCCAGTAACTTGTCCACTTCTTTTGTGTTGCTTCCCAATTTTTCTTATATTTCATCCCAATACCTCCTAATTATATTCTATGACGGTTTCTATTCCTTTGACCAGTTGCACTGACTTGACCTCACCTTGATAAACACACTCTATGTGACAGTTTGTCTCTACATTTTCACTTGGCATCAATCTTACATACTCTAATTTGCTTTCCTTCCACTTCAAACCAATCGTAACGCCTCCATCCGTTTTTATACCATTAATGTATCCTTCTTTCCATATTTTCGGCAGGGCAGGCAGCACTTCAATCCGATGATCATGGCTTTGAACAAGCATTTCAAGAATACACATAGCTAATCCTGTATTTCCATCAAGTTCATAGACGTTTGTATACGCATCTGCACCACGCGTCGGTGGATGTATCACTAATCGATTTGGATTCAATAGGTTCTGATACATCTCTTTAATGTGCCAATAGGCTTCATCACCTTTTTTTAAGCGGGCCATATATAGCATAAGCATAGACCTTGCCCAGCCTGTATCCTCCCACTGCTCATAAGGATTTAAACGTTTTTGAATGCTTTTATATGCTGCTATAGCAAGTTCTGGGGTCTCTTCCGGCGTTATCTGTCGATAGGGATACAGACCGAGAAGATGACTAGTATGCCTGTGCTGCGAATCATATTCATCTACCTCGTCGTTAAATTCTCGTATACGGCCGTCTTCTGTTATGCTGTACACCTCAAAATCAGATAAGATTTCTTCCACCTTTTCGCTATATTTTCCTTGCATCTGAATTTCCTCACACAAATACAGATATTGATTGAACAGTTCACAGATCATAAGCCTTTCATAGATTGAATCAAGTAGAAAGTAATACCTCTTTCCATCAATTATATAGCTATTTTCCGGTGAAATAGAAGGCCCGACCGAATATCTACCCTCTCTTTTAAAAACATAATTCACAAAAAAGGACACTGCCTCTTCAATAACCGGAAGGGCTTCCTCGCCAAGAAACTTCAGATCCGGATAATATCTATAATGCTCCACAAAGTCCGAAGCCATCCAAATTCCACTAGTCGGACAAGGCGATATTGTTTTGGACCAATACGGGTGAGTATATCCCCAAGCATTTGAAACTAAATCAGCCGACCACCCAGGCAATCCATAATAATCATGGGCAGTTTTTCTCCCCGATGGCAAGACAATATCCTTCATCCATCGAAGTAGCGGTTTATGACTCTCACGCAGGTTGCCAGCTTCACTTAACCAATAATTCATCTGGGTATTAATATCTAAATGCATATCACAGGTCCATCCGATTTGACAAGCCACATTATCATTCCATATTCCTTGCAAATGCGCAGGAAGCAATGAATCTTCTCTTGATGAGCAAAGAAGTAAATAACGTCCGTATTGAAGCATGAATTCACTTAAATCATCATCACCTCCAAAAGATAAGTCAATACGTTTCATATACTGTTCAATATCCGCTTTATGCTCACGAACAATCCAATCATAATCCAATTCATAAGGGACTTGTGCTAACTTATGTCGGTCAACTTCTGAGATGAAGTCCGGCGCATCAACATCAAAATCCGTATCCGATACGAGTCGAATGATACAACGGGTAAATTCGTTGACGTTGATGCCTTGATCTGTATATATAACACTTCCGTCACATTCAATAACATGGATGGCTCCCATTAAGGAAACGCCATTTTTCCCATCGCTATGGATTTTTTCAAGGGCCTTTAAAGTAAAGTAATATTGCTGTTCTTTGACGAATATCATTTTTTTAAGTGCATTGTTCTCAAATGATATTCTACAACTCGTAGGATTAGAAGCTTTTATCCTATAATATAAGCCATGGTCACTGTTATTAATAAAAACCTCCCTATCAATGTTCATTTCAGATGTTCGTGTAATAATGGAAGCAACACCTTGACAAATATTGAGGCTTCGTTCATAGCGTTCAACTGACACATCACGCTTCTTCCCAAATTCTATGTTAATTTCTCCTACCGGTAAGTTACTTCCGTAATTTCCTCGAATCCCGATAAAATCATCGGCTACATCAGCTGCCTTATGATAATTTTTATTCACCATTTCTTGACGCATCTGTTTAAATGCCTGTGGGGCATTCTCACGTTTAAGGTGCTGTTTTTGACCTGAAAAAAACGTGTTATGGGACAGTTGAATGCGTTCTTTTTCAATCCCTCCAAAAACTGCGGCTCCTAAAGTTCCGTCTCCCAGTAGTAGGGATTCTCCCCAATGATCTGCCGGTTTTTCAAACCGAAGAATATATTTATCTGATTCGTTCTTACACATCATGAATCACCATCTTTTTATAATCATAGTTAACGGTTTTCGGAACTAACTTATAGCCAATATATTCAATATTAAACTGAAGTTTATTTGGAATTCCTTGATAGGTCCCTTTACATGCGTCAAGCGTTAATTTTTTCTCTGCGTCATCCCAATACATCTCTATGAAAGCACATTCACCCTTTTCATAGTTATAATTATCACCTTCATCCAAGTATAGGGTAAACTTACCATCAGCTCCGGTATATACTCGAATATCGTACACACTGTCATCTAAGGCATTGGTTGATTGAACTTCTTGTGCTAATGGGATTATACTGCCGCTACGGATAAATATCGGAATTTTATCGATTGGGGCCTCTGCCAAAAGTTCCTGTCCGCCGACGTCGTATTGTCCGGTCCAAAAATCATACCATCCCACCTCTTTTGGTAAATATACATATCGCTTTTTTGAAACATCTTCTAAAGCCTTAGAACCCGCCTTATAATACATTGGCTCACAAACAGGACAAATCATCATCTGCTTTCCAAACATAAATTGATCCTTAATATTATATACCTTGGAATCTTTATTAAAATCAAAGGTGAGCATTCGCATCATTGTCTCATGTCGGAAATGTACACCGGCTGCTATGGAATAAATATACGGCATCAACCCATAACGAAGGTGAGTAAATTTCTTAATGGCATCATAAAACATCTCACCTTCATTACCAAAATTCCAGATTTCACGACGTGTATCTGTCCCATGAGACCTAAATATCGGCAAAAATGCGCCTAACTGATACCACCGTGTATAAAGTTCCCGATATCCTAAGTCTTGTTTCCCCTCTTCAAAATCTCCATTCCAAAACCATGGTTGCCCTTGTTTGACAAAAAAAGCACCAATATCCAAGGTCCAATAAGGCAAACCACTCGCACATAAATTCAGACCTGCCGGAATTTGATTTTTAAGAGTAGACCATTGGGCACTAATATCACCTGACCACAGTATCACCCCATATTTTTGCTGACCGTGATATCCACTACGTGTCAGATTCACAACGCGCTTTTGTGTTGTCACCTTTCTTTGTTCTTCATAAATACCTTGTGCATGAAATAGCGCATATGCATTAGTGAATTCTTGGTCAACATATTGACTTGCGATTTCATGAAAAGTCTGATAATTTTGATCCGGTTCCGGCCGAATCTCTTGATTCCATTCCGGTGTAAACGGTTCACTGGAGTCACACCACCATGCATCGACACCATGTACAAACAAGCCTTCATTCGCCTGTTTCCAGTATAGCGCTCTCCCCTCCTGACGATATGCATCATAAATCTCTGATTGGGGTAGTGTACATTTTTTTCTTTCCATTTCTTTATAATTGTCCGAAGTTCTTGTCATATTGGGCCATATAGAAATCATAAAATGAACATCTAGTTCATGAAGCTGGCGAATCATAGACGTCGGATCAAAAAAGCGATCTTTATCAAATGTTTTCTGCCCCCAAAGCTCACCTTCCCAAGATAACCAATCTAATACAATACAATCCAGAGGCACTTTTCTTTTTCGATATTCCTTTACCGTCTCAATTAATTCTTTTCCTGTCTCATACCGCTCCAATGACTGAATAAAACCATAGCTCCACCGAGGAAGCATTGACGCTCTACCTGTCAAATACCGATAGCCACTAATCACGTCATCAAAGCATTCCCCATGGATAAAATAATAATCCAATTGTTTTTGAGCTTCTGCATAAACATAGGAACCAAATCCATTATCATTAAAAATTAATGGTGAATAACAATCAAATAACAAACCATATCTTTGAGTCGACACAAGCATAGGAATCGCTATTTTTAGATTTGATTGATGCAAGTATATTCTCTGCCCACGCAAGTTCAAATAGCCTTCTTCGTGCTGTCCCATCCCATAAAGAGCTTCATCCTTTTGCCACACAAAACTTACTCTGCTGTGATAAAGTGTTTTATCAAATTCTTTTTTTCCTTCGCTAAGAACTTCCTTAACTCCATCCGGTGTCTTAATACGTTTAACATTACTTTCTTCATCAAAAATCGTCTTATATGCTTCATAAGGAATGAGTTCTTTTGAAGTGTGTTCACTCTCCTGCAATAGTAGCTGGCCATATCTGTCAAAATAGGCAATAGATCCCGTTTCTTTATCAATTCTAATTTTTAATTCTTCTGTTATAATCTCTATTGTTTTTTCATGCATTTCGTAGGACCAATCATCCTGAATATACGGCTCTTTTAAAACCATTGCCGGTCCGCGTTCAAATGCTATATCCTTTTCAAGCGTATATACAATTCGAACAATTGATGGTTGGCATATCTCAACCATGATTTTTCCATTTTCTGTATTAAGTATTAGTGCATTTTCCTGAGGTGTGACATCGATAACCTTTGTAACTTTCGGCTTTACAGCTTCTAGCATAAGAACCCTCCATAAATCTTGACCTTCTTCAATGTATATGATACTATCATTTTAACATTGCATTATAGTGGAAAATATATATTTTCCACACAATAATATGTCTTATCTGAACATGAGGTAAAAATAATGATTGACTTTAATCAACCAAATACTTATGAACATATTCAGTTCACTCATCCAAATTTTCCATTTGGCACCTATACAATTCCAAATCTCACCACCTTACCCCATTGGCATACTCATATTGAATTTATATATGCAAAAAAAGGTACCGTCGATGTCTATATCAACGGTACTCAATATCCTTGCCACGAAGGTGATATTCAATTCATACCCGGAAATAGCCTACACAGCATCATTCCAAGAAGTCATAGTATTTATACCGCAATCGTTATCGGCGATGAGCTTCTAACTCAGATGAGTGAGGACATCCATTTCGCTCAAATTCTAGAAAGCTATCAATATAATGCTTTTCCTATTCCTTTTTACTTTTCATCTAATGATCCTTTTTATCCCGAAATCCTTGGCATTATGGAATCAATTCTTCGTGAAGACAGTAAAAAATTCGAGTATTATCAAGGGCTGATTAAGCTAGAAGTCTGCCGTTTCTTTACTGTGCTTAACCGCTATTTCCCTCAATTGATTTCTAGCACAAACCAGGAATCGAACAATCAAACCAATACCATTAAATCATCCATTGAATATTTGACGATTCACTTTGCAGAAAAAATAACCATTGCCGATATGAGTCAGATGATGAATCTTAGCGAACAGCATTATTCGCGGCTATTCAAAGCACATACCGGCAAAACGTTTGTTGAATATTTGACTTTATTTCGACTAGAACAAGCCGAAAAGCTTCTTTTACACTCCGACTTGCCGATTACTCAACTACCTGAATTAACGGGATTTTGTAATCCAAATTACTTTTCACGTGTCTACAAAAAGCATTTTGGTCAATCTCCGTCAAAGACGAGGAAAGCAAGACATATCGGGCAACCGTCACCTATGTCCAAAAATTCTCCATAAAGCAGTCACTTAACTGACGATATAAGGCATAACCTTTATTATATAGAGGACTCACTTCATCGTTGGGTTGATAGCTTGTTTGAATATGAACCGTTTTTTTGACAGCTTCATTAAAATCCATATATAAGCCTACACCAACGCCTGCTAAAATTGCTGCGCCTAAACCCGTGGCATAATCCGCATAA
This sequence comes from uncultured Eubacteriales bacterium, assembly GCA_964563505.1. GTDB lineage: Bacteria > Bacillota > Clostridia > Lachnospirales > Vallitaleaceae > UBA1351. The sequence continues at coordinate 10,862 of CAZLXW010000029.1, forward strand.
GGAACATCAATATGACACCCTGTGATATCTGCCTTCATCTGAGTCCACACCTTGCTGTTTGCACTGCCACCAACACTATAGAGATGATTAACTTGAACACCAACTTCTTTCGCTACATCTAAATTATGCCGCAATGAATAGGCGACCCCTTCCATGGTGCTTCGTATAAAATGGCCTTTGCTTTTATCGAAACCTAGCCCATAATAGACGCCTTTTGCGTTAGCATTCCATAAAGGCGAACGTTCTCCTTTCATATAGGGTAAGAAAACAACCCCGTCACTGCCCGGTTGAACCTCTTCCGCCATCTGGCTCATAGTTGCAAAAGATTCGCTGACGTTTCCGAATTCTCGATGAAACCAATTAATGGTACCACCGCCTCCGGTCGTCCCTCCTTGAAGTAACCACAAATCAGGGACCACATGATATCCCAAAATCAAACGGGGATGGTTTTTGGGTTTGTCCAAAACAATACTCATACCACCAGCCTGACCGCCTTGCTCTTGGGTTTGCCCCACATCAATTACACCGGCTCCCAAAGTACAACAGGCTGCATCTAGACCACCGGCAACCACTGGTGTCCCCACTTCTAACCTGGTTAATAAAGCTGCCTCCGTTGTAACCCGACCTACAATTGTATGACAGGCACTTGGTTGAGCAAACTTATCCGGATCTAAACCTAGCGCTTCTATAATCTCAAGATTATAGGTCCCACTTTTCATATCAAAAAAGTGAAATCCATATCCCTGGGACAAATCTTGAGAACATTCACCGGTTAATCGATATACCAAGAATCCATTGCTTTGCAAAAATTTGAAAGTCTCTTGATATAAATCCGGATTGTGCTTTTTAAACCATAAAATCTTAGGCGTAATATAACTAGCATCAACAGGATTGCCACTGACTTCAATTAATGTCTCTTCCGGAATCACTTCTTTCATCCACATTGCTTCGTCCGTCGCACGCCGATCTAGCCAAATTAATGTCTTATGTAATACATTTCCTTCTTGATCCACGGGAATCATCGCCCATGACGTTCCATCAATACCAATTCCTTTGATTTCTTTGGGTTGAACACTATGTTCCTGAAAAATTTCTTTGATTCCTTGGGCAATCACTTGCCACCACTGTTCACAATCTTGCTCCACATAGCCTTCTGCCGGATAAAACGTATCATAACACTTCTTGTTTTCAGCAATTACTCGTCCATCCGTGTCAAAAATTGTTATCTTTGCACCGGATGTTCCTTGGTCAATTGCCAATAATAATTTTCTCATTCAACAACAACACCTTTTTTCAATATTATGTTGGCATACAAGGCCGTCTCACCCGTAGCAATAACTGCATAAGCTTCTTTAGCACGTTCATAAAATGCAAAACGCTCCACGTTCTCGATTTGCTTATCGCCTTCTTTATCAATGATAATGGCCTTGTAGGCCTCCCAAATTTCAGGTACATAGCTATCACCCTTAACAACCTCCATAAGAGCAACCGGCGCTTCTACATAGGTGTCTAAAGGCATCAATTCAAGCACTGCCTCTAGGATCTCAGGAACTCCGTGACCGTCAAGACGCACCAAACGTTTTGCCATACTTGCAGCGGGAAAATTGCCATCTGAAATGACAATCTCATCACTATGGCCCATTTCCATTAATATCTTTAACAAGTCTGGTGACAAAATACTGGGTATATTTTTTAACATGTTTTTTTCTCCTTATTATCCTTCAGAATTTTAATTAAGACTTTCAATCAAAGGTTACCAATTTTAACAACTTCTACGCGGTCTACAAACTCATTAACTTCATCAGCCATAACAAATCCCGTCTGTTGATGCATTGCGTTCACACTTCCACACGCTGTGGCAAGACGAAGTATATCCTCAACTTGGTAGCCTCTGGATAATCCAACGGCACAACCAGCAACAAAAGCATCTCCAGATCCAACAGTATTTACCACATCGATTGAAGGTATTTGTACTCGAAAAACTTGACTCTCAAAAGCTATCACAGATCCTTGGCTCCCCAAACTAATCATCGGCATGGTGACACCAAGGTCAAGAAAAAACCGAAGCGCTTTTGTCAATCCTTCTATTGAATCTAAGGATCCGTCGTAAAAACTTTGAATTTCGTCTTTGTTTGGTTTGATGGCAAAAGGCTTTGCATAAATTCCACATCGCAAAGCTTCTTTACTCGAATCCAAAACGACTTTTTTTTGTTGCCTATTTGCTTTTTCAATTAATCGCCCATAAAAATCATCAGCAAGACCTTGCGGTAAACTACCACTGATTGTTATCACATCCACATCTGCAATCATTTCACTAAATGCTTCAAGAAAACGCGCTTCTTCCTCCGGATGAATAATCGGTCCGGGCTCCAAAACTTCCGTGCACGTCTTATGGGCTGTATCTGTCACATTAATACAAATACGGGAATTCGAAGAGATATGAACAAAACGATTGCAAATACCAAGCTTTTCCACTTCATCTTCAATAAACTTTCCATTTCCACCGCCAACAAACCCTGTTGTCGCAACCTTCTCGCCCATAATATTTGCAACTCGAGCAACATTTAATCCTTTGCCTCCTGCAGAATCAATAACTTTAATCGGACGATGCACTTCATTAATCCGATAATCGTCGACAAAGTAAATTTTATCTATTGCAGGATTCATCGTAATTGATAAAATCATTTTTTCACCACACCAAATTCATAGGCAAAACCTTCCGTTTGGCATAGTCGAATCTTATCTTTGACCACTTTTTTAACAGCTTCACGGGCAGCACCCATGTAGTTTCTTGGATCATTTTCATCCGGATTCGCCAGCACCTCTTTTATAGTTGCTGCCATTGGATTTTTTAACTCTGTTGCTATATTGATTTTTGCCATTCCTAGGGCTATTGCTCTTTTTACGCTTTCATCCGGAACACCAGAAGCCCCATGAAGCACTAAAGGAACATTGATCATGGATTGAATTTTTTCAATTCTCTCAAAGTCAAGCTTTGGTTCTCCTTTATACATACCGTGAGCAGTACCTATAGCTACCGCTAAGGTATCAATTCCTGTATCTTCTACGAACTGTTTTGCTTCTTCCGGTATTGTAAAGGATGCATCCGCTTCATTAACAAACATATCATCTTCAACACCACCGATTTTTCCTATCTCACCTTCGACTTGAACATTGACTGAATGAGCCATTTTCACAACACTTCGAACCAGTTCAACATTCTCTGCGTAATCGCAATTGGCGCCATCAATCATAACCGACGTGTAACCGACACGCAGACAGTTTACTATCGTATCAAAAGATGGACAATGGTCCATATGAAGGGCAATCGGAATATCGTACTTTAAGGCTGCCGCTTTGACAATTGCCGCAACATATTCAATTCCGGCATGCTTTAATGTACCCGGCGTTGTTTGGATAATCACCGGAGATTTAAGTTCGTCCGCTCCTTCGATGACGGCTTGAATCGTTTCTAAGTTGTGAATGTTAAATGCAGGTATCGCCTTCTTTTGTTCCCATGCTTTATGTATGAGTTCATATGAACTTACGAGTGCCATAGTATTTCCTCCTTGTCATTGCTAAAATGTGACCATAACCTTGCCGGAAATCTTACCCTGTTCAATCTCCTTAAATGCATCCGGCAAATCTTCAATCTTGATCGTTTTGCCAATTAACGGTTCAACACGAATACGTCCTTCACCTAGATATTGAGCACCTAAAGTCCATTCCCGTCCCGGAAAGGGTGCCGAATAAGACATCCACGAACCTCTAACCATGAGTTCCTTACGATTCATGTATTCAAATTGCTTGGGTTCAATCGTAAAAGCTTTATGAGGCGTTCCGATATACATGACACTTCCTTTATTTGCAGCGATTTCCAAACATAACATCTCTGTTATTGGTACCCCTGCTGTTTCAAGAACCATTTCAAACCCTTTTCCGTTAGTAATTTCCATAATAGTCTCTCTAAAATCGGGCTTCATAGTATTCACTACGTGATCTGCGCCTAACTCTTTAGCTATTGCTAGCTTTTCATCATCAATATCAAATACTGTAATTTCTTTTGCTCCCATAAGTTTTGCACATTGAAGCGTTAATAATCCAATGGTTCCCATTCCGGTAATTGCAACCGTAGACATGGGTTTAAAGTCCATAAGAAAAAGTCCGTGTAATGCTACCGTTAAGGGTTCTAAAAACGCCCCATGAATCATATCTGTCGCATCCGGTAATTTTACAATATTCGTGAGAGGCGCCTTAACATATTCCGCCCAAGCACCATATTCTCTTGACCCGATAAAACTATAATGTTTGCATAATGCGTGATTTCCACTGAGACAATCTTCACATTGATGACAAGGTTTCAAGGGTGCAATCGCAACTTTATCACCGACTTTAATCCCCTTGTTGTTTTCCTGAACCTTTGTCACAATCCCTGAAAACTCATGTCCAAATACATTTGGATAGTAATGGGATGCATTGCCTAATACTCTCGGTAAATCAGAGCCGCAGACACCGGATGCTTTTACTTGAATCAATACTTCATCTTTCTTGAGATCCGGCAACTCAATGTCCATCACTTGAAGATGTTGCGGCTCTGTTAGAACAGCTGCTTTCATGTCGTTCCTCCTTTATTTTGCTCGTCAGCAAGTCCCATTATTTATTGTAACCTAGTATTTTCCCATCTAAATCCCATAGATCTTCCCATGAATCCGCATCTTCCCATAAAAAGACTTGCCCTTTAATCAAACGACACTTCTTGTCAATTTTAGCAATGGCTTCCATCTCTTCATCTGTCAATGGATTATCGATTGCGGATTGTAGGTTACTCATATATTCATTCTCTCGAACTGAAAATGGAATTGGAACTTGACCACGTTGCACCGCCCACTTCACACAAACAACAGCCGGATGTACACCTAATCGTTTTGACGCTGCAAGGATGACAGGATCTTCAATATCTACTGTGTCATTTTCTGTTTTATCTCTGTCCGGCCGTGTTGGCGAACCAATCGGGCAAAAACCAATCGGTTGAATACCATGCTCAATACACCAATCATATAGGTCTTGTTGTTGAAAGTGGGGATGCAATTCCATTTCATTAATACTTGGCTTTATTCGCATCAGGTCATACACTTCATTAAACTTTGCTATGGTCATATTTGAGGTTCCTATATTTTTAACTAAGCCCATATCCACTAATCGTTCCATTTGTTGCCATGTTGCCATAAACTCGTCTACACTAAAGGGTCTTGAATCCGGATTTCTTGAATCCCCATCACAACCTGGTGCATGATAATTAGGAAAAGGCCAATGCATCAAGAATAAATCTAGGTAGTCTAGTTTTAAATCTTTTAAAGATTGAGCACAGGACAATAAGACATTCCCTTGAGCATGCATATCATTCCAAACTTTTGACGTAATCCAAAGTTCTTCACGTTTGACGCCACCCTCCATTGCAATCTTCAAAACTTCTCCGATTTCAGGTTCATTCATATAAACGGATGCACAGTCAATATGTCTGTAACCGTTTGCGATTGCACCTAAAACAGCATCTGCAACCTCTTCTTTTGAAAACCGGTCCGAACCGAAAGTTCCTAGACCTACTGCAGGAATTTTATCGCCTGTTCGTAATGTTTTGCAAGGTACTGTTTCCGGTTTGATTCCATTTGGATTAATCTTAAATGCTTGTCTCAGATTCTTACTCATAATCTTCTCCTTACTATATCGTTTTGTTTTTTATATTTCTTCAAGAGCTAAACGTTTCGCTCTTTCTGAAAAAAATGAATATAAAAGCATACATCACTTTTATACTCTTGGTTACATATTCAATCATTCTCCATACAGCACTGAGCTACTGAAGCTTTAATCAAAATATTGGTCTTTAAACGATGAATTTCCGGAAAATCCGTATAATCCTCGGCTAAGCGTTTAAGCAATACTTGAGCCGCAGTTTTTCCTATTTCCATCATGGGTTGCTCCACTATTGAAAGAGCCGGTTTAACGACTTTTGACATCTGAATGTTATCAAACCCTATAAGCGAAAGGTCTTCCGTAATATTGACACCATAATCATTAATTGCCATAATAACACCGATTGTCATTTCATAATTCGTTACAAATATGGCACTTGGACGTTCTTTTAATTGCCACAAATCTTCAAAGGCCTTATATCCTGTTTCAACGGTATAATCACCAGTAACAATCAATTCTTCGTCAATAGGCAACTGATAATCTTGATGGACACGAATGTATCCTTTTCTTCGTTCTTCTGCAGTATATGCATGCTCCGGACCAATCACAATGCCGATCCGTTTGTGTTTTCGCCGAATGAGCTCCTCAACTGCTTGATATGAAGCATTTAAATTGTCTGCTAAGACACAATCACATTCAACACCTTTAATCATTCGATCCAAAAGGACCACCGGAATTTTCTTATCTATAAGCTCTTTTATATATGATGTTTCTCCGCCATAGCTGACCATGATAATTCCATCCACATGTTTATCAATTAAAAACTCTAGCTTGGACCGTTCAAGACCGGGATCCGATTTAAAATCACACACAATCATACCATACCCTTTACTCTGAATAATATCTTCAATATGTGAAATAATCTTCGTAAAGAAAATATTATCTAGGGTAGGAATCAACACACCGACGGTCATCGTCTTGTTAGTCTTTAATCCACGGGCCATATTATTCCGCTTATAGCCTAACTGATCAATCGCTTTTTGAATACTCACTCTGTTTTCTTCCAACACATTACCACCATTCAAGTATTTTGAAATGGTTGCAATGGATAAACCACTGTATTTAGCTACATCTTTAATTGTTGACATCCTCTACCTCCGAGCTAAACGTTTCGCTTCTTTTTTATTATATCACGAAACGACAAAAAATCAAGAGGCTTTTTTAAATAGTTCTAGTACCAGATGACTATTTGAAAAAAATTGCAATAGAATAGAGAGGCTTTTTCAAGCCTCCCTCTATTTAAAATATCAAAAATCTGCAATTATCTAAAGCGTATAATTCACAATAATATTCGGATCTAATGCTCTAAACGTAAATGACTCTGTCACAAAAAGATCCACAGTTTTGTTATTATGGCTAACATAGCCAATCGCTAAATCTTGACCAATCGTCATTTCTAAATCTTCATTATTATAAGGAACCATAATAGCACCTTCAAGTGTCGGACTATATACGATAGATGTACCTAATAAATCTTCTATACGTTTCTGAAGGGGATACGCTCCCAATTCTGTATCAATTAATTGTAATGCCTTTTCACCAACGACCAATGTATAAGGTTTTGAAGCAAAAGCGTTTTGCAAGCGGATACGGCCTTCAAAAACAGCATCCATAATACTCTTTCCTTCATTTCCAAAAGGAAGTGTTTCACTATTTGCTGAATTAATAATCCCTTTGATTGGTCCATTTTCCAAACCATTATACACAGCATGATCTTCAAAAAGAGCCATCTGCCGTGTAGCTTCTTCTAAAGGTTCAAAATCAATATCCTTTGCACCACGTTGAAGATTATCTAATTCTTTCAAATCCAAAGAAAAAGAAATCCTTGCTTCAGTTAAAGGCTGTATCTTGTATATACCGCTTTGTACATCGCCGTCATTGCCACTGATATCAACCAACCGGCCTTCAGGTACAGCAGTGTAGTCTAGACCCATCGGTCCATTAACATGCACAACACGACGAGCTGATAAACATGCTTTTAAAACTTCTGCTGCTCGATCATCGATTTCTTCCCAAGCTTCTTCCGTTAACGGTGCCAAATTTCTTTTCAATAAATTCATACAAATTCCTCCTTATAGATTCCCTTACAACATGTGTAACAATGAATAGTTCTTATTTTAAATTTCCAATGTTTAAATCCTTATCGTCATCGTTATCCTCTTCTTCGCCTTCTTCTAATTCAAGAATCGGCTTGGATTTGAATAGATAGGTTCTTAACTCATCATCCCATCCATCCATGTTCCGGCGCAACCATTCAATTGTCATAACAGCATGCTCAATCTCTTCATCTCTATTATGCGCCATAATCTTTTTCAATTCAGGATCATCTGCTGCATCGACACGTTGGTTATACCAATCAACAGCTTCAATCTCTTCTTTTAAACTGTGAAGCGCCCGAGTTAAATCTTTTGTTTTCGTTTCTAGATATTCTACTGGTTCATGAAAATCTGACATAGTAACCTCCTAAATTATAATCGCTTATTATTAGCTAATCTTGACAAAAAAATGGACCTAACCTATAATAAACTTAACATTGAGTTTATAAAGATAACTTAACGAGTATATAGTGTACTCTGAGTCAATCTCCTGATATTAGTATAACGAAATTACGCAAACTTGTCAAACAGGAGGATGGTACCATGCGTCAGTTAACCCGTTCCGAATTGGACCGAATTTCACGTCAACAATCCATTTTAGAAGCTGCTGAAAAAGTCTTTGTCGAGAAGGGCTATGAAAAAACTTCTATAGCAGATATAGCAAAAGAAGCTGTATTTACAAAGACCACCATCTATAAATATTTTCCCACTAAAAATATTATTTATTATTATGTTGCTGTAAGAGGTTATGAGCATTTAGAAGATGCTTTTAAGGTTGCGTCCGGATCAAGTGAAAATGGATTTTGTGAACTTGTTAATCTTTGTCATACCTTTCACGATTTTTATATGGAACATCCCCGCTTATTTCAAATAATGGGGTCTATTCATCATATCAAATCCGCAAATGAACCTCTCCTTGAAGAGAGTGGATGGTATGACCTTTGGGAGCGCCTCATTGAATTCTTCAAGAAGGCACTTCGCAGAGGGATTGAGGACAAAAGCATAAAAAAAGATGCTCCTATTGCAGAAACATCTTATAGTTTATTTTATTATTTAACCGGTTTTTACCATCAATACTATGATAATTTTAAAGCCATCCAGCGACATCCCGAAGTCGACCAAGATCGATTGTTACATCTCTCACTTGATCTAATAACCAAAAGTCTTAAAGACCATTAATCAAATGGTCTTTTTATGAAATTATTTTAATACTTTGTACAAATTCAATGTTTACGAGTTCATCGTTTTTTTTTGTTTTAATTTCAATCCAGTTTTCATTTACAGCGACTATTTCACCTTGCACATTTGAACCAAATGATCCTGTAGATATTAAACAATTTTTTCCTACATATTTTTTGATGAGTTCATTCGTCATATCGTTTAACCCCTTTCTCTTCTTTCTTTTTTTCATTATGAATCTTTGCATATTACGTTGTTCTGGTACAACAATAAAAAATATAATAAATAATGGCATATATATAGCAATCCACGTTGCTAGATTCAAAGAAACCTCACTCCTTTACTTTTTTACTGCTATTACATATATTTCTTGGCATTTTAATGTAGCAAATTAATGCAACCAAATACTTGAAATAACTGAATCTTCATTTAGTGTCGAATCAATTCTAAAAGAAATAATTTCAGTATCTGATAATTTAAACTCAAATTCTCCCCATGCTTCTACAGGTTCCGGAATGAATTCTTCGTATTTATTTCTATAATAATCTAATACCTCTATTGCGTTGTCACCAACTTTATATCCTGATTTTACTAAGTCATCAATCTCACTCTTCAAATGTTTAATTTCATTGTTTTGATTTATTACTAATATTACTATAACTATAAGAAAAAAACAAAGTACTGTGGTAACTAACGTTATTGCAATTCTTTTTTTAGCCATCTTTATCTCCCCATAATTTGTTTATCCCAATAAAAATATTTAAAAACAGTTAGCTGCTCAAACTCTCTCTAACACCTTGTGCGCGATATAGAGTGCCAGTACAACAGCGCAGGCAATAAAAATGTTAACGGTAAAAAGCGTTGTCTGTCCAAGCCATGCAATCAATAGGTATAGTGCTGTTAGTCCTGCAAACATCAAAAACACTTTCAAGTGACCTTGCTTTTCCTTTTTTCCAACTTGAAATGATTTTTTCATAATACCCTCTACCATAACAAAAGCCACAATAATAATTATGCCAACGAAAATAACTTTTCCGAGGGAAACAGAAATAGAGAAATTCAATGGATTTCTGATGAAAGCATTACGAATCAAAGCAATGGTTTCATCGGCAAACACAATATAAATAGCACCAAGAATCGAAAGACTTAAGCAGATCATATCAAAAAAATCAACAATCCTTTGTCTCTGACTTTTCTGAGGTAGACTGGCAATTACATTATCACAAAAAACTTGAAAATCCTCTCCAATGACAGCATGAATACTTTCTCCCCGCCGCTGGGCCGAAAGTACCATCTCTGTTAAATCCTGACGTACAAGCTCCTGATTATATTCTGAGATATTGGCTCCTCGCAGGTAGCAAATCATATCGGTGAATGCTTCTTTGGTTTATTGTTCATTTCTTTTTCCTCCGTTTTAGAATAACTTATTTATCGCATTTTTTAGCTCAATCCAACTGGAATAAAAGCGGTCCATTTCTTCATTTCCAGCTTGGGCAAGGGAAAAGTATTTCCGTTTTGGTCCCACCGGCGATTCCCTGTATTGTGCAATAATCAGTCCATTCTTCTCTAGTCGCAGCAAAAGAGGATAGATTGTCCCTTCTGAAATATTCGAAAATCCATATTCCCGCAATTTTTCAGAAATTTCATATCCATACGTTTCTTTCTGACTTATAACTTTTAAAATACAACCCTCAAGCGTCCCTTTCAGCATTTGGGATGGAATCATTGTCTCACCACCTATCATGTATTGCAAAGTAGAATAGCTACATTGTAACGCAAGATAGCAGAAAAATCAACCTTGTTATTAAAATTTATTCTTCTTCAACACATTTTTCGAAATACGCAAAGAAAATTTGATTACTGCCAATATTCTTCCGTTTCAGATACGATACCACGAATTGGATCCACTATAAAGTACTTGAATTCATCATTAAGGATGAATCTATAGTAATATGCTCTATTTGCAATAAGAAATGATGTTTCCTCGCCAGAGACCGGGATTGTATTCTTCCCATTATCGTACTTTTGATATTCAGCGCCACTCATGTATGGAAATTGAGAATTAATCAACTCAAAACCTTCTTCATAGGTGTATTCCGGTCTACACCCAATCAAAATAATTGGAATCAAAATAGTAAGTATCAACAATCCGGTCATTCTTATTTTGAATTTTTCAACCTTTTTATAGGTATATAATTTGTATGCAACAAAACATATGAACAATGATAAAACCACTCCGGCTCCGACCTGATATACTCCCTTATATACAAATAAAAATCGAATGATGATAATAATTTGAATACATTCAACCAACCATATAAATAATATATATTTCTTTTTATCCATTTTTCCCCTCCAAAATAATGAGTTAACCCAAACCTAAACTATCCATTAAACCGTACTGTGTAGATAAATATACCTACAGCAAAACTAAATATAGCTACTGCAAAGCTAAATATTGCTATTGTTCTATTATCCTTCATACTATCTATTCCGTTCATGATGAAAATAATTCCTAGTAATGGCATGTTGATATTATTAGTAATTTGTATATTTATTATATTAAATAAACCTAACAGAACATTTATAATTACAAATACGCTCGTAAATAATCGAATAAGTGTAACCCATTTCATTTTTAAAGACATTTTACTCCATTTTTTTAATCTCACCATACTCCTCCTTGTTTTAAATAATAGCTTCTATACTATATAACAGCTGAGCACCTTATATGTTACACTATTTCAAATATTTTTTTCGGTATTCTCAAACAAGATGCGAACAATTTTTTCTAGGACTTCGCGGTCAATCGGCTCACTTAGTTTAACAAAATAGAGGGTATTTTCTTTAACAAGCATCACTTGCGTATTAAACCTTGAAAGATTGTAGGCCATGTCCATTCCATCCACTTTAAATGCTAAACTGTACACATAATTCCTTTGTTGTTCATCAAACATCATGTTGTCTTCCATTCTTTGCATTTCATCATGAATGGCTTTATTTGCTATTATTTGAGCTATCCACTCCGTCCTTGCTTGCACATAAGTCACTTCAATATCATTAAAATTGTCCTCATCACTTTTGTGATAACTACTGTATTCAAAACTAAGTGGCACCATTATCGTCTGGTAGTTTTCTATATATTCAGGCTGAAATACGAGATCAGAACCGAAATCTTCGTGCCTTAGTATTGGTATTCCAGATGGAATCTCGCAAACTCTTCTTTCATAATCCATATGACTCACTAAAGTAAATGTAGCACTAACCGTCAATGCCCACGCCACGAAAAAACCGACTATCAATAGAATAATGTTCGTTGAACGCCTACTCTTTATCTTTTTTATTTTAATCCGAAGCAATATTCCAAACCCAATCGGAACAACCAAATTTATCAAGATTACGAATAACAATGTTAAGTTAAAATACGATGTAAACATGCTAAAAAGGCTATATATTAAATACATAAAAACCAATACAAGTCCACTATTATATATGCCATTTCTAATTCGAACTTTTTTATAAGAATCAAAAATCAGCGGTTTGTTTTCTTTTGCTCTTGATCTATTTTTAATTAGCCATAAAATCAAGGGAATCATGTAACCGACACAGACTATTAAAATGAGACTCGGATATGTAACCGAAAACAAACCTCCTGTCCTATAAAAATCATCAAATCGCAAATTTTTTAATCCCATCCATAGTTGAAATACCAATAAAAGTATAAGCAAAGGAAAAGTGACTAGTTCCCCTTTTTTCATGGCATTCCATATTGATCTATATTCTTCCATTGGTTCTGTGTAAATAGGCAGCGCTTTACTCTCAGGCATTTTATAATATATAAAATGCCGTTCATTTTTTGCGGCTAACGTCCAACCACTATCTTCGCAAAATTCTTGATAAGTCTCTTCTTTGTCATAGTCCGGATAATCCAGAGGTGTCACCGGTTGAAAACAGGTTACAGAAAAATCTAGCTCACAAGGCTCAATCGGTCGATACGTATCTCGAATTCCTTTAATATTCTCGACCATCCACCCTTTCATTGCCATATCTTTATACGTTTTTTCAAGATATTTTTTGTCAATTGCTGATACAATCTTTATCCTTTTACGTTTTCCATATTCACTTATATCTCTATTTATAATGTTTTTAACTGTCCCCATCAAGTTTCCCCTCCAATATATGCTCACCATCTAGGACCAACTGTTTCAAACGAAAGAATTCTTTGTTTAAAAGGTCACGACCCTTTTTTGTCATCACATAACTTTTCTTATTATTTGTACTACTGACTTGCTCTACAATATCTTCAGCTTCAAATCTGGCAATTAAATGATACAGTGTTCCGGGGCCTACTTTGACCCGTCCGCCTGTCATCTGATCTACCTTTTGCATGATTCCATATCCATGTAAGGGTGTTTTTAAGCACAACAATACATAATACATTGGTTCTGTCAGATTCTGTAACTGCTTCCTAGCCATATTTTTTTCCTTTCACATAAATATATCGAGTGTTGATATATTTATACTATATCAACACTCGATACAAATCAAGCTAATTATGAATTTTGAATACAAACTTTGATTTTACTCATCTTATCCTCACGATTGAAAATTCTTTGACTTGTTGCAAGATCTAAGGTATCCTCATCTTCAAAAATATTTTCTCTACCATCTTTATAAGAAACTATGATTTTCTTTTTTTCGTCCAGACAATAGATTACCGGAACTGCACAGAATGTAAATCCTAAGGAATTCTTGTCTAAACGGATGATATCTTCATCCATTTCATTGCTATTTCTAGGAAGAGACCAGTTATTCATTTCTTTTAAAAACTCAGACTTTGCTAATAACTTAGGGTTAAATCGAATACGTCCATTCTCGACCTGCACTCCTAATTCACCGAATCGAGAGATGAAGTCTTCTTTAACCTGTCCGGTCATGCCCGGTTGCTGAGCGCCTGCAAACCTTGGAGTATGAGAATAAGCCTCCGTTGGAAAGGCTCCATATTGCTCTGGTGATTTTTCTAATCCAATACCTTCTTTAATTGTTTCATAAGCATTCATTAGCGTCTTAGCTTCTTCATTCATCCCCTTTTGTTTGTAGATATCATTGAAGTTTTCTTGGGTTGCTAAGAGAAGCTTTGAAACCATGTGCCAATAAATACTTCCTAAGCCTTCATATTTATAGAAGGTACCCGAGCGTCCAGTGAAGGCATGATGATTAAAAAGTTCTGTAAAGATTTCCTCAACGATTTTTATATCCTCATCCTTATACTCTTTTGTGCCCTTAAGTGCTTCTCTGATTTCTTCACCATTTCTAAATCGACCATTAAAATGGTACTTTCCATGTATATCTTTTTCGATAAAGCGTGTGCGATTTTTATTGACTTCTTCTTTTAAAATAGATGAGGACATCACTTGTTCATCCGGAATTACATTTTTCATTAAGAACTTTGGCAGCTCACGATTCGGATAAAGCATATAGCTATTTTGATCTTCACGGTAAATTGAACTGTTTTTAAGTGCATCTAAGACATTAATGGCTTCCTTTGCCTCTAAAGCTTTTGAACTCAAAACAGCGACTTGGCCTTCTAACATCTCATAAAGATAGGATATACTACATTTTTTCTGACCAAATCGAATAAGATTATAGGAATGATAAAGGCCATCCTTACGTTTGTTCTTTTTGATTGAATCATTTAAGTGACGCATTGAATGTTCAATAAATTCTTGAAGGGCTTCTACAGAAAGGGAGGCTTTATCTCCTGAGAATCCATGGTTATAGATTGTATCTCTGTAGTTTTCTCCGATTTTACCTAATGATTTCACAATCTCAAAACGTATCTCATCAGACATTTTATTAGCCAGATAATGTTCACTATCTTTCAATACCTTGGCTGTATCATGAAACATCTGAAGCACTTCAACTGAAAGCTCAATTGCATCATTTTTCATTTCACTCACAATTTCATTCATAAAGACTTGGAAACGATGCATATAGTAGAGGGTAACCATTGACAATCCATTTCCAACAAGAGCGTTATTGGCATCGTTCCACTCCGGCCGTTGCGTATTCATCCAAATGCCACCTTCCGGTACATAGTTTGAAAACTTAGCAAGAAGTGTCACCAACAGTTTCTCCATCAAGTTCACTTTATAAATCTCGTCTTTGCAAAAAACCAGCTTTCCATCGGACCCAAGATGCCTTGTTCTTTCCTCAATACGATGTTCACACTCGTCATCATAGACAATACTGTTTCTTGGGTCTTTGACTAATGCATCAAAACCTTTAATCTTATAAGGAACATTTGCGTATACAAAAACATCTTTATGAAGAAGGTCCTGTAACTTTTCAGGATGATAATCCTTAGATATTTCCATTAACTTTAAGAGATAAATAATTTGATGATCTCCCCAGTATCCAATATTTGACCACGGATCTTCAGGATCAAGAATCTCCCAGTCAATGCCGTCTTTGGTAATTCGATAGGGGTTATATCCATCTGCTGTTGATGCATTGACGAATTTAGCAATGATACTTTCCGTATATTCAGGATAGGAAATAGATAAGGCTTCCCAATTTTGAAAGATATCACGCCAATTCCCTTCAAACTTCAGGTCTTTGCTACCGTCCTCTTTAGTAATCTCAATATTGAACTTATTCCATGGACGACTTGGATCTCCATGTCGTCGACTAAAAGTAAGTGGCAAATACTCAAATACAAGTCGCTCAAAATCTTTGTCATCTTGATCTGCCACTAAATCAAGAAGATCATTATAGTTAATTTTTTCAGATAATTGTTCTATAAAGCCTAGTTGCTTGGCATATACGTCTTTATTCCAATGACCTACAAATGTTTTAAAATCTTCTCTATAAATGTCATAGCTATCCGCATATATACCGCCTCGCATAATATTATATAGTGTATTGGAAAAGTGTCTATAACTCGCCTTCTCATTAGCCGTACATTGGAATCCGTCTGCATTAAATACAAGGTGTTTAAGATTGTGTTCGCCCTTTGAAACATCAGCTTCAACAGATTCAAGGATGATTGGATTTTCTTTAATCTCTTTAATCAGTTTTTCAGCGTCTACTGCACTTTGACTAAGTTCAGCGACTATACACCAGTTTTTTGATTCTTGACCTTTAAGGTATATAGAATCTTCAACATAGTAAGATCCTCTTCTTCCCTTAATATCCACTTCTGTTTGAATTTTTTCATTTAAGGAAAATGCCTTTACTTGTTGTTCTGACAAAAGGTAATTTGGGCTCTCCAACCCTTTTGACCACACTGTTGTTGCTTTTAATGATTCACTTGGCTCCGCTTTATCTGTTAATATCGAACTCAGTGTATAGATGCCAAGTCCTGCATTGTCAACTAACTCACATCGTTTATATCCATCAACAAGAGTGCTTTTTGTCGTTTGCAAAAGGGTATTGACTCCATAAGGTAGAATATTACGAATACCATCTAGAACTCTAATCTCGACTTCTTTTTCTCCTAAGTTAAGGATTCTGGATTCTTTGATAAATCCATATAGGTCGCTACTTTTCCATGTATAGGTATAACTAAGCTCAAGATCATGATTGACCTCTTCAAACATAATCTTGTTACCAATTGTGTTTTTATATAGATTTCTAGTAATTTCATATACATTACTATTATGCAATGAAAAAGGGGTCCAGAGATAATTTTTCTCATCTTTTTTGACAATGAGTACTGTATGTGATCCGGTTGTCTCAAAACTATCATGGATTTTATCATCTGTATAATATGGAAACAAAGCTGACTCTGCATTTTTACGACC
Source organism: uncultured Eubacteriales bacterium (assembly GCA_964563505.1). Classification (GTDB taxonomy): domain Bacteria; phylum Bacillota; class Clostridia; order Lachnospirales; family Vallitaleaceae; genus UBA1351. The sequence continues at coordinate 27,693 of CAZLXW010000029.1, forward strand.
ACAGGTTAACCCTCCCGTACTCGATATAAACATCCATTGGTCCGTGTTACTGACTACTGTCATAAAGAATGGTTGCATTTGATTGTAGTTTTCAATTTTGAAAAAAGTGTTCTCATTCATTGTTTCCATTTTTAACGAAATCGTTTTCGTTTTCTTGTGTAAAAAAGTATTTCCAAAATATAGACCTTGTATCGTATTCATCATAAGTTCCTTTCTATCAATAATCTCAAAATTTCTAATCACTAATAATTATATACTGTAAACGCTTAAAGTGCAATCATCTTGAGAAAAATTCATATATCCGTTGCCACGTTTTCGACTCGTTTGGATTTAACTTTATATCGATAAAAACCTCCGGGCAAACCACATGTCCGTGTCCCCATAAGGCAACTTTAGATGGTTGAAACTGAGATAATTCTCGAACGCCTGCTCCTATTTCATCGTGAAACACTTCCCAATTGTAAGTTTCCTCCTTTGCTTCCCAGTCAATTATCGCATAAAAATCACTATCGGGTGTTACTGGCCATGTTAATCGGTCTTGGATTCTCTCAATAGAACCTACCGCAACATCAATTTCTTTCATTCTTGGCATCGTTAATTGATAATGCGCATTAATAGCTTGCTTGTTTATTCCAATGAAATTATGCGAATATTCATTTGTATGTATAGGATATTCCCCAATATTTGTTAATGTGTAGCTGATAATTACTTGATGGTCCACAATGGTTACTTCTTTGACTAAGTGGACTCCATAGTCACTTGGGCTCATATTTGTCGTCTCAAATGTTATTGTATCCTTTGTTTTGATAATTTTAACTTGTGAGGGAACTACTTCGTAGGGTTTAAAAAAATCATAATCCGCATCTTGGTCTTTTTTCAAAAGACCTACACCTATCTTGGGGAATAGATCACCGACTTCAATTGTATCATAACCAATCGGCTTATCAATACCGAATTCATTACAAAAGCCGAATCCGCCTGTTCCTTTTCCTACTTCTAATTGTTCCGGAACGCAATAATGAATACTTCCATCTAATGTTATTTGGCTAATGAATCCGGTCCAATCAAACCTAGCACCTTTATAAAAACTCCCCGCTTCCTGAATCTCCACTTTTAAATGCTTATTTTCTAAATATAACATCAAGATCCTCCTTTTTCTGATATTTTTGTGCTTATGTTACAATAGATGAGAACAAATATTATTGTTTTTACCAATGCTTCTCTGTTTTCATATGTTAATATCATACAGTTTACCAATTGTTTTTTTGTCACATATCACATATAATAAGCCTATTAAAGAAAAGAGGCGATAAAAATGAAAAATAATACAATATATCTTTCAAGAAATTTACAAAATGATGTTTTATGTTATGAACCCGTCGTCAACTATAACATTAAAAAATCTAACCATAGTTTTTTAAAAAAAATGTTAACTTCTATTACGAATATGCTTGCGTCATAATCACTTATAAAATATAGGAGGATATTATGACATATAACTCATTATAAAGCACCATCGATACCTCATGGGTACGATGGTGTTTTTACATATATTCAAAAACCTTTTCTATTGCAAAACGTGCAATATCCGGATCAAACTGTTTGCCGGCATTTTCTTTTATCTCATTAATTGATTCTTCTTTTGAAAGTGCTTTTCGATAGGGACGATCTGAAGTCATTGCATCATAAGCATCGACTATTGCAATAATTCTCGCTTCATACATAATGGTTTCTCCTTTAATCCCATTTGGATAACCCTTACCATCCCAACGTTCATGATGTTGTAAAACAATGTTTGAAATATGGTTTAGCACTTCGCTTTTTACTAATGCTTTGTGACCATAAAGTGGGTGTTGCTTTATTATTGCGTATTCCTCTTCATTCAATTTACCATTTTTATTAATTATTTCTTTGGGTATTACGGCTTTTCCAATGTCATGAACTAAACCAGCATAATATAATTGATTGGTCTCTTCATCCGAAAAATTCATTGCTTTTGCAATCATTTTTGAAATATTTGCCACATTCTCATTATGATTTTTTGTATATTCATCATGAATCTCAAGCAATTCAGTTAAAGATACAATCATTGTTTTTAATAAATTCAATTGAAGTTCTTGAACTTTTTTTTCTTTGTCTTCAAGTTCATCCATAAATCGTGCTCTACTGCTCGTATACTTCATAATTGTTTTAAGCATTGAATTCACCTGAAATTGTTCTATATCCATATTTTCAGTATTTACAATCTCGAAATAATATGGGTTTTCATGGATTTGTTTTTTCCAAATAACAATTGGATGAACTTCAATAATATTTTTAATCATACTACTAGAGAACTTATCAATATTGTACCGGCATATTGCTGAAACAGGGTAAGAACCAAATATTTCTTCATTAAGCATATATTCATAGTCCATAATTCTTGCGAATCCATCTTCATAGTCCAAAACCCAACTAATTTCACCGGTAATGGCAAAAGCATTATATCCATCTTGTATTGCATTTATAGCTAATGTTTTAAGTAACTTTATCATTTTTTGAGGATTGAATTTACCATCTTTTGCATAGGCATCATTTTTGTCTAAGATTGTTAATTGTCTCTTGGCAATGACTTCCTCTAAATCAATCGACAATCGAAGGGTCTTTAAAATAAGCTCATTATCCACGTCCCCTGAAACATAAAAACATCTCTCATTTTTCCTTATTCTAGAAATAATATAATATGCAATGATCTCCGCATTCGATTCAGCATCTTTTTCATCATAAAGAAGAACCATGTGATCACCCGCAATGATTTGATCCATTTTTTCTTGGAAATGCGTATCTAAGTTCATTTTAAATGCTCCTTTCGTAAAGTTACTAGGTCACTTTAATTATACACCATATTAAATACTTTATCTTGTTTTATTATTTAATCTTCAATAACCTGCCATTGAAAATCCTCATATATCATGTGCAATGTGATTTCCGACTGATTCACTTCCTCTCGATTACGAATCACCATTTTATAAACCTCTTCATATTGTTCATAGTTTCCTACATACTGAAGATCATAGGTTGGCGCTTCAATCGACACCAAATCATTGATAAATTGTGTAGCTATATGATCTGCTGTTAGATCTTCAATAATGTTATATCTGTTAAAGAAGTTAAACTGTCGAGTTTCCGGCTTTTGTGTCACTTCAATCGTCTCTTCTTGACCGTCTTCCTCTAATTCAAAAGACAATGATAGATATTCTATATCCGGTTCATCTTCTATTTCTGCAACGAATAACATTGTTGTTGAACGGTCACTTCGAGATATTGTCTGGGAAAAGGACGTATAGCTTTTGTCTGCTTCCTGGTCGATTAAACTCACTTTTATATCCTGCATCCCCCAATTTTCCTCTATGGACAAAGTGTCATTTAACACCTCTAAATGTATATTATAATTATAGCTGTCGTTATTGAAAGCATAGGGTTTACTATAGAAATAGCTCACCTTAGAAAGCCATTGATATACCTTTGGTGGCAAGGAATTAATAAGCGCTTCCTGACCAGTCCACCAAGGAAAGCCTCTAAATTCCTTCTTAAAATCTGTTTTTGAAATATATTTGACTATGAATTCTTGGTCTTCAATCCGAATCCTTTCATTGACCGGATAATAGGTAATTTCAATAGTATGTTGAAAATAGTAATAGACCGTAATCGTAATAAAAGTCACCAAAATTAATCCTAGTATACCCTTTATAAATTTTTTCATAAACTCCACACTCTCCCTCTATAACAAACCACATTCAATATAAGGATTATTTATTGCGTCAATCCTTTTCGCACTCGCTTCTGTTTTTATATAATCAACCATATACACTCTACTGCCATAAGTGATTTTTGCCATCTTTTGCATCACTTGATATAAGGGGTCTGCTTGGACCATGCCTATCAGAAAATAATTCGTGTCATTCATAGATGCAATATATTGTATGAGTTCTTCAGCAGCTATAAGCTTCTCTTCCTCGTATGCATAATAAGATAAGTAATAGTAACTAAGCTCTGTCCCTTCTTTGGGTAATTTAGGATAACCCAAATAGGGTAGCAGGGGACCCACATGTTTAAGCAATTTATACATCCCGTTATATTCATGTAAGATATGCTGTTTCCTTGCATCTTGTCTCCATACATAAAATGCAGCTAGGATATTGCCACCTTGTCTCTCAATAGCAATATAATAATGCTTAAAATGAAGACCTAGTTTTGTTTGGCCAAGTAAATCTTCTCTTTTTATATTCGGGTATAGATCTTGTTGTCTTCCTTTTGCATTGACTAAGGCCAGCAATTGGGGGAGATCTTCTTCAGTCGCTCTTCTATGTTCATACCATCCTGTGAATTGTCTTTTTAGCCTTGTTGCTGCACAAAAAACGGTGTAGTCGGCAATAGGTACATAATAGGGAAAGCTTTTTCTCTTCTTTTCAAACATTTGCTGAACTTTGGCATTGTCATCAAGCACAGTTGTATATAGGTAGCTAACTTCTTTACTTCGTATTATCTCGATAAGTTCTTGATAGGCATTAATAAGCAAAAAAGGAATACCTCTATAGGCTTTTTTTATACGAAGTCCTGATAAATATCCCACCTTTTCACGTTGACCATGTAGATAATGTTCTCTGATGGTACAAACACCAAAACCCACGATTTCTTTTGTATCTATTGTTTGACAAATCATAATAAGAACGTCATCGCCTTCTGCATTAAAGGACCTAACCGGATTGGGCCTTCGTGTATAGATAATACTTAGATCACCTTGAAAGTCAGGCTCTTCAAGGATTTCAAGCATTTCTTTCCCGTCCTTCACTGTTGCTTGTCTAAACTCAAAATTTTTACTTCGGTAATTCATCCAAACCCACTCCAATCGGTAGCTTTAACTTCTCATCAATTTCGCGTTTTAAATTAAGGTTTTGCGACAAGAAAATACCTAAAATCATGAAGGACTTATGCCTCTTTACAGCAACAAAACTTCGTCGAAAAATAGACCCTAAGGTAAAAAAGCGATGTCGAATATGCGCACATTTTTCCGATAGTTCAACCGGCCCTCTATCTACCGGATTATATGGTATGTCTCCATATCTATACCCGTCTTTTAACCACCATTCCTCTTGATGAAGTTTGTTTTCTTCCACAAAGCGGTCATGTAGTTTTGTACCCGGAAATGGCAACAAATGATTAAAAGCGACAAAAAAGAAATGGTGCTTCTTTGCAAAGGCCAGACTTTTTTCAAAGACTGCATCCGTATCATAATCAAAGCCAAAAATAAAGGTCGCATAAATACCGATGCCATAGCTATGGATTTTTTCTGTTAATGCATCCCGTTCCCCCATACTCATGGTCCATTGTTTGTTCATCTGCTTTAAATTCTTTGGGTCCATAGACTCATAACCGATAAGAATAACCATACATCCACTGCGTTTCATCCACTTAAGCAACTCATCATTTTTAGCCATGTTCAGCGATCCTTGACCGGACCATTTTATGCCAAGAGGTGTGATAGCTTTAAATAAGGCAATGGCGTAGTCTTCATCTGCAACAATATTATCATCCACAAAAAAGAAGTACTTTTTACCGGACGCTTTAATATCTGCAACAATATCTTCAATATCTCTTCGATAATACTTTTGCTCATAACTTGAAGTAATGGTACAAAACTCACAGTTAAACACACAACCCCGTCCGGTTTCAACAAGTCCGAGAATGGAATACTTTTTATCCCCATATATAGAACGATCCGGATATAAACCTTTTTTAAAACCGTTATTTCCTTGGTATTGCTTTTGCAGCTTATTTTCTTGTGCGTCCTTAAGTATTTGCTCCCATATTTCTTCCACATTTCCACGGATGACACTGTCAAAAAATCGTCCGGCTTCCTCCGGCATTAAGGTCGGGTGATAGCCCCCACATATAATCTTTACGCCTCTGGCTCGGTATTTATCGGCAATGTCATAAGCTCTCTTTGCAGTATACATTTCGACGGTTATCACTACTAAGTCTGTGGCTTCCTCATAGTCAATTAATTCTATTCGATCATCATAAAAGGCCGTTTCAATCTTTTTAGGTGTTAATGCTTTTAATGTACTGATGGTCAGCGGTTCCATTAATCGCCAGGTTTTAATATATTTTGTATTTTCTTTTTTTCCTATGGCGGGTAAAATAAAGGTTATTTTCACGTTATTATATCTCCTTCTCCAAGTTGCATACTTTGTTTTTTAAAGACTTCTTTTCGAAATAAAGGATTATAGATTAAGTAGGTTGCTAGTTTGTAAGGCGTCCGCATATTTGTTTTAAAATCTGTTGCTCGGTATAAGATCGAACCAAGGGAATTAAAGGACTTTCTACAATAAAAACCCACTTCGGTTAGCTCCTCTGATGTAAGGCCGACGGGTTTATAGGGTGCATGATTAAAACGAAAATCATCATGCAACCACCATTTTCCGTTATATAAGAGTCGACCTTCTTTGGCCAAATCTTCATATAATTGGGTATTTGGATAAGGCATTAAGACATTATAGGCGGCGAAGGCAAACTTATTTTTCTTAGCAAAGGCTAAGGTATTTAAAATCGATGCTTTTGTATCTTTTTCATGGCCTAGGGTAAAGGCTGCCCATGTTTGATGTCCATATTTTCGAAGTATTTTTAATTGCTTTTTATAGCCATCAAATCCCAAGCCACTAATGTTTGAACTTTTATTCATCGCTTGAAGTGTTTCCCCATCTATGGATTCAAAGCCGATCACATTGCCGAGGCATCCGCTTCGCATCATCAATTTCATCAGTTCTTCGTCTTCAGTCATATCAATACTTGCCTGACTGACCCACTTGATCTTTAAGGGAATCAAGGCTCGAAATAATTCTTTGGCCTTTTCACGATGAGCAACAATATTATCATCTACGAAAAAAATAAGCTTCAGCTTCTGAACTTTTATTTCCTCAACCACACTTTCAATGGACCTACAGTATTGATTTTTCTCAAAATACACACTCGAGGCACAAAATCGACAGCCATTAACACAGCCTCGACTAAATTGCATAAGAGAAATCGGCAGATACCCTTTACCCTTAAAAATCTCTCGATTGGGAAAAAAACCTTTTTGCGGTTCATGACCAAAGGTGCTCTTATAGATTGCTTTTAATTGACCTTTTTTAGCATCCTCGATTAAATCTAGCCAAATGGGTTCGGCATCACCAATCACAATGGTGTCCGCATATTCAGCCACTTCATCCGGAGTCAGTGTCACATGCATGCCACCCATGACCACCGGAATTCCTTTTTTTTGATAAATTTTTGCGATTTCATAGGACCGCTTAGCTGTAAAGGTCTCCACGGTAATCATTACAAGGTCGGTGGGTTCTATATAGGGTATGTCTTCCATTCGATCATCATAGAAGGCGATATCAATGTCATCCGGTGTAAGACCTGCAAGTATGCCAAGTTGTAATGGTTCCATTCGACCTTCATCCACATAGGAACCGGTCATCATTCGTCCCATATTGGGCTTTATAAACGTAATTTTCATGCTATAACTCTCTTCCCTGTTTTTTGAGTATCTCCCGTCGATTAATCATGTTTGCCCCTAGGTAAATGACGGAATTTTTAACATTTTGTTTATTCATAATCCACCTTTTTCCGATATTGCTATATCGATTAAAGTGGCTGCGAATTCGAAAGCATCCTTCTTTTAATTCTTCCGGCGAAAAATTTTTCGGCTGATAAACCGTATCTCCATAACAATACCCCGGTTCTAACCACCATTTTTCATATAAAAGTCGACCTTCTTCTTCCATCCTACGATAAAGAGGTGTGCCCACTGTAGGTATCAAGGGGTTAAAATTGGCTAACATTAAGCGGTTTTCAAGGGCAAATTCTAAAGTAGCATCAAAGGCTTCTAATGTATCGTGATCATAGCCTAGAACAAAGGTGCCATAAATCATTAAACCATAGGCATTTAACGTTTTTATAACTTTTCTATAATCCATCAGTTGAATATTGGCTTGTTTATTCATGAGTTTTAGATTGTCCGGATTCACCGTTTCAAATCCAATCAAAACCGCTATACAACCGCTTGCAACCATTTTTTCTATTAAGGCTGTGTCCGACGCTAAATCAATGCTAATCTGACAGGCCCATTTTATCTTTAAGGATTTAATCCCTTCAAGAAAGTCCACGGTCCGTCCACGATGAAGAAAAAGATTATCGTCAACGATAAAGACGTATTTGAGTTTGCGCCTTTTAATCTCTTCCACAACCATATCCATATCTCTATATCTTAAGCTTTTTTTATATACGGCGCTGATGGAGCAAAAATCACAACTATAGCGACACCCTCGGCTAAACTGCAAGGGTTTAATCAAGGCATACTTTTTTTCTCTAAATATCGATTCATCATAATACGTTCTAGCTATACAGGGATACTTCTCTTGCTTATATATTCTCCTATATTTACCCTTTTGTATGTCCACTATAAATTCAGCCCACAGCCCTTCTGCATCTCCTACAAAAGCAACATCCGCATAGTCAAGGGTTTCTTCAGCAAGTAGTGAGGTATGAAAACCACCAATCGCCACTTTAATCCCCAATGCTCTATATTTTTGTGCCAGTGCATAGCTTCTTCGAATCGTAAATGAACCTGAGCTCATGACAAGCCAATCACAATCTAGCTTGTCCGGCAAAGCTTCAACACGTTCGTCATACATATTTAACCCTATATTTTCAGGTGTGAGTGCCGCAATAACTGCAAATGCCAATGGCTCCATAGCATCGCTAGACATAAGGCCACCCATACCTACTTTTATTAGTGTGATTTTCATTGTTTTGACCTCTAACCCACTCATTAAACAATATCCGAATTATCAATCATACGCTCTCTCGGAAAGCTTTCAAGTTTATCTGCATAATACCTGTAAGCATTATTTGTCATTATACTTAGGGGAAAGGTAAGATGGGGTCTGGCTATTCGCCTTGCGATTCCACCAAGAGAGTAGGTCTCACGCCAAGCTCTTACAAAGCCATCCATCAATTGTTCCTGAGACATTTTTTTAGGTTGATACACAACATGCTGGACATCATACATGGCCCAATGATCGTCGGTTATTCTATTCTCCGCAGCCAACTGTTCATACAAGGGGGTTCCGGGAAATGGGGTTAATATCGAATATCTCGGTAAATCGATTTTTAATTCCAAGACCATTTCGACCGTTCGATCAAAGACATCAAGGTCATCTTCATCCGTTCCAAAGCAAAAGGTACCATTCACAGAAATACCGTTGGCATGCATTTTTTTCATGAGTTCTGCGTAATTGACCACATCATTCCGATATTTATTCATCGCTTGAAGACCGGATGCAGTCACCGATTCAAAACCGATAAGAAGGCCTTTACACCCACTTTTTACCATAAGATCAAAGACTTCTGTGTCTTGGACAACATCCGCTGTCGATAGACCATACCACCATTTTTTAAGGGGTATTAAGGCTTTGAATAAATCGATGGCAAAGGCTCTGTCGGCCAATAGATTAACATCCACAAAAAGAATATTTTTTGTATTAAGTGTCTCTATTTCAGCCACAATTTCTTTGACACTTTTTTTGTAAACATGGGTCGTATGTAAAGCGTTGACCGCGCAAAACGTACAGGCGTTAGAACACCCTCGACTAGCTTCAAGAGAGCTATTTGTGATGTATTTACCCTTAGGCAATAGGTCGCGTTTGGAAAGGGTGAACTGAAGTTCTCCTTTTCTATTTTCATCGCTATAAAAAGGCTTTAACTTGTCTATTCTTAAATCTGCAAGAACTTCCGGAATCAAGATTTCACCAAATCCCATTAAAACACTATCGCAATGTTCTTTTGCCTCTAAGGGGCGAAGCGTGGCATGGACACCTCCAATAATCACCTTGATTCCCCTTGCCCTATAATAGTCAGCAAAGGCATAGGCCCTTGGGGCAGTTCCTGTAATTGCCGTGATCAATATTAAATCTACATTGAGATTTAAGGGAATTGTTTCAATGGTTTCATCATAGATGGCTATCTCTGCCTCCATATAATTTGTAATAAGAGCTGCCAGGGTGGTCATGGTCAAGGGAGCGTAATGGATGGCTTTTTTAAAACTTCCTGTGAATCGGTGCATAGCACCTGCCGGTGATAATAATGCAATCTTCATAAAACCTCTATTCTAGGCAAAATAGCCCTTAATCTTTTCTTCAAAACCGCTAATATTATTTAATACCATAAATTTAATATCGCCTAACTTCATCTTCTTCATTTCAGCAATATGTTGATAATAGTCGTCCATAGATTCTTTTTCCATAACATATATACAGGCGGATTCGAGTTGCTTTAATTTTCTTGCATAAGCATAATGATAATTATTACATAAACCTGCTTCCAGCCTTTTTGCGACTTCCGTAAAATCAAATTCCGGATGATTGCTTCCCTCAATAAATAAACAATATCTAAAATCTCCCAGTGCATTACACGGGGCTAAAAAGTAAAAACCGCTCAGACTTTCTATCTCTTTCAACACTTTTTTTACATGAACTTCGTTCAGTTTTTCCCCATAAAAATCCACGACATTGGCTTCTTTTCCCACAAATCGAATACAGGGTAAATCTAGATAATAATCAACCACTTCAACAAGGTCATATAATCGGTAACGATATAACCCCCCTCGTGTTGTTATGAGTATAGAGTATAGACCGCCTTTTTTTAATTGATTTAGAAGATATATATTTTGAGTCGCTTCCATTGATTCTCGATCGATTTCAATAAACTCAAAAAAATGTGATCTATAACTTAAAACATGATGGAGTTTCCCGTTCAAATCTACTAAAGGAAAACTCATCAATCCTTCCGTCGCCAAGAGTCCTTTGTCTTGGATATGAATCCCTCTTAAACGCCGACTTAGGTCTGTCGCATCCTTTTCAGAATTGGCGTGTGTCCAACAGCTTACTATACTTAATCCCGGCCAGATCCCTTTAAAAAAATCTTCTTGCTTCATGGTTTTATTCAGTTTTCTAAGAGTATAGGCTCGCTTGGGATTCTTATTAAAACATTGAGTAATCTCAGGCGCTAAGTCTGTTCCATTGGGTGGGGTTAGTTTTCCTTTTCGAATATTCTCTATGAAATTTTTTGAATGTAAGTCCCACTGATTTAACAATAAGGTTAAAAAAGTGGGGTTCCACACAGATATTAATCCTAGTTTTTCATCGGCTAATAAAAATGCCATAGTTACATAGCGAAAATCTTCCATATCCTCGATGAATTTTACTTGAGCCGGAACGCTAAACAACTTCTTGAATATAAGATTTTCCAGTATGCCAAAATAGCCGGCATCGTCTTCAAAGCCTATAGGAATGTTACTTACTGTTCTCCTGTTTTCCTGAGCCACTGGAGATATTGACCAATATGTTGTCCCATGTTGAAGTTGCGCATACGACGCATATAAATTATAGAGCCAAGGCTTAATCCCATTCATAAAGTCTTCCTTGAGTCCTCTTGTATAGGGTATAAATTTGGATCCACTCGTTGAACCACTCGATGGTTCGAATAATAGGATCGGTGCATTCACAAGCCCTTTTTCACCTTTTTGAGAATGTATCTTTATATAAGGCTCAAGCATTTCATAGTCGGTCACTGGAATCTGCCTCTGAAACTGCTCTATACTGTTAATCTTTAAAAATTCATAATCCTTACCAAACGCGGTCTCTCGATTATCATATAGACACTTGAGCACATAGGCTTCTTGAACTTCCATGGCTTTTGAAGTGTTTTTCAGAAAAACTTGATAGGACTTTTTATTCAGCTGTTTCAGTAAGGTATTCATTATTCGTATCATCGTTTAATCACTCTAAAAAATGCATCTTTAAGATTTTCTTGGCTGAATCTTGCAAGGCAAACTAATTCATCCCCCCGTTCATGACCCGGATTTTTTTCAATAAAAAAGCGGGTAACCGGATTGATGAGCGCTTTTGCATCTATCGGAGCTACACCATCTTTTAAATAATCGTTGTCCCCACGATTTATGATAATTCCACTTTCTTTTATATAGGCATGACCATATTTTTTTATCGCATAGCTATGCATAAGTTCCTGTTCAAATTCAGGTGTCTCTAATGAAGAATTCGGATAATAGGTATTAAAATAAATCGACATATATCGGTATGTTTTATAGCCTTTACATATTAAGAACCAATAGACTTCTCTATTTTCCGTTTTTATGAGGCGGTCGATAAATGTAGCAAATCCTTTTTGCAGTCCTAGTCCTATGGGCCTGTGTTGGTCCACAATCGTATCTCCGGAAAAAACACCGACCACTTCTTTGTCATTAACTACTAGAGGCATGAGTTCAAGGGTGCTAAATCCACAGATTGCCTCCTCGTCCCACAAGAGTATGACATGGTCTTTTTGCTGAAGATCATGGCGAAATTTATCATATTTAACATTGTCATAATATTGATTCATTAACTCAAACATAGCCTTAATATGTCTATCTGAAAGATTATCTATTGTCTCAATTGTAAATATCATACTCATTTCAATCCTCGTCTACTTTAAGAGATTTTAAACCAACTCACATATCTATCTTTTTCAAAGCCAAGTTTTAATGCTAATTCCGTTGATTTAATATTATTTTCTTCTATATGCAAGAACGGCAATTTACCCACTTTTCTTGTTTCTCTAATAATAGCTAGCATCAATTCATAGCCATATCCTTTTCTTCTATATTCCGGAAGAACATTTAAAAGGCCAATTGATCCATCATCGTGGGTTAAGACCCATCCAACTAACTTGTTATCTTCCATTATACCAAAAGAAAGGTCTTTTACAATTCGCTCTGATATATATGCCGGCGACGAAAAATTTTTATAATCATAATTCGCGTAAATATAGTTCGCATCGTCTTTTGTCAGTCTTGTTACTTCACATTTATTTTTGGGCAACTTAATATTCTCAGGCAAAATATATTTCACACAAGATAATTTCCATTCCAAAGTGCTTTGCCTGATTATTATTGCTTCCATCCACTCTTCAATAATCGCAAAATATTTATCCTCTGCATTTAAGTTCTCTAGCAATTGAGTTAATTCAAGTTCAGAAGAACTGCTGATATAAATCCAATTTTCATCACTTTTCCCTTTTACTAATAATGAATCTCCTGCATTGTCAAACCCAGTAAGGGGATAATTTTCAATGAAATTAATCATATTGATATTCTTGTATATATCTTTGCGTAATATCTCTATTAAATTGTCTTTCTGATTTTTTAAAATTTGTGCCATAATTTAGTGTTACACCTCTATTTTTCAAACATGCGTATGATTCTTACCATAATAAGGGTCATAACGACACTTATAGTAACGGCTAATGCTATTGTACAGATATCAGCATCTATATTCCCATTCTTCTTTTTAACACGTTTCCATTCCGCTTGTCCGGCAAGCTGATTCGTCTCATCATCCAACAATATACCTCGGTATGCTCCCTCTGTTTTATGGGATTCTGCTAAATGCGTTCCGTCTTTTATAATTGGTTCATATTTTTCGCGCATAATAAGCCTCCTTTTTTAATCTATGGCATTATTGTAAGTTATATTCCATATTAATATTATACCAAACTTTTCATTTTAATTATATGGTTTATTACGCGCTTTTTATTCTTATAATTTTCAGCATTCGTCGTTCTCCATCTAGCAAGTTTTTGTATTCAATTCTTCCTTCATTTAATCTAAAATCCTCTGTTATAATATCATCTACGCTGCTTTTTTCTTGCGTGTTAACATCATACTTAGATAACCTATAGCGGTCTCCAACATAATATATATATTGTCCGTCAAAGGCAATATTATACACTGTATTAATATCACCAATTGCCGTTATCTGAGATGTCATTCTATCAATCATACGAATAGCGTCTGTATCAATAATATATATTGTATCCTTGTCCAAATAGAATCCGTTAATCCCTCGCATAAACCCCCATTTTTTATTCTCTTCTTTGAGTATTCCACTTCTATTTGTCCCCATATTTTTCTCGAAAATCACTGTTTCTTCAAAGGTCTGCATATTTACTTGCACAACAGCAAAATTATACATATTACTGCCACCACGTAACTGGCTGTTTTCTTTCATAATCGGTGTATTTTCTAGTCCTCTTTTAATGTAATAGAAATATTCCCCTTGAACAAAAAAGCATGATTCATATTTCACATCTTCCTCAAAAGGATTTCTAACCAAACTCTCTTTGGCGCCAGTCTCCTCATGAACACGTACAAAATCATTGTCTATCACATCAAAATAATATTGATAGCCACCTACACTATGTTCCATTCTTTCATCAAGGTTATATACTATACTTTCTTCTTGCTGTCCTGTACAACTTGTCAGAAGCAATAATGGTAAAAACAACAAAAGCCATTTATTGATTGTTGAAATACGGCCAATGAAATATAGAATCAAGCATACAATAATAGTTGCAACAACTAATAATATCAGGTTGTGTGACCTTGCTTGTGTAAAGTAACCTTTGCTCAGGATAAGACCCAAAGGTTGAATCAAATAAGCTTGTTGGTCACCAAGGCTTACATAAGGTATTGTAATAATACTTGTTGTCATAAACACGGTTACAATCTGTTTTTTGAATATGACCGTTACAATCAAAATCAACATAGAAAGCGCCACATATCCTAAGATTTTAAGTCCACAAATATAGAAATACGTTTCCAGCAAGCCGGTTTGCATTATACTTTCTTTAAAAAGATAAATGCTTTGAATCGGAAACTCACCATCCGGCAAGCCATATCTTATTCGGTAATAGAGATAGGTCATTACAAAACTGCACAAACATAAAATCACCACAGTGACCGTCGCAAGCATGAATCGAACCACATAGGATAAACGACTTCCTTTTTTTGTTGTCATCTCAATATTTTCCATTTCATATTGATAGTTGTAGGCATAGAATCTTGTTATTAACAATAAAATAACAATAAATAAAAATAATTCACTATAATTGGTATCAAACAATCCATACCATCCGTTAGGATATATAAAAAAACGATTCTCCGGATTTTCAGCAACATAAAGATATTGTTGGAATATTTCTTCAAATCCCTGTTTATTCTTTAATAAGGCCTCTCCATTACTCCTCTTCTGTTCAAATTCTTCTTGTGGAATATCGCCTTTATAGTATGCATTATATAATTGTGTTAACTGAATCTCCACTTCCGCCATTTGTTTTGCTTCATCTTCCAATAACGCCTCTTTTTCATCGGTTAATCTTCCTTTGACCTGATCTAGGTAGTAATTATACTCATCCTGATAGAGCTCTATACGATCATTATAAGCACTATCCATAACAAATAAACCGAATAAACTCAGTATTAAAAATCCTGAAATATAGACTAATCCATGTTGATAACACATCATTTTTTTTAACTCAGCTAATATAAGCCTCATTTTTTTCCTCCTTTAAAAGCAAATTGATTAATGGGGTAACCCCTACCAATCAATGCAAGCAGGAATACTGTCATGGCGAATGTCACCGCGATAGATGCCACATATATCAACACCGGAATTCCAAGCACATTAACAAACTCTATTTTCATATACAACCCTCTATTAAAGAGCAACATAAATGGATTAAACGCTTTTAACACTATAATATTTGAACCGATATATCTATTAGCTACAACAATCAAACTTCCTGCCAATACTAAATTCAACACAAATGGAAGCAACCCATTCTTAAACCGACAAGAAACTCCCATAAACAATGTTGTTGCAAAGATAACACCTATTATTTTTGTTGCCATTGCCAAAAGACTATAGTCGAAAAGGCTCATCCGTAAAGGCGTATACATAAATCTCTTCAAACTATATACAGGCATAAAACCATTGCCTAGATGTTGGAACAAAATTTCAAAACTAATAAAATCCAGGACAAAGAAGTATATAGAAATAGCAACTACAAAGGATAAGGTTGCTATAATCTTTGCCCAATATGTCTTACGCCCCCCTTTGACCGTCGTCACTATTATCGCGTCCATTTCCGATTCTTTTTCAATCACAAAAACCCTTGCCGTAACATAAAGGCCAAGTAGGAGTATCAAAAAAACAGATATGTCGTACTGAATATAATACTCATACATCTCAAGATATTCAAAATGTTGAATATCCCTATGCATAAAGCGCTTCGTTATAGTTCGACTTTTTAGATAGTCATATTGATTGTTTTTTTCTAGATAGAACTCCATGTTTTTTGAAGATTCAAGAGCAATTGTATTGGATTTGCTTTTATATGTAGAAAAATACTGCATTGGATTCACATACATTCGATTGATAAACGTTGTATCCATATACACATTTCCTGTCATCGTATTCGGATGATCCGTTCTTGTACTTGCTGTCCGATCTGCAATTTCTTTTTTCAAGGGCGTATATATATCTAATAACTGTGTAATTTTATCTTCTGTAATCTCTCCTGAAAACCTTGAATACAGTTGCCAATACAAATCCTCTGTATTTTTCATATCGGTTAGAAAAAATGCGTTTTCGTTATATACCTTTATTATATTCAAAATATTTATTAAACTAAAGACCAGAATAAGGACCAACAAGCCCTTTTTCATAATGATTTTTTTATATTCATAGGCCACCAATCTCATCATAGTATTTCCTCGCCACAATGATAGAGAAAAACATCTTCTAGATTTGGCACCACATTGATTCCTTCATCAAGCGACTTATTTTTTGAGATAACCCTTAATTTAACCGTGTCATTTTCTCGTTGCATATTACTGATTTTATATTGATAATAGGCATCAATAGATGCATCCTCATCAAGTTCAATGGACCAGACTTTTCCTTGAATCTCATTGCGCAGATTCGTGGGTGTATCATTTTTAATTAATTCGCCTTTTTTTAAGATGAGTACTCGATTAGCAATAAATTCAATGTCTGATACAATATGTGTTGCTAACAAAATAGTACGTTGCTCACTAAATTTCGTGATTAAATTCCTAAACCTTATTCTTTCTTGGGGATCTAACCCCGCTGTTGGTTCATCTAGAATCAAAATGCTCGGATTGTTGAGCATCGCCTGTACAATCCCCACCCTTTGACGCATACCACCGGATAATTCTTTTATTTTCTTGTGCTTACTTCCGGCTAGATTAACAATCTCTAAAAGTTCATGAATTCTTTGTTCCCCTAGCTCTTTTGATATCCCTTTAATCACGCACATATACCGTAAAAATTCAATAACGCTAAACGCTTTATAAAATATAGGGTATTGGGGCATGTAGCCGATGTGTTCCAAATATTTATCACCTAGTTTGCGTACATTCGTACCATCAACATATATCTCTCCACTATCGCCTTTTAAGATACCCACCAAAATATTAATAAACGTCGTTTTTCCAGCACCATTGGCACCAAGTATGCCATAGATGCCAGAATCAAAGTCCACTGTCACATCACTTAATGCGACAGTTTTCTTATATTTTTTGGACATATTTTCAATCTTTATTTCCACGACAGACTCCTTCTAAAAAGTAAATTCTACTGTATTGATTTCCAAGTTATCTGAACTTCCTTTTCTAAGTAACACC
>CAZLXW010000030.1:0-43255 GCA_964563505.1 uncultured Eubacteriales bacterium
AAGATTTAAGAAACAAAAAGGTTCGCTAGCCATCGCGCCAGCGATTTGGTACAATTGAAGTGTTCAAAAAAATAAATAGATTTGGGTCAATTTTGACACTAGCGGATGAGAAAAGGAGAGAGAATTATGAAAAATGGTGTTATATTGCAAGCCTTTGAATGGTATCTGTCCGATGATGGAAGTTACTATACAATGATGCAAAAACGGGCTTCAGAGATAAAATACGCCGGTTTTAGTAGTGTATGGATTCCGCCTGTATTTAAAGGAACCGGAAGCAATGATGTTGGATATGGAATATATGATTTGTATGATTTGGGAGAGTTTGACCAAAATGGAACAGTAAGGACCAAATATGGAACAAAAGAAGAACTTTTTCAAATGCTTAAGGCATTTAAAGATGAAGCCATTGATGTTTATGTGGATATTGTGTTAAACCATAAAGCCGGAGGCGATCGGCTTGAAAAATTTCAAGCGGTCGAAGTTGATCCGGATGACCGTACAAGCGAGATTGGTCAACCGAGAGATATTAAAGCGTGGACCGGATTTGACTTTCCGGGTAGAGGCGATAAATATTCTGCCTTTAAATGGTATTTTAATCACTTCACCGGCGTAGGCTATGATGATATCACCGGGGAAAATGGCATTTTTAAGATTGTCGGTAAAAATAAGGGGTGGGGCTTTGAGGTTTCCCCTGAAAACGGCAATTTTGATTATCTCATGTTTGCCAATATCGACCATGCACATCCGGATGTAAAGGAAGAATTTAAAAACTGGGTGCAATGGTTTATTCAAGAAACGGGTGTCCATGGATTTAGAATGGATGCAGTGAAACACATCGATATTGATTTTTTTAAGGAGTTGACGACGAGCATTAATGAAGCCGATGGTCAGGATTTTTATCTCTTCTGCGAATATTGGACGGATGATATGGAATTGATTAAAAATTATACTGAGGAAACCCAACATCAGTTGGATTTATTTGACATTCCCTTACATTATAACCTTCAACGAGCCTCGACAGAAGGTGAGGGTTTTGACCTGAGAACCATATTTGATGGCTCTATTGTCCAAGCCTATCCCACATTAGCGGTGACATTTGTCGATAACCATGACACACAACCACGACAATCCTTAGAGTCATGGGTAGATCCGTGGTTTAAAGAGATGGCCTATGCGCTTATCTTGCTTAGAAAAGATGGATACCCTTGTGTTTTTTATGGAGATTATTACGGTATTGATTCAGAAGAAGACTACCCGGGCTTTCGCGACCAAATAGACCAGCTCATGTATTTACGTCAGCATTATTGTTATGGCGACCAAGATGACTATTTTATGGAAGCCAATCTGATTGGCTGGGTACGTCATGGAGATGAAGACCATCCTAAAAAATCAGCGACAGTGCTATCCAATAAAGACGGAGGAAGCATACGGATGTTTTTAGGTGAGAATTATGCAGGCCAAAAATTTATCGACAAATTAGGCAGAGAAGATAAAGAAGTCACGGTTCAAGACGATGGATTCGGCGAGTTTTCGACACCGGGTGTTGGAGTAAGCGTTTGGATAGAAGTCAAGGAGGTGTGATATGTTAAAGGATAAAGTAGCTATTATCACCAGCGCTTTCAGCAAGTAAAAGAGGAACTCGATAGACAAAACACATCACCGGTAGCGAAGTATATATCGATGGTGGCTCAACTTTATTATAAAAAAAATGTACTCGTGGGAGGAAACAATGATTACAAAAAATGATTTACTACAACAATTACAAGCATCCAATATAAATACGAGGGGAACACTCATGGTTCATTCATCTATGAAGGCTATCGGCCAAGTGGATGGCGGTCCGGCGACAGTGATTGACGCCTTATGTCAATATATGAAGGATGGACTCCTCTTGTTGCCAACACATTCATGGGACGAGTGGAACTTGAAAGACAATGTATTTAATGTAAGAACAGAAAAAGCCTGTGTCGGTTTACTGCCAAACACCTTTTTATTACGAGATGATGTGGTTCGTTCACTCCATCCGACCCATTCTGTTGCGGCTTATGGAAAAAGAAAAATCGACTATACAGATAAAGATAAAACCATCATTCAAAGAGGCGACGTGCTAACACCCTGTCCTAGAGAAGGGTGCTTCGGGAGCCTCTATGACGAAGATTCTCAAATTCTCTTTATCGGAGCGACCTTACAAAAAAACACCTATATTCATAGCATCGAAGAGTGGTTGACGATTCCGGAACGTTTGGCAGAAAAACCAAGAGCAATTAAAGTGGTGGACTATGACGGGGCAAGATATGATGTCGATGTGCTTCCACATAATAATAGCCGCGGAAGTGTTTCACAGAATTATGACCGTATTGAGTCTGCGCTCTTTGAAAAAAATATCGCAACGACATTTGCCTTAGGTAATGCAAGCTGCAAGCTCCTTCAAGTCAAAGAAATGACGGAATTGGTTTTGGAGATATTAAAAGAGAATCCGGACTATTTTGGCTTTCGTTAGAATTCATTTAAAATTCATAACATATTCACATTAAGTTCACAAATTTAACCTACCATGAAATTAGGTATATTTACCTATTTTTTTTGCTTAACAAAGGTAAATAGCATTGAAGATGATGGGAGGCAAAATCGTGAAGATCGTTTTATTTTATGCAACAGAAACCCCCAAAGCCTTAAAATTAGTCGAACACTTTGAAAAAAACAATCAAGAAAATGGCCATACTGTGGAATGTATTGAAGCGCGTAAATATCTTCAATTAGAGCATAAAGTGGATTTAGCAGAGCCAAATACCATCTATGGCTTCGGAGTATCCGGACTTAGTGAACAATCAAAAAAAGATATGTTGTTGTTAGCCAAGATGCTAAAAAACGAGTATGTCAATAAACCGGCATTTATTTATTCGGGTACGAAGGAAGATTTTACTATAATAAAGCGACATCTACAAAAGATCTTAACCGATAAAAATTTTGATGTTGTTATTAGTATGGTTAAAGATTATGATTCGATTGAGATGGACAAAGCAATTGAAAAGTTACATGATGTTTATCGCCGATATTATAAAGATCGAACGGAAAATAAATCAAATAATAATCCGGAGTGTAACATTTGTGAGGTTTGCACGGAAATTATTGAATAAAGTTTAGTTAAGAGCACCTATTAAAAAAGGTGCTTTTTTGATACAATAAGATAGTAAAACGTAAACAAATGGAGAGGAGTGATTGTATGATTAAAAAGATTATTAATCAGTATAATGATCGAAACTCGGTTTATGGAGGAGAACTGACCAACCACTTGAATATGGGGCTTTATGCCTTATATCGCATGGGGGCAGATGAGAAAAAGCTTCATGACTATGCAAAAAGCTATTTAGAACGTAAGAATATATTGCCTCAGCCCCCGTCTGAGGTACCGATTCATTTGGCGAACTATGAACATTTTTTAGGTCACATGGGTTATTACAGTTCATTTATTCCTTTTTTTACAGAGCAGATTGAAATCTTAGGTGTTGAGGAGACCTTGAGAAAATTTTTAAATCGTTTAATTGACGGTAGCGCAGGAGGCGCCTTTCATGGAATTATTCGAACGGCATATGCCTATGAATTAGATGATAAGAAAGAAATTGCTAAGGCTTTAGCCTATTTTTCGGAATGCTATCAAGCCTATCCAATCAATATAGAGCCGGAGTCAACAACAAGTCCCTTGGACCATATAAAAAAATTAGCAGATATGGATTATTTTAAAAATTTTGCCTTTAAGCGTTCGCTAATTACAGGAAGAATGATGGATATTTATGAAGATTCGGTCTTCCACAGCGAAGTTCGCGCCTTGGATACGAGTCTGTGTAATAGTGAGACCTTTGCAGATGTCTTGCTGACCCTATATGGAATGACAGAGGATTTCACCATGCTTCACGGCTTTACCTCGACACATGCCGTCCGAGTTTTAAAGGATTTCTTTGATGATTATACCCAGGTTTTGAAACAGCACTGGATACATTTGCAGTTAGCATATTTATCAACAGGATGTACCCCATTAAATCCAATGCCACAAGCAGAAGAAGTTGATGAGTGGGAGCAGCTTTTTAAGAAAGCAATAGGGGTTAAGGATGTTCATACAATCAAGCTTGTTTATAGCTTGCATGAACAATCTCGGATTGGCATCAAAAAAGATCGTACCTATCGGTTGATAGCTCAACATCGCCTAGATAATTCTCAGTAGCGTCTGGCAAGGGAACATTTACTTGAGTTAGAGCGTCCAATGAGTATACAAACAAATCAACTCAATGAGGAGGTCTACAATGAAAGTAAAATTAATCATATCAATGATAGCTATATTAGCGGTTCTTGTTGCGTGTTCAAGCCCGGAAGCGGATCCGGTGGATGGTAATGATATGCCATCCGATTCAGATTCTCAACTGGTCGTTTAT
The DNA here is from genome assembly GCA_964563505.1 of uncultured Eubacteriales bacterium. GTDB lineage: Bacteria > Bacillota > Clostridia > Lachnospirales > Vallitaleaceae > UBA1351. The sequence continues at coordinate 4,428 of CAZLXW010000030.1, forward strand.
GGCGTTGCAGGAAATATAACTGAACTCACAAACAATGGCAACGGTACGATGACGATTTTAGTTGAAGGCGACTTAGATAATAATGGTGCGGATTATGATCGTGGTTATGTAACAGTCAATGACGATACGGTCATATATCTGGATCAGGAAGTGGGTATGGAAGCCTTAGAAGAAGGGCAATATGTGAATGTCTTCCTCCAAGGGGATGTTATGGAATCATATCCTATTCAGGCAACGGCTCGACAAATCAACATTATACCGGAAGATCCAATAGATAATTAATCAAATATTGTATGAAGAGCCTCATAGGGATGATTCCTTATGGGGTATTGTTTTTGTAATTGCTTATGATATAATTTGTATATACGTAGGAGGATGAAGATGGGAAAATACATGGTACGCATCGGAGGGATGATATGGAGAGATTAAAAAAACAGTTAATTGAAAAATATGGTGGACAGGATATTCGGGGAGTGGTATCGCCCTTACGCATATGCCCTCTAGGAGCTCATGTGGACCACCAAGGTGGACGTGTGACAGGAGTAGCATTAGATTCAAGTGTTAACCTGGTCTATACACCCAATGAAGAGGGTTTTATTCGGATTCAAAGTATGGATTTTCCGGATGAGGAACATTTTCATCTAGATAATATTCCTGAGATGGTTCCGGCTTCATGGGGCAATTATATTCGAGGTGCGGCTTTATCCTTGAAGCGTGATTTTGTACTTAAGAAAGGGTTTAACGCCATTATCAGTGGAAAGCTTCCAATCGGTGGTTTGAGTTCGTCGGCGGCGGTAACGACAGCCTATCTTATGGCCCTATGTGATGTGAATGATATAGAGGTGGATAAGATGGCTCTTGTTCACTATAGTCATTGGGTAGAGACGGACTACATCGGTCTTAAAAATGGTATCTTAGATCAAGCGGCTAATATTTTGAGCCAGAAAAACAAGCTGATGGTTATGGATTGCAACACGGATGCCTATCAATTGGTTGAAAAAGCTTCCCATATGCCGGAGCCTGAATTTGTGGTTGTATATTCAGGAATATCGACAGCGCTGATTGGCACGGATTATAACAACCGTGTTGATGAATGTAAAGTTGCTTCATGGTTATTACATGAACTGTCTGAAAATCATGTCCCTAGCCTTAAGGATTCGATTTTACGAGATATTTCTGAAGAGGTTTTTCAAGTCCACAAAAAGTGGCTACCCGGACGATTCAAAAAAAGAGCGGAACACTATTTTACAGAGCAAAATCGGGTAAAAGAAGGTATTGAAGCCTGGGCTCAAGGGGACTTGGAACGATTTGGCCACTTAATGAATGCGTCCGGCGAAAGTTCCGTGCATCAGTACGAATGTGGATGTCCTGAATTGACGACCATCTTTGAAATACTCAAAGAAACTCCGGGAGTCTACGGGGCTAGGTTTAGCGGAGCTGGCTATAGAGGTTGCTGCATCGGACTGATTAACCCGGAATATAAGGAAAGTATACGAGAAAAAATAGATGCAACCTATCCAAAAATACATCCAAAATATAAAGACGTTTACAATATCCATTTTTGCAAAGTTGCAGATGGTGCCCATTACGCTAGATTATAAACTAGGAGGCTGACATGAAATGCATAATATTAGCAGCAGGATATGCCACGAGATTATATCCTCTTACAGAAAATATGCCTAAACCTTTGCTAGAGGTGGCAGGCGCAACCATATTAGATCGGATTTTACACAAGGTGGACAAGCTTAAAAATATTGATGAGATTTTTATTGTGACCAATCACAAGTTTTTTCAGACCTTTCGTGAGTGGGCCCAAGCGTATGAAGGACGGCAGGGTATTCAAGTTCTCGATGACCAGACGACTTGCAATGCCAATCGTCTAGGGGCTATCCGTGATATTGCTTTTGTGATTGACGAAAAGAAGATTAAGGAGGACCTGCTTGTTTTGGCCGGAGATAATCTCTTTGACTTTGAATTGACCGATTTTCTTACCTTTTATCGTGAAAAAAACACGGATTGTATTACAGCCCATATCATTGAAGAGGTTGAACGAATCAAACGAACAGGTGTGGCTGAGTTGGACAAGAATAATAAGGTGATCTCCTTTGAAGAAAAACCGGAACGACCAAAATCCAATTATGGGGTTCCTCCATTTTACATATACAAAAAGGACACCCTTCCACTTATTCATCAATTTATTGATGAAGGTCATGATGGAGATGCGCCTGGTATGTTTATTAGCTGGCTTTTAGATAAAGTGGATGTCCATGCATATTTGTTTAAAGGAAACCGGTATGATATCGGAACATTGGAAAGTTATCAAGAAGTACAAGGAATTTTTATCAAATCTTAATCGTTTTCAAATTGTGGTTATGGAGAATTTCGTTTATAATATAAAGTATAATTGTGTCCGGATAATTTGGATTAGATGGAGGATGGACAGTTATGGATCGTAAAGAATGGAATGAACATACAAGTGAATTTAGACGAAATATAAAAGAATCCATGCGAACAGGTGATTTTAAAGGGATTGATCATGATATAGGCGGTGTCGTTAGCGACACGGTCGAATTGGCGATTCATGAAGTTCAAAAGACAATCGGTTCAATCCAGTATAATTTAAAGCAACAAAATAATGAGAGCAATAAGTCGCCTCGTGATTTAAACTATGTACGAGTCGAACAGCCGGTTAAAAAAACCAAGAAACGCAATATTACCTTTGCCTTTAATCCCATTGGAAAAGTTTCAGGAATGATTCTTCAAATTTTGGGAACCATCGGTACGCTTGGTTTAGGAATTGCCATTATGGTGTTAGGGATTATTGGATTATCGATAGGCAGTTTCGCGGCCTTTACCATTCCTATCGGCATCATGCTACCTCTCTTAGCGGGGAGTATGATTATGAAGTCAAGAGGAACGACTCTTCGAGGCCGATATAAACGCTTTGATAAATATCTGCATATTATTGGTAATCGACATTTTATTGAGTTGTATGAGCTAATGGAACTAAGTGGATTTTCTTATAAATATGTTGTTAAGGATCTTAAGAAGATGATACGTATTGGTATGTTTCCTCAAGCGAGTTTGGATACAGAAGATGGCATGATGTATCTTTCTCGAGGTGGTTATGAGCAATACCGCTATTTAACCGGACATGAAGCGGAAGCGGTGAATGCGGAAAATTCGGAGACGGAAGATCAGGAATCAAAAGTGAATATAGTTGCTAGCATGGGACGGGATTATATTCAGCGGATTAATGACCTACGAGTCAAACTAAAGGATTCGGAAGCGACGAGTAAGATTATCCATATGGAAGCGGTGCTTTTGAAGATAGTTGAATATATCGAAAAACATCCGGAGCAAAAGGATGAAGTTCGTCGACTGATGGATTATTATTTGCCAATGACCATTAAGTTATTGACGGCCTTCTATGATTTTGAACAACAACCGATTCAAGGTGAGAATATTATAAAAACAAAGCAAGAGATTAATGCGACTTTAGATACAATCAATAATGCTTTTGAGAAGCTGCTAGATCAGTTGTTTAAAGATTTGGCCTGGGATATTTCCACGGATATCTCAGTAATGGAAACCATGTTGGCCCAAGAAGGCCTTACAGAAAATACAATCAATAAATCAAAGACGATGGGAGAATGATATGAGCGAGATACCTACACTGACCTTTGAACCTTTTAGTGATGATCAAACAACAAAGACAATCCTTGCAGAAGAGGAAAAGAAAATTGAAAAAGAAAGCGTTTTGTCAAAAGAAGAGCTTAAAATGGTGGACGAGTTTGCGGATCAGATTAATTTGACGGATTCTAACATTATTCTTCAATTTGGCGCGGGAGCACAGAAGAAAATCGCAGATTTTTCAGAGACGGCCCTTGAACGGGTAAAGACCAAAGATTTGGGTGAAATCGGAGACATGCTCGCTGGTGTTGTCAAAGAATTGAAGAACTTTGACAAGGAGGAAGAGGAAAAAGGCTTGAAGAAACTTTTTAAAAAGCCGGCTCAAAAGATTAGTGATATGAAAACCAAGTATGCGAAAGCAGAGACCAATGTCAATCAGATTACAACGGCCTTGGAAAATCATCAAGTGACACTCTTAAAAGATGTTGCCATGTTGGATAAAATGTATGAACTCAATAAGACCTATTTTAAAGAATTAAATATGTATATTCTTGCAGGTAAGAAAAAATTAGAGATTGCCAAGAATAAGGAGTTACCGGAATTGGTCAAACAATCCAATGAGTCCGGTTTAGCCGAGCATGCACAAGCGGTCAATGATATGAATAATATGATTAACCGTTTTGAGAAAAAGCTCTACGACTTGGAATTGACCAAAACGATTTCTTTGCAGATGGCACCTCAAATCCGCTTAATCCAGGAAAATGACTCAATCATGGCGGAGAAGATTCAATCAACGATTGTGAATACCATTCCCTTATGGAAAAGTCAAATGGTCTTAGCACTTGGAGTGACTCATGCAGGACAAGCGGCGCAGGCACAAAGGGAAGTAACAGATATGACCAATGCTCTCTTGAAAAAGAATGCAGAGACACTGAAGATGGCAACCATCGATGTGGCAAAAGAATCCGAACGGGGTATTGTTGATATTGAAACCTTAAAATATACCAATGAATCTTTGATTACCACCCTAGATGAAGTACTCAAGATTCAAACGGAAGGCCGACAACGACGCCAAGAGGCAGAAGTTGAGCTCAACCGTATTGAAAATGAATTAAAAGAAAAGTTGTTGACCATTCGTCAATAGATAAAAAGGGCTCTCATCAAATAAAATGATGAAAGCCCTTTTTGCACGTTTTTTTAGAAAAGATTACCTATTTCTGCGTTTCCATCCAACAAAGCCAAGGAGTGAAGCACCACCAAGAACAAATGCCGGTATTAAGGAGGCAGAAGCAACACCTGTGTAAGGCACTTCTTCAACATCCATACTTACAGATTGCAATGTAAATCCATCAGGAATTAAGATTGCGTCGATAATATGAACAACTCCATTGGAAGCTTCAACATCCGCAGTGGTTACGCGAGCGTTATCCACCATAACACCATCCGATAAATCGAAAGTAAGTGTTTCTTCTTGTAAGGAATTGGCAGTCAATCCGTCGGATAAATCAGTGCTCATGATATTTCCACTAACAACATGATGCAATAAAACTTTTGCTAACTCGGGTTGTGCCATTAACTCATCGGCTGTAATGTCTAAACTAGCTAATAAATCTTCAAAGGCTGCATTGGTTGGTGCAAATACAGTAAATGGTCCATCGCCTTGAAGTGCGCCGACAAGATCTGCTTTTTGTAACAACATAACGAGCATACTAAAGTCAGAATTACCGGTTGCAATGTCAACGATACTAGGCTTAGCTTCGGTAGTGTTCGATAGGGTGAAAGATTCAGGTACTAATACAGCGTCAATGACATGGATAACACCGTTGGTTGCGTCAATATCAGCAGTGATGACTGTCGATGAATTGACCTTGACACCATCGGATAAATCAAAAGCAATTGATTCGCCTTGAAGGGAATTGGCAGTCAATCCGTCAGATAAATCAGTACTCATTACTTTTCCGCTGACAACGTGATATAATAAGACATCGGATAAATCCGGATGTGCAAGTAATTCTTCAGCTGTAATTCCTAATTGGTTTAGTAATGCAGCGAAAGCATCATTGGTTGGTGCAAAAACGGTAAATGGACCCTCTCCTTGGAGTGCTCCGACAAGTTCGGCTTCTTGTAATGCGGCGACGAGTGTTGAAAAAGTGCTGTCACTTGATGCGATATCGACAATGTCGTTTTCTGCGGCTTGTATATTTATTGTGAATAGAAAGGTTAAACTCAATGCAATGGCTAAAAATTTTTTCATTTGAACTCCTCCTTATAACTAATTGATTAATATCTGATAAATTGAATATATCACAATATGTAATATAATGCAAGGGAAAACGATAATTATTTTTCAATACATAGAATAATATTACAAAACGTGATATAATTTAATTCTTAGAGGTATGTGTTTTGTTATACTGTATTTTATTATTGGAGGGATCATATGGGTATATATAAAAAATTTATAAGAGTGTTCATAGTATTAATGGTAGTGACTAGTTGTACAAACCAGGAAGAGACGGGACTTGAAAAACCGGAGCTATCGGCTTCTGAATCTTTAAAAGACTCGATACAAGAGTCAACAGATGTTTTAAATAAAGAAAGCTCGATCTCGATAGTGGATTCGGAGTATACATACATAGAAAATCCGTCTCAAGAATTGCTTGAGAAAAATCCGGACTATTCCGGATGGATACGCATTGAAAATACGACGATTGATGAACCGATTGTCAAAGGCATAGATAATGAATTCTATCTGGACCGTGATTTTAATAAGAAAAAAGATAAATATGGGACTGTCTTTATGGATTATCGTAATATTGGGTTTGAATTTAGTGCGAATACAATTTTGTATGGGCATAATGCAAAGAATCGACTTCGTTTTGGCCCTTTAGAAGATTTTCTAGATAAAACATTGGCTTTGGAGGCTTCAACAATAACCATTCAAACCCTTTATGATACATATACTTATGATATCTTTGCCTTTTATTTTGATGTGGCTGAACCTAGCAACATACAAACCCGGTTTAGTCCATCAGCAACCTTTAGCCAATACCTTGAAGATGTATCGGCTAAAAGTTTATATGATTATGAGATTGAAGTTACAGAATCGGATCAAATACTGACCTTAGTTACCTGTAGCTATGATATCGATGACGGACGCTATTTTATACATGCAAAGAAACGATGAAAGGTGGTGAATGTATGCAAAAAATTGATTATAAAAAAATGCGAAGTAATCCTTTGAGAAGAGCCTTGGATATTGAGGAAATCTATACCTTGCTGGACCATACCTTGAATAAGGAATATACAACATATGGAGAAAGTCATGACTTTTGGGAATTCGTATATGTGAATAAAGGGAAGTTATATGTTGATACCTGTGGAATAATTATGGAAATCAATGAAGGCGAATTTATTCTGCATCGTCCGGATGATTACCATAGACACTTTGTTTTGAATAATTCAGCTAATATTAACATCGCTAGTTTTGTTTGTAACTGTTGCCAACTAAATGAAATCTCAAGAACAGCGATTAAAATTAATTCGTTGGCGCAAAGTATGATTAGGAATATTTTCCATATTGTTCATCTGGTTTTTGAACGTTATGAAGAAGGCGTTGGCTTTTTTAAAAAAGAAGAAAGTACAGTGTTGCACGAACAGCTCTTGCGTAACTGTTTGGAATCGGCTTTAATTGCTATAATCAATGATGAGAATGGAAGAACCTTGGTTATGGAACCCAGCAATGATTTTGAAGTGAAAAATGCAATCTTAGTTAAAGCGATTATTACTTATTTGAAAGACAAAGTTGATGAGAGTGTTACGATAGAAGAGATTTGTGAACAATTTCATGTATGTAAAACAACCCTTTCAGTGAATTTTAAAGAGGGAACGTCTAAGAGTATTTTGGACTATTACAATCATTTGAAAATTATTCGTTCGATGGAGCTGTTAACAGATAAAAGTTTGAATATTGGCGAGGTTGCTATGCGACTTAATTATTCCTCGAGTCAGTATTTTAGCAAAATGTTTAAAAAATACACCGGCGTGTCGCCGCGGCAATTTCAGAAAAAATATTCGGAAGATGTTGACGGAATTAAAGAAACATATTTTAGAAGTTAGAGGAGATTATTCGACAAGAGGTATCGAATAGTCTTTTTTTATGAACAATAGTATACAAACAATAAACGATACTATCTTGTTCTTTGTTTAATGTGCATTATAATATACTTGTGCAGTTAAATAATATGTGAACATTAACCTACGTACTGTTTTGACTAAAAAATGGTGTGCAAATAGTAGGGGGGAATGAGACATGTTTTATATAATTGTGTGTTAATCAAATTTGCCGGCAATACAATAATCTAAGATGAAAGTAATAAGGAGGATTTTTTTATGAAGAAACGATTAATGATTATGCTATGTGTACTTGTTCTACTCGCAAGTGCTTGTGGTAAAGCAGATCCACAAGAACAACAAAGTACGGACACGGGAAAAGCATCAAGTGCGACATCAAATGAGACATCAAGTGATAAAGCAATTGAAATTACAATGTTAACAGCAATGGCATATGGTACAGAAGGATTAGATATAGCCGTTGAAAATTTTAAGAAGCTCCATCCGAATGTGTCATTTGATATACAACATATGCCAAATGATTATGAAACCATTCTTAAATCAAGAATCAATGCTGGAGAGTTTCCGGATATAATTGCAGCTCAAACGGGATCGATGGTTTCCTCATACTATGATTTTGCATATGATTTTACAAATGATCCGGTTTTGGATAAATTCAATGCAGGAGCAATTGAATTATCAAAGAGTTCAGATGGAAAAGTATTAAGTTTGCCATGGACTTATGAAACAATGGGAATTATTTACAATAAAGATGTGTTTGAAAAGGCGGGAATCACTGAACTTCCGGCAACAATGGATGAGCTAGAAGCAGTGTGTCAAGAACTAGAGGCACAAGGAATACTTCCATTTGCTACTGCTTTAAAAGAACCATGGGTACTAGCGCACATAGCATCGCATTACATGACAACAGAAAATGAAGATCCAATGAAAACAATTGACGCATTATCTAAGGGAGATATAACGTTTAGTGAAATGGATAACTTTAATAACTTATATAGACTATTGGATATGATGGTTGAGTATGGACCGAGTAAATTTTTAGAGATTGATTGGGAAAAATCTGAAAACATGTTGGCAAATGGAGAAACAGCAATGATTCATATGGGTGACTGGTGTGAAGCAGTGCTTAAGGATTTTAATCCTGATGTAAATGTCGGATTTCTTCCGGTTCCGGTTAGCAATAATGCGGATGAGTCGTATCTTCTTTCGAGTATTTCTTGGCAATTATTGGCTAACAAAGATTCAGAAAATGTTGAGATGACAAAAGAATTTTTAGAATATATTTTAACCTCGGAAGATGGACAAGTATGGATGACGGAATATGTTGGAGCTGTTCCGGCGACAAAGACAAATATGCAGGTGACAGGAATGCTGGCAAGTTCGGCAAAAGAGTCCATTGATGAGGGAATGACGAGACCTTGGAATCATACGCTTTGGCCATCTGGTTATAATATGAAAATGGGGGCTTTTTTACAAGAATATCTTTTTAATGTTGCAGATGCTGAAGGGTCTAATGAAAAGATTACCGCCGGATGGATAGATGAAGTTCAATAATAGAATTGAGGAAATAGTGTGAAAAATAAAAAAGTTAAAGGAATATTGGAACTAATGTTTTTTGCGGGACCGGCTTTGTTTTCGGTTGTTATGATTACGATTATTCCATTTCTCATGAACATATATTTTTCGGTTTTTGATTGCCAATTATTTATCGGATAGTCATTTATTGACAAATATAACCAGAGCATTCTATTTTCTTCCATATATTATCAGTTTGGTGGCTATCAGTTTGATATGGAGATTTTTGCTTGGTCCCGGATTTACTTATTTGTATGAATGGACAGGAATTGAAATATTCGGCATAAGTTGGCTTGGAGATCCGGGTTATGCTATGATCTCGATTATTCTAGTTTCTGTTTGGCAAAACATGGGCTTTTTCATGATCATATATATTGCAGGTTTTATGGCGATTCCTAAAAGCCTATTGGAGGCATCATCAATTGATGGAGCAACAAAATTCAAACGTTTCTTGAAGGTGAAGTTACCTTTATTAATGCCATCGATTACAATTTGTATTTTTTATTCACTGACATTTGGGTTGAAATTGTTTGATATTATCCTGGTCCTCACAAAAGGAGGACCGGGTAATGCGACGCGAACGGTTGCGTATGATATTTATAATGATGCGTTTTTATCGAACAGATATGGGCTGGCTACTGCGAAATCATTGGTGTTTTTTGCAGTTGTGTTAATTGTTACCGTACTTCAACTTCGATATTTTAAAAATATGGAGGTGGAATACTAATGACTTCTTCGTTTGTGAAGAAAAATGCTGCAAAAATTATTATTAGCGTTATGGCTATTATCTGGTTGTATCCAATTGCCCTGATAGCTATAAATTCATTCAAACCATATAATGAAATTATTAATGCCTTCCTGAGTTTGCCAACTTCGATTTCGTTTGATATGTATGTTGAAACATGGGTTGATTTTGAATTTCTGATTTTGTTTAGGAATACAATTTTATATACACTTGTTACAGTGACAATGATTGGTGTTTTTGCACCGATGGCAGCTTACAAACTAGCGCGCTTAAAAAGTCATCTCAGTAATTTGGTTTTTTTGATTATTATACTTCCGATGATGGTTCCCTTTCAAACATATATGATTACATTAACAAAGTTTATGGGTAACATCGGATTGCTTGGAACAAGACAAGGTTACATTTTTGCAAATATTGGATTGTGTATGCCCTTAGCGGTGTTTATGATTCATGGATTTGTTAAAAATATTCCGATTGAACTCGAAGAAAGTGCCTATATTGATGGAGCAAGCAAATTGCGATCATATATACAGATTACATTGCCCTTGCTAAAACCAATATTGATTACAGTATTGGTGATTGATACCTTGGCAGTTTGGAATGATGTAATTGTAAATATACTTATTTTGGGCGGCAAACCGGCAACGCAAAATATTCAAAATGCGCTGTATAGCAAATTTTCAGCCATGCAATCTGATTGGGAGCATGCATTGCCTGGGTTAATGATTTCAACAATTCCAAATATCATCTTCTTTGTTTTTATGCAGAAGCATATTGTGGGTGGTATAACAGCAGGAGCAGTCAAAGGCTAAAGAATGAACAAACTATGGAGGTATAAACAGTGAAAAAAATAAAAGCAATATTAGTAGGGGCAGGAGCCAGAGGTTCAAAAGCATATGCGCCCTACGCCTTAGAAAATCCTGAGGAATTAGTATTTGTCGGGGTAGCAGAACCAATAAAATCGAGACGTGAAGCTTTTTGTCAAGAACATGGAATATCGGAAGATTATGCATTTGAAAGTTATGAGGAGCTTTTTGAGAAAAAAATAGAGGCTGATGTCGCTTTAATATGTACCCAAGACAAAATGCATTATGATCCGACAATTCGTGCGCTTCGCAGTGGGTATAATGTATTGTTGGAAAAGCCTATTGTCACCCCTCAAGAATGTTTAGGGATTGAAAAAGAAGTTAAAGCTACCGATAAAAAGCTGACAATATGTCACGTTCTTCGTTACACACCTTTTTTTGGAAAAATCAAAGAGCTTATTGATGAAGGTAAAATTGGTGATGTTGTGGCAATTACACACAATGAAAATGTCGGCTACTTCCACGCGGCGCATAGTTATGTTCGAGGGAATTGGAGGAAGAAAGAAGAGTCGAGCCCGATGATTTTGGCTAAGTCTTGCCATGATATTGATATTCTCATGTGGTTAGTTGGTGATAAATGTAAGCAAGTAAGTTCGTTTGGATCACTTAAGCATTTTAAAGAAGAAAACGCACCGAGTGGCGCAGCGAATCGATGTATCGATTGTAGTATTCGTAATACATGTCCATATAATGCGCTTGATATATATATGGATGAAGCTAATACAGGTTGGCCGGTAAACGTGATTACCGATGATTTTTCTATAGAAGGAAGGTTGAAAGCTTTAAGGGAAGGTCCTTATGGGAGATGCGTTTATCATTGTGATAATGATGTTGTAGATCACCAAGCGGTTATTCTTGAATTTGATAATGGAGTGACGGCAACGTTTCATATGAATGCATTTACATTTAATGTGAATCGAACAATAAGGGTAAGTGGAACAAAAGGCGAGATTATTGGTGATATGGAAGAAGAAACAATTCACTTATATGATTTTAATGAAAAAACCAAAACAAAAGTTAAGTTAAATAAAATTACAGAAAATGATTATGGACATGGTGGTGGCGATTATGGGCTCATGAAAGAGCTGATAAAATCCTTAAGGCAGCCGGAAGTATATACGATGCGTAGTGAAATAGGAAGCGCAGTAGCTAGTCACATGGTTACATTTGCAGTAGAGGAATCACGGATAAAAGGTGAAGTTATAAAGTTGTAGAAGTGTGCTAGGGTGCAATAAAAAAGTCGGTACAATGAGTGTACCGACTTTGCTCTTCTATCCTATTCTTTTGTTTTTAATGCGATTCGAAGACAATAGCCAAATCCGCCCCATGTAATGGCGATAGAAATGATTGCCATAATAATTGCGCTAGTAGTCACTTAGATCAACTCCTTTTCCGATAGAGCTATGATAGGTGGGTTGCCCTTTGAAATGGTTGAGCACAAGAGCCATAACAAGGATGAAGGCCATTGTAGAACCGCCAATAGCTAAGAGGGATTTGAGATCATAGTCTTCATAGCCTTGAGTTAAGTCGATAACCGTATTAAAGACAAACATGATGGATAATACAATGGGTGTTAAATATTTAAGCGATAGCTTCCACCACTTGCCGACGGAAAAGTCAGACATACCGTTGGCGTACTGGCGAACTTCTTCTAGGTTCAAGTACCAGCTTAGGAAGATAATCTCGATGAGTCCGGCAATGGCAATGGCATAAATATTAATGAAGTGATCGATAATGTCTAAGAAATACAAGCCTGCATCAGTGACAAATAAGAAGGAAAAGATGAATCCAACCAAACATGTGATGGTTAGGATTTTTTTTCGTGAACTTTCGAACTTATCTGAAAATCCGGAGACAATAACTTCTAAAATGGACATACTGGAACTGAATCCGGCAAAGATGAGGCAAGAAAAAAAGAGTGCCCCCATTAATGCGTTCATATTGGGAAGGGCATTGATTGCCGTTGGAAAAACAACAAAGGCAAGGCCGATTCCACCCGTAGATACTTCGCTCACAGGAATCCCTTGGCTTGTAGCCATGTATCCAAGAACGCTAAATACAGCGATTCCGGAGAGGATGCTAAAAGAGCAGTTGCCTAATCCGGTTAAGAAAGCATTATTGACTAAGTCAGTCTTTTCCGGTAGATAGGATGCATAGGTAATCATAATTCCAAAGCATATGCTTAAGGAATAAAAAATCTGTCCGTAAGCGGCAATCCAAACCGTCGGATCTTTTAACTTGGTAAATTCAGGTTTGAAAAAATAGTCAAGTCCTTGGGCTGCGCCGTCTAGCGTTAAGCCCCGAGCAGTAATAACAACAAGACAGATGACCAATAAAGGCATAAAGATCTTATTGGCTTTTTCAATTCCGGCTTTGATGCCACCCATGAGTACAATATAGTTCACTAACCAAACAAGGGCAAGTGCGACTAACATTTTTGTGTTAATCCCGCCTATGTTTAAGGGGTGATCGGAAATGTTCAAAAAGTTATTAAAGAAAAAGCTTTCTGTATCCTGACCCCATTGGCCTTTGAAGGCATATAGGACGTAGTTAATGGTCCATCCGATAATCGCGGTGTAGTAGATAACGATGCCGAAGGATATGGCGGTTTGAAACCAGCCAAGGAGCTCCATTTTTTTTGAGATGCGTCCAAAAACGCCGGGGGTTGAGCGTTTTACTTTGTGTGCAACGGCAAATTCCAGGATGAGTATGGGAATACCGGCGGTTAATAATGCAAATAAGTAGGGTATCAAGAATGCGCCACCGCCATTGCTAGCTGCTACATAAGGGAAGCGCCATATGTTGCCCAAACCGATGGCGGATCCGATCGCTGCAATGACAAATCCCATTCGAGATCCCCATTGTCCTCTTTTTTCGTTCATAGTAATCTCCTTTAGTTATAATAAAAAACTCACTGAGAAATATAATACCCGAAATTTTGATGCGTGTAAACCCAAGAAAGGTCGAATTATGGTATAATAATGAAGGATTTTATGATGAGTCAGAATCAGGGAGGACATGCGATGCAGCAAAAACGCGCTTTATTGTTAAGTTTAATCGGAGGAACCGTTCCTTTTTATGTTCGTGGAATAGCCATGGAGCAATCCCACATCGAGTTAGAACATTATTCGTTATATACTTCTCCGTTTTTTATTGATCTTTTTAGTGTTTCAAAATCTCGGGTGCTGGCTTTTTTTCTTTTATTAGCCGGACTCTATTTGGCCTATATGGTATTGAAGAGACGTCTTCATATTCCCATGAACCCGATGCTATTGCTTCCCGTCATTTTTATGGCAATCATTGGTTTGACAACGCTGACATCTGAGTACAGTGCGATTGTTCCTATAGGATTTTCAGAACGCTACGAAGGTGGACAGGTTTATGTGTATTATAGTATGTTGATTGTATTGAGCGGGATTCTTTTGCAAAATCGCCAAGATGTGTATGCCCTAATGCGGGGCATTGGCATTGGAAGTATACCGGTGACAATCATTGCATTTTTGCAGACTATGGATATTTTTCCCATAACCAGTACACGTCTAGAGCCTTTTATGTTCGGCTTAAACAATCCGGTTTCCCACGGTGCGATTGCAAAATATTTGGAAGCCCATCGGACGTTTCGAGAAGGCTTTGACTTTGCATCGACAACCTTATATAATTCCAATTATTATGGGGTATATTCAGCGGTGGTTTTATTCGTAGCCCTTGGACTATTTACTATGAGTAAAAGCCAAAAAGGGAAACTCTTTAGCGGTGTTTTAGTAATCATTAATTTTATGGGGCTTCTTTTTTCAGGCTCTAAAGCAGGATTTTATATGGTTCTCTTTTTCTATATTTTGTCTTGCTTTCTATCGGTCAATGAAAAATCGAAAAAGAATCTCCTGCACTATGGAATCTTAGCCGGAGTTATGGTAGTTGCATTTGTAGGGATTAATATATATTCGGGAGGTCGTGTTGCCAATCGTTTCTTTAATGTTCCGACCAAAAGTCTGACTATGAATGAAGACGAAGGTGTGAGTCAAAGTGGCTTCTTGCTTCTTCAATCCATCGATATTGGAGAGGATGAGACGATCTTAAGTAACGGTCAAGATAATGTGGTGGTTAAAAATAGTGATCAGGGTCTCGTGTTGGCCAATGAAGAAGAATTGATTGGAGAGTGGCAATACGAATATATTGATGATGTCATGAAGTTGAGTATTCAAGAACACCGCGCATTTTTGCTTGCTTTAGATGATGGGCGTGTAGGTGTTATCGGCCCCAAAGGGATTGTGGATGCAATCCCTGAGCCGCTACCCATGTTGATGAATGGATATTTTTTGTCCTCTCGTGGATATATCTGGTCAAAAGTATTACCCATGATTCGTGAACGCCTATGGTTAGGGCATGGTGCTGATACACTGGCTATTTATCATCCGGCAGATGATGTGATTAATGCCTTTAATTATACGTTCACTACAACCAGTATCGCAGTTAATCCTCATAGTTTGTATCTGCTTTTGACCTTTAACTTTGGTCTGGTCGGCCTATTTGTTTTCTTAATCATGGTTGGGGTTCCCCTCCTTCGATTATTGACTCAATATACAAAAAATCCGGAAAAACGTCTATATATTCGAAGTATCGCAACGCCGGTTGTCGTTTTTCTGGCCCTTGGCCTAAGTAATGATACGATTATAGGAACCGGTGTCATTTTGTACTTGCTCATCGGTGTGTTATACGCAAGGACAGAAGATGAGAAAGAGGTATTGATGGATTAAAGGTTTTCGAGTATACTTCATAATATATTAAAGAAAATTGAAGGTGGTAAGAATGCAAGAATTTGAAATATATGATAGTAAACCCTTAGTTGAGCAGGTGTTTAATTATCTGTTAACTTATCTTATTGATAAAAAACTAGAAGTTGGAGACAAATTGCCCAATGAATACGAGTTGGCTGAAATGCTGGGTGTCGGTCGAAGCACCATTCGGGAAGCTGTTAAGTTGCTGGTTTCACGTAATATTGTTGAGATTCGACGAGGTGCCGGAACCTTTGTATCCTCCAAGCGTGGCGTGGTCGAAGATCCCCTTGGTCTATCCATGGCAAAAGACCGGGAAAAGTTGGCCCTAGATCTTGTCAATGTAAGATTGATGCTTGAGCCTGAAATAGCAGCTATGGCAGCTAAAAATGCTACAGAGGAGGACATTGAAAATCTTGTCCGCCAATGCGATAAAGTGGAATCACTCATTCGTGCTCAAAAAGATCATACCCAAGAAGATATTAAGTTACATCGTTATATTGCCAAGTGCAGTAAAAATCAAGTGGTCGAAAATTTGATTCCCATTATTAACTCCTCCGTTTTTGTCTTTGTTAATGTAACAAACAGCCAATTGTTGGAGGAGACAATAGAGACCCATCGTGAGATTGTAGATTGTATAAAACGGCGGGATGTTGAAGGTGCAAAGTATGCAATGATTATGCATCTCAATCATAATCGAAAAGTTATTTCAAAAATGTATGATGCAGAATAGTTTGATCAGAGTTTTCCCGAAAAAAAGGAAAGCTCTTTTTTTATACGGTTTTTTATAAAAAGAGAGCAGATGTCTTTTGGCTTTAAAAATAACTTACACAAAAAAAGCGGGGATTATTAGTGGATATTCACAAAAAAACAGGTTTTTATTGACGGTAATGCAGATGTAATATATAATACGTTTATAAATCAAGCAGATGTCAGACAACATAAACACGGAAAAAGAAAAGGAGTTTTTATGGAGTACAATAGTCAAAAAATCCGAAAAATAGCACCGGAAATGGATCCATTGAGAATGGGAATGGGATGGTCTGTCGATGACTTGTCAAAATCGCAGATTATTATCGAAAGTACTTTTGGAGATAGTCATCCGGGTAGTGCGCATTTGATGGACCTCGTCGAGCGAACGTCTAAAAATATTAGCCGGTCAGGCGGGAAACCGGCAAGATATTTTGCCACAGATATTTGTGATGGCATGGCTCAAGGGCACGATGGAATTAATTACTCGCTCGTATCTAGGGATATGATTGCAAATATGATTGAGATTCATGTGAATGCAACAACATTTGATGGAGGAGTCTTTATATGTAGTTGTGATAAGGGTGTTCCTGCACATTTAATGGGAATAGGCCGAGTAAATATTCCTTCGATTATTGTAACAGGAGGGGTCATGGAAGCAGGGCCGAACTTATTGACCTTAGAACAGATTGGTATGTATAGCGCTATGGAAAAAAGAGGTGAGATCACGCAAGAGCAACTCACAGATTATAAACATCACGCATGCCCTTCCTGTGGGGCGTGCTCCTTTATGGGAACAGCATCTACCATGCAAATTATGGCAGAAGCATTAGGGTTGATGCTTCCGGGTAGTGCTTTAATGCCTGCTACATGTGAAGATCTAAAAATCATGGCAGATCGAGCAGGAGAACAGGTTGTCAAATTGGCAGCGCAAGGACTAAAAGCGCGAGATATTGTCACGAAAAAGTCTTTTGAAAATGCAATTATGGTTCATGCAGCAATATCAGGATCTTCGAATTCGTTAATTCACATACCGGCTATAGCCCATGAGTTCGGAATTGATTTAAATGCAGATGACTTTGACCGGATTCATCGAGATGCTCATTATTTATTAAACATTCGCCCGGCAGGCGAATGGCCGGCAGAATATTTTTACTATGCGGGTGGTGTGCCACGTATTATGGAAGAGATAAAAGAACGCTTGCATTTGGATGTGATGACAGTTACCGGAAAAACCTTAGGTGAAAACCTTGAAGAAATGAAGAAAAATGGATATTATGAACGGTGTGATGAATTTCTAAAACAACGTGGATTAAAAAGAGAAGAAATTATTCGAAATTATCATGATCCGATCGGAAAAAATGGAACTATTGGTGTGCTCAAAGGAAACTTGGCACCGGATGGAGCGGTCGTAAAATATTCTGCAGTACCCAAAGAAATGCAAAAAGCAGTCTTAAAAGCAAGACCCTTTGACTCTGAGGAAGAAGCCTTAAATGCAGTCTTAACTAAAATAATAAAGCCCGGAGATGCGGTAATCATTCGCTATGAAGGACCTAAAGGTACTGGAATGCCTGAAATGTTTTATACCACAGAAGCTATTGCATCGGATCCGGAATTATCTAAAAGCATTGCATTAGTTACAGATGGAAGATTTTCGGGTGCAACAAAAGGTCCTGCAATTGGGCATGTGTCCCCGGAAGCGGCGGAGGGCGGACCCATTGCGCTGATTGAAGAAGATGATTTAATTCATATTGATATTGAAAATAGAGTGCTTGAAGTGGTTGGAATACAGGGGGAAGAACAATCAGGAGAAGTTATAGAGCGCGTATTAAAGGAGCGTCGAAAGCAATGGAAAAAACCGGAAGAAAAGTACAAAAACGGTGTTTTGCATTTGTTTGCTAAAAATGCAGTTTCGCCGATGCAAGGCGGGTACATGAGCTAATAAAAAAAATATATTATTAAGGAGAAGGATTATGGAAAATGGAATGGGAATGTTTTCGTATCAGGTACTACTAGTAACGCAAGGATGGGAACCGACTAGTGGAAGTCGGCTAGTTATAGCTGCTTTATTAGGACTGGCAGTCTTATTGCTCTTGATTATTAAAGCAAAAGTGCAACCGATAATCTCCATTTTAATCAGTGCAATAGCAATCGGTTTATTTGCAGGAATGCCCTTTGGCATGATTGTTGACTCTGTGGGGACAGGAATTGGAAATACGTTGAAAGGGATAGCCCTATTAATTGGTCTTGGATCTATGTTTGGAGCTATACTCGAAATATCAGGTGGGGCCCAACGTATTGCGATAACCATGGTAGACAAATTCGGAGAGAATAAAGCGGCTTGGGCATTAGGAATTAGCGGATTAATTATTGCAATGCCCGTGTTTTTTGATGCCGGTTTGATTATTTTGATTCCGCTGGCCTTTAGTTTGGCAAAACGCACGAAAAAATCCACGCTTATTTATGCGATACCTCTCTTAGCAGGGCTAGCGGTTGGACATGCATTTATTCCACCAACGCCGGGGCCGATTCTTGTAGCGAATCTGCTAGGTGTAGAATTAGGTTATGTCATTGGTGTGGGTGTTATTGTCGGAGCACTTGCTATGATTGTTGCAGGACCTATATTTGGTAAATATATTGGAAATAAAATCATGACACCGGTGCCAAAAAGTATCGATGAATTAATGGAACATGATCCCAAAAAACTTCCTAGCTTTTTGACGGTGGTTAGTATTATACTTATACCTTTAGTGCTGATATTGTTAAACACATTATCGAAAGCTGTTCCGGCTTTGGCAAGTGTTCAACCACTGTTTGGATTTTTAGGAGAACCTTTTGTTGCCTTATTGTTAGCAACGGTTACAGCAATGCTTATCTTGGGAATTAAAAATGGATATTCTAAAGAAGAACTTGAAAAAATCATGACAAAATCATTAGAACCAACGGGAATGATTTTACTCGTAACAGCAGGTGGTGGAGTGTTAAGATATATTTTACAAGATTCAGGATTAGGTGAAATCATTGGCGGGGCTGTTTCGTCAAGTGCCCTTCCCTTAGTTGTCATTGCCTTTGTTGTTGCTGCACTGGTCCGAATATCTATCGGTTCTGCAACTGTATCGATGACCATGGCAGCCGGAATTATCTCGGCTATGCCTGAAATTGCTAACTATTCACCCTTATATTTAGCTTGCGTTACAGCTGCTATTGCAGGTGGGGCGACAGTGATGAGTCACTTTAATGACTCGGGATTTTGGTTAGTAAAATCACTGCTTCAAATCGATGAAAAAACAACGCTAAAATCGTGGACAGCCATGGAGACAATTGTCGGAGGCGTAGGATTTTTAGGTGCACTTGTTATATCGTTTTTCGCATAACTAACTAATAATTGAATTGAAAGAAGCCAGGAAGCATGAATAGCTAGTCATGCTTCCTGGCTTCTTTTTTAACACTTTTTTTAAAAGGAAAAAGCCTTTAAAAGTAGAATATATAACATATGGACAGCTATTTTTGGAAGTGTATCGAGAGGAGCAAATGCGATGAAAAAAACATTCTTATTTTCAATAATGATATTTATTTTTCTTTTTTCCCAGCTAGGTGCAGTTATAGCCTTAGAAAAACCATCAGACTGGGCTGTTTATGAAGTCAATCAGGCCCAATCATTAGATTTAGTGACAAACCAAGTTGTGACTGGTTTTCAAGATTCGATTACGCGCGAGGCTTTTGCTGAACTTATTATGAAGATGTATGATCGAATGTCGGGGCAACCGGTTAACGTATCTTCCGGCAATGTGTTTGTCGATACTAATAATCCGGATGTATTAAGAGCCAATGCACTTGGTATTGTCTATGGAGTGGGAGAAAACCGTTTTAATCCTGGGGCAAATATTAAGCGACAAGAAATTGCGGTCATGTTTTATCGTGCACTACAACGTATTGATGACCAACGTGTGAATGAAGATGCAAAATCAGACTTTAGTGTGCTTTTTGGATTTGCTGATGCACAGGTGGTTGATGATTGGGCAAGACAAGCGGTCATTTATATGTATAATCAAGAAATTATGGGTGGGATTGGAAATAATCGTCTAGACCCATTAGGGTATACAACAAAAGAGCAGGCAATAGCCCTTGTTTATCGTACATATCTTCGCTTTTCCAATGAAATAACCTTAGGTATATCTTTGGAGCAATTAGAAACAATCCTTGGAGAGGCGACGGATATTGTCGAAAGTGAATATGGTTTTGATTGGTATTTGTATGCGGAGGATTATGGACGCTATATTCAAGTAGGCGTTGAAGATAGTAGTGTTGTTGCACTGTATACAGGAAGTAGTGTATACACATTTGCGGAAGAATTTATAGGTAGTCAAAAAGCAGAAATCAGGGAAAGTTATGGTCAACCGGAAGAATATATTTTGAAAGGTCGTACGCGATATTACCATTCGGCAACGGATAGTGTTGATCATTATGAACTTGATCGGGGATATGTACGAATATTTTATGATAGTCATAAAGAGAACCTTGCAAATGGTGTATTATGGATAGAAAAAAATACAGAATTAGGACTAGAAGGCTTCCACGGAAACCTTAACGAGGAAGTTCGCCGTGGTTATGAACGTCAGCTCTTTCATTTAGTCAATGCAGCAAGGAAAAATGAAGGTAAGACGATCCTTGAATGGGATGACCAAGCAGCTAGAGCAGCCTATTTGCACAGTGAAGATATGGCCAAGCAAAACTATTTTTCGCACACCAGTCTAGATGGCAGTAATCTTCTTGACCGACTACAGGGACAAGGTATTCAACTGCGCCTTGCAGCGGAAAATCTAGCAGCCAACCAAAATGCAATCTTTTCCCATAATGGTTTACTTAATTCATGGGGGCATCGCGTGAATATCTTTGGCGATACAAGCCGATTAGGTGTTGGAACCTATCTTATCGACTCAGGCGACTATAGAATATATCACACACAAAATTTTTATAAGTGAAAGGCAGATTGATATGGAGCAAAAAAAATTTAATAATAAAGGACAAGCCATATATTTTTCTCATGGAGGAGGCCCGTTGCCATTACTTCATGATCCTTCCCATGATAAAATGGTGGAGTTTATGAAAAAGCTTTCATCAAACATCTCGCGACCGGATTCGATTATTGTTTTTAGTGCCCACTGGGAAGAGCCGGTGGTGACGATTCAAAGTAGTGATGAACCGGAACTCATCTATGATTATTATGGATTTCCAGAAGAAGCGTATGCAATTGAGTATCCGTGTAAAGGAAATCCTGGTTTAGCGAAAAAAATAGCAAATTTATTAAAGGCTGCTCAGATTGAGTGCGTGATTGACGATCAACGTCCTTATGATCATGGCTCATATATTCCCTTAAAATTAATGTACCCGGAGGCGGATATCCCTGTTCTGCAAGTCTCTCTCAATATTGATTTAGATGCGCTTACACATCTTAAAATAGGAAAGGCATTAGACCCCTTGATGGATGAGAACGTCTTGATTATCGGATCTGGATTTTCATTTCATAACATGAGAGAGTATGATTTTTCAGGTAGAAATTTGGAAGACCCAAAAAACAACGTTTTTCAAGAACGGCTAATAGAACTTTGTTGTGACGAGAAAGACGAAGCGAAAAAGTGGGAACAAGGAGCTGATTGGGAAAACTTTCCGGAAGCCCGATATTGCCATCCGCGAGAAGAACATCTTATCCCCCTCTTTGTCTGCCTTGGCGTCAGTCAAAATGTAGGAACAAAGATATTTGATGACTATATTGCCGGCAAGAGAGCAACGGCATTTTATTGGGGTGTGGAATTAAACTAGGATAATAATAAAATCGGTATCGAGAGATATCGATTTTTTGTGCATTTTTTTAAGACCTTATTCCTATTGCAAGACCTTGTCATCTTCGATATTCTATTATAGTATGATTCATTTCAAAAAAATATGTAAATCGAGGAGAGAGTTATGAAAAACTTAAAACGTTCACTGATGTATGTCTTGACATGTCTTTTTATGTTATCTTTTTTTACACCCCTTTATGCGGCGACAGATATTAAAACAACAGATTGGTTTTACGATTCGGTAAACCGACTCATTGAGGATGACCGTGCTATTATCCTTGGCTATCCGGATGGTAGCTTTCGCCCACAGAAGAAGCTCACACGAGACCAGTTCATTACCATGGTGGTTCGAGCAGCAGGCCAAGAACCCGGAAATGCAGACGGTTATTGGGCACAAAATTACATCGATACAGCAATTGAATTAGGTTTTCTTGAAACAAGTGACTTTACAGATTATACCGGACCGATTACACGTGAAGAAATGTCTATGATTATTATTCGGGCCCTTGAACATCTTGAGGGTCAACAAGCGATAGAGGATTTAAACGACTTAGACCAAGTTCTTCAAGTCGTTAGCGATTCTAACGATTTTACCTATAAATATAAAAACTACATAATTCAAACCTATAAACTTGGCATTATTACCGGTTATACAGACCATACATTTAGGCCCCATGGTGTATTAAGTCGTGCCGAAGCCAGTGCGGTTCTGATTCGTCTCATTGATCCCAAAGAACGAATCGAATTCGACTTTGAGGCACTCTACGAAAAACAACACTCCGGCATCGAATCGAAACTTCTAGGCGGAGCCGATTGGGTTGATCCACTGACTGCAAGCGATTATGAAAATGCAAAAGCAGATTGGGATCTGATGACGAGTGATATGGATTATTTGCCAAGTGAAATATCTTTCGAACTAGATAGGGTAAAGAATCAACAATCTATTGATTATGCGTCAGGTATTTTAATGTATGACGAAAATGGTCCATTATCAGGATATGTAGAAGATTTTGAACGCTTACTTCAACGTCGAATGTCACAAGATCAGGTGAATATTGTAATGAAATATCTTGAAGAGAAAACGAATAAGGATGCGTACCTTGAACATGATCAAGCTTTCTTTTATTTAGATAATGATAAATATTTGGTTAGGATTGATGAAGTATTATTGGGAGAAGGTACGCAATATGAAACTGCAATAGAAGTTAATTTTAATATCTGGTATCGAGATACGAACTTCATTAATAAATATGAAGAAGATATAACACAAATCATGCCTTATACCGATGTTGTGATTTATCGATAGGAGGCTAACAATGAAAAAAAAGAGTATAGTATTGCTGTTAATCTTTACATTGCTAATAAGCGGAATAGATATAATCAAAATATCGGCAGCAGAGATACCACCTTCTATGCAGACGGCATATGAAATGATAATAGAACAAAGACCACCATGGGGAGATGCTTTTCCTATTGAGGCATTTAGTATAGATATTTGGAATGAATATAATGTTCTAGTTCTGGACCTTCCAGGAACATTTCCTTCAAATTTGTCAACCATAAAGGAGCCAGATGGTTCGGCTAATGACTATAATAGTAGTGCAGATCAGTACCGTTATATTGGTTATAATCCGGATGGATATTTGGTCAATAACCCAAAGTATCCCGATGATCATAGTGGTTCAGCAGTCATTAACACCTATGATTGGCAAAATAATACAGATCCAGTAACTGATATTGACCAGTATATATTAACCGTCGAAGATCGGGAATTCTATGAAACCGAAATTTTCTACTTCCTTGAAAACGAGTACGGACCACGTTTTGATGAGACAGAAGACCCAAGTAGCTGGCTTGATAATGCTATTGTCATTGTACCGGTCTCATCAACAGGTAAAGGCGTCATCAAATACATGCATAAATGGGATTCGAATCATGATGGAGTCAAAGAGAATTGGTACATTACCGTGAATCTACGCTCCGTGAATGAGGTGGAAGAAGAACTTATTGAAGAAGAACCGACGGAGGAGATTAGCAATCTTCCCTCGGCGCAATTAGATAGTCATGCAACTGCTGTGATTCAAGCGGACCCTCGTGGAAATGAAGCTTTTGATGCGACGGTGGCTGTGCCCACTTCGGATGATCTCTATATTCAAGTACAAGCCAAAGAATATTTGTATGAGCTGGATTATCAGCATATCACAGGGAGTAAAACCTATCCGGTGACAGTGACACGATCCTATAAACTGATCAAAGGTGTTAAAAATCAAATAACAGGAGAAGTGAAAGAAGTGTCAAAAACAGTATCTGTAAGCAAGACATTTCAGATTGTGCGACCTTACAGCTTTTATCTAGTTCAAAGCTTAGGTGTATTTTCATTAAACCAAGCGGTAATAGAAAATGACGCCTTACCGAATGGGATGCAGACCTTATCAAGTTCTGTGAGCGGTCCCTACGTTGAATTAAAGAGAGATGATGACCCAGCAAACCATATGATAGACCCGGTTTCAGGACCGGTGAAGCTGACATTGCCTCAGAAGGCATTAGGAAGTAAAAGTAATCGATCCTATCCGTCGGTTCCCAGTGAAAATTTTCGTCCGACAGCAGAGAACGCCGTGGGTCAGATTCAAGTCAGTAATGACGGACTTGTTTTTAATGGTCAGGTATTAATGGATGATGGTTTTTATGAAGCTACGGCCCCGGCACCCGAACCCATTCCGGAAGCACCCCTTAACAGTGCCGATGATTTATATCAAGGACAACTGACCATACCGACAACCCTGATCAATGGGGTGAAAGCTTCCAAAGGAGACATCATCTATAGAACAGTCATTGATACCCAAAACCGCAGCCAACGTATTGAACCCATTCAATCAATTAATGATGTGACCGTCCATACCCCGGTGGTTTGCTATCCGATTTTGAATGAGATTAGCAAGGAAACCCAACAATTTACCTATGATGAGGCTCGACAACAGCTTGTCATTGGTGAGACCTTTCATATCGAGTATCCAAAGAGTGGTCAGCATAGCAACAATCGAGGATATGGAGATCGAGATTATAGTCAGTATTTTGAGGTCAAGCAAGTGGCCTTTCCCTTTGATGTTTATGTAGGAACCGGTTATGAGGGGACCTATTTTCCCAAGAATACATGGGGAAATTTTAACAGTTTAGAAGCAAGCTTTTTTGTTCCGTCTTGGGAAGTTGAAAAAGAAGGGGATATTCTCTTTCGTTCTATTCCGATTAATATTCAAGACCTCATGACAGATCCCTTTGAATATCATGCCAATCTGGATTTGACAAAGTATAAAGCGGTTGAGTCTATTCCTTTTCACCTGTCGAGTAAACTCTATGATTTCACAGTAACGGAATGTCCGGATGATTATTGGATAGAGGTG
Source organism: uncultured Eubacteriales bacterium (assembly GCA_964563505.1). Lineage (GTDB taxonomy): Bacteria > Bacillota > Clostridia > Lachnospirales > Vallitaleaceae > UBA1351. The sequence goes on from CAZLXW010000030.1 coordinate 30,141, forward strand.
ATCTCAAAAAGCACACCTTATAAAAGTGCAGACCTTCCCATCAAGCCTAAGGATACAAGGAAGTCTCAGACACCGGATTATGGGGTCATGCTGGGCTATCCTATTGCTTTTGAAATGCTAACCAATGGAGATTTATATGATGGAGCAGATTATATTGAGCTTCGTCCCTCTTATGAGTATGTACCCCTTCAAAATGGAGCGCCGGATTTTTCGCAGCGTCAAGCTGTAGATGTCTATGTCAGCACCTATAATCAGGTGCTACCCTTTGACGGGACCTTAAGATTAGATTCGAATAAACGCACCTTTATTGGTGAAAGCCACTTGCGTCCGGCCTCGATTGGAGAAGATGTGAAAAAACGGTCGGTGCAAGAGTGGAAGGGGAGCTTTCACTTGCCCAACATGGCCTATTTTTTACCGAAAGGAACAAATATAAGGAAGCTAGGTCATATTGATCTTGGTGGCGATCCATTCTTGCATAACGGATACATTATCGTTGGTTTCGAGATGTGGGTTTATAAAGCAGGAACGCGCCGATATCTTGGCTATAACAATGGATGGAGGGAAGAAGGCTTTGTAACAAGACAAGGTGGGGAAACCTATCGTTTGGGAGATGTGGTCATTTACAGTTCGAGTCGACGGGCTAGTCAGACCTATCGCTAACATATGCAAAATAAATGAGTCATGTAAGAGGGCGCACGATATACGCCTTTTTCTACGGAAAAATTTAAATATATATGTTATACTATAGGGGAGAAATTTGCATCATGAGAGGAGAAATTTTATGCGGAAATTATACATCAAGCAAAAAGTCTTTAAGATTACGGACCATTATCCGGTCACTGATGAAAATCAGAATCCGATTTATTACGTGGATCAGGATTTTAAGCTTATTGGGAATACGGTACACGTCAAAGACGCTGCAGGAAGAGAGATTTTTGTTATTGATAAGGAGATACTTACCTTTCTACCACGATATGTTGTGAGTTTTGCCGACGGTCGACGTGTATCTCTAAAAAGTCGATTTACATTTTTTAAGAAGCAGATTGATGTGGAAGCAGAAGGGCTTCAGCTTGAACTTGAGGGGAATTTTTTTGATTTTCATTTTTCGATTTATGAAAACGGTCGAGAAATCGGGTCCATTACGCGAGAATTCCTTACTTGGGGGGATACCTATGTATTGAACATCTTTGATGAATCAAAAGAAGTTTTTGTATTAGCATTAATGATTGCGGTTGATTGTATTAAGGACTCGGAAGAAAAAAATTAAAGAAAAAGAAAAGGATTCGATTGTATGAAGCCGAAAAAAGAGTTGACGCATCATCTATTTCATATTATATTGTGTTTCATTTTATTTATATCGGTATTTAATATTGTTACAAATACGCTTATTGGGTTTCCAATTGAGGACAATTTCAAGTGGGTTTTTTTTGCAATTTTGGCAATGATTACTTATTTTTTCACGCGTTATAAATTATCGCTAATATGGAAAACGGTGTTTTTTATTTACATTATTTATGTTATGTTACCGGTAAGTTTTATTGAATCCGGTGGAACGCAAAACAATGTTATGGGATATGTGTTTCTACTCGTCATTTGCGTCACTTTTTTCTTCTGGGGACATTTACGAATATTCATGATTTGCTCAATCATTATCATGTTAAATATATTGTTATATATTGAGTTTCAATTTCCACAAGTGGTAAAATTTTATCCGAGTGAAATTCACTCTATTGACCGCCTTACTCAGACGTCGGTCTTACTAATAATAGCCTTTCTATTCCTTAAAATTTTTTCGGATACATATGCCAAAGATCGTGAACGACTTAATAAACTCGTTCATTATGATAGTTTGACGGAACTGCTGAATCGGCGTTCTTTTGATGATGAATTGAACAAAATTTTAGAACGATCAAATCGGAAAAGTGAATATATTGTTTTTTTTGATATTGACTATTTTAAAGAGATTAATGATACACAAGGACATCATTATGGAGATGAGGTCTTGCAGGAGATGGCCGATGAGTTAAAGAAGGTTTTTATATATCCGAACATTGTAGCAAGATGGGGTGGCGACGAATTTGTGGCCTTGTATCATGGAGATTATGAGACCTTGATTCAAAAGATTGAAAGTTTATATATAGATATCGACCTGTCATTTAGTTGTGGCATCACAAAACTAAATGATAAAGATGTGTCAGCAGATGCTGTATTGAAACGTGTGGATAATGCCTTATATTCATCTAAAGATAATGGGCGTAATCAATGGACATATCAAGAGTAAAGGAAGGAATTGGAGAATGAATTTAATAGAGATTAAGGGATTAAAGAAATCGTTTGGAGAAAAAGAGGTATTAAAAGGTATTGATTTATCGATTGGTAAGGGTGAGATTATCGGATATATCGGACCTAATGGTGCCGGTAAAAGCACCACAGTTAAAATTATGTTAGGACTTATTGAAGAGTTTGAAGGTGACGTCTTTCTTTTTGGTGAAGATATTCGTAAAGCAAGCGCTTCCTATAAACGACACATTGGATATGTGCCGGAAGCCGGTGAAATCTATGATACACTTACCGGTCACGAGTACTTAAGTTTTCTGGGTGAACTGTATTCGTTGAAAAAAGAACTTATCGAAGCACGTATTGAGCGATTGATGTTGCTATTTGGTTTGCAAGAGGTGATGCATTCGCGTATTTCCTCCTATTCAAAAGGCATGCGACAAAAGATTCTTATTATCGCCAGTATCATTCATAATCCGGAGGTCTTGTTTTTAGATGAGCCTATTGCCGGTCTTGATGCAAACAGTGTGATGGTCTTTAAAGAGCTCTTGCACCAGTTGGCTAAAAATGGGAAAACCATTTTTTATTCTTCCCATATGATGGATGTGGTGGAAAAAATAAGTGACCGAATTGTATTAATTGATCAAGGGATTATTGCTGCAGATGGAAACTTTGATACTTTAAACTCGACGAGTCAATATGGCTCATTAGAAGAACTGTTTAATAAAGTAACTGGTACGGATAATCATGAAGAAATTGCAAAATCAATTATAGAGACAATAAGTGGGGATGATTTATGGAAGAACTAAAACGGCTGCGCTTATTAAAGCCCTTCAAAGGTATGTTTAAAAATATGGGGATCGATTATGATGACCTTTATCATATTTTATGGTTAAAATTCACGCTTGATAATCGACGCACATCGGTAATGGAGCTGGGAAAACAAACGTCAGAAAAAAAAGAGAAAAAGACTGGCCGTGTAGCACAACATATTATGTATGTTTTTTTTGGTATTATGCTAGTCCCGATTTTATTGATGACAGAGTCCATCTACTTAAGCATGTCCTTATATGCGACACTTATTTTATTTTTCTTGTTGTCATCCATGATTTCGGATTATTCTACGGTCCTACTTGATCGACGTGACCAGGTCATGTTTCTCACACGACCTATTGAGCGAAAGGCCTTGTCGGTGGCACGGTTTTTACATGTTTTCAGCTATGTTTTGGTTTTACTTCTAGAGCTTGCCCTTCCCTCGGTCCTAGTGATGGGGGTTCGCTTTGGTTTTATAGCAGGACTTGGTTTGTTTGTTATGAGTGTACTTATGAGCCTGTTTTCAGTGGTACTTACGTCCTGTATTTATGTATTGCTCTTACATTTTTTTAATGGTGAAAAGTTAAAGGATTTCATTAATATATTTCAAGTGCTTTTTACGGTTAGTATTACTTTAGGCTATCAAATCGTTCCACGAATTATGAATATAACTGCCTTGACAGAAGTAAAATTTACCATGAAACTATGGCATGTTGTTGTGCCTCCCATGTGGTTTGCAGCGCCTCTAGCTATTCTTCTTGAGCAAGAGATGCAGCCGGCATTAGTGGCTATGTCCGTTCTAGGCATTGGTATTCCGATTATACTATTGTTTTTTTATGTGCGATGGATTGCGCCAAGATTTGAAGGATATCTAAGTAAAATGAATGAATCCGGTGCTGAAAATGACCACGGAAAATCTTTGCGCGAGAATATGGTATATCGTCTTGCGTCCTTTGTGAGTCAAACGGATACAGAACGTGCCTTTGTATTATTTAGTCGAAAAATCCTGACGAAAGAAAGGGAAACAAAGTTACGAATGTATCCCGGACTGGTTTTTGCTATTGGTTTTCCGATAATTTTTGGTATAATGAATCAATATGGAGAACGTGTTCAAATCCGAGGTAATCAATCGATTTTATTGTATTTTTATATGACGCCTATTTTCTTAATAAGTATGCTTGTCAACATCAGGTATAGTGAAAGTTATCGAGGCGCATGGATTTATAAGGTGGCACCTTTTACTAAACAAAGTGAAATGATCCAAGGCGTTATAAAAGGATTTGTCATAAGTTATGTCTTGCCGATTTATATCTGTATTGGAATTATTTTCTATATTGTATCCGGTCCGATAGGGTTCGTCTATTGGGGCATATTAATCGGCTTGGCCATGATTTTATTAAGTATCCATATTTTTATGCTGGATATAAAATATCCATTTAGTGAAAAGTTTAACCCACAAAATCAAAAAGGAAAAACGCTCATTTTATTTATGCTTTCGTCACTGATTAGTGGTATATTTGTATTAGCGCAAGTTTTTCTTATTAAAGAAAATACAATGTTAATTGTAGCTGCAGGTGGAAGTGTGTTTGTCGGATATATTGCATGGAAGCTTGCTTTAAGGAGGAAGATATGAAGATCTATACAAAAAACGGAGATAAAGGGTATACAAGTAATTTTAAAGGTGAAAAATTATGGAAGGGAAGTTTATGGATTGAGCTACAAGGCAATATTGACGAGATTAATGCGAATGTCGGCCAGTTGAGAAGCTTAAATCAGAGAATAACTCAACAAGAAGACATTGATCAGATGCTTGAATGGATTCAATATTGCTTGTTTCGAATCGGAAGCGATATTTCCCTTCAATTTCAAGTGACCTATATCACTGACGAGATGATTGAAAAACTAGAAAAAGCCATTGATGCATATACGGAAACGACAGGAGAACTACATAGTTTTATTCATTTTAGTGGCAACGAAGCAGCAACCTATGCTCATGTTATTCGTAGTGTAACGAGACGTTGTGAACGTGTTTTTTCAAAAGTGCTTCAAGAGATTGATTTTACATTGGACTATCAATATGTGAATCGTTTGTCGGACTATTTTTTCCAGTTAGCACGATATCTCAATCATCTTAACGGTAATGCTGAAGAAGTGATGGTGGTTAGAGACTAAAACAGATGGAGGTTCTATATGAATGAAGAGAAGAAAAGAGAGTTAGCCTCTGCAAAGATGTTGGCCAAGAAACTGAAAAAAGCAGAAAAAGAGGCGCGTATTAAAGCAATAAAAAATCGTAAACCCTTTAAAGGTTTACAAATTCGTCCAACGGTGTCTTTGTTTGATGAAGCCGGTCGACAAGAACCCGGGGAAAACAACTGGGAAGGATTTGGCTTTGATATTCATCCCCAAGTCACCATGTTATCTGCATTGTTTTTAGTCGTGTTTATTGCAGGAACCCTTTTGTTTCCCGGACAAGCGGAGGAAATCTTTAGCTCGACATTAGCAGGAATTACAAAGAATGCCGGATGGTTTTTGATTGCAGCTGCAAATATTTTTGTCGTTGCAGCCCTATATTTTGCATTTGGAAGATATGGGAATTTGAGAATTGGTGGTGCTGAAGCACAGCCGGAGTTCACAAAGTTTGCTTGGTATGCCATGTTACTCAGTGCAGGAATGGGTATTGGATTACTCTTTTGGAGTGTTGCTGAACCGATTTCCCATTTAAACACACCATCACCCATGTTTGGTCTGTTAGGGGCAGGGACACCTGAATCGGCGCAAGCAGCAATGGCAACGACTTTTTTTCATTGGGGGATTCATCCTTGGGCGATTTATTCCATTGTTGCACTTGGATTAGCTTTTTTTGCCTATAACCGTGGATTGCCATTGACCATACGATCAATCTTTTATCCCATTATCGGAAATAAAATATATGGATTTTGGGGTAATTTGATTGATGTTTTGTCGGTTTTAGCAACATTAACCGGACTAGCAACGTCCCTTGGTTTAGGGGTATCTCAGGTCAATGCCGGACTGAATCATCTGTTTGGTATACAAATCAGCATTCCCATTCAAGTCGGTTTAATTATCGGGATTACCGGATTGGCAACCGTTTCTGTGGTTATGGGACTAGATGGTGGTGTGAAACGACTTAGTGAAATCAATATGATTTTGGCAGGGGTCTTCTTAGTCTTTATTTTGATTGCGGGACCGACTGTATATATCATGAGTGGCTTCACACAAAATATCGGCTATTATATTTCGAATTTTATTGAGATGAGTTTATGGACAGAAACCTTTAGAGATACCAACTGGCAGGGTGGATGGACAATATTTTACTGGGCATGGTGGATTTCATGGTCACCATTTGTAGGTATGTTCATTGCAAGGATTTCAAAGGGCAGAACCGTTCGGGAATTTGTATTAGGTGTTATGTTGATTCCTTCAATACTATCCTTTTTTTGGATGTCTGTATTTGGCGGGACGGCAATATTTCAAGAGACCAATGGGATTGCAGATATTGTTTCAGCCATTAATATTGATGCATCGCTTGCCCTTTTTGCTATGGTTGATTCGCTACCATTAAGTAGCATTTTATCGGTGATTGGTATTATCTTGGTTACTGTATTCTTTGTTACGTCATCGGATTCAGGTTCCTTGGTTGTAGACCACTTAACATCGGGTGGTAAGTTAGACTCACCTGTACCCCAACGTGTATTTTGGGCAGTCATGGAAGGTGTCGTTGCAGCAACACTCCTTATAGGTGGAGGTTTAACTGCATTACAAACAGCCTCGGTGATAACCGGACTTCCATTTGCTGTGATCTTATTAATGGTGATTTATTCACTTAATGCAGGACTTAAACAGGAATATGAAGTTGAGGAAGTTGTTCGTAGAAAAGTACGGGAAGTACGGGAAGATCATATCATTAATGAAGTTATCAACTCAGTTGTACATGATCATGCACTCATTGATAAAGAAGAAGAGGAAAAGAAGTAAAATGAAAAAAAGGTGTCAGGACCCATGAACGTATGTTCATGGGTCCTGACACCTTTTTGATTTATCTTTAAAACAAGGCACTTCCGAATAAAAGCATTAGTACAAATATTACAAGTGCGATGAAAAAGAGTACTTTTGCGACAGTTTTAGCTGTTGAAGCAACACCTCTAAAGCCAAAAATACCGGCAATGATTGAAATAACTAAAAATATAAGAGCCCACTTGAGCATCTCTCCACCTCCTACATCCAAAAATACAAAATGAAAACTGTTCTTATTTAAGGATAGCAGATAAAAAAATTGCGTCAAGTTTATTCAATTGAGTAATAAGTTCTATACGATATGGTATAATAAGCCTAGTATATTTAAGAAAGTAAGAGGTATTACATGATGAAGTTTAAAGTGGTCGGAATATGCATTATTTTATTATTGATGTTTACAACAAACAGTTTTATTCAAGCAGGAAGTTCAACTTGGACGGAGTCCAAGCAGGCATCATACTCCGGTGGTCAAAAAAAAGTTACTGTTTTATGGGTAGATCTTAATAATGATCAAGTTCGATTAGAAGTAGCATTTGCAGGAGATGGTGTGGGCGATACGGCACCATTAAAAAATATTGTTGAAGGCGTTAATGATGTTGATGGCAAAGGAATCGCCGGTATTAACGGAACTTTTTTTAATGCCTATGCAGATATGCAGCCAGCGGGAACTATGATTCAAGCCGGAGAGATTAAACATATATCCAATAACGGATCGGTCATGGCCATTACAGATGCAAATGCAGTTCGCATTGATCCCTTATATGCTAAGGTATCAGGAGGAACGAATGGCCAATGGAACTGGCCATATAGTTGGTATGCTTGGAATATTAATCATTATTATAATGACCCAAGTGCAACCATGATTTTTACTGGGGACTATCAGGGACCAAAACCGTCACATGATTTTACATCTATAGAAGTGAAGAACGGCCTAGTTCAAAAAATCACGAAAGGCAGAGTATCGTGTTGATTATTACCGCAATAATTATACAAGTCTAAATAATCAATCCATTACACTCGATTATTCAAGAGTTCGAACTGCCATTGGCGCAGGCCCCCACCTTGTGAAAAACGGTCAAGTTCTTGCTAATGCATCAAGGGAAGGTTTTTCAGAAGACAAGATAACGCAAGGTGCAGCAATGCGAAGTCTCGTTGGCGTGACGGCAGATGGAACCTTAGGCATGGCGACTGTATCCGGTGTGAATATTGTTCAATTAGCTGAAATCGCTAAAGATCTAGGGATGATTGAGGCCATGAACCTGGATGGCGGTGGTTCAAGTGCCTTATATCATAATGGAAGATATATATCAGGACCCGGAAGGAATATATCTAATGCGCTTGTTGTCAAAGAACTCTATCATCCGCCAGTTTCTGTGGAACTAAATAATAAGCCTATCTTTTTTGATTCAGAACCTTACAATAATCCAACCTACGGACGAGTACTCGTGCCTTTAAGAAAGATCGCTGAAGCCCTAGGTGCAAATGTGGGGTGGGATCCGGCAACATCATCTGTAAGTATTGAGCGCTTAGGCACTCAGATGCTTTTAAAAGTAGCTAGTAGTACGGTTAATGTCAACGGACAAAATCATACAATGGATGTTCCGGTAACATTACGTAATGATCGTACCTATGTCCCAGTTCGTTTTGTGACCGAATTTTTTGAGGGTCAAGTGGAATGGGATAGTGTGACACGAACCGTGAAGTTAACTATTAACGATGCTAGAGAGATTCTTGATTTGGCAAAAGTCTACGAAGAATCCGGACAACTTGAACCAGCTATTGGAAAATATCAAGAAGTACTGAGCATAGATTCAAACAATATTACGGCGGCTAAACGTTTGGCAGATATTTTTAATCGGTTATTAGAAAAAAAGGAAGAAGCCATTCCTTATTATGAACGTGTATATAGCTTGGATTCAGAAGATTCTGCCAATATTAACTCCTTGGCATGGTTATATTATTCAACATATCAGTATGATAAAGGAATAGAACTATTTGAAGCCTATAGCCGATTAAATCCGACATCGGGAAGCGGAGCATACGGAATTGCCCAATGTTATGCATCCTATCAAATGGATGATATTGATAAAGCTGTTGAATATTTTCAACAAGCATTAACAAAAAGTTTAAATGATACTCAAAAGGAGTATGCAGTGACCTATATTAATAAGTACAATTAAAATGGTTTTCACTGATTGCGATAGTAGAAGATGGCTAGCTGTGTGCGGTCGCGAAGATTTAAGCGCTCTAAGATAACGCTAATATAGTTGCGGACGGTTCCTTCACTTAAGAAAAGTTCTGCGCCAATTTCTTTATTGGAGAGCCCGTCGGCAACACACGTTAATATTTGGATTTCTTTATCCGACAAGCCTAAGTCAGAAAATGTACTTGGGCTTTTTTGTTGTAAAAGCTTAGGGAGTTTATCAACAACGGCTTCCCCAAAAACGCGTTGTCCTGCATCAACGGCGCGAATGGCAGGCAAGATGCTGTCGAAATTTTGTTTGAGTAGATAGCCTTTGGCTCCGATACGGAGTGCTTTAACAATATATTCGTCATCCAAAAAGGTTGTTAAATAAAGAATCTTCGCCTCTGAATCTTCACCTAAAATCTTGGTGCCGGCATCCAATCCGTTCATGTTTTCCATGCGTATATCCATGAGAATAACGTCAACAAGATGTTGGTGATAGAGTTCAATCGCTTCTTGGCCGCTGTGACCAAGAGCGACAACTTCAATATCCTCACTTTGACTTAAGATGGTTTTTAAAGATGCGGCGACGAGTTTGTCATCATCGATGACCAGAATTTTAATCATTTTCTTTTGTCTCCTCTCGAGGTAGTGTAATAAACAGCTGGAATCCGTTTTCAATATCTATATTCATGCGTCCGCCAAGTTTTTCCACACGTTCGCTAATGTTTCTCAAACCAATGCCTTCGTCTAGGCCGTAACTTGACACATGACCGTTGTCGGACAGGACTAGTTGATAAAAAGCGTGATGTTCACGCAAACGTAGAGTGACATTTGTTGCATCACTGTGTTTGATGGTGTTATTTAAGCCTTCTTTGACAATGGCAATGAGTGCGTATTTAATGGCTTGATGTGGCGATTGGGTAATATGAAGATCAAGATCAATGTTACAAAATGTAAATTCAGATGTGATTTTTTGGATGGCAGATTCAATATCAATCGAAGTGTCGTGAAGATCATGAACACTGGAACGAATATTATCCATGCCTTGATTAAGAGTATCCCTTAGCGCCTGTAAATGCACCTGTAAATCCATATCTTTATTAATGGCTAATATAGCACCGATTTGTAGTAGGGCCCTTGATAATACATGGCCAACGTGATCGTGGATCTCGCGGGCGATGCGATGACGTTCATTTAAGGTGGCGTGATAAATTTCATTATCCTGACTTTCAAGAAGTTGCTGATGTTGTTGTTTAAGGGTGTAGGTGAGCTCACGGGTTCGATCTTCAAGTTCGTGATAAGCAAGGCTCTTATTCCCGCAAGCTTTTGTACGATATTTAATCAATGCCGAGACACCTATCAAAGCACATAGGACGAAAAAAGTTAAGGGGCCATAGTGTTGATAACTTGTCGACAGAATGATTACAGTTAAAAGGTGGAACCAGTGTGAATAGGAAAAAAACCAGGTATAGATAATCACCGGCAAGAAAAAGACGGCGGATGGCATCCATAGGCAAAGAGTTAAATAAGTGATGGTAATAATGTGGTGAAATACCGGTTTATCCGTATAGGCTAATAAAGCGGACGCGATCAAGGTTATGAGCACAACAAGGAGTAAAACAAGCAAGTGGCTAGATCCTATAATATGGAGATATAAGGCAAGTCCTAAAATAAAGAGTATAAGTTTATCGATAATATCCATTATATGCATAAGTTATCCTCACATGTGACATTTGTCATATTGAATCTGATAGATGGCACTTACAATTATAGCAAAAAAACTTTACAATACAAACAAGAAGTCAAAAAATATGAAGAAAACAAAGTTTGAAGGAGGATTTTTATGGTAATAAAAGTGAACAATTTAGTGAAACGTTATGGAGACTTAGTCGCTCTTGACCATTTATCATTTGATGTACGTGAAGGTGAAATTTTTGGTCTCTTAGGACCGAACGGCTCAGGTAAAACAACGGCTATCAATTGTATTTTATCCTTATTATCCTATGATAAAGGTGAGATTGAAGTTTTTGGTAAGCCCATGACACCGGAAAGCTATGAAGCAAAAAGAAATATCGGTGTAGTGATGCAAAATGTAGCGGTATTTAATGAACTCACTGTCCGAGAGAATGTTGATTATTTTTGCGGACTATATGTTCCGGACAAGAAAGAAAAGAAACGACTTGTCGATGAAGCTATTGCTTTTGTCGGCTTGGAAAAATATGAAAAATTTGTACCCAAAAAGTTGAGTGGTGGTCTACTTCGCCGTCTAAATATTGCGTGTGGAATTGCCCATAAACCTAAGATTATCATTCTAGATGAACCAACCGTCGCTGTTGATCCCCAAAGTCGAAACAAGATTTTAGAGGGAATCAAGGAACTGAACAAAAACGGTGCAACCGTGATTTATACATCCCACTACATGGAAGAAGTGGAGCAAATCTGTTCCCGTATTATGATTCTAGACCACGGAAAATCCATTGCTTCGGGAAGTAAAGAATCCTTAAAAGCTATGATTGATGTGGGAGAAAAGATTTCCATTGAACTTTATGATTTAGAGGATGAACAAATGCGAAGTTTTCGTAAGTTACCTAATGTGGCTTCTGTATCATATGAAGAGAATCTGTTAACCATTCATTCCTATAAAGCTGCCAATAACTTGGAACACGTTTTAGAGCATATCAAAACACACAATATGGCGTTTGGAAAAATCTATTCAGAAAAACCGACATTGAATGATGTTTTCTTGGAATTAACCGGAAAAGAATTAAGAGATTAGGGGGTGAGCGTATGTATGGACATATTTTAAAATATCGACTGATGTGTTTGACAAAAGACAAGGATAATATGTTTTGGATTCTTATATTTCCAATCGTTTTAAGTACACTTTTGTATGCAGCACTTAGCAATATCGGTAATCAGGAACTTTTTCATCAGATTCCGCTTGGACTCGTAGCAGAAGAAAAAAATGAAGAAGTGACGCGTCTTATGAATGCAACGGACTTAGTTGAGTTTCAGATGATGGATCAAACAAAAGCACAAGCGTCATTAAAAAATGAAGAGCTTATTGGTTACGTACTCATGGATGAAAAAATGAAGTTTGTTGTTCAGACAAAGGGCATGGAGCAAAGTATTGTTCGCTTATTTTTGAATCAATATCGACAAACAGTCGGAACAGTTGAAAATATCATGAAAAATCATCCTGAGCAGATGGGTTCAGTGGTCAATCGACTTGAGACGAGACAAGTTTTTACAACACCGGTCTCAGCAGCAAGAGCAAAATTAGACCCTATGTTGATTTTTTTCTTCGCATTGATTGCCATGACGTGTATGTATGGTGCATATCTTGGACTGCGGGAAGCGGTTGATATTCAAGCAAATCTGTCAGATTTGGCGGCACGTATTAATATCGCACCGATTCATAAGATGAAGACGTTTTTTTATAGTATTAGTGCGGCGGTGATTATTCAAGTGTTGATTATTAGCGTCCTGCTTGCTTATCTACAATTTGTTTTAAAAATAAACTTAGGTGATCGAAGTGTATTGATTTATTTGACATCTATTTTAGGAAGTGTTTTAGGTATTATGGCAGGAGCCTTTATCGGAACCGTACTTAAAACTTCAGAGAATATGAAAAATGCAATTGTCACTATTTTTTCATTGGGAGGAGCTTATTTAGCTGGATTAATGAACTTTTCAACCAAGTATACAGTGGCTGAAAATGTTCCGATTTTAACTGTTCTAAACCCTGTTAATCTATTGGCTGATGCCTATTATGCCTTATATATGTTTGACTCACTTGAGC
>CAZLXW010000031.1:0-42947 GCA_964563505.1 uncultured Eubacteriales bacterium
TCCCATGGATTCATACGAAAGCTCATATTTTACACTCAGACATCTGCTAAGATCATGAGAAAAGGGGAAGGTTTTATAAATTTCCACCACCCTTGACAACCTACAAAAGTAATACTTTTGCATGCCATCAAGGGCAAGTCAGAACACGTTCTGATGGTTAGTAAAAAAACTCTGCTCAGAATCAAGAAACAGATTTCGGAATTAGTGACTAAGATTTGTTTGTGGATTATAATATAGATAAGAAGATGCCTGTACACAAAAAATGAACTTTCGCATGAATCTTATTTTATTTTTTTTGAATGCGTGCGGGTCAAGAATGAGTTTTTGGTATAAGTATTAGAGTTTCTTCGTGAAAAGAAAGACGTATGCAAGGCAAGGATTCCTCTGTTTGAGCGTAAGCGAGTTTGGAATCCGTTGTATACGTCTTTCTTAAACGAATAGAAACTCAATACGCAATACCTTAACAAATTGTTGGCCCGCACGCATAGTAAAAAAGGATAAAAAAAGAGCACCTAAGCTCGGAGCCAGGTGCTATTGTAAAGGATGAGGGGGAGAGTATTAATATGTAAGAGGTAACTATTTCTTACAGTTACTATAATACAGTAGAAATATGTCCGTGATATGCAATAAGTGTGAATGAATTGTAAATAAATACCCGGAAAATAAAAGTTAAAATTGTAGCTATTATAGTATAAAATATCTATATAAAATAGCTATAATTAGGTGTATAATATATGACATAATAGCTAAAAAATGGAGGTATATATGATGAGAATAGCTACAACAACTTTGCAAAATTCTTTTGGAAAATATCTAAAGATGGCAAGTGAAGGCAAAATGATCTTTATTGAAAAAAATCAAAAACCAGTTGCAGTATTGAAGGGTATTGGAGAAGAGGAACGCTTTTATATACGTGAAGAAGCCACAAAATATGAAAGCCCCAAGCGATATACTTATGAAGAGTTCTTGGAGATGAGTAATGATGAAGATAATGTGAAACAGTATGAGCTCATCGACGGACAAATATATATGTTAGCGTCGCCTAGATTTCCTCATCAAGTGGCTCTTAATGAGATTTTTGGGCAATTGTATAATTGGTTTAAAAGTAAGGATTGCATTCCCTTAACAGCCCCATTTGATGTAAAACTTTTTGGAGAAGCAGATAAGTTTGAGGATAATCCTAATGTAGTTCAACCGGATATTTTAGTCATCTGTGATCAAGATAAGATAAAGGAAGACGGAACCTATGACGGAATTCCTACATTAGTGGTTGAGGTCTTATCACCATCAACAAAGTCAAAGGATATCATGAAAAAGTCACAGTTATATATGGAAAGTGGCATAAAAGAATACTGGGTCGTTGACACAGATATGAAACATATGATTATCTACAGTTTTGAAGAACGAAAACTTAAAGAACAGCAAATCGTTAATGGTGGAGCTAGCGGAAAGTCCTTGGCTTTTGAAGGCTTGATTATTGATACAAAAGATGTGTATATGAAGGATGCAAAGGGGTAGAGTTCTATGAGCGATGTTTCAAAGACAAGTATATTTGATTATAGAGACATTAAAACTTCAAAAAATAGAGTTGAGTATATGATAAATGGTCAGAGTATATATAAAGGATATATAGACGGCCTTAAGAAAATTTTTGAAGACTATGTTGTTGTAATATTTGCGATTGAATCAAATCGAGATGAAAATAATGTATTGCCTAATTCACTCAACGTTGAGAGTTATATCAAAAAATATAAAGATGAACAATTAAGAATGAAAATGTACGAAGATGCATTTGTGTTTTTTTCAAAAAAGGATGCAAGTAAAAGTGTAAACGTATTAAAGCAATTATTTAAATTAACGATGGCCGAAGAATATGTTGATGATTATAAAGTAGATGATATATATGAATAGAAGACGGTTCGCTAAGCGTCTTGAATTTGTTTACGCTTGATGATATAGAAAAAGATGCCTGCATACAAAATATGAACTTTCACATAAATCTTAGTGCTTCTTCGTTGGCAATGACGTAAAAAAAGAAGAGGATTCCTCTGTTTGAGCGTAAGCGAGTTTGGAATCCGTTTTTTTGCGTCAGCGCCAGCGTTAGAAGCACAAGATGAAATGCGTTGGAGAATATTTTGTATGCAGGCATCATATTTCTCATAAAAACAATCGTAAACAAAAAAAGAGCACCTAAGCTCGAAGCCAGGTGCTATTGTAAAGGATGAGGGGGAGAGTATTTAATATGTAAGAGGTAACTAATTCTTACACTTACATAGTACAATACAGTTATGGCTAAAAAATGTATACTTTATGAACATTTTGTTAATTATGCAAAGAAATGTTTAAGTTTCGTTTAAGAGAACCATGTGAATGTGATCTTCCCACTGACCGCAGATTTTTAAATATTTTTTTGCCAGGCCTTCTTCGTGAAAACCGAGTTTTTTTACAAGGCTGAGGGAAGGTTTATTACGTGGCATAATATTTGCCTCGATGCGATGTAGGTCGAGTGTTAAGAAAGCGTATTCAATCACTTGAATGAGTGCTTCTTCCATATAGCCTTTGCGTAGATACTGCTGATCTATTTTATATCCTAAATTACAGGATTGAAAAACGCCGCGAATGATATTTGAAAGTGAAATACTTCCGATGAGTTTTGAAGGATCCTCTTTTGTATATAACCAAAAGCGAACCATGGTAGATTCAGCTAAGCCTTGTTGGTCCCATCGAAGGAGTTGACGCTGATGCTGCTTTGTATAAAAATAGGTTTGTCTCAGTGGCTCATAGGGTTCAAAAAAACGTTTGTTTTCGATGTAAAAATCTAAAACTTTGGAAGCCTGAGAAGGAGATATTGTTTTTATAATAAGGCGCTTTGATTCCAATTGTATTTTACGCATAGGGTCTCCTTGTAAGGTTGAATCATTTTATATACCTTTTAGTATATCATTTTATGAGATGATGGCAAGATATGTTTGTTTAAATGATAGATTTTCTGTGATTTTTTCTTGTAGAATGAGGGCCTTATAGGTATACTTAGTGTATGAGCGCCAAAACGAAGTTGGATATATGGGAGGGTAAAAATGCGAGAGGTATTAAAAACCTATAAGGACCGGTTAGTAAATATCAGCGGTCGTAACCGAAGTCTAATTCTAAGAAAAGTGCATAAAAAAAGAAGTTTCGACGTGTATCGAAGCTTTATCGAGCAAAAGTTTGATGTGTCCATATTGGTCGAGTATATTCTTGGAGATATGTCTAAGTCTCTGCTGATTCTAGATGATCCCTATAAAACGCGAAAGACCAAGTTGCAGGAGTTTGATGAAATCATTCGTCAAGAGGAAGAACAAGAGATTGCGGCCTTGTCGAATATGATGAAAAAGCAAGAAGGTCTAACTGCGGACGAACAAGAGGTTCTTAAAAAGCGTCGCAGCGAGATTGAAGAAAAATATTTGACACGCAAGGAAGAAGCCAGGGCCAAGATAGAGAAAAATTATGAAACTGCTTTAATGTTGTCGAATCATTTAAACTACTTGCATCGAGAGACCCTGGCCATTGAGAAAGAAACCGGTAAATATGAACTATCGATTGGTTTTCCCTTTGTAGAAGGACGCTTTCGTGATGGTAATTTTGTGCGGGCACCTTTTTTCCTTTTTCCCATTGAGCTCGAAGCTCGTGGTAATAAATGGTATATCAAAAACAGTGATTCTAGAGAGCCTATGGTCAACAAGGTCTTTTTATTTGCAGCCAATAAATGTCATCAATCAACGATTAAAGATTATGACGACTTTGATTTTTCAAGGCTTGTTCCGGAGGAGATTGAGGCGATTGTTAGCCGTGAACTTGAAGCAATGGGCATGGTGACTGTCGATGATCATGTTCAGTATGAACAGCTTCGTGGGTATACGAATGCAACTTTGCCCCAGTACGCATCGGGAGAAATGTTTATAAAATCGTATATTGTTATGGGACAATTTCCCATCTCAAATGCAATCTATTCAGATTATGAA
Source organism: uncultured Eubacteriales bacterium (assembly GCA_964563505.1). Taxonomy (GTDB): domain Bacteria; phylum Bacillota; class Clostridia; order Lachnospirales; family Vallitaleaceae; genus UBA1351. Next base: position 4,002 of record CAZLXW010000031.1, read on the forward strand.
GCTTTAGAAGCCCTTGATGAGCCGGAGGCATTTAATCGAAGCCTATCAAAACTGTTGGCAAATGAAAGTGATGACGAAGCGATTGATGATAGAAGCAAGACCCATTATCGACAGAGCCTCTATACGATGATGCCTGTGGATTATAGCCAAGAAACCGCTCTTGAGACCTTGGAAAAAACAGACCAGATGGTCATCTACGGTCCGCCGGGGACGGGGAAATCCCAGACCATCAGCAATATGGTCTCTGATGCCTTGGCAAAAGGCAAGCGCGTGCTTGTGGTTTCGCAAAAAAGAGCTGCTCTGGATGTTTTATATAATCGACTTGCATTAATTCAGTCCAAGCTGATGCTTATTCATGATGCCAATAAAGATAAGAAAAACTTTTATGAAAAATTACGTCAGCAATTGGAACAAGGCTTTGATATTCAAGGTCTTGAAAATCGTCAAAGCTTTGAAGAAAATTCTGTGAAGATCAATGACTTAATTGACCATTTGCAATGTGTTGAGCGTGAATTAACAAAAACGCGAACCTTTGGAATTACCCTTCAAGAGATGTATACAAAATCCGAGGGGATATTTAGTCAAGAAGATCCCAGATATCCCTATTTTAAAGCTTTTCGGGGCGATAATCCTTTTATGACTTATACCTATGCGGAGCTGAATCAATCCTTTGAAAAGTTGAATAAACAGCCCTACATTGTGGATACTTACCATAAATATGGAACTTTAGTGGATAACTATCACTATCTTCCTCTCATTAGAGAAAATCTGAATTTCATGGAAAAAGATCGTCTTGTCAAAGATTGTGAACAAATATTAGCTTTTGAAGAAAGGATTCAAAGCATAGATCCTGAGATTTATCAAGCAATTACGCGTCAATACACTTTAGATAAGCAACGGATTGATTTAGAATTACTCAATATATTAGCCAAAAATTATAATCAGGAAAAAAATGGAGACTTAGTTGAAGAAGCAAAGATTGGCTGGTGGAATCTCCCCGGGTGGGTCAAGCATGCAGTTAAAAGCAAGGAACGTCGAGACAAACGCCAGCTGTATGAAGAAGAGGAAGGCAAATACATTCGGATCTTCACTGAAAATGCTCAAATCATTAATGTCATGGCGACAGAAGTTTTTAGCTTGATGGAGGTACTCTCAAATGAAGGAAAAGTCAAGATTTTAAAGGCGCTTGTGGATCCTAAAAATATCTTTACACAGATTAAAAACATTGAAGCGAGTATTAAAAGTTATGATTACTATCAAGAACTTATGGTCAGTATCTATGGATTGGATACCATTGATTTAATGCTATTAGAATATGCCTTTACCCATGGTAAAGGTGTCAAATATATGGAAGTGATGTTGGATAACTTGCTTGAGTTTATTATTTTAGAACATATTCAGGCGATTGAAAAAACCGAAGAATTTAATGAATTTTATCTTTACTATAACCGGTTCAACCAGATTACCGATGAGATTCAGGCCTTGATGCAAAAAAATGAATCCCAGACATCCAAGATTATTCATAGCTATTGGAATGATCAGATGCAAATCTTCTTAGGAGATGCTAACTATAAAGAGATGAAGCGTCAAGCTGAGAAAAAACGCCGGTTATGGCCGATTCGTAATCTGATTTTTGAGTTTACCAATTTACTTTTTACCATGTATCCGTGTTGGCTCATGAGTCCGGAGACAGTCTCGGAAGTGCTTCCTTTGAAAAATGATATCTTTGATTTGATTATTTTTGATGAAGCATCTCAGATGTTTGTCGAAAATGCTATTCCGACCATCTATCGGGGGGCCAAGATTGTAATTGCCGGAGATGATCAGCAGCTTCGACCGACATCCGCTTTTTTAGCACGTGTAGAGGAGGATGACGACGAAGTTATTGACATTAAAATCGCAGCAGCTCTTGAAGAAGAGAGTCTTTTAGATCTTGCAAAAGTAACCTATACACCGGTGCATTTGAACTACCATTACCGTTCGGAATTTGAAGAATTAATTCAATTTTCCAATCATGCCTTTTACAATGGCCGGCTAAATGTTTCGCCCAACCGTGTCAAATGCAACTTTGATAAAACGGCTCCTATAGAGCGGATTAAAGTGGACGGACGTTGGGAAGACCGTCGGAATAGTGTAGAAGCTAATCGTATTGTGGACTTAGTTGACCAGCTCTTACGCATACGCAATAATAACGAAAGTATCGGAATTATTACCTTTAACATCAACCAAAAGGACTTAATTGAAGACCTCCTAGAGACAAGATGCCAGATTGATGAAAACTTTAAGACCTTATATTTAGAAGAACAGCAACGCCGCTACAAAGAAGAAGACGTCTCTATTTTTGTGAAAAATATTGAAAACGTGCAAGGGGATGAGCGGGATATAATTATTTTCTCCGTCGGCTATGCGCCCAACGAAGCAGGAAAAATATCCGTTAACTTTGGTTCCTTGTCCCAGGACGGTGGAGAAAACCGCTTGAATGTTGCTATTAGTCGTGCAAAGAAAAAAAGCTACGTGGTCACCTCTATTGAACCGGAAGTCTTGATGGTATCTCAAACAAAAAACCGGGGTGCAAAGCTATTTAAACAATACCTGCATTATGCCAAAGAGGTCTCTGATCAGGCTAAAGAGCGCCAAGATTTACTTCTTCAGCGACTGTCCTCGCAAGAAAGCATGCAAGCCCAAGAAACAGACACTTTTGTGGAAGAACTCAGTGTCGCCTTGCGTCAAGACGGATTTCGCGTAGATAATCATGTTGGACGGGGACCTTATCAGATTGATGCAGCCATCTGGGATGAAAACCGGCAAGCCTATATCCTAGGAATCGAGACAGATTCAGCTGTATATACGAGTGGACAAAGCTTATTAGAACGAGACGTGTATCGTCAGCGCTTCTATCAAGTTCGAGACTGGGATGTTTTGCGGGTCTGGACCTATGATTGGTGGAAAGACCGTCAAGGTGTTTTAGACCAGATCAAAAAACACCTTGATCAAAAATCAGAGCTGCCGGAGTCTGTAACCAAGGGAAGTCAACAAACAACAAAATATCATTTGGTCGGGAAAACCGAAGAAGCCGTTTGTTGGTATGGAGATAAAGTCCGACTTTTGGATAAAGGAACGGAAGAGATTTTTGAAGTGGTCATTGATGGTGAATCTGATGAGATGTTAAATGAGTTTAAACAGCACTTAATCGGCAAAAAAATAAGCGATACGCTGGCGTATCGCAATTATGAATATATTATCGAAAGCATTATAAAGTTGAAAAAGTAGATATGAGTTAATCATATCCACGAAGAAGAATGCTGGTATGTATATGCTGAAGGGACTCAAGCCAGTCGGTGAGAGTCTCTTTTTTAATAGCGGTAAATAGTGTCGGAACTATCTGCATGGGACTATAGACATACTCTTGAAGATACCAGGGTGTTGACGGCGATAGTCCAAGATCAACGAACCACTCAGCGGTTTGAGTTAGGGTGGACAGTGTATGAAGCTCTTGAAGAATGGTAGTTCGAAGTTCAAAAGAAAAGTATGGATCCGTATGGTTAATAAGGTGGTAAAGGCTAGCCTCTATGGATTGGATAGGAACTGATTTTCCACAGGTTAAGTCATAAGCTGTGGCGCTATTTTTAATATCCATAGCAAGATAGTTAAGGAGGCCTTCATCCAGTAGCTCGGCTAACATAGAAGGATTAGAACCATTGGTATCAAGCTTTACCTTAAGACCAAGCTCTTTAATTGAGCGGATAAGCTGAGGTAAATCTTTTTGAAGCGTGGGTTCGCCACCGGTTATGCAGACCCCTTCAATAAGATGACGCCGCTTTTTGAGTGTAGGCAAGACAGCATCAAAGATATTGTCATCAGTAGACATTGTGCCGGCGGAGGCAATCAAGTCTTTGTTGTGGCAAAATGGACACAAAAAATTACACCCTTGTAAAAAAAGGGTGGAGGCAAGATGGTTGGGATAATCTAATAATGTTGTTTTTGTCATTGCAGTTATAAACATAATTACTCCAAGTTCATTATTTTGATATATATGCTAGCGATCATTGGCGCTTGATTCATAATTCATTTCGATGATGGAATGGTCCGATTCTGAGCGTTTTGCATGAATGGATTTGTTAATCTTATCAAGGGATGCATATAGATTACTAAAATCGTCATTGTTCATAGAAATAACATAACGATGAATCATTTGATTGTACTGAGATTGGAAGGCGTCTAGCTTCATTCGGATATGTTTGATTTTACGTTCAAGGGACATAAGTTGTTGATAAGCATCCCCTTCAATAGCCGCTGCTTTTTCTTCAGCCTCCGTAATTATATTGCGCGCAGCCACCTCTGCGTGTACCATGGCATTTGTAACGGCCTCTGCGTTTTTCTTATGCTTTTTGATTTCCTCATTTAGCAAGAAAATATAATTGTCAACTTCCTCCGGGTCATATCCGCGCTTTACAATATTAAACTTCTCCAATGTACAATCTCCTCTCAACATGATGCATGGTTTTTAGACCATAGCAAATGAATAAACTCCCTTGTTATAAATACACAAAAAATAATCAGTCATCCTCAACATAACTAGATATATTTTAGCATGTTATGGACGCGATTTCAAGGAAATTGTCTTGACAATTGTGAAAAAAACCATTATATATTAGAATAATAATAAACTCAAGAAATGAGGTCTTTGATGAACACTGAAAAAGATGAAGATTATATGAAAATGGCATTAGAAGAAGCAAAAAAGGCCTATGCAATCAATGAGGTACCCATTGGGGCAGTGATTGTGTATAGGGATCAAATCATCGGTCGAGGCTATAATCGACGCAACACTGATAAGTCCACCTTAGCCCATGCTGAGATTCTCGCTATGGAAGAAGCTATGGCCTTTATCGGTGACTGGCGATTAGAAGAGACGACCATGTATATCACCTTAGAGCCTTGCCCCATGTGTGCGGGGGCAATTGTTCAAGCGCGAATCCCTCGTGTTGTTCTCGGTGCAATGAATCCAAAAGCCGGAAGTGCAGGTTCCGTGGTCAATCTCCTAAATGAGCCAAAGTTCAACCACCAAGTCCAGGTTGAATATGATGTGTGTCATGACGCGTGTAAAGCCATACTTCAAGATTTTTTTAAAGAGCTTCGTGAGCAGAAGAAAGGCTTGCGTTAACCATTTCTTTAAAATTTTTGCGGTATTGAAGTGGGGTGAGCTCTTTAAAGGATTTAAACTGTTCAATAAAGTAGCTCGTTGTTGAAAAACCTACCGTTAGACCGATGTCAGTGACGCTTTCATCGCTTGTCGTCAGCATGTTTGCCGCTTTAGTCACACGCATAAAATTTACATAGTCACTAAAGTTTTGATGCATCTTGGCCTTGAAAAACCGGGAAAAATAGCTATAACTCATGTTGCATAATTCAGCCACTTCTTGAACATCGATGGGGCGATTAAAATTGGCCTCCACATAATCAAATACCTTTTGTAAGCGTTGAATATTTTGGGCGTTCAGTCCATGGTCTAGGTTTAAGTGAACACTTTTTTCATTCCAACTCCGTAAAATCCATAAAAAAATCCGACCGATATGATTTCGAATAGCTAGTTCGAAGCCATATTTTTTTTCGCCATCTTCTTGAAGAATCTGATTGAGTAAATCCGGAATGAAGGTGTTTTTTATCTCCCGTGCCGGAAAACGCTTTTGATGAGTTGCGGATTTTAAGGTAAAGGGTAAGACATATTTGGACTCAAAAATACTCTCCGGCGTGGTGTAGAGCAGTTCCGGTTTAAAGCGGATGACGATATATTGGTTTTTTTCTTTGGAGAGAGCGAAAACATGATGCACCTCCATGGAATTAATAATCATCATATCACCCCGGTCAATTAAAAAATCAACGCCATCTAAAATAACGCGAAATTGCCCGGATAGGCAGTAGAGAATCTCAATATGGGTATGATAGTGGGCTCCGACCATGGTGGATTGACCCTCAGACTCCTGTATGTGTGATTTGAAAGGGTAGGCAATACCGTTTTCAACGAATTTTTCATCTTCATAAAAACCAATCATAGGAAAATCCTTTCTAAAATTAAAAAGACAATGACAAATTTGTGATATTTTTCTATAGATTCATTATAGTATAAAAAATAAAAGTTGGCTATACTGAGTATATGATTCATAAATAATGAAGTTGTTTAAATATTAGGAGGTTTTATCATGAAAAAAGTAAAAGTAGGTATTGTAGGATGTGGTGGAATTGGAACTCAAAAACATTTACCGGCCTTGTCGGCCTTGGATTATGTTGAAGTTGTTGCATTTTGCGATCTGGTTGAAGAGCGTGCCCAAAAAGCGGCAATAGAATTCGGAACAGAAGATGCAAAAGTATATACAGATTATAAGGACTTGTTAAAGGACTCAGAGATTCAGACCATTCATGTCTGTACACCAAATAAATCCCATAAAGATATTAGTATCGATGCGCTCCATGCCAATAAGCATGTCTTGTGTGAGAAGCCCATGGCAAAAACAGCAGCTGATGCCAAGGCAATGCTTCAAGCGGCAAAAGAGACAGGCAATCTTCTGTCCGTCGGATACCAAAACCGATATCGTGAAGATAGCCGCTACCTAAAAAAAGCATGTCAACGGGGTGACTTGGGTGAAATCTATTTTGCAAAAGCCCATGCTATTCGCCGACGTGCCGTTCCGACGTGGGGCGTGTTCTTAAATGAAGAAGAACAGGGTGGGGGACCTTTAATCGATATCGGAACCCATGCACTTGACTTAACCTTATGGTTAATGGACAATTATAAAGTAAAAAGTGTTAAAGGAAGTGTCTACAAAAAACTTGGAGACCAAACAGAGACCGGTAATGCTTTTGGAGACTGGGATCCTGAAGAATTCAAGGTGGAAGATTCCGCTTTTGGTTTTATTACAATGGAAAACGGTGCAACCATTATCTTAGAATCTAGCTGGGCATTGAACACTTTAGATGTTGGTGAAGCAAAGGCAACTCTTTGCGGAACAAAAGCCGGTGCCGATATGCGCGACGGCCTACGTTTTAACATGGCTGATCTTGGTAAACTGGCAGAGAAAAAGCCGGCACTTGGAGCAGATGGTGTTGATTTTTACGAAGGTGGCGATGACAAACCGGAAGTTATTGAAGCAAAAACTTTCTACGATGCAGTTATGAACGGAAGTGAACTTGTTGTTAAGCCAGATCAAGCCCTTGTAGTTACCGAGATTTTAGAAGCTATATATGAATCTGCACGTACAGGAAAAACGATTGAGTTCGAATAAGAGGAGGCCGCTATGAAACCAATATATGCACAATTGTATTCAGTTAAAGATGCCATGGAAAATGCCTATATGCAAACGCTACGGGAGATTGCTCTTATGGGTTATACCGGTGTCGAATTTGCCGGCTATGGGGGATTTAGTGCCAAAGAACTACGTAAATCCCTTGAAGCTTTGAATATAACCTGCCTATCTTCCCATGTTCCTCTAGAAAAATTGGAGGCCAATCCAAAGGGAGAGTTGGAATTTTTAAGAGAACTTGGAAGTGAATTTATCGTCTGCCCATATTACGATATAAAGACAATGGAAGATGTAAAAGTGTTAGCAGAAAAACTTAACATAATCGGGGAAGTGGCAAAGGATTACAAAATGAAAGTCCTTTATCATAACCATGCCCATGAATTTGTTAAAGATGGAGATGCTTATCTTCTAGACCGTTTATTTGACGAAGTCGATCCGGGAAATCTATATCAAGAGCCTGATCTTTATTGGGTTGCTTATGCAGGTGTCGATCCCTTAGCATACTTAGAAAAAGTAAAAGACAGATCTCCAATTGTTCATCTGAAACAGATGGAAAACATGGAGACTAAGAAAAATGTAACGGCAGATGCCGGATTTATCGATTTTAAAAAAGCCACTGAAATCGCAAAAGACAGTGCTTTTGTCTATGAACAAGAGACAATGGATATAGATCCCTTAGAAGCCATGAAGCAATCCGTCAATTATTTGAAAGAGGTGTAAGAATGAAATTATCAGTATTAACCGTTCCGCTATATGGATTAAGTCTTGAAGATGCAATTATTAAACTCAAAGATATGGGGGTAGAAGCCCTTGAAGTCGGTGCCGGTGGTTATCCGGGAGATACCCACTTAAATACAAAAGCACTATTAGCCGATGACTCAAAAGTAGAAACGGTGAAAGACCTGCTTAAAAAACACGACATCGAAATCGCAGCCCTCGCCTGTCACGGCAATCCGGTCCATCCGGACAAATCTATTGCCAAAGAATTTCACGACCAGTTTATCAATGCGATTTTATTAGCTGAAAAACTAGGCATTGATACCATTGTTGGTTTTTCAGGATGCCCTGGCGATAGCGAGACATCACAAAAGCCCAACTGGGTTACTTGCCCATGGCCGGAAGATTTTAGTGAGATTTTAGAATATCAATGGAATGATGTCTTAATTCCTTATTGGAAAGAAACGGTAAAATTTGCTAATGCCCATGGTGTAAGCAAGATTGCGCTTGAGATGCATCCGGGATTTTGTGTCTATAATCCGGCAACACTCCTACGTTTACGAGAAGCCGTGGGCGATACCATTGGTGCCAACTTTGACCCGTCCCATCTATATTGGCAAGGAATGAATCCGGTTGAATCCATCAAAGCCTTAAAAGGGGCTATCTATCATTTCCATGCCAAAGATACAAAAATTGATGCCCACAATACGCAAGTAAATGGAGTTTTGGATAATCGTCATTATGGAGACGCACTCAATCGCTCATGGGTATTTAGAACCGTTGGATACGGACATGGACAACTGGAGTGGAATGAAATGATTAGTACACTTCGTGCTGTCGGTTATAACGGCGTCGTTAGTATTGAGCATGAAGATGCGCTTATGTCTATTGATGAAGGCCTAAGCAAAGCAGTGAAGTTATTAAAAGATGTGCTCATACATGAAACACCAACAGATATGTGGTGGGCATAGAACAGGAGATAAATCATGCATAAACTTGGAATAATTGGATATGGTGGTATGGCGGGCTACCATGTTAAAGAATTAAAAAAATATAAACGTCTCAAAATCAAAGGAATTTACGATGTCAATCCTGAACGCGAAGTTGTCGCGGCTGAGAATGGACTCATTGCGTACGCTTCCAAAGAAGCCTTGTTAGAAGATCAAGAGATTGATATTGTCTTAATCGCAACAACGAATGAAGTGCATAAGGAATTGGCGATTGAAGCCCTTCGGGCGGGCAAACATGTCATTTGTGAAAAACCCGTAACCATGAATTCAGAAGAACTTTTAGAGATTATGGCAGTGGAAAAAGAAACAGGTAACTTCTTTACCATTAACCAAAATCGTCGAACCAATAAAGACTTTGTCCTTATGCGCCGCAGTGTTGAACAAGGATTAATAGGAGAACCTTATGTCATTGAATCTCGAGTTGAAGGCTCACGGGGAATGCCAAAAGGATGGCGTACCCTCAAATCACTTGGTGGCGGAATGATGCTTGACTGGGGCGTTCACCTTATCGATCAGCTCATGTATATGATTCCTGAAAAAGTGGTCGATGTTTACTGTAAAATGTATAATATCGAATATCCGGAAGTTGATGATAACTTCCGACTCGTTATGACTTTTGAAAGCGGGCTCACGGCTCAAATCGAAGTATCAACCAATAACTATATTACCCATCCGCGATGGTATGTTCTTGGAAAAGATGGCACATTACAAATTGATGACTGGGATTGTAACGGAAAAATCGTGCGATGCATTGATAAAGAAAACGTGTGGGAAGATGAGATCGTCTATACCAAAGCAGGTCCCACAAAAACTATGGCGCCACGTCGAAGTGAATCCATTGAAGAATTGACGCTGAGTGAACCAATGGATGTTGTCGATAGCATTACGGTCGTATACGACAATCTTATCGATGCCATTGAAGGCAAAGCGCCACTTACTATTACCTCGGAACAAGCGCTTGAAGTGATGAAGGTCATGGAGAGAGCATTCCGGTGTCAGGAACTGCACCGATGTTAATGCGATGCCTGCCTATAAAATATACTCCGATTCAGTTCGTCTAGAGTTTCTAGTCGTGCAATCATAAAAATCATGCAAGGGATTCCAAACTCGCTGTCGCTCAGACAGAGGAATCCCATTTTGCATGATTTTTTTGCTTCCACGAAGAAACACTACGGCTCGTGAAAAAGCGTATATTTTATAGGCAGGCATCAATAACAAAAAGGTACAGGTTCTTGCAGCAATAAAAAGATTATGCAAGGGATTCCAAACTCGCTGTCGCTCAGACAGAGGAATCCTTATCTTGCATAGTCTTTTTTTCGTACATAAACACTAGGGCTCATTAAGAATATTCATATTTTATAGGCAAGCATCCAATAACAAAGGTACAGATTTCTGCATCGGATTATATAATTAAAAAAAACCAACAAAAAAGATTGACAAAGCAAGAAAATTTTAGTATGATTAACTTGCGTCCGGATATACGGACGACGTTCGAAAAAATAATGGAGGTATTACAGTGGAAGGATTTTCAGGCTTACCTGTGAAGATTTTTGAAAAAAGGGTAGAATTACTTGTTAATAAGATTAATAAAAAGGGAGTGGATGGACTATTTATATTTTCTGACGAGTATAGGACAGGATATACGACTTACATTTCAGACTACAAACCGATAAATATGATCGAGGAATCGCCTCAAGGAATTTATATTAAAAAAGATGGTTCAATTACATTGTTTTTGGGAGCGATTAATGCTCAGGCGGCAAGGCGTGTTTCTTGGATAGAAGACATTAGAGATATTGAAACAATTGGTTCTTTTTTCGCTCAACTCGTTGAAGAAAAAGGTGACAAATTGTCAATAGGACTTTCAGGAGAAGACTTATTACCAACAAGATATTATCGAATCATGGAAAAACTTTTGCTTGATAAAGATTATAGTAATTGGGATGAAGAACTTCATGTAATGCGAATGGTTAAATGTGAAGAAGAAATCGAACTTCAAAAAATTGCGTGCGAAATTGGGGATGAATCTTTGCGGACCATTCTTAAGGAATTAAAATCTGGAAAAGAAACTTCAGAAATTGAACTATGTGCTATTTCTGAGTACAAGATGAAAAGCATGGGTGGTGATTTGAGTTGTGCGACAGTATTAGCTTCAGGAATAAATACGAAGGTTCCGACGTGGAGACCGACACATAAAAAAGTATTAGATGGAGAAGCGGTTATGGCAGATGTTGCACCGGCATATAAAGGCTATGGAACCGATGTTGCGATCACAGTATTTAAAGGTGAATGCACAAAAGAACAACAAAATATTATTGATGCAGCAAGAGATGTTGTCTTATCATCAGTGGAAAGTTTAAAACCCGGTGAGCCTGGATCAAGAATATACGATTTGTTCTTGGAAAAATCAATTGAGTTAGGTTTAGATCAATATTTCACGCCATATGCAGTAGGCCTTAGAGCGGTTGGACACAGCATTGGTCTTGATTGTGTTGAACGACCAAACCTTGACAAAGATTCTGATTTTATATTGACAAAAGGAATGACATTAGCTTTAAAATATGACTTGCATGGCTTTGATTGGGGTGGCTTAAGAATTGAGTCGGTATTTTTAGTTGAAGATGACAAATGTACACTCTTAAATAAAATTTTATTTGAAATATAAAGTTTATAGAAAATGATTATAAAGGAGAAGAAAATGAAGAAAATTTTAACGGTATTATTAGTAATAACGATTGTTATGGGATTGACTGCTTGTGGAGAAAAAGAGACAAATAATCAGACAAATGCCAAAGCTGGCCAGAATGAAAGTACAGAGACAGAAAAAGAACCTTCAGATGATGAAACGTATGTCTTAAGAATGGCAATTGTTACAAGTCAAAGTCATACACATAACCAATCTATTAAAAATTGGGCGGAACAAGTCAAAGAAGAAACAAACGGAAGGTTAGAAATTAGGCTTCTAGATAATGGGTCTTTAGGTGGAGAGCGAGATTACATTGAAGGCATGAAATTAGGAACAATTGATATGGCTCAAGTCTCGTCTGCAGTCGTAGCTAACTTTTTACCAAATTTTAGTGTTATGTCCCTTCCATATGTATTTGATTCTTATGAAAGCATTGGTGACATTGTTAACGGTGAAATTGGTACCGCCTTATTTGAAGATCTTGAAAGTATTAACATTGTAGGTTTAACTTGGTTCTCGAACGGTTTTAGATCAGTGTTTACAAATGTAGAAAATGTGACAAAACCGGAAGATTTGAACGGTGTTAAAATTCGTGTTATGGAAAGTGCAGTAATGATTGATACATTAAATGCAATGGGTGCATCAGCGACACCAATGGCATACTCAGAATTATATACAGCAATTCAGCAAGGTGTTTTAGATGGTGGAGAAAACGCACCTGGAAATATTTTAAACGATAAATTCTATGAAATATCCAAGCAACTAAGCTTAACAGAACATTTTGCAACCCCCGGTGTTGTAGCAATCAGCAAAAAATCATTCGATAAATTACCTGCAGATTTGCAAGAATATCTAAAAGAATCAGCGCAAGAGTTAGGTGTTGCTGAACGAGAATTAGATAAGATTAATCAATTAAAGGCAGTCGAAGAATTGATTGAGAATGGTGTAGTTGTAACAGAAGTTGATAAAGAGGCGTTTAAAGAAGCCGTATTGCCACTTTATTCGACGGCGACGGAAGATATAGATCCTAAAATTTTAGAATTATTAAAGGAAACATTAAACATAGAATTCTAATCTTTATGCCTAAACTTTATGATTGAAGGAAAGGAAAGTACGGCATTGAATTGAATCAATGCCGTACAAGGAAAAAATGAAAAAAATACGATTTTTTTTAGATCAACTTATTAATATATCAGTGATTTTATGTGTTATAGGGATGATAATCGTTATATTCATGCAGGTTATTTTTCGCTTTATTTTTAATAATCCATTATCATGGTCTGAAGAATTAGCTCGGTATTTATTTGTGTGGATAACATTTTTAGGCGCAGCTATTTGTGCAAGAGAAAGAGGACATATTGGCATGGATTATGTGGTTTCAAAATTTCCAGATAAATGGAAATCCATAGTTGACCATATTGGGCTGTTATTATTGATTGTCACTTCAATAACGATTGCAATTACATCGATGGAAACAGTGATATCAAACTTTGGACAAACATCTCCTGCACTTAGATTGAATATGGGCTTCATCTATTCAGCAATACCAGTTGGTTTTATTTATACGGCTGTGTATTATACAGAACATTTGTTAAATGTTATTTCTTCATCTAAAGAAATAGAAAGGTGTGAATAAATATTATGCTTATAATATTGTTTCTAGTATTTATTGTACTTGTTATATTTAATGTCCCAATTGCTTTTGCAATGCTTGTAGCATCAATAGTTTCTTTAATAGTTGGAGATATGTCTCTGAGTATGGTTGCAACGCGATTATTTGTTCAAGTGGACTCCTTCCCGTTGATGGCAATTCCATTTTTCATCTTTGCAGGAGAAATCATGAATGCATCAGGTATAACAAAACGAGTTGTCGATTTTGCACAGTCATTAGTAGGTCATATAAAAGGAGGACTTGCTCATGTAAATATATTATCAAGTATCTTTTTCGCCGGAATATCAGGTTCTGCAACGGCTGATACATCAGCACTCGGATCCATGTTAATTCCCATAATGAGAAAAGATGGCTACAGTCCTGCTTTTAGTGTTGCGGTTACAGCAGCATCCTCAACAATCGGGCCGATAATTCCTCCAAGTATTATGATGGTTATGTATGCAGTTATAGCCAATGAGTCTGTAGCAAAATTATTTATGGCCGGATTAATACCGGGTGTTTTGGTCGGTATCACACAAATGATTATGGCATATAGAATAGCAGTAAAAGAAGGATATGGATCAATTGGAAAGTTTTCCTTGAATAATATATTTACAACCTTTAAAAAATCAATTCTTGCAATCATTATGCCTTTAATTATTTTAGGTGGTATATTGTCAGGTATTTTCACCGCTACGGAAGCTGGGGTTATAGCTTGTGTATATGCTATGTTTATTGGATTATTTACATATAAGAAAGTTAAAGTTAGTGATTTACCAGCCATTTTTTTAAAGTCGGCAAAAATAACAGCTCAAGCATTATTTATAATTTCATCTGCTTCAATGTTTAGCTGGATATTAGCTTGGACAGGATTTCCAACTCAAGTTCGTGATACCCTATTATCTATAAGCTCGAACCCAGCAATTGTATTGTTCTTAATTATAGGCTTTATCTTATTGCTTGGATTATTTGTTGAAGGAACACCTGTACTTATCATATTTGCTCCGATTTTTGTTCCTGTAATGGAAGCGCTTGGTGTTTCCCTCGTTTTATTTGGTGTTCTCTTTGTTATGGCAGTATTAGTGGGGTCAATCACACCGCCGGTAGGAGTATTGCTTTATCTAGGCTGTGGAATAGCAGGAATACCTGTATCTGAAGCGAGCAAAATAATATGGCCATTTGTATTGACAATAATTTTGGTTATCATAGCATGTATTATATTCCCAGGAATTGTTACATTTATTCCGAATTTAATCTATGGATAACTTGAAAAAAATTATTTGTATGATAATATAACATAAAGTCTTTTAAATTCAGAGGTGAATAATGAGCAGAACAGTAATTAGAGTTGCAAATATTTTAGAACAAATAGCCAATTCTCCAAATGGAACAACTTTAGCAGAAATAACAAAAAAACAAGATATTCCTAAGTCGACAGCATTCGACATTCTTGCATCCTTGCAACGTAGCGATATGATCTATGTCAGTGATGTTGAAAGAACACGTTATGCAATTGGATACCGTACGTTTGCCATCGGAATTAAATATCAAAAATCATCCCATTTAATAAACAGCTCAATGAAAGATGTCTTGGATCTTTCGACTAAGCTGAATAAAACAGTGTTTTTAGGTAGAATATTTGATAATAGAGTTATTTTGGTACATAAAGAAGAGGCCCAAAGCAGTATCATTAAAATGCCGAATATTGGTGAACTGGTTCCGATATATTGCACAGCGGTCGGGAAAGTTTTATTGGCATTTAATGAGACCAATAAGGAAATCATTAATGAATTAGAATTAACAAAGCTAACGGAAAAAACGATAGTCGATAAAACCGTTTTATTAGATGAACTCGAAAATATTGAACAAGATGGATATGCCGTAGAGATTGGAGAAAGAGATGATTTATTATATTCTATTGCAGCCCCAATCTATAATTTTGAAAATAAATTATCAGGAGCTCTTTCGGTATCTTATATCTATAGTCCAGATGTAGATATAGAATATGAAGTTAATCAGATACGCCAGTGTGCGATGGAAATCTCCCGAAAGATGGGATATGATGAATACGAACTTCCACCGGAAGATTAAGGAAGTGAGTCAAAAAAATGAATAAAACAGAATTTTTGAAAAAAGTGGACATACTTCGCTTAATTCTCAAAAGATACGACAAAAAAGGTATTCTTGTCACTGAGTTTGCGAATCTTTGTTGGTTGGGAATTAAGCGACCGAATGTATTAGCATTAACAGAAAGTGTTGTCGTGAAAATTGAAATTACATTTGATGATATTTTTTTAATTGCGAATAATATTGAAATAGAACGTATATTTGATGAAGAAATCTGTGAAGAGATTGTTCCTTTTTTTTCAAAAAAAACCTTTGACTGGTACGTAACAGATGAAAAGATTTTTGAATATCCACAAGAGGACTATCTGATAGATCAATTCATTGAAAACGAACTTAAGTTACATAGGATGGTTATGAATACAAGTGATTTACAACAATCAATTGCTTTGGGAAAAGACATTGTTTCTATTATTGAGGATATATTAGGTGTAATTCAAAAAGGTAAAACTGAACGTGAAATCAGTGCCCAAATGCATCAAATGTGTGTGGATAAAAATATTGATGTTGGATTAGCTTTGTGTGCAACGGAAAAAAGAGCACTCTTATATAGACATCCGATTACATCAAATGATTCCATTAAAGATACTTGTTTGTTAGCACTGACAGTCAGGCGTCAAGGTATATATTCATGTATATCAAGAATGGTTACCTTATCTGAACCGGATGAGGAACTCATAAAAAAGCGGAACGCAGTTCTTGCAGTTGATATCGTCGCCCAGAAATACACGAAGGCAGGCATTCCTTTGAATCAGGTTTTTAAGAAAATGAAAGATACCTATAAAATATATGGATTTGAAAATGAATGGAAAAAGCATCATCAGGGTGGAATAACAGGCTATAAATCCCGTGAGGAAAAAGTGACACAAGATTCAGGGATTCTTATTAAAAATAATATGATTTTTGCCTTTAATCCATCAGTTCCAGGGTATAAAACAGAAGATACTTTTTTTCTTAAAAATGGAAAGCCAGTTATGACTACCTTCTCTGACAAATTACCTTTAATAGAAATCGAATTTGAAGGAGAAGTCTATATGAAGCCGGATCTTATCCGATTAGATTAAAAGAAAATATATAACGATATTTGCCAGGAGGTTATATGGGATACACATCAATGGATGCGCAGGTGTTCGAAGAACGGGTAAAAAAAATAAGGCATCAATTACAAGTCGATAGCCTTGAAGGTCTGTTGATTTTTACCGATGAATTTCGGCCACACTACAGCTTATACATTTCTGACTATAGACCAGTTGAAAACATTGAGATATCGCCACAAGGCATTTATATTAGTCAAGTTGAGATCGTCCTCTTTCTAGGGGAAAAAAATATGGAAAATGCAAAAGAAACTTCATGGATTCGAGACGTAAGAAATATTGAAGAAATAAGCTCTTTTTTTCTTGAAATGGAAGAGGGGGTTTGTATAGGATTAAGTGGAATTGAAAAAATTCCTTACTTTTATAAAAAAATAATTGATAAAATTGCTATCAATATTCAATTTTTTGCTTATGATCATCGAATAGATGCCTTACGGGTGATTAAAAATACAGATGAAATCAAATTAATGAAAGAAGCTTCAGCCATAGCAGATCAGGCAATAAAAGAAATGCTGAAAAATGTTTGCCCAGATAAAATATCGGAAGTAGAGCTAGCCACTATCGGAGAATATTTTATACGAAAAAGCGGAATGGATTATGGCTATGATACCATTGTTGCAAGCGGTAAAAATACAATGGATAAAACATGGAGACCAAGTCATAACATAATAAAACGGGGAGATATACTTTTAATTAATATCATTCCCCGAAATAAGGGTTATTGTTCTTTTGTAACGATATCGCAAGCCATTGAGAATTCCTATGCGCATAAAATTTGTGACATCTCAAAGAAAATCATTCATTATGTTATTGAAAATTTAAGACAAGGTGACGGTTCGGATAAAATATATAGATTATATTACAAAAAAGTAAAGGAATACGGATTGTTAGAGCATTTTCTACCCTTTAGTGACAGCGATACATCTATAGGACATAGTACAGGGTTAGAAGTTGTTGAACCTCCTTATCTTGATATAAAAAAGAATGTGATTTTAGAAAAAAACATGATCTTATCCTTGAAATTCAATCTCTATAATTTTGATTTTGGTGATATTCGATTTGAGTTTAATGTATTAATGGAAGATAAAGCGGTGCTGTTAAATAAATGTTTATGAAAAGATGCCTACCTATAAAGTATACTCCCATTCAGTTCGCCTAGAGTTTCTAGTCGTGCAATCATAAAAATCATGCAAGGGATTCCAAACTCGCTGTCGCTCAGACAGAGGAATCCCATTTTGCATGATTTTTTTGCTTCCACGAAGAAATACTAGGACTCGTGAAAAAGCGTATATTTTCACCTACCGCAATATTATTGCTTTTTTTTTATGTTTCAGCTATAATGAAACTAACTTGGTACAGACTAACTTAGTATAGACTAAGTTAGTGCAAACTAAGTAATTTGAATTGGAGGTTAAAACTATGTTTGTTGGACGAAAGAACGAATTGCAAAAACTTGAAAAATATTATAATGATCAAGACTTCCATTGTATTATTATGTATGGACGAAGAAGAGTTGGAAAAACATATCTACTACAAGAGTGGATGCAAAACAAACGTAGTATTTATTTTGCTGCGGAGCAACAGAATTTTCGGGTGTTATTGAATAAGTTTTCTGCACGAATACTTAGCCAGATACCGTCAGGATATATTCATCAATTTGAAGATTTTGAACAGGCAATTCGCTATATAGCAGAAGCAGCAATAGATGAACCCATGATTCTTGTGTTTGATGAAGTTCAGTTTTTAGCGCAACAAGATTCTGGTTTTTTGTCAATGCTTCAGAACATTATTGACCATTACTTATTAGCAACAAAATTAAAGCTTGTATTATGTGGTTCCTATATGAGTTTTATGGAAAGTGAGGTCTTAGGACATAAGAGTCCTATTTTTGGTCGAAGAACAGCATCCTTTAAAATTGAGCCCTTTACATATATGGAAGCAAAGAAATTGTTAAAGGCAGATTCAGACTTAGAAGCCTTTGAAGCATGGGCGGTACTCGGTGGAATGCCCATGTATCTTAATCAGTATGATGCCAGGCAAACACTTAAGGAGAATATCATTAATAAAATTCTGGATAAAGGAACGCTCCTACATAACGAGCCCTTGTTCGCCCTAAAACAAGAATTAAAAGAGCCTGCCTTATATTTTTCAATTATCGAAGCCATCAGTTCAGGAAAAAGTAAATATAATGAGATATCCACTTTCATTGGGACGGAAGCCGGATATTATCTGAATACATTAATTGAACTTGGAATCGTAAAAAAAATAACACCAATTGGTGATAAACCAAGTTCGCGGAAGTCGGTTTACGAAGTGACGGATTCGTTTTTTGCATTTTGGTTTCGCTATGTAAGTCGTGGATATTCCTTGGTAGAAATGGAAAAACAAGAACTTCTCTATTCAGAACTCATTGAGCCGGATATTCAGAAGTTTCTTGGATATCGCTTCGAAACATATTGTATAGAATACCTGATGAGCCTTAATGGAACACCTGAAATTCCTTTTGTTTTTACGGAAATCGGAAAGTGGTGGGGCAATAATCCGACAAAAAAACAACAAGAGGAGATTGATATTGTAGCTTGGAATAATAATGAAGAGGCCTTAATCGCAGAGTGTAAATGGCGAAATGAAAAAACGGGAATAAAAGAACTAGAAAAACTCGTCATGCGAAGTAACTTGATTCCGAGAAGCAATAAACATTTGATTTTCTTCTCAAAATCTTCATATACAAAACAAGCAAAAGATTATGCAAAAGAGAAAGATATTCGACTAATAAACTTTCCGATGACAGGAAGTATATAGATGTTAATACGATGCTTGCCTATAAAATATTCATAGATTAATTTCGCCTAGAGTTTATATGTGCGCCCAAAAAGAGTATGCAAGGGATTCCAAACTCGCTGTCGCTCAGACAGAGGAATCAATAACAAAGGTGCGGCTTTTCCACACTTCTGCCGATATACTTAGTGTAAAGACAGTTTATATTGGTGAATTTCATTTCTGATGATATAAAAGAGGAGAATCTATATGTATAAAAAACTTGAGTTACGAATGGTTATTACGGCCTTCATATTAGTGATACTCTTTTTTTCCCGTCAGATGGTGACAACAGTGTTAATGTCTGATTATGAAGATATGTCGTCAACAATTAATATGGCAGGTAAACAAAGAATGCTCAGTCAAAAAATAACAAAAGATGTAGCCATGTTGCGCGGAGAGAAAGTAATGGACCAGCGGGACTACTATGTTGTTGAGCTTAATCGAACATTAGAACAATTTCAAGAGAATCACGAAGAATTGCTTGCAAAAAATAATAGTGAAGCGATCAAAAGTATGTATGTAGATTTAGAGCCGATTATGGCAAGACTTGTTTATAATGCTCAAGAAGTAGCTAGAAATGCAGGCTCGCAAGACCCAAACAGTTTGGAAATATTAACACAGGCTAGGTTAGTCGTTCTTCAAAATGATGATAATTTTTTGGTGAAAATGGACCAAATCGTCAATCAATATGCATGGGAATCCAAGCAAGCTTTTGCATGGATTGAGCGAGTCGAACGTATTTTTTTTCTACTACAACTTATAATGATTATTATCGTCACGGCATTTGTGTTTATACCGACCCATAACACCTTTAAAGCAATGTACATAGAAGCTGAAGAAAATAATACAAATATGATTCGACTATTTCGCATAATGCGAAATGCTTTGTTTTTGTTAGATGAAAATGGTGCCATTCAAATATGTAATAAAAAAGCAGAACGTTTATTGAAACAATTAGAACTTGACCCATCGATTTCCCATGTGAGTGAGCTTTTTCAAAAGTCTTCTGAAGATTGGTCCAATATCAAAGACAAGTTAGTCGACGGAGATAAAAATTTGATGCTTGAAGTGACCTTTGAACAAGAAGAATCGATTGTGATGGAGATGTCTCTTGCAAAAGGAGTTTATCAAGGAAAATCGTCTATACTTTTAAATCTTTATGATATAACTGTTCAGAAAAAAGTGGAAGAAACGCTGACGAGCTTAGTGATCAAGGACAAATTGACGGGGCTTTATAATCGGTATCACTTAGAAAACGTTATTGACAGAGATATTGAACAATCAGAGCGTTACGAGATTCCTCTATCGATGATTATTTTAGATCTAGATCATTTTAAAAAAATTAATGACCAATGGGGACATCCGGTTGGTGATCAGGTATTGAAAAAAACAGCAGATATTTTACTCGATTGTGTTCGAAAAGCCGATTCAATCTTTAGAATTGGTGGCGAAGAATTTGTCATTATGCTATCCCATACAAATAGTAATGGAGCAATAAAAGTTGCTGAGACCGTACGCATTACAATCGAAAAAGCCATGCATCCAATAGTTGGGAAATATACAGCAAGTTTTGGTGTTGCAGAAAGAAAGGCAGGCGAGACCTATAGAAACTTATATCAACGTGCGGATCAAGCATTATACTTAGCCAAAAACTCCGGACGTAACTGTGTAAAGGAATCTATAGATGAAATAGCGACGACTTCATTAGCCCTTCATTGGAAAAAATCATGGAATAGTGGTGAAGCAATCATTGATGATCAACATAAGACACTTTTTAGATTAGCCAATGAACTTCTTAATATGTCCTATGAAGGCCCATACAAAGAAGGTTTCATGACAAAACTAGATGCAATCATTGAGCACATTGATCGACACTTTGAATATGAGGAAAAAGTTCTAGAAAAGATAGAGTATCGAGAACAACAAAGACATCTTAAAATACATGTAGATCTTTTGAAACGAGGAAGACACTTGCGAATACTCGTTGAAACTGAAGAAGTCACCCTTCAAAACCTTGTTCATTATATCTTCGATGATGTCATCATAGGCCATTTGCTCAGAGAAGATATTCTTTACTTTCCGTATATAAAGTGATGCCTACCTATAATTAACTATGAATAAACAGTGAATTTATCAAGAAAAATTAACAGTTTTATTGTTATAAATATGCTATAATCCATTATATATAGATGAGGGATTAACAACGACCACATGTGAAAGAAGTTTTTTGGAGGAAGATCAATGACATTAGGTAAAAAATTAGTTATCGCTTTTTTGAGTGTAGTTATGCTAGCAACAGTATCGGTTGCGGCAATCAATCTCTTATCCGCGCGAAGCGCAATTCAAACATTAATTGAAGAACGTGTAAACAAAGAACTAGAATTACTCGTTGAAGACACGGAGCATCAATTTACATCCCACGAAAATGTAGCCCGTTCTGCGGCCGCTACATATGTTGCCATGGATGAAAAATTAACAAAAGCAGAGTATAGAGACATCTTGGAAAATATGCTAAAGATGAACCAAGCCACGCTAGGAGCAGGAATATGGCTTGAACCAAATACTTACGAGAATGAACAGTATTTTGGACCTTACGTGTATAAAGATGGAAGTGAATTGGTGTATACACTCGATTATGAAGATCCGGCTTACGACTATCCCAACACAGATTGGTATCTATTAGGGAAAAATCTCGATGGTCAATCGGGTTGGACAGATCCATATTATGATGAGACGTCCGGTATTACAATGATTACAACGGCAGTTCCCATTATTGAGCAAGATAAAATCATCGGTGTCGTATCGGCAGATTATGACTTGTCGACGATACAAGAACTCATAGAAAACGTGCAAATTGAAAAAAGCGGATTTGCTTTTTTAATCGACAACACAGGCTTGATTATTGCTCATAAAGATCCGGGTATTCGAATGAATATGAGCATTCAAGATGAACCGGAATATGGAGTCTTACTTGAAAAAATGATGACTCAAGACCAAGGTGATGTCCGAATCACTCGAGAGGGCAAAGATTATGTCGCTAACTATACAAGTTTGCCAAGAACCGGTTGGAAGTTAGTAACTATGGCCCCGATCAATGAACTTTTTGCATCAATATACAACATGAGCTACCGTTCGGTTGGGGTTGCTCTTATCGTTATTTTGATTGCTATTGGTATCAGTTACATTATCAGTAAGAAAATAGCGGATAGCATTAAACTTTTTCAAAAAAGTATTGAATATTTAGCCCATGGCGATTTTACCCATGAACATCAAGTGAAAAGTAAGGATGAGATTGGTGATATGGGACGAGGCTACAATAACATATTATCAAGTCTAAAAAATATTATTCAGAAAATAATGGATAGTAGTGATAATGTTGCAGCAACAGCCGAAGAGTTGGCGGTGAGTACAGAAGAGACAAGTAAATCAATTGTGGAAGTTGCATCTAGCATTCAAGAATTAGCTAGTAGCAGTCATGAGCAAAGTCAAGTCATTGGCACAATGAAAGACTCAATGGATCATATATATACGAAGATGGATGGAGTATCCTCACGACTAGGGACAACAAAAGATTCTGTTGAAGAAACTCAGAAATATGTCGGAAAAGGTGAAAATTATGTTCAACAGGCAATTGCCCAAATCGAAGAAATCAATCAACAAGTCACGAAATCTTCAAAAACTATTTTTGCTTTAAACGAAAAATCGAAGCAGATCGAAGAAATTATCGACATCATTTCAGGTATATCTGAACAGACAAATTTATTGGCACTCAATGCATCGATTGAAGCCGCAAGAGCCGGAGAGCAGGGCAGAGGATTTGCGGTTGTCGCCGGAGAAGTTGGAAAATTAGCAGAAGCATCGGCAAAATCATCGGCAAATATTAGCCAACTTATTCATGAGATTCAAAAAGATATTAAGGCATCGACAGATGTCATGGAAGCTAGTCAAACAGCAACAAGCAATGGGATACATGTCATAGAAAAAACAGGCAAAGCATTTAAAACTATTTCAGAATCCATGAATGAAGTGTCTCTAAATACAAGCGGTGCAGTTAAGTCTGGGGATGAGATTCTTGAAGAAATAGAACATATTCGAGATTCGATTTCACGGATTGCAGACAGTGCCAGCCTCAATGATATGAACACGCAAAATGTATCAGCAGCAACTCAGGAACAAACCGCAATTATCGAACAAATTCAAACGGCAACAGAACAACTCGCCGATATTGCTACAGAATTGCAAAATGAAGTCAAGGCATTTAAGATAAATTGATGCCTGCCTATAAAATATTCATGGATTAATTTCGCCAAATGTTTATATGTACTTAAAAAAAGAGTTTGCAAGGGATTCCAAACTCGCTGTCGCTCAGACAGAGGAATCCTTACCTTGCAAACTCTTTTTTATTCGTACATAAACACTAAGGCTCATTAAAAAACTCATATTTTATAGGCAGGCATCCTAGCTATGGTTGAGGAACACTTGACGAAAAACAAGGATTCCACTGTTTGAACGAAGTGAGTTTGGAATCCGTTTCGTCAAGAAAGTTCCCTCAGCCTTAGAACCTGTCGATGCAATGAAGGAGAGAATATTTTCACCTACTGCAAAACCCATTTTGGTTATATCGACATATGGATACGCGACCATATTTTCTATACTTGATGAAAAGAGCAAAGGTCTATACAATAAAAACATGAAAACAAGAATATTGACTAATCAATAAGGAGAACTACATGGTTACACGCAAAGATATTGCCAATAAAGTGGGAGTTTCCGTATCAGTTGTATCAAGGGCTCTCAATAATAGTGGATATGTCAAACAAGAAAAGCGAAAGGAAATCCTTCATATTGCAGAGGAGATGGGCTATCATCCCAACCCTGTGGCCATGTCTTTACAACAAAAAACGGACCAAGCAGATTTTATACTATAGCAAAGACTTAAATAACTTTTATAATATTGAACTATATGAAGGCATGCTAGAAGAAGCAGATAAAAATGGATATGTTGTTTTGATCAACGGACGGTTTAATTTTGACATTATACCTAGTCTGATGATTGATGGGATTATACTACCCAATGACCATATAACCGGTCAATATCTTGATGCCATCGGTAAAAACTACCATTTGCCGGTAGTTACAGCATCTTATGGCGAAGATGTCTATTTTTCCAAGGCAGTACCAAAAATTGAAACCGATTTATATGAAGGGATGAAAAAATCTCTTGAATATTTATGGAGTAAAGGGCATCGAAAAATAGCCATGATTTCATTATATGACATTGGAACCTATCATGCACGTACCCTTGCATGGATTGATTTTATGCAACATGAACTCGAGTCCACATTAGAAGATTATCACTTCGGAATTAATAAAGAAGGTCTTCATAATGATGAACGAGTGATGCGTTTTCTAGAAGAACGGACAACAGATACAACAAATATTTGGGAAAGCTATTATGAAAAAGGAATGCTTGCGGCAGATATTTTCCATGAACGACAGATTGATGCGACAGCGGTTATTGGATTTAATGATGAGATGACCCTTGGCTTTTGCAAACGGATCAAACAGCTCGGGTACGACATTCCCAAGGATTTGTCCTTAATGGGAATTGATGGAATTCCGGCAGGTGAATACAATGAGCCAAGATTAACAACACTTGAGGTTCAAGCGAGAGAAATGGGGAAAAAATGTGTTCAAGAACTCCTGTCAATTCTTAACGGATGCAAAGAAAAATGTATCATTCATGTACCCACACAGATACTTGAAAAAGACAGCGTGAGAGATATTTCAAGGTAACAGCTGCAAAAAAATTGCAGGTTATTATAAATAATAAAAGAGGAGGTACTTTTATGAACAAAGCATTTTGGAAAAAATCAATGGGGATTATTCTTGCATTCGTCCTCGCAATGACAACACTTGCAGGATGTGGTGGTGATTCAGGAAGCAGTTCAGGAACACCAATTACCGAAGAAGAAGCACAAGACATCGCGGCAGCTGTTGACGAGAAACCGACAGAAATCTCCGGTACAATCGAGGTCAGCGGATGGCCATCAGGAGATGATGCCTTTGAAGCGGCTATGGCAGGCTTTAATGAAAAATATCCAAACGTTGACGTTGAACTAGTCTTTACAGATACAACATCACATCATCAAGCCTTACAAAGTGCCCTCGTTGCAGGAAGTGGCGCAACTGATGTTGCCATGGTAGAAGGCGCATATATTTCACAATACAGAGATAGTGTAGCCTTAACCGATCTTCGTTTATTAGGTGCAGACGCATTAGCTGATGATTTTGTTGATTTCAAATGGGAGCAAGCAATATCTTCCGATGGAGAACGATTAGTTGCTATTCCATGGGATTTAGGTCCAATGTTATATTATTATCGTACAGATGTTTTCGAAGAAGTTGGTTTACCGACCGATCCTTATGAAGTGGCTGACTTAATGAGTACGTGGGATGGTGTTTTAGAAGTCGCAGAAAAAGTATCCATACCGGGTGAGCGGTGGTTCTTACCATCAGCAGCATACTTATATCAATGGATGTTTATCAATAGAGATTATTATGATGAAGACCTTAACCTTATTATAGAGCGTGAAGGTGATCTTGAAGCCTTAGAGGCAGCACTTACCGTTCGTGAAAATGGATGGGATATGAATGTGGATATGTGGAGTGGCGAAGCCTATGCAGCATATTCAGCAGGTACATGTGTAACGGTTGCAGCCGGTTCATGGTTTTCCGGATTCTTAAAAACAGACATTGATCCTGAAGGCGCTGGAAATTGGGGGGCAACAGAGTTACCCGGCGATATGCCGGCAACAAACTGGGGCGGATCCTTCCTAGTTATTCCGGAGCAATCCGATAATAAAGAAGCGGCTTGGGCATTTGTCAAGTATATGCTTGCAACAGCAGAAGGACAAAACGATATGTTTAGAGCTGTAGATTATTTTCCGGCATACGAACCTGCATGGGAAGCTGAGCCTGAATTATACACAGCGTCAGATACATACTTCGCAGGACAATCTCCAAACGCTATTGCAACAGAGATTGCATCCCAAGTACCCATTGTTTATAACACAATCATGGACGTAACAGCAGAAGGCTATCTATACAGTTCATTTAATGCCGGAGCAGAAGCCGGAGAGACGCCGGAACAAATCCGTGAACGTTTGAGAACAGATATTGAAGCAGCCACAGCTGAGCTAAAAGAGCAACAAATTCAAACATTAAGAGATGCAGGTTTATGGGAATAGATAATTGAATAAAAAGTGACCGGAGTTATCTGGTCACTTTTTTCGAACGAGAGAGGACGTGATTTTGTTGAAAGTTGCAGGAGTCATGCATGCAATCAAAAAAAATAAAGTTGCCTATGCCTATATTGCACCTTTTTATATTCTGTTCATCATTTTTGGCCTATTTCCCATGGTATCCGGATTTGCCCTAAGTTTCTTCCGGTGGGATGGCCTAGGATCCATGAATTTCCTGGGATTAGGTAACTATATTAATTTATTTAATGATTCCCTATTTTGGAAGGCCTTATATAATACATTATTTATAGGAATTATCGCACATATTCCTATTTTGTTAGGCGGATTGATATTAGCCTATATTCTAAACTCAGATTTAATTCGAGGTCAAAACCTTTTCAAAACTATTTATTTTATGCCCATGGTAACAAGTGCTGTTGCCATTACCATTATTTTTCAAAATCTATTTGGTAATAACTATGGGCTCATCAACTATATCTTCGGTCTTTTCGGCAAAGATCCGGTGAACTGGTTGGGCGGAGACGGTTCATTTATCAAGGTTGCAGTTATTGTCATGTTTGCCTGGAAGTGGATTGGATGGAATATGGTCATCTATTTGGCCGGTATGCAAGGGATCCCTCAAGAGATTTATGAAGCGGCGAAAATCGACGGTGCGTCCCATACCCGTGTCGTCTTTAATATCGTAATTCCATTATTAAAACCGATTATTCTCTTCACCCTTATTCAGTCAACCATAGGAATGTTCAACCTCTTTACAGAACCCTTTGTACTGACGGGCAATAACTGGGGTGGCGGAACCAATGGTGGCGGATTAACACTCATGATGTATCTGTTGAACAAAGCGCCTCAAGGTGGCAATGCTTATGGTTACGCATCAGCGATTGCCTACGTAATGACATTTATGATTGTCTGTGTTGCATTTATTCTCAATAAAGTGATGAATCGTAACGAAGTAAAAGGAGGTATGTAGCATGCATGTATTAAAGAAAACAACATTATACCTCATATTAATCAGTGTAGCCCTCGTCATGCTATTACCTTTTTACATGATGTTTGTTATGTCAACCTTATCCACCAATGAGATCTATTCATTTCCACCGGTCATGACTTTTGGTGGAAATCTGATAACGAATTTTAAAAATATGATTGCAGCCGTAAACCTTCCGAGAGCCTTTCTTAACAGTCTTATTGTAACAAGTTTAAATGCGGTTTTAGTTCTGTTTTTTAGCTCCATCGGTGGTTATGCATTTTCCGTTTATGATTTTCCGGGGAAAAAACAACTCTTTCTTGTTCTCTTAGGAACCATGATGGTGCCTTTTACAGCAGGTATTATCCCATGGTTCATCATGATGAGTAAATTCGGTTGGATTAATAATTTTGCAGCATTAATCATACCGGGAAGCGCCAACGCCTTCGGAATCTTTTGGATGCGCCAGTATTGTCAAAATAATGTTCCACGTTCCCTTATGGAAGCGGCGCGGATTGACGGATGTAGTGAATGGACCATCTTTTTTCGCGTCATTGCACCTATATTAAAACCGGCCTATGCCTCTCTGGGAATCATGCAATTTGTCAATATCTGGAACGAATTTATGCAGGCTCTACTTATCTTAAGAAAAGAAGAATATTACACCTTATCATTATTACTTAAAAGCATGGTCTCTGACCGTGGAACAGACTATGGAGCCATGATGTTAGCCAGTACCTGTGCCGTATTGCCACTACTGATCTGTTTCTTATTCGCATCCAAGTATTTTATGGACGGATTAACAGCAGGAGCCGTTAAAGGCTAGGGGTCAAAGGCTAGGTGTCAGGAACCATGAATAAACTATGAACAAATAATCTGAAAATTTGAGGAGGAAACACGATGGAAAATATATTACAAGGTGACGCGTTAACGTTAGGGACCTGTTATTATCCGGAACATTGGCCCCAAGGCCTATGGGCAAGTGACTTAGAACGTATGAAAAAAAATGGGATTGAAGTTGTTCGAATCGCAGAGTTTGCTTGGAGCAAAGTCGAACCGAGAGAAGGGGAGTTTACCTTTGCTTTTTTCGACGGATTTTTAGAACTAGCCGCAGAGATGGATATGAAAGTGATCTTCTGTACGCCGACTGCGACACCGCCGGCCTGGTTAACTCATAAATATCCGGAAGTACTGAATGCAAGCATGGAAGGGGTCAAATATCGCCATGGAGCTAGACGGCATTATAACTACAATTCACCAAAATACCAAGAACTGACACAGATTATCGTGGAAAAATTCGCATCTCATTACGCCTCCCATCCAAATATAATCGGTTGGCAGATTGATAACGAATTAAATTGTGAATTGAATAATTTTTACTCAGAAAGCGATACTATTGCCTTTAGAGATTTTTTGCAGGAAAAATATAAAGATCTTGAAGGCCTGAATAAAGCTTGGGGAACTGATTTTTGGAATCAAATGTATACCGACTGGGAAGAGGTTTATGTTCCTCAAAAAACCGTTAGTGATTCGACCAATCCCCATCGTGTTTTAGACTATTATCGCTTCATATCCCATAGTGCAAGAAAATATGCCAAGCTACAAGCGGATATTATACGCAAATACATCAAACCGGAGGATTTCGTAACGACAAACGGCATGTTTGGACACTTAGATAATCATCAAATGACCAAAGAAAGCTTGGATTTTTACACTTACGATTCCTATCCAAACTTTGGATATTCACTAGATATGTATGACCCATCGCCCCAAGCCCTTCGTGATCGATGGTGGAGTCATAACCTTACCGAAACCCGGTCCATATCGAACCGATTTGGTATTATGGAGCAGCAGTCCGGTCCCAACGGCTGGAACACGCGAATGGAAGCACCGGCACCGCGACCGGGACAACTGACGCTTTGGACTATGCAATCTATTGCCCACGGTGCCGACTTTATCAGCTATTTTCGATGGCGTACATGTACAATGGGAACGGAAATCTATTGGCACGGGATCTTAGATTATTCCAATCGAGATAACCGCCGATTAAGTGAAGTGAAGGACCTGCGAGAAAAACTGGATCACATGACAGAAGTTGCAGGAGCAAAATATCAAGCCCAGGTTGGCGTCATTAAAGATTATGATAATGTGTGGGACGGCGAACTGGACGCCTGGCATAAGCGTGTGGAAAAAGCCAGTCAACAAGCTCTCTTTGAAGCCGCACAATTAAGCCATACACCCATGGACTACCTTTATCTTCAAGAGGATACGACCCTTGATGATTTAGTACCCTATAAAGTCCTCTTTTATCCCCATGCGACAATCCTAACACCGGAACGTATTGCCTTGCTTGAAGCATACGTTGAACAAGGTGGAAAGCTCGTCTTTGGATGTCGAACAGGATATAAGGACATGACCGGCCAGTGTGTCATGGAAAAACTCCCGGGCTTGGCACGTAACATGACTGGTGCCGATGTGTACGAGTACACATTCATTGCGCCGGATTCAGAAACAGTGACCATTGAATGGGATGGGGACATACTTGAAGCCAATGTCTTCCTTGACCTTGTAGAACCCATCGATGATTCGGCAAAACAAGAAGGGACCATAGTGACAGGGGATTATCCAGGTGCAGGCGCCCTCGTATCGAAAGATTTTGGGCAAGGAAAGGTCTATTACTACGGAACAGCTTTTACAGCGAAATCTGCAGAGACTTTTATGAAAAAACTAGGTGTCCTAAGCCCCTTAGCTGACCTTGTGACAGCGCCTGCAACTTGCGAAATCGCTGTACGTAAAAAAGAGACAGAGTGCTACATTTTCATCCTTAACTTTAAGAAAGAAAAAGCAAGGGTGACTTTCTATCAATCCGTCGTCAATCTCTATACTGGTGAAACCCTTCAAGGTGACGTGGAACTTGAGGGTTATGGAACACTTGTAGTAAAGAATACCTACCTATAAAATATACTCCGATTCAGTTCGCCTAGAGTTTCTAGTCGTGAATCAAAAAAATCATGCAATGGATTCCAAACTCGCTGTCGCTCAGACAGAGGAATCCAACTTTGCATGATTTTTTTGCTTTCACGAAGAAACACTATGACTCGTGAAAAAGAGTCAATTTTATAGGCAGGTATTCATATGGTTTGTTTTATAGAAGTTCTAAAAAATCGTCTAATGTAATATCGGCTTGTTCCAAAATCGATTTTAGAGTACCTTTTGCAATTTCTGTATGCATAGGTATAATTACTGTTTTCTGTGGAGTTGTGTTATTCTTGAACTTAACATGACTTCCACGTTGAGAAATTTTAGAAAATCCAACTTTTTCGAGAACTTTGATTATTTTATTTGGTGGCAGAACAGGATATTTTGAACCCATTATATAGCTACCTCCAATGTTGTTATCAAAGTTTGATGATCCTCGATAGGTGTATTGTCATCCTCGTAATATAGTTGAAGAGCTTCGGTTAAATTGTCTATAGCTTCTTCTATGGTTTTACCTTGAGAAGCAATGTTGTTCTCAACACATTTAGCGACATACCAATTTTCCTCTTTTTGTATAATTACTGTTACTTTTATACTCATTTCAATCACCTCATTAATCTTTGATGACAATATTATACCATGAAACATTACTTTTTAGTAGAATGAAAAAAGCATATAGATATAAAATAATTCTGATATAATAGAATAATACAGCATCAAATCATACCATAAATAACTTTTCAGGAGGCTTAATATGTTAGCTAGTAACACCATGAATCAGATTAAAGAAGTCCTAGACACGGGAATTAAAAAGGGTGAAGTGGCCGGTGCCAATATGCTTGTTATCAAGGATGGACAAGAAGACTTCTATCATGCGGATGGCCATGCCGATATTGCAAGCAATCGCCCCATTCAACGCGACACGATTTTTCGTTTGTATTCAATGACAAAGCCCATAACAGCAGCTTCAGTTATGCTTTTATTGGAGAGCGGTCAGATTGATTTATTTGATCCGGTCTGCCAATATATTCCAGGCTTTATCGGTCAAAAAGTCCATGCATCGGGACGTCTTGTTCCAGTGGTGCGGGATGTGACCATCAAAGATTTGTTATCAATGACGTCAGGGCTAGTGTATCCCAATGATGAAAATCTGGCAGGAGAAGCAACACGTGAACTCTTCCAAGAAATAGACCAAAAACTCTTGGGAAAAAAACCATTAAGTACGCTTGAGATTGCCAATCGCCTGGGTCAATGCCCCTTAGCTTTTCAACCCGGGGATTCATGGCAGTATGGTGCTTCAGCAGATGTTCTTGGTGCCCTTGTTGAAGTGGTCAGTGGTCAGAGATTTGGAAGATTTTTAGAAGAAAACATATTTGAACCCTTGGGAATGCATGATACCGGCTTTTGGATACCCCAAGCAAATAGAAATCGCCTAGCGACAGCTTACGAAATGATAAATAAGAATGACCAATTACCATATGAAGGCAATCATCTTGGAATAATCAACGCAATGGATCGTCAACCGGCATTTGAATCCGGCGGAGCAGGACTAGTATCAACGATCGATGACTATGCACGATTCGCACAAATGCTTATGAATAGAGGAAGCCTCGATAATGTACAAATACTTAAGCCCAAAACGGTTGATTACTTAAGGTCATCAACCTTGCACCCGGCGCAACAAGAAAACTTCGATCTTTGGTATACTTTAAGTGGCCATAGCTATGGAAATTTAATGCGTGTAATGACAGACTATAGTCAAGCCGGACTTCTGGGAAGCAATGGAGAATACGGATGGGATGGATGGCTCGGCGCCTATTTTTGTAACTGCCCGGAAGATCATTTAACCATACTCATCATGATGCAAAAAAAAGATGCAGGAACCACAAGCTTAACGCGAAAATTACGTAACATCGTGCATGCCGGTCTATAGATGTGCAAATAGTTAAGGCAGATGTAGGATACAAACAACATAGATGTTCAGCTATACTAAAAGAAAAAAGCATTGAACAATGTTATCTTATATGATAACATATAGTTAAGTGTAATATGCTGAAAAGAGGTTTGTATTGTATGAAATAGAATTGCTTAAAGAACATGGTCGAGATTTGAAAGAACCGCATGTTAAATCAATTAAAGGTAATAAAAATAAAGATATTTTCGAGTTAAGAGCAAAATTCTCTAGTGATATATCTAGAATTTTTTATTTTCTTTATAACGAAAGTTCTTTTATACTTTTACATGGTTTTATAAAAAAAACAAAAAAAAATTCCTGAACGAGAACTTGAAAAAGCTAGAAAATATAAATTGGATTATGAAAGAAGGTGTCAATAATGCCTAAAAATGGAGTGAAGCTTGAGCTTATCAAACAGCAATTAATGAAAGATGAAGAGTTTAAAAAAGAGTATGAAAAATTAAAACCAAGATATGAAATAATCTCTCAAATTATTGAAGCCAGAAAGGTTATGCACATTACTCAAGAAGAATTAGCACGAAGAGCCGGAACAAAAAATCAAACATATCTAGACTTGAAAGTGGACAATATAATCCTTCGTTAGACTTTCTTATCAAGATTGCCGGATGTTTAGATAAAAATATTCATATTGAAATACGTTAATATACTGAATCTTTATTCCACGGAATTTATAAATGCTCGTGATTTTGCGAATATAAGTAAAGCTTTCACATAAACCGTCCGATACACATAAGTCGAATGAAAACATAATCAAGGAGGATGCCATGAAACTTAGAATGAAATTAAGTCTTACATTTATTATTACCATTTTATTTGCACTGACGGCGCTTGGAGGATTGTCCTTTCTTAAAACCCAAAGCATATTTTTAGAAGAAATCCGTGAAGTGACAGAGTCATTAGTTGATGAGATGTCAGGAAATATATCAAAGGATATGGAAACGTATCGGCACGCACTGAGTGTTATGCGTATTAATGAAAGTTTACAAAAAGCCTATTATGAACGGGATACGCGCGCACTGATGCATGAATTTGCCAATTATATCGACGAGTTTGATAAAGTGAGTAATGTATATGTTGGATACAAGAATAAAGAGTTCTATATCTACCCAGATGCAGACTTGCCAGAGGGATTTGACCCCATGGATCGCCCTTGGTATCAAGATGCTGTGGAGTCAGAAGGGGCTATATGGACAGATCCATATGTAAACGCGTCCGATGGAACCATTATTACCTCGGTTGCCGTGCCAATCTATGGACGAGATGATTCCATTGTCGGTGTCCTTGCAGTAGATATCAATGTCGCATCATTAGCAGAAGAAATGAACGCAATACAAATTCTTGAGTCAGGATATCCCTTTATACTAGACCGTCAAGGAAAAGTGCTTACCCATAAAGATGAAACAATCATTGGTGAAGACGTTCCGATTCCTGAGATAAAAGAGGCGATCACTCAAAGTACTAGCGGTACTGTTTTTTATCGTTATAATAACATGAATCGTTTTGGTATCTATCGCGAAGTCAAGGAAACCGGATGGACAGTGATGGTCGCCCTTGATAACGCAGAATTCTTTAACAAAGCCTTACCGATTTTAATCCAAATTATCATTATCGGATTGATTACTTTTGCCATCGTTATTTTGATTAGCGCAATTTTTTCTAGAATGATTACAAAACCCGTGGAAAAACTGCAAAATGTCATGAATACGGTCAAAGAAGGAGACTTTTCCGCACGTGTACAAATTAAAGGAAAAGATGAAATTGCCCATATGGCCAAGGCCTTTAATGCCATGTTGGATAATGTAAGCCACCTTGTGAGTGAAACCAAACACGCATCGGAAAGTGTTAGTTCGGCTTCGGAGGGCTTATCCAAAGATGCGGAAACTGCCTTGTTGTCAGCAGAAGAAGTGTCAAAAACCGTTCAGGAAATCGCCTTGGGTGCCAGTGACCAGGCAAAAGATTCTGAGATGGGCGTTATTAAAGCCAATGAGTTGAATGTGTCTCTTGATCAATTGCTCACCTATATCCAAGAAATGACGGATAAAGCGGACAATGTAAAAGAACAAAATGAAAAATCAAATACAGTGATCAAAACATTACGTGAACGCTCAATCGAAAGTGATTCAGCAATTTTACGTATAGAAGATGCCGTCAATAACTTAGACAGCAAGAGCCATACCATCGGAACTATTGTCGGAACGATTTATTCGATTGCTGATCAAACCAATCTATTAGCCTTAAATGCGTCCATAGAAGCAGCGCGAGCGGGTGAACACGGACGTGGTTTCGCTGTTGTTGCAGAAGAGATCCGTAAGTTATCCGAAGAGTCGGCCAAAGCGGTCAAAGAAATTCAACAACACATTCAAGAGAT
This sequence comes from uncultured Eubacteriales bacterium, assembly GCA_964563505.1. GTDB lineage: Bacteria > Bacillota > Clostridia > Lachnospirales > Vallitaleaceae > UBA1351. The sequence goes on from CAZLXW010000031.1 coordinate 38,956, forward strand.
TCAGGACCAATCAAGTGAAACCACAGAGATTATGAGTGTGGTTAAAGAAAGCGGCGACTTGCAAAATACATCGGTAAAAGAAGTTGAGGCTTCTTTCCAAGTTATTTTCTCAGTGATTGAAGATATTACACGAATGATTGAGCAAGCCACCAATAAAGTCAACGAAATCTCAGCAAAAAAAGAAGAAGTTGTCGGTTCAATCGAGAATATTTCAGCTGTTTCTGAAGAAACCGCCGCAGCATCTGAAGAAGTTACCGCATCTATGGAAGTACAGGCGGAAACTGTGCGTTCCGTCAGCAGCTCATCCGAAGAACTTCGTGCCTTATCCGGAAAACTCGAAGATCTATTGAAGCGGTTTAAGACCGAGTAAGGGTCATGCCACACATAAAAAACATGCCGATTCACTTCACTTAGATTTTCTAGCCACTTGATCAAGAAATCATGCAAGGGATTCCAAACTCGCTGTCGCTCAGACAGAGGAATCCCAATTTGCATGATTTCTTTCTCTTCGCGAAGAAAATCTACGGCTTGTGACAAAGCATGTTTTTTATGTGTTGGCATTCATAAATGTGCGTGTTTTTGAGTATCGTAAGGTAGTAAGATGTCCAATAATAAAATATACGCTTAGCCAAAAATCCATGATATAATAATGACAGATGAAATGATTAATGAGTTAGTGGGAAGAGAGGATGTGTTTAAGATGGCATATGAAGAATATTCAAAAATATCTGGAGATGATCTCCTACGAGAACGCATCGAAGCCCATGAAAAATATTTGATGGACCAGCGTACGCGAGAACGAATAGCCTACGAAAAAGGAATAGAAGAAGGAATAGAACAAGTCGTGAATAAAACAAAAGTTGAAATGGCACAAAAAGCTTTGAAAATGGGCTTGAGCCCTGAAGATATAGCAGATTTAACCGGTTTATCAGTGGAAGAAATCAAGCAAATAGGTCATGCCCACACAGAGGAATCTCCATTTGCATGATTTCTTTCTCTTCGCGAAGAAAATCTACGGTTTGCAACAAAGCATGTTTTTTATGTGCGGGCATTCATGAATGTGCGTTTTTTTGAATATCGTAAGGTAGCAAGATGTTCAAAATCCATGATATAATAATGATGCAATAAAAAACTTTAACGGAAGTTGGTGTAAGTTTATGGCTAGAAAAGCAAAGATCAGAATAGCCTTAAATGATACAAGGCATATCAAACAATTAAAGAATGAAGAAATTGCTAAGATACTTAGAGCGGCCGATGAAATTATTGGTATAGCCGGAAGAACAATGCTAGTTAAAATTTTAAAAGGCTCTAAGGACAAAAAAGTCTTAGAACACGCATTGGATCAGTGTCCGAGTTATGGTTATTATAGGCAAATGAAAATGGCGGATATTGAAGTGCTTGTGGATTGGATGATTAGACGCAATTATCTGCAAATATCATATAATGGTAGATTGCCGATGATCGTTTTCACGGATTATGGATGGGAAGTTTATAAGCCAATTTTTGCAGAAGAAATGTTAAATAAAATTATTAATGTGCCTAATGATGGTGAAGAAACATTAGTAGAAGAATTCAGGACAGTAAACAGAGAAGTTATCAATTTGATTCTAGATCAGATTATTGAACAAAAGTTGTCTGATACAATATCTTTTTTAGAAAAATGGAAGATAAAAGCCTATAAAAAAGATGCCAGTAAAATAAGTTATACGATAAGAAAGTTGCAAAATTGATGTTTCTAGCATTTAAGATTATGTGTTTCCCCGTTTTACAACATAGTAGCATGCCTGCAAATAAAAAACATGCCGATTTTACTTCGCTTAGATTTCCGATAGCTCCAGAAACACTAGGCCGTGTGAAAAAGTACAAATTTCATGCACAACGTATTATGGGTTACATTATAAAAAGCCCCTAAACCTTAATGAAACCGTAGTGCTATTTTATAAATGTCACGTACTGCTTTAAATCATCGCCATTTTCGCTAATATTAATATATCCTCTATCTTCATAAAACTTACGTACCTTAATAGTATCTTTACATTCAATAAGAATAAGTCTTCCACCAAGAATATCCCGTGCGCTTCCTATTAAATCGTAACAGTCCTGAAGAATCTTATCTCCATCTATAACTGACTTATCATAATCAGTAGATCTACCAAACCTCTTCTGAAGAGTTTTGGACATTGTATTTATTACTGGAACCTTTATTGTTTTTAATGCTAGCGAAAAGAAGGCCACAACCTTAAGTTTTCCTGTCTCTTGCAAATAGTCTTCATCAAAATAAATATAAGTCCTGCTTCTATCACGTTTCTCAAATTCTATAGCTTTATTTCTTATAAAATCGGTAATATCATCATCTTTATCACAACAAAAAAGAGAGAACGTATCTCTCCATAAACTCTCATCAACGTCTGACTCAATTAAGCTTTGGAGCGAAGTATATTCAATAATCTTTCTTCTCTCCTTCTCATGTCAGAAACTGCATCTTTAGAGTTTATATTTAAAGGTTTTAAATCCTTAATCCCTTTTTCAAGTCTTTCAACGGTCTCTCTTTTTGTTATGGCAAACTCCTTGGAGAATGAAACTGTAGCCATAATATCACCTCTTTCAGCTATGTTTTCTTAATATAATTATACACCAGAAAAAAAATCAAAAGTTTTTTCTTTTTCAAGGGGAAAGTACCTCTCTTCCATATGCCTGTTTTTTAAAATCATTTTGCGATATAATAGTAAGGTATTAATGTCACAATCAAGCAAAAAAAGACAGGTACATCTTTTTGTAAAGTGTTAATATAAATCTAGATTAATAAATGGGAGGCCGATATGACGGGTTTAGAAGCGTTTCAGAAAGCATTGAGTTATGTGGAAACTAAGATGCAAGAAGAGATTGAGATGGAGGAAGTGGCAAAGATTGCATGTTGTTCAAAGTTTCACTTTCTACGTTTGTTTCATGTGGTTACAGGTTTAACCTTAGGCGAATATATTCGTAACCGTCGCTTAGCATTAGCGGCCAATGATTTATTAATGACCGATGAAAAAATCATCGAGATTGCATTCAAGTATGGTTATCAAACACCGGAAGGATTTTCGAAATCTTTCAAACGTCAATTTGGTTATTCGCCGACAAAGGTACGAAGCCAAAAACCCTACTTGAACATGCAACCCAAATTAACCTTTAAACTGCAAATACAAGGAGTGGAAGAGATGAAAGTAAGAATTGTTGAAAAAGAAAGTTTTAATGTTATTGGACCCGTCAAAAAAGTAACGGTTAAAGATGGAGAAAATTTTAAGATTATCCCCAAATTTTGGACTGAAGTTATGGATAATGGAGAGTATGCAACATTAATGGAGCATATGGGCCCCATGGGTGTTCTAGGTGTTTGTGCCGACATGAACATGGACGAAAGTGTTTTTGACTACGGAATCATGATTGAAAAAAATGATTTTTCAAAAGAGGGATGGGAAGAAAAAACAATTCCGGCAAGTACATATGCTGTGTTTGAAGCAACCGGACCTTTGCCGGAGAGTTTGCAAAAAGTGATTCAGAGAATATATTCTGAATGGTTTCCTTCTGTAGACTTTGAACACGCAGGAACAACTGAACTGGAAGTATATATGCCGGGTGATCCAAGTTCTCCCGAGTATAAATCCGAGTACTGGGTACCGGTAAAGGGAAATGCCAACACATAAAAAGCATGCCGATTCACTACACCTAGATTTTCTAATCGCTTGATTAAGAAATCATGCAAGGGATTCCAAACTCGCTGTCGCTCAGACAGAGGAATCCCAATTTGCATGATTTCTTTCTTTTCGCGAAGAAAATCTACGGTTTGTGACAAAGCATGTTTTTTATGTGTGGGTATTCAAGAATGTGCGTATTTTTAAGTCAAAAGTGGGATATAAACTATGTAGATGTTCAGCTATACTTATAAGAAAAAGTAAGCTTCCTGTATACTTTAAATAGGTCAAATGATTGACAAATAAAAATACCTCAAG
>CAZLXW010000032.1:0-42705 GCA_964563505.1 uncultured Eubacteriales bacterium
CTAACGGAAGTTCTAAGATTCTAGATAGCTAGGGTTTTGGGGCTTTTTTTACGCGAAAAAAAGAGGGTTATGCCAATGTGTAAAGCGAGGAATAAATAAAACCAAAAACAGTCGTGGAGGTGCTTGCATCTACTCGACTGTTTTTTGATTTATTGCAGCAACGGTAGTTGCCAGTCGGCATAAACCGACCCTCGCGACTATTCACTTTCGCTTCTTGAAAGTGAATAGTATCCCGTTCTCTTGAATCCTCTTGAGTACATTCATTGAACTTAAGGCGCTATGGATGATATGCCTACGTTCTGACTTCTCATTGTTGTCATAGATATAACAATAGGTCGCGCTGATTTCAGAATGTCCCATATGTTCTCTTATTAATTCTATTGGAACGTGATTAGCGTGCATTTCTGAGGCTACTGTACGTCTTATATCATGCGCAGATTTTACTTCGATATTTGCCTGTTTACAACATATTCTAATACGGTTATCGATTTCTCTGATTTTTGTTCTGCCTTTTACATCTACAAATATAAAATCATCATCTTTATAACCTAAGTCTTTGTTAACAAATCTATAGCGTAATCATTAAAATCCAAGAAACGGTTATTATTTTCAGTTTTTGTATATTCGATGTCAACAGGCATAAATTTTCCGTTTGAGTCCTTCTTCTTACTTTCCATTCGTTGGATATGAATTGCTTTATTATTGAAATCAATATCCTGTCTTTTGAATGCAGCAACTTCACCAATATGTAATCCCAACTTAAACAATAGAAAAACAGCAGATGCATCTGTTACATCTGGATGCTCTAATAAATTCAAGTTTAAAGCCATAAACATCTGCTGTTTTTCAGATGGAAGATAACACGACTTCGATCAGTTTTCTTCGATGGTGGTTTATACCCATACGCCTCAATATCAGCTAGATCAAAAGGATTTATGCTAATAATTTCTTGTTTCCTTGCCATGTGAATCAGTTCTTTCATAATGAACTTCATGCTATCTAGCTCTTTCTTGCTTAAATTGAAGTCATTAATACTCTGGTGAAAGAACTTTTCCAAATGTTCCGGTTTAATCTTGATAATAGGACGTTTGATAATAGTATGGCCCTTATAATACTTATTCCATCGGTTCGTATCTCGGTGGATTGTACGGCCACTAAGATTCATTTTATCTCCTTTATTCAGCCATTCTGGATAAAGTGTGGCTGTCGCACTAACGTAAGTTGGTGCGCAGCTTTATTTTTTTAAAAAAAATAATATTTAGACTTGACTTTGATTGGAATGATTCTATATAAGGAAAGAGCACGTGGTTTAATTGATTTTTTCGATTGATTGGAAATATGAAGAAGGTGCAAATGATTTTCGGGAAGTAGCAATATGATGATGTATCTGATCCCGTTTAATTTAAGTATATGAAGGGATGGAGTGAATGTTGATTTGGGATGTATCAGATGCGAACGCTGGGGGGGATATTACTCGAAGGGGAATATAAACCACAGCGGACTGACCCGAGCAAACAAGATGAAGGAATGAGTGAAAATAGCAGGTTTTAAGGGGATTAGAGACTTTAAGCTTAGTCATAAAAGAAAGCAAATTTACTTAACGAGAGGTGTATTTTTATGCACAGATTTGAAAGGGGAGTGGTTATTATGGCAAGAATGTCACTAATGGATTATCAAATGCATTGTCGGATGCAGGAGATATTTTGTCCAAACGAAAGCCGACACCAAGCAAAACAGGAATTCATAGTTATAAGACCTATGCTGCCTATAAACAAACCAGTGTCGAATTCTCAAAATATATGAAGAACGAGCATAAGGATATAAAAGATGTAAGACAGGTCAAAGAGGAACACGTGATTGAATATTTGCAGTATCGTCAAGAGGATGAAAAATCGGCTTATTCCATAAGCAAGGTTATGGCAGCATTGAATAAGTTGTTCAACTTCTTTGTGACAAAGAAAGATGCTGGAATTAAAGAACGTTCATATAAGGATATAACAAGAAGTAGATTGGGTACGGAAAATGATAAGAAATACAATCTGAACAATTATAAAGATCAGATTATGTTTGCAAAGGCTTGTGGCTGTCGAAGGAAAAGTGTTCTTGCTGTTACGCCAGAATGTATTACATGGAAAGATGGAGTGCCGGTAAAAGTACATCTAATTGAAAAGGGTGGAAAAGAGAGAGATGCTCATATTTTGGTGAAATATCAGGAAAATTTGAAAAGTGTTTTGGAAAATAAGGAAATGGGTAAACCGTTGTTTAAAAGTTATACAAAAAAGATTGATAATCATGCCTTTAGACGTGAATATGCAAAGAATAGTATGATGAGATATTGGGAAATAGGAAAGATAAACAGGATTACAGAGGATATGATAAAAAGGTTCTTGAAGTGCTTACTATGGATTTGGGTCATAATAGATTAGATGCTGTTGTGTATAATTATTTACTATAGACAATAATGAAGTTTTGTACTAGTGTTTATATTTATAATTTTATGTTATAATTTTATAGTAATAAACAACATGAAAAGAGGGATAGTTATATGGCAATTCCAAGAGTATTTATAAGTTCAACATGCTATGATCTGAAATATATACGTGAAAACCTTAAATATTTTATAAGAGAAATTGGATATGAACCTGTATTAAGTGATGAGGGGGATGTTTTTTATAATCCGGGAGTACATACTCATGAGTCATGTATATGTGAAGTAGGATCTTGTAATATATTTGTTTTGATAATTGGTGGAAGATATGGTGGTAAACATATTAAAAAAGAAGCATCGATAACAAATATGGAATATAAAGAAGCCATACGACTTAAAATTCCAGTATTTACTTTAGTGGATAGTAATGTATATTCTAATCATTTTGTTTATACTGAAAATTTAAAGAAGAATACGTCAGTAGATGCAAAAGACATTAAATATCCGTCAATTGATAATATAAAGATTTTTGAGTTTATTGATGAAGTTAGGAAATGTCAGTATAATAATGCGTTTTTTCCATTTAGAGACTTTGCAGATATTAAAAGCTATTTGTTGAAACAATGGGCAGGTATGATGTATAGTTTTTTAACCTCAGAATCTGAGGCTAGAAGAGTTGGAGAGTTGTTTGATTCGTTGAATGAAGCAACAAGAAAAATAGAGATTTATACCAAAGAAATGGCAAATAATGTTGTTGATGAGCCTACAAAACTTACTATTAAATTATATGAAAGTTTATTGAATTCTGAAATTGTTGGAGTGTTTAGTCGTTGGAATATTAAGTTAAATCCCACTTCAATTCTTAGTAAAGAAAATGTTGATGAATATTGCAATAATGAAATTGATTTAAAATTTTATGACGATAAGGAAGGTCATGTGACACAAGGTGGTGGACCTCCTTACCGATTGTCTAAAGCGGCATATAAAACTCTTGCAACTGCGTATATTTCGGCAAGACAAGAATTGTTGAATATTTTGAAAGAACACAAAATATCAGTAGATCAATATCTTAATGAGAATACAGAGGACTAACAAAAACCTAAATTAATCGTTAGAAATCTTAGAATAAGGATTATTGTGGATTTAGAATTTTGAGAAAAACTATTAGTTGTGCTATAATTATTTTTTGGAGGATAAATAGATGGGTGGTAATAACTTTTCTAGAAGTTTGACGTCTCGTGAAACAGCAGAAGAATTTGTTAGAAATATTCTTAACATTAATGATACTAATACTACTGCTATTGCATATAAAATAAAGAATGCAGAACTTTTAATGGTATCAACAATAAATCAATCGAGTATTAATTCTCCATCAGAATGCATTCAAGAATATAGAGAAAAGCATAAACGTAAAGAATTACATGAGAGAATAATTGAGGAACTGTTTTCTACACCTAGACTTGAAAATGATGAGGATATAATGCTCGGTAAAGGCGGAGCATTGCCTCTAAATGGTAAGGTTGAGTGTAATAGAGAAGCATATATTATAACAGGTCTTCCGGCAAGTGGTAAATCAGGACTAACATCGAGATTGTCAGATAGTCAGTCGGCAATAATTATAGATAATGATTATGCAAAACGTAAGATTCCAGAATTTCATGTAATAGATGCGGCATACAGTGCTAATTTTGTACATGAAGAGGCTTCGATTATTGTTGAAGGAGAGGATGGATTACTATCAAGAGCTGTTAGTAAGGGGTATAATCTAATATATCCTAAAATTGGGCATCGTGTTGAATCATTAGTTAGTCTTGCGAAGGCCCTAAAAGATAATGATTATAAAGTGTACCTTGTATTGGTAAGTTTAGATAGACAAAAAGCGGTGCAAAGAGCATATAATAGATTCGTCAAAACGGGAAGATATGTTCCATTATCATTGGTATTTGACGGATATGCTAATGACCCTATTCTCACATATTATCGAATTAAAGTATTAAATAGTGACCGTAATTGTTTTGATGGATTAATAAAGATTTCATCTGATGTACCTTTTGGAAAAGTGCCTATGTTTGTAGATGGAGAAGGAACTGGGCTTATTAAATCACAAGAAGATGTCGACAAATTATATGAAGGAGTGATTATATGAGTAGACAGTACGTAGGAAAAATTGATAGACAAAAGCTCAAAGGTTATTCATTACAAAAAGATGGCTATAGACCACTGGCTACAAATGTAAAAAGGCAAAATGGTATTAGGATAGTTTGCGGAGAAAAAAAGATTATTATAATTGATGAATCATCAAATAAAACGATATTAGAAAAAGAAGCAATAAGAGGCAAAATGATTAGACGTGATGTTGTTGAATCAATAAAAAAAGGTTATGAGTGTGCTTCAGAAGTTTTATATTCACGTGAAGAAAAAGATATTAATAATGCGATAGAATCATTAAAAAGTCTAAAGCATCCTTAGTTTAGGTGTTTTATTCTAACTTAAGTATAAATAATATTTGAGTCCCAACCTGAGTCCATAAAAAAACAACGTACCGAAACGCTTCTTTCTTCGGTATATACACGAAGTGTGATTCATTCGAATCCCGTCTCGCGCTCTAACAGAAGTTCTAAGATTTTAGATAGCTAGGGTTTTGGGTTTTTTTTACGCGAAAAAAAGAGGGTTGTGCTGAATACAATAGCGAGGAAAGTAATTAACGGAAAAGAAAAAATATACGCAAAAGTAATTAGCCCACTTACTCCAAATCAGTTATAAAACCGTATCAAAATGGGAGACGGATAGAGGACTCCCGGACGTTAGCCTTATTAGCGGATTAGCTGAGGTGTTGAGTGTATCTGTGGCAGAACTTTTGATGGGAGAGGTCATAGAAAATGATAATCCCTCAGCCAATATAAAGAAACTGAACTTTTATATCTGCCCGATATGTGGCAATGTAATTCAAAGTATCTGGATAGGTTCCTATAGCTGTTGTGGTGTTCAACTGCCGGTAGCAACAGTTGAAGAAAACGATGCAGAACATGAGATCTTTGTCGAAGATATTGATGGAGAATATTATGTACATATGAACCATCCTATGAGAAAAATACATTATATTTCTTTTGTCGCGCTCGTCACGAGTAATCGTGTAGAGATGGTCAAGCTATATCCTGAGCAGAATGTAGAGTCTGGATACCTTTATATTTACTGCAATAAGCATGGCTTATATAGAAGGCATATTTAAGAAGAGATTATACATGGAAAGCATATCAAAATTTAATGTATTATTGCTTATAATATATTATTGTGATAATATTTTGTTAGAGTTGTCAATAATTTTATAACAAAGAAGAAATGAAGGGAGTAGGTTTGAGGACCGTAAAAAAATGAGAGTTAAAATTAGAAATTTGAGAAATCTAAATATGTCAGAAAATATTGAAATCAATAGATTAAATATCGTTGTAGGTAAAAATAGTTCGGGAAAAAGTAGCTTTTTAAGGTTTTTTCCATTGATGAAACAAAGTGTTGAAACAAAAAGTGTTAGTCCTGTTCTATGGTATGGAAATTATGTTGATTTTGGAAGTTTTGAAGAAGCTAGATGTGCGTATCGTCAAGAGCCAATAAAAATTAGTTTTTCAACAAATGTAAAAGAGTCGCTTCTAGGAAATACTATAGTAGTAAATGCTCTTAACAATAAATTTTACCTACAAAGATTTTTGAGACAAAGTTTCAATAGAGATAGATATAATGAATTTATTGATTTTAGCTATTCTATAGGTTTAATTAAGGACGAAATTAAGGAAGTAAAATTTTCATTTGATGGAAATCTGATTGAACTCAATGGTGTGAATGATAGTGTGAATATTAAAATTAATGAAAGACAAGTAAAATATACTGAAAATATAATTATTAAAAATAATTCTGGAAATACTATTATCCCAATTAATTTGTTTTTAAAAGAAAAAGAAAAGCAAAAAATAAATTCATTATCTAATATTTCTTATAATACCTCACATTTCTATTTTGATAATATGTATGGAGAAGGTTTCGTGAGTGGATTTGTATATATTGAAATGAAAAAAATATTACAAAATTTAGCACGAAAAGGAACAAAAAAAGAAAATGTTGAAGATGCAGTTTATAAAATTTTAAAATTTGGGTTTTTTAATTTTTTAATTTCAATGAAATCGGGTGAAATAAACATTAATATTCCAAAACAAATAGAGAAAAGGCTTTTTGACTGTCAATATAGTGAAAAAAAGGATAGAATTATTGATCTCTTGTTAATTAATGAGTTCAATAATTACATTTTAATTGCCAATCATAGTTTCTTGGAGTTGACTAATCGCATTGATTATATTGCACCCTTAAGAGCAACTGCAGAGAGATATTATAGAAAGCAATCGCTTTTAACTTCCAAAATTGACTCTAGAGGAGAAAATGTACATGCCTTTATTGATTCGCTAAATGATAAAGAACGTGAAAAATTAAATTCTTGGCTTCTTCAACATTTTGGTTTTAAGATAGATAAGTCATTAAGTACATCCCATAACTCAATATACATTACTGATAAAATGACAAACATTCAATCAAATATGGCAGACTGTGGATTTGGTTATTCTCAATTATTGCCAATAATACTTCAAGTATGGTTGATTTTACAAGAAGAACACAAAAAGGAAAAAGATGATGTTATAGATAATAAACTTGATAGGCTTATTATTATTGAGCAACCAGAGTTACATTTACATCCTGCGTTACAAGCAAATTTGATTGATGCAATATGTAATCTTGTTAATATTGCTAAAAAACATGATGAATATATTAACTTCATAATTGAAACCCATAGTGAAACTATTGTCAATAGAGTTTATAATATGACGGAACTAAAAAAATTTGATCCTGAAGATTTACAAATACTAATTTTTGATAAAGATAATTTAGGTGATGCGATTATTGAAAAATCATATATTAGTGATAATTCAATTATAAATTGGCCTTTTGGGTTTTTTGCACCGGAGGTGAATTAATGTTTATTGAATTTGCAGATGATTTGCTTAATTGTGTAATTGAAGAAAAGCTAAGTGACAAAGAAATTATTGTTTTAGAAAGATTGGCAAGCTCATATCAACAAGGATTTCATGTTATTAGTGGTTCTGTACCTTTATTAAATAACTTGGCAAAGAATTCGAAACTTTCAGTCAGTCAGCAAGAATCTTATAAGAAAGCATCTAATAAAAGGATGAACTACTTGTGGATGAAGAGTTTACCCTATTGCATTATAGTATCTAATTCTGTAACAGGAGGCATAAAGTATTGTAGTAAAAATGGTTTGACTAGAATATATGTTTCTCTTGAAAAAATGTATGAGCTATGTATTAATCAAAGAGTAAAATTTGTAACAGAAAGTTATAAAGACTATGATTTTTATACAAGTTTAGCAAAATATATGAATATAAACTATTTTAATAGAAGTGTAAAGGTTGAATTATCTAGATTACCAGGAGGCGGTAGAGATACGGCTGAGGTTTTTTGTGGAGGAACTAGTGAGAAAACCATTTGTTTGGTTATTGCTGATAGTGACAAGAAGTCTGAAAAGTCAAAGTTTGGAGAAACCTATCTAAAGATAGAAGATATAATAAAAAATCTTAAATTATCTAAAGAAGCAATATTCGAAGCAAAACATTTAGAGGTAAGAGAAAAAGAAAATTTAATACCACCTTCCATTTACAAAATAACCAGTAATAGCATAAATAAATCTGAAGAGTTAGAGGATTTGGAAATGATATGCTTATCGGGTGAATTCAAAAAAATATATTATTATCTGGATATCAAAGATGGTGTCAAAAAGAAAGAATTTTTAGAGTTAATTAAGGAATCGAAAATTTGCTTAGATAAATTAAACGAAGAAGTAAAATTTAAAAAATTTCTGTGTTCCGATTTAGATAATAAGTTGGATGAAGAACTAATTTTATGTGGTATTGGAGAATTAGTTGATAATGTTGAAAAAGAAATACTTGGAAATAAATTAGAAGATAAATTGGAGGAGTTGAATAGTAAGGCTTTAAAACATAATATTAATCAATCTTCTTTTGATAAGCTGAAAAGGAAAATAGATAAAAAAAATAAAGCATTTCAATTACTTGAAGGAATTTTTTTAGAGGAATGGATTGATATTACTAATTTAGTTACTAGTTTTGGATGTGCTCCCTTAAGTAAGTTATAGATTGTTTAATTATAATTTTGCATAATTGTAATATACAAAATTGAAAAAGAAGTTAAAAAACACGGTGAGTGGAGTTTGTTTTTTAGTCTCGACCGGAGTTCCAAAAAAAGTTGCATCAATCATCAAAGAGGTCTATAATTTAAGTATAATTTATTAGACCTCTTTGACTAATATTTAACAATTCTTCCCGCATAACCCCACTAGATATTGACGTATTATTGACGGATTCAGACTTATTGCTATAGCTTAAGTCTTTTTTGCGTGCTTGAGTAAATGCTAAGTTGTAATAGGTGCAAAGTAATCCGATGAGATGAATGAAGAATCTATGAAAGGATGGGTAGGATGGAAAAATTAATGTCATATTTAAGGCGTAAGAGTCACATTGAGTATGAAATGAACTGTGTTGAGAAGTACATTCACGGAGGGGATTATGATCAAAATCTTCAGAAAGTCTGGGGAAATATGGAAGATGAACTGGCAGAAATTGAAAATGAGATACAACTGCTCAGTAACCCGGACACTAAAGAATTGGAAACAAAGAAACTAGAATTATTGGATGAGATCAGAGGGCATGAGAAAGCGATTATTCAATTAAAACATCAGGTGGAAGAACTTAAAAAAATGATAAGGGTTAGGGCCTAATCTGGAAGGAGGCATTATGGACACGAAGACCATGTGTAATTGGGAGAATAAAACAGAAGAAGACTTGTTAGCTTTTGTCGATGAAGTGATTGATGATTATCAAAAGGACGAAAAAAACCTGATTCAGATTCTACATATGGCTCAGGCGGCTTACGGATATTTACCCATTGAACTACAAGAGCATATTGCAGACAAAATGGACATTCCTTTATCCAAAGTATCCGGGGTGGTTAGCTTCTATTCCTTATTTAGCAAAGAGAAAAAAGGTAAGTATGTCATTAAAATATGCTTGGGTACAGCCTGTTATGTCCGTGGAGGCAAAAAGATTATTGCTCGGATGAAGGAAGTCCTTGGTATTGATGTGGGAGAGACCAGTGAAGACGGACGCTATTCCCTTGAAATAACCAGGTGCATCGGTGCTTGCGGTCTAGCACCGGCTATGTCCATTAATAATCAGGTTTTTATGCAGGTGAAAGCAGACAAGCTGTTGGATATCTTAGATGAACTAGAGTAAGGGGGGATTGGATGATTAAAACATTCGAAGCGTTGAATTTAGTCAAATTTAAACGAAACCAGATGCTTAAGCAAATGGATAAAATTATTAATATTTGTTACGGAGCAGGTTGTATCTCGGCAAAATGTGAATCCATATACCATGCGATGGAGAAGTCTCTTGAGAAACATGGGATTAGCGACCAAATCAAGATTAATCAAACGGGTTGCATTGGCGCTTGCGATATGGGACCGTCTATTTATGTTCTGCCGGATGATGTCTACTATTGTAAGCTGGTTCCTTCAGATATTGATCGCATTGTTGAAGAACATTTTATCCATAATCATATTGTTACGGAAAAATGCTATTTTGACCAAGTCAAACACGAATATTTTGAACATATGCGGGATATTCCTTTTTTTAGTAAACAAGAAAAATTAGTCCTTAGAAACTGTGGTTTAATGGATTATAATAGTCTGGATGCCTATATTGGAAACGATGGCTATCATAGCTTGTATTATGTGATTCGAGAGAAAAAACGGGAGGATGTGGTCCAGGAAATCATGGATTCCGGCTTACGCGGCCGAGGTGGTGGCGGTTTTTCGACAGGACTAAAATGGTCCTTTGGAGCAAAAGCCCTCGGAGAGCAAAAATATATTATTTGCAACGCAGATGAAGGGGACCCGGGAGCTTTTATGGATCGGTGTCTGCTTGAAGGCGACCCTCATTCAATCCTTGAAGGCATGGCCATTGGAGGTTATGCCATCGGCGCTAATAGAGGCATTATCTATATTCGAGCGGAATATCCCTTGGCAATCACCCGATTGTCCGATGCCATTATCCAGGCCAGAGAAGAGGGCCTGCTTGGCGATCATATTTTCAATTCGGATTTTTCCTTTGATGTGGAGATTCGTATTGGAGCCGGTGCCTTTGTTTGCGGTGAAGAAACCGCACTTATGAATTCGATTGAAGGTAAACGGGGAGAACCCGATCAAAAGCCACCCTTTCCAACGGATTCAGGACTCTATGGACAGCCAACGGTCATCAATAATGTGGAGACCTTAGCTAATATCCCTATGATTATTTTAAACGGTAGTCATTGGTTTATGCGATTTGGTACAGAAAAGAGTAAAGGGACCAAGATTTTTGCAGTTGCCGGAGCCGTTCGTAATGCGGGTATCGTTGAGATTCCAATGGGGGTTACCCTGGGCGATATTATTTTCGATATTGGTGGTGGCATTAAGAATAACAAAAAATTTAAAGCTGCTCAAACAGGAGGACCGTCCGGCGGATGCTTGACCAATGAAGCTCTTAATACACCCGTCGACTACGATTCGTTAAAAGAAAAAGGCGCCATCATGGGTTCCGGTGGTTTGATTATTATGGATGAAGATAACTGCATGGTAGATGTGGCAAAATTCTTCATGGAGTTTGTCCAAGATGAATCCTGCGGTAAATGTGTTCCTTGTCGTTTGGGAACCAAAAGAATGCTGGAAATCCTTGAACGCATTACCAGTGGTCAGGGTGAGGAAGAGGATATTGAACGTTTGATTGAACTTGGGGAAAGCATTAAAGAGTCTGCTCTTTGTGGTTTGGGACAAACGGCTCCCAATCCCGTATTATCGACCATTAAGTATTTTAGACAAGAATATGAAATGCATATTCGGGATAAAAAATGTTCGGCCGGGGTCTGTACAGATTTATTCTTATCTCCGTGCCAAAACGCATGTCCTGCAGGTGTAAATGTTCCGGGATATCTTGCCCTTGTCAGTGAAGGACGCGTAAGAGATGCCTATAATTTGATTCGTCGGGAAAATCCTTTTCCGGCAGTTTGTGGTAGAGTATGCACCCATCCGTGTGAAAGTAAATGTCAACGGTCCATGTTGGATGAATCACTGGCTATTGCAGATGTGAAGCGTTATATTTCTGACAAAGTTTTTGAAATGAACGAACCTTTTAGAATGATTCAATTCCCGCCGACGGGAAAAAAAGTGGCCATTATCGGTGCCGGACCATCCGGTTTGACCTGTGGTTACTATTTGGCCCAAACTGGTCATGAAGTAACCGTATATGACAGTCAAGAAGAAGCAGGAGGAATATTACGCTATGGAATTCCTGAATACCGATTGCCAAAAGATGTTCTTCAAAAAGAGATTGATTTACTTAAGCAGTCCGGTGTTAAAATTATTCTAGGGGTAGAAATAGGAAAAGAGATGAGCTTTGATCAAATTTATCAGGAGCAGGATGCCATTTATATTGCAACAGGTACCCAATATAGTAACGCCATAGGGATTAAAGGTGAGAATCTTGGCGGTGTATATCCCGGGCTTGATTTTCTAAGAGACATTAATATGGGTAAGGAAGTCTCTGTCGGTGAGCAGGTTGCTGTTATCGGTGGCGGTTCCACAGCTATGGATGCGGCAAGAAGTGCACTTCGCCTTGGTGCTAAAGAGGTTCATGTATTATACCGAAGAGAAATAAAAGACATGCCTGCAGATAAGCGGGAGGTTGAAGAAGCCGTTGAAGAAGGCGTTCAATTACATGAGCTGGTTGCACCGGTGGCCATCGAAGGCCGAGGAAATGTCAGTGGCATTCGCCTAGTTAATCTGAGCCAAGGACTCTTTGACTCATCAGGTCGACGACGTCCGGTTCAAGAAATAGGAACAGAAGTTATCATGAAGATTGATATGATTATTCCGGCTGTAAGCCAACATAGTGATTTGCCCTTTATCGACAAAGACTTGATTGAGATGACCCATTGGGGAACCTTTGTTGTTGAAGCAACGACAGGCATGACCAAAATGCCCGGGGTTTTTGCAGGTGGCGATGTAGTTAGAGGACCGGATACAGCCATATGGGCCATTGCCGATGGGAAAAAGGCAGCAGTTTTCATTGACAAGTTTTTAGGAGGAAACGGAGACTTGAACAAAGGTGAGGAGATTAACATACCACCGGCTAGAGATGAAGATTCTCCGGATGAACATATGCGCTTTGACAGAAGGATGTTAAGCCCAGAGGAACGTCGTGGAAACTTCAAAGAAGTATCTAAAGGTTACCATAAATTAAATGCCATGGCAGAAGCAATGCGATGCCTGCGATGTGACAGAAGATAGGAGGAACTTATGCTATCATTAATGATTAATAATAAAGCCATTGAATGTGAAGATCATCTTACCATCATTGAAGCTGCAAAACAAAACGGTATCAATATTCCTAGTTTTTGTTACTTAGAAGGGGTGCATTCTGTTGGTTCCTGCCGAGTATGTGTTGTGGAAGTCGAAGGAGCCCCGACGCTTCAAGCTTCTTGTATGACAAAAGTAAAAGACGGTATGGTCGTTAAGACAAATACGGAAAAAGTGCGAAAAGCGAGAAAAGTTGTCTATGAACTCATGATGTCTGATCATAATCAAAACTGCTTGATTTGTACAAGGAACGGAAGCTGCGAGTTTCAAGAGTTGGGGGAGTTATTGCACATTACAGAAGAAAATCCTTATGAAAGGACAAAATCCAAGCCAGAGGTGTTTGATATATCCAATCCGGCTATTGAAAGGGATTTGTCCAAGTGCATCCTATGTAGACGTTGTGTGACGATCTGTAACGATGTACAAGGTGTCGGTATATTGAATTCACAAAATAGGGGATTTAATTCTTTTGTTGGACCTGCGGAAGAATTTGAACTTATGGACATCAATTGTACCTTCTGTGGTCAGTGTACCACGGTTTGTCCAACAGGTGCCTTAAAAGAAAAAAGTTATATACAGGATGTTTGGGAACTGATAAATGACCCCAACAAGCGGGTTGTCGTACAGACGGCACCGGCTGTAAGAGCGGCCTTAGGCGAAGAGTTTGGCTATGAAGCAGGGACCTTAGTCACAGGAAAGATGGCAGCTGCCCTTCGAATGCTAGGATTTGACGATGTTTTTGACACAAACTTTGCGGCGGACTTAACTATTTTAGAAGAAGAAACGGAGTTCTTAGGCAGGGTGAAAAAATTCCTTGCAGGCGAAAACGTGTCATTGCCCATGATCACCAGCTGTAGTCCCGGATGGATTAAGTATATTGAAGACCACTTTCCTGACCAGTTGGACCATTTATCAACCTGTAAATCGCCACATATGATGCTAGGTGCTCTCGCGAAGAATTACTATGCAGAGACGATTGGCATCGATAAAAAGGACATGGCTGTGGTTTCAATCATGCCATGTACAGCTAAAAAATTTGAAGCCAGTCGTGATGAAATGCTTGGTGATGTAGATGTGGTTTTAACCACGAGGGAATTGGCAAAAATGATTAAAGATGCGGGAATTGAATTTTCCATGTTGCAAGACGAAAGCTTTGACACACCCTTTGGATTGTCATCCGGTGCAGCAGATATCTTCGGCACCACAGGTGGTGTTATGGAAGCAGCCCTTCGAACAGTTTATGAAGTCGTTACCGGAAAAGATGCGCCTTTTAATAATCTTCATGTGGAATCTGTTATGGGATTAGCCTCGTTGAAAGAAGGAAGCCTAATTTTTGAAGATGTACTTCCGGAATATCATGGGTTAGAAGGTAAAGAAGTCAAAGTCGCGGTAGCGAGTGGCCTAGCCAATGCCAAAATATTAATGGACCAGATTAAAGAAGGCAAATCACCTTATCTCTTCATTGAGATAATGGCCTGTCCCGGCGGATGCATTAGTGGAGGTGGCCAGCCAAGAATGACCACGGATGAAGTGCGCGAAAAGCGTATGAATGCAATATACAGAGAAGATGAAGGCAAAGCATTAAGGAAGTCTCATCAGAACACAGCGATTCAAGAAATCTATGAGAAATTTTTAATAGAGCCCAACGGTCATAAGAGCCATGAACTGCTTCATACCCATTATATACAAAGAGATTAACTTGCAGTTGCACAATCAATTCTTAAAGATTACAATATATTTATGGTTAATGACAGACCAAATGACAGCTTAAATGAAAGGAAATCCTATGAAAGATTATGATCAAATATTAAAACAGCTTGAAAAGCAAGAGCAAGAGTTACAGTTTGACAACTTTAGTAATGAAATGGCGTGGACCATTGGGACCATGCTAGTGGAGAAAGCAAGAAGCATTCAGGCGCCGGTTACCATTGATATTAAGCGAAGTGGACAGCAGCTATTTCACTACGCCTTTGAAGGGACGACGCCGGATAACGATGTATGGGTCACAAGAAAAAGTAATGCAGTGGCAAGATTTTTTCATAGTTCTCACTATATGCATGAGTCTTTAGAAAAAACAAATAGAACACTTGAAGAAGCTAAACTTATTTCGAGTTCTGAATATGCATGTCATGGAGGTTCCTTTCCCATTATTATTAAAAACACGGGTGTCATAGGTTCTATAACTGTTTCAGGTTTAGCTTCGGAAGATGATCACAATATGATTATTGGAGTCTTATCAGAATATTTAGGCGTTTGATTAATGGAGGTAACATCATGCAGCACTTAGGAACACGACGATTAGAAACAAAACGATTGATTTTACGACGTATAAAGCTTACTGATGCGTCGGATATGTATCGCAATTGGGCCAGCGATGATGACGTTACGCGTTATCTCGTCTGGCCATCTCATAGCTCAGAAGAGATCTCGTATAAATATATACAAAGTCTACAAAAAGGATACGAAAGCGACCAATATTATGATTGGGGAATTGAATTAAAAGACAGCAAACAGTTAATCGGAACCATCGGTGTGGCTCGCTATGAAGAAAAGGTGGAATCGGTGCATATTGGATATGCATTAGGAAAGCCCTGGTGGGGTTGCGGTATTATGACAGAAGCTCTGACAGAGCTTATTCGATTTTTCATGGAGGAAGTCGGTGTAAATCGTATCGATTCAAGACATGACCCGGTAAATAGTGGTTCCGGTCGCGTTATGCTTAAAAGTGGTCTTATCTATGAAGGGACCTTAAGAGGGACAGACTGGAACAATCAAGGTATCTGTGATGCCGCCTGGTATGGTTTGCTTCGAGACGATTATTTTAAGAAAAACAGAAAAAGTTTGGATTGTGGTTGGACGCATGGACGCCATTGGTTTCGCTATCGGGCCGCGGCCATTATTATCGAAGAAGGATGTGTATTATTTGCCAAAAATGATATAGATGACTACTATTACTCCATCGGTGGAGTGTCCATTTAGGCGAAAAATCAGAAGATGCAATTAAAAGAGAAGTTCTCGAAGAAACAGGTATTGATTATGATATTGACCGGCTTGCTTTTGTTCATGAAAACTTTTTCGCCGGAACAGGAAGTCTTTTAGGCTATGATTGTCATGAGATTGCATATTACTATTTGATGAAACCAAAAGGAAATCAGAAGCTAAAAAGTAATAGTTATACGAACGGAATTAAAGAAGAAATGTATTGGTTGCCCATTGACCGGATTCAAGACTATCATGCTTTTCCAAATTTTTATCAAGAACATCTGAATGAGATTCTTGAAAGTAAATCAGTCAAGCATTTTATTACAGATGTCCGCTAATAGGTGAGGAAATAATAATGTAACAAAATTAACTTGTAATATACCAATAGAAGTGTTATATTTAAAATAAAATTGTTATATTGAAAAGAGGTTTGAATTGTCATGATAGTTGAATCTTACTTGAAGGAAAATATTGACGAGCATATTACAGTAAAACCTTGGAATAAAAAGAATGACTTTCCGATATTTTTGAGAAATAAATACAACTTTTATGAGATGAATATTCTTGGAAAGCAATGTGTTTTGATGGAGATTATTGATGAGGTTCCTAATATAGATCAACTTCAAAAGCATATTAAGCAAATGGAAAATCTTACAAAAGGTCAAATTGTGCTATTTTATAAAAATATCACAAGGTATAGAAGAAAAAGTCTGATTAAGAATAGAATTGCCTTTGTCCTTGAAGATGGTCAGATGTACTTGCCATTTTTGGGACTCGATTTGAAAAAGGTACAAGAAATCGTTGAAAAAGATATAAAGCGTTTTACAATACCCGCACAGATTGCATATTTGTATTTCCTGTATCATAAAGATGAAGTTGTGAATATGACTGAGTTTGCAGATAAGATGGGATTTAATAAGATGACAGCGTCTAGAGCCTTAAATGACCTATATCATGCAAATCTAATCACTTATAAAATCGGTGGTAAGACAGGGCGTAGTAAGGAATATAAAAGAATTACAGACCCGGATTATTATATGTATGGTAAAGAGTATCTTAAAACACCAGTGAGAAAAACCATACATGTAAAGACAAAACCTTTAGGCGCTTTGACTGCAGGATTTGACGCATTGGCAGAGTTATCCATGATCAATCCTCCGAGTCATCCAATACTAGCAGTAGATAAAAATCGGCTAAAAAAAGAGCAGATTGAAATTGTGGAAAATAAGGATCTAATAAAAGATAGCCAACTAGTGGAACTTCAGCTATGGGATTACGATCCTAAACTATTTGCTGATAAACGCCATGTGGATTTGCTGTCTCTATATGTGTCATTGGAAGAAGAAGCTGATGAAAGGGTTGAGCAAGCACTAGAAGAAGTTTTGCGAGGTGAGGCATGGTACATGGACTAGAAAAATTTAAAGAATATTTTGGAGATTATACAAATCAATATGTTTTTATCGGAGGGACGGCTTGCGATATTCTTATGAATGAACTTGGAGTTCCGTTTCGAGCCACCAAAGACTTGGATATGGTGCTCATCATTGAAGCTCTCGATTCATCTTTTGGAGAGACCTTTTGGAAATTTGTTGAAGACGGTGGTTATGAGAACCGTGAGAAGAACGAAGGGAAGAATCAGTTCTATCGATTTACTGAACCGAGGGATTCATCTTTTCCGAAAATGATTGAATTATTCAGTAAGCAACCGGGTAACTTGAAAATGAAGTTTAATACGGGGCTAACACCTATTCATATTGATGAAAGTATTGTCAGTCTCTCGGCAATACTATTAAATGACGTTTATTATGACTCGTTGATAAGAGGGAAACGTACAGTGGATGGCTATTCACTCATTGAAATTGAAACAGTCATCCTGTTTAAAATCAAAGCTTGGTTAGATATGAAAGAAAGAAAAGAGGCTGGAGAGCAGTTTGATACGAAAAATATTAAAAAACATAAAAATGATGTATTTAGACTTTTGGTTAATGTATCGCCTACAGTTAGGATTGAAACCCCAGAAGAAATCCAAAGTGATATCGTTCAATTCATAGAAAAAATCAGGGAGGACCAACCTAATCTTAAAAACTTAGGCATAAGAGGCACAAGTCTTGATGAAATGCTGAAGATTTTAAAGGATATCTTTTTTGGTACAGCATAAATTAAGCTTAAAGAAATAGTATAGTGAACAGCTTATATTAATACTAGGATAGGCTATATTAAAAAACAGATGTCCGCTAATAGGAGAGGAAAAGAGGAGCTTGTATGAATCGTAAAAAGAATTTTATTATTTTTGTAATGGTTGCGATTGGAATAATGCTTGTTTTAAGGCAGTTTATTCCGTCTATGCCTCTTGTAATGGGAGTGACCTATGTTCTTCTGATTGGTATATACTTGGCGACTAGTTTATACCGTCGTAGTAAACGTATTGCTCTCCTAAATGACAGGTGTGATCAGGAAGCTTTTATGAACATAATTATACAACAAGAAGCCCTTACGGGTAAAAATAAGAAAAATCAAGCAATACTTCAGCTTGATAAAGCCGCAGCATATTTATGTATGGGCGAAGACGAAAAAGCATTAGCGACGCTCTTGTCGATTCAAGAGCAATTCATTAAAAATCCCCAACTTAAAATTGTCCATACCATCAATTTGATTCTTGCCTATTATGCGACCGGAGATATTGATTCAGCGGAGAAAATCTATGAACAAGAAATAGGGCTACTGGTACCAATGAATCGTCAAATGAAAAGAGCACTACAAATTCTAACGGGCGAACGGTATTATTATTTGGGAAAACACAAAGAATGTATTGACTATTTTGAAGTATTCTTAAAACAAGCGTCCGTTCAAAAGGCAATGCATAAACGTCAATACGCCGGAATAAACTATGTGATGGCTCTTTCAAATATTGAATTAGAGAATCAACAAAAGGCAGAAGAGCAATTGCAAAAGGTTCTTGAAAACGGACATAAACTGGCGATTGTAAATGAAGCAAAATTACGATTAAGTGAAATCAGTGCAGTAACAATTTAGATAAATTCTCCTTTGATCCAGGTAGACATATACAAACGCATGTGCTAGAATTTGATGGTCAAAAACTTCTGTTGCGGTATTCAGAAGCAAACTTTATCTGATCATTTATAAAGGAGGGTTTTTCATCATGGAAAAACAACATGCATTGCGTGAATCCTCAAATCTAAAGCGATTTGCAACTTATTATAAACCCCATATGGGTTTATTTATATTGGACATGGTATGTGCCTTGCTGATTGCAGGTATTGACCTGGCATTTCCTATGTTAACACGTCAAGCGATCAATGGTTTTCTCCCGTCAATAGATAATGGTACAGGTGAATTCAGACCTTATTTGGTCTTTATTATTGCCTTAGTGGGCTTGTATGTTATTCGAACAGGCCTGCAATTTATTGTAGATTTTTATGGACATATGTTAGGCATACGCATGGAATACGATATGCGTAAAGAACTTTTTGGACATTTGCAAAAATTATCCTTCAAGTTCTATGATAAAACAAGAACAGGGCATATTATGTCGCGTATGATGAATGACTTGAATGAAATGACCGAATTGGCCCATCACGGGCCAGAAGATTTGTTTTTATCAACGATTATGTTAGCCGGCTCATTTGTTCTTCTCTTATTCATTGAATGGCGTTTAGCCTTATCTGTGTATATTTTTGTTCCTCTTCTTATCTGGTTTGCCATCAAACGTCGAGGGAAGATGAGTGCCAGTTTTAAGGAAGTCAAGCAAAAAATAGCTGGAGTAAATGCTGACCTAGAGAGCAGTATAAGTGGTATTCGCGTATCCAAAGCCTTTGCTAATGAAGACTATGAAATAGAAAAATTCGATTCAGGAAACTTGGTTTTTAGAAGTTCTAAGGATGAAGCTTATCGAAATATGGCCGTCTTTATGAGTGGTATGAGTTTTATGACCAATATTTTGAATGTGATTGTTTTAGGTGTGGGTGGATTCTTTATTTACCGCGGTGAGATGGGCTATGGTGATTTAACGGCATTTATCTTATATGTTAACAATTTTTTAGTCCCGGTGCGTCGCTTGACCCAGTTTGTACAACAGTATGAAGCCGGTATGACCGGATTTGAGCGATTCCTTGAAATTATTGATGAGGAACCGGATATTAAAGACCGTAAAAACGCGGTGACATTAAAGAATGTTGAGGGAGTCATTGAATTTGACCAAGTAAGCTTTGGCTATGATGGTGACGAGAAGGTCTTAGATCATATAAGTATCAAAATACCTGTAGGAAAGACATTGGCCTTGGTCGGACCATCCGGTGGTGGTAAAACAACATTATGTCATCTAATTCCCCGTTTTTATGAAGTGACAGGCGGTTCTATTCGTCTTGACGGTACAGACATTCGAGATATAAAAATGTCGGACCTACGTGGCCATATCGGTCTTGTGAGTCAAGATGTATTCCTATTTGCAGGAACGATTCGAGAAAATATTCAATACGGACGAAGAGATGCTAGGGAAGGCGATATCATAGAAGCGGCAAAAAATGCCCAGATTCATGAGTTCATTATGAGCCTACCGGAAGGCTATGACACCAATATCGGTGAACGGGGTATTCGATTATCCGGTGGACAAAAACAACGGATCAGCATTGCCCGTGTTTTCTTAAAAGACCCTGCTATTTTGATTCTGGATGAAGCAACATCAGCCCTCGATAATGAGACTGAGACTTTGATTCAACAGGCATTAGAAAAGTTATCCAAGGGTCGTACCTCCCTCGTTATTGCCCATCGCTTATCAACGATTAAACATGCCCATGAAATTGTAGTGATTAATGAAGAGGGCATCGCTGAGCAAGGTCGTCATGAGGTGCTATTGGAAAAAGGTGGCATCTATGCAAGTCTCTACAAGGCACAGTTTAAAGGTTATATTCCGGATAAGCCATTTTTATTTGCTGACAAGGAAAGGAATTAATTATTATGACAGTGTTAGAAAGATTTCTTAAATATATTGAAGTGCCGACGACATCAGACGAGGAGAGCACCACTTGCCCAAGTACACCTAATCAAAAAGTGTTAGGTCAGATGCTTGTGGAAGAACTTCAAGGGATGGGGATTCAAGATGTTTCTATGGACGACAATGGTTATATTATGGCTACCATACCGTCTAATGTAGATAAAGAAGTGCCTACTATTGGCTTTATTGCTCATATGGATACGGCACCGGATTTAACAACAGTAGGAACTGAACCAAGGGTGATTAAAGACTATGATGGCAGTGCCATCTGCTTGAACGAGGCAAAAAATATTGTCCTCTCACCACAATCCTATCCCTCATTACTTAACTACGTTGGACAAGACTTGGTAGTCACCAATGGATTAACCCTATTAGGGGCTGATGATAAAGCAGGGATTGCGGAAATCATGAGTGCAGCAGCGTATTTTACATCCAATCCGGATGTAGCGCATGGAACAATCAAAATTGCCTTTACACCGGATGAAGAAATTGGTCGTGGTGCGGATCACTTTGATGTTGAAAAATTTGGTGCTGACTATGCCTATACATTAGATGGTGGTGAGATTGGTGAATTGGAATACGAAAGTTTCAATGCCAACAATGTACATATCACGATTCATGGACAAAATGTTCATCCCGGTAGTGCCAAGGATAAAATGGTCAACTCCATGCAAATTGCCATGGAATTAGATCGTATGTTACCCCAAGCACAACGCCCTCAATATACAGAAGGCTATGAAGGGTTTTTCCATCTACAAGATATGACAGGAACAGTTGAAGAGACAAAGATGTTCTATATTCTACGAGATCATGATAGAAGTCTTTTTGAAAAACGTAAAGCATTACTTAAAAGTAGTGTGGCCTTACTTAATCAACAATATGGTGAAGGCACGATTGATGTGGACATGAAAGACATGTACTATAATATGGGTGAAAAAATTGAGCCTGTATATGACATCGTTGAAAATGCCAAAGAGGTTATGATTGACTTAGGCATTGAGCCGATTATACGACCGATTCGTGGAGGTACAGACGGTTCAAGACTTTCCTTTATGGGACTTCCTTGCCCCAATATTTTTGCCGGTGGGCATAATTTCCATGGAAAACATGAGTTTGTACCGGTTCAATCTATGGAAAAGGCCGTTGAAGTCATCAAAGGGATTGTGGCAAAGGCGGCGAAATAAAAGGGCATGCAGTGAGAGGTCTTGACAAGTATCGTAGGGTTTACAAAGGTTTTTGAATTCGCACGCTGTTTTTTACGGCAATGGAACATGGTATGCCTCCGATATCCGGTTGGGGTATGGGTATTGATCGCGTTTATCAAGTGCTTACAGGAAAAGAGAATATACGAGAATCCATTATGTTTCCGTTAATGAAGCCATTAGGATAGACAAAGGTAGGAAATTATTAATTTTCCATTGGTATTATTTTAGAACTATGATAAAATATGATGGATGGGCAATGAATGTAAGGGAGAAAAATATGAAGCTACTCTTTAATGAGAAAGTGGCTCAGTATAGGGGAGACACTTCAAGAAAAAAGCAAATCCAGCATAAAAACAATAGAATGAAAAAAATGTTTGACCAAAACCGGTAAAAGTTTATTGGTTTTCTTTGCGCGGTTGAATGGATAATAATGATGAGAGTGGAGAAATAAATTATGAAGAAAAAAATAATAGTTTCGTTTATTTTTGTATTGTATTTGGTGGCTAGGTTTGCTGTGAAATATATTGAGAATGAACCTGAATCTAAACCTGAAGATGAAAAGGTCGTTATATCCCTTGAAAGCGGAATTGAGAAATATTCACCTGCCATGTCATCGGTGCCTGGGCTTCCGGTTATTATTAGATATGTAGCAAATATTCCATTGAGTCAAGAGGACGTATATATAAATGTAAAATCTTCAAAAGGATCGTTTATTCAATTAATAGATGGACAAATTACTCCCATCGATGATTATGTTCAGCTATCAGAACAAGAGATTACATTATATTGGAATCCAATAGAAAAAGGTGATTTATTCGATGTTGCACAATCAACGGTAAGAGTAAATTTATATGTCAATGATTTGGAAAATTTAAAAGCCAGTGCAGAAGGAAAAATTGAACTTGATCCAAATGAATATTATCGTTTTAAGAATGTGCAAACAGTTCGTGAAGGAATATATGTACTTAAAGAGACGGGAATGGAAATTGCTTATCGTTCCCCCATGTTACCTTAATAAATAAGGAATTCACTTTTTTTGGAGGGGGGATTGGTAGCGACTTATCAATGGGAACTTACACGGTTGATAAGAATATGTTAATCTTAACAACAAACAATGAAGAAGATGTTTTTGTTTTTGTTATTGAGGAAGATAGGCTAATATTTCAAGAAAAAATATCGTCCGAAATTCATATGATGATTTCAGGTATGGGTATAGAAGTAGAGGATCAAGGAGAATTTTTGCTTGAAACAAAATTCTAGAAACCGATATGGTAAAATAAGATGAATACAAGTTACTATAGAGATAAAACTGGAGGATACTCGATGGTACGACATATTATAAAAGATATATTGTTTTTAAATCAAGCATCAGAAGAGGCAAGCAAAGAAGATGATCAAGTGGTTCAAGATTTACTGGATACATTGCAAGCTAATGAACAAGGGTGTGTCGGCTTAGCTGCCAATATGATAGGTGTTAAGAAGCGTATTATTGCCATAAATATTGGATTTGACAATATTGCAATGATTAACCCGGTGATCGTAAAAAAAACAGAACCCTATGAAGCAGAAGAAGGCTGTCTATCCCTCACGGGAGTTAGAAAAACAACTCGATATCAAGAAATTGAAGTTGAGTATCTCAATCGACAATTTCAAAAACAACGTCAGAAGTATAGTGGATATATTGCGCAAATCATTCAACATGAAGTGGATCATTGCGATGGGATTATCATATAAAGTTGGGAAATTAACTTGAAGGAGGAATGGATCATGAAAGTATTAATGGTGAATGGTAGCCCCAATAAAGAAGGTTGTACTTATACCGCATTAACAGAAATGGCAAAAGTGTATGAAGCCCAGAAGGTAGAGGTAGAAATTATTCAATTGGGGAAAACCCCTATCCGTGATTGTATTGCCTGTGGAAAATGTCGAGAATTGGACAATGCATGTGTTTTTGACGACGATCAAGTGAATGAATTTTTAGAAAAAGCCAAAGACGCCGATGGAATAGTCTTTGGAACACCGGTATATTACGCCCATCCCTCCGGACGCATTTTATCTTTTCTTGACCGTGCATTTTACGCCGGAAGTAAGAGTTTAGCCGATAAGCCGGGAGCAATGATTGCTTCAGCAAGGCGCGCAGGAACCACGGCTTCAATGGATGTGATAAATAAATATTTTACAATTGCCAATATGCCCATTGTATCCTCATCTTATTGGAATGGCGTTCATGGAAACACGCCTGAAGAGGTACGTCAAGATCTTGAGGGACTTCAGACAGTAAAAAATATTGCTGTAAATATGACCTGGTTGATGCAATGCATAGCTGTAGGCCGTCAACAAGGTATAAGTAATCCGCAACGTTACACAGGTAACCGTACGAATTTTATCCGTTAAAAATTTCAACAGTATACATATTAAATGGAGAGAATAATTATGGCTATAAAAGAAGTATTAATGTTGGGGAATCCAAAATTAAGAGATGAGTCATCCCATGTGACTGACTTTACAAAAGAATTATCTGAGATTATTGAAGACCTCAAGGATACACTGTTTTATCTTCAAAAGGAAAAGAAGATAGGAAGAGCATTAGCGGCTCCACAAATAGGTCACATGAAAAAAGTGGTTTATTATAATTGCGAGGATAAAGAGATCATTATGGTAAATCCCGACATCATTTGGACGAGTGAAGAAACGTTTGAAGTTTGGGATAGCTGTTATAGCTTTGATCTTGCTTTTTTTGTCAATATTACCCGACACAAAAGTATAAAAGTTAACTATCAAAATATTGAAGGAAAAGAAATAACCCAGCAATTTAATGATGATTTAGCAGAATTATTTCAACACGAGATTGACCATCTTTCAGGTAAGTTAGCGACCGATTATTTAATAGGTGGTAAGAAAATCATCATGAGAAATGAGTGGGAAAGAAGATATCGATAGACGAATTCGAATGATTATAGCTATGCATTAATCGTGCAGCAAAGTCCCTAACTATCGGCTTGAAATAATCAAAACTCTCCATTATATCTAAAAACTTTAATAACTTTTTCAAATGCATGTCCAATGTGTGTATAAGTTCATCATAAGTGCAGGTAGACAGATAAAGATTTAGCTGATCAATGTCTTTATCTGTCATTTGAAGGGTGTCGATGGGCTTTTCAATAAGAAGCGAACTTAATATATTCAGAAGAACGGGATAGCAAATATTGTCCATGAAATGAGGATATCCTGTTGGGGTGGAGCTAGCGATGCGTTGAATAATATCTTCTCGAGGATAAAGCTGTAAGATTTTGTTTTCAAGTATGATTCCACGCAAGTAGTGCTTGATTCGAAGGATACCGCTTTGATGAATATCGTCATGGATGATGGGATAATCCAGTGTTAGAAGGTGGTCTTGAGGACGGTAATGAAAATCATAGTGCAGAAAAAATGCACTGAGTCCATCGACCACGGTGTGTCGGTAATTGCTAATACCAAAGTCATCGAAGTCTTCTAGTAATCGCTGGTAATCTTCAAGAGCATCTCGGAATAATTCGTTTAATTTTTCTTTGCCCATGGAATAGAGTTTTTCATATTCTAAAGTTCCTTTGTAAAGGTTTATGTCTGCATGGTTACTCATTAAGTTTATAGATATGGTATATTGAACAGCTTCCATTAACATTTGGGCCGTATTATAAGTAATGGAACTACTATCATTTCCTGTGTATTTTTTTGCGAGATTTTTCACGATGCCCATTAAGTGCAGAAGGTCTTCTTGACTATAATCCATAGATATTCATCTCCTTTATGATCATAATTCCAAAAAAAGTGTCTACCAAAATAAATCTTTTAAGATCTCTTGATACAGATCTGAATCCCAACGCCTTTCTTGTGATAGGTTTGCGTCCTCATGTGCGCCTTGATTTTTAATGAAGCCTTTATAGCCTTTACGTATGGCTTCTGAAAATCGGGTAAGACAGGTGTCGCGAAGATAGTTTATATCTCCATAACAAATCTGATCAAACTGTTCCCGCATAAAGGTAAATAATTCGTCGTCAGATATTTGGTCATTGCACTCATTTTTGAATCCATAAAAAAGATCTTCGAGTTCATATAAAGTCTCGGCATAATTATTCTGGTCAATATAAGGCGAGTCACAAAAGGTGTAGATAAGCTTGTCCAAAATTCCGTCATTCAATTCAACTCGCTGATATTTTTTAAGACTTGCATTCCTTGCAGAAATAAGCTCGGATATTTCATTCTGAGATAATTGAAGTCCTAAGGCAAGGGTCTTTTGATTGATTGTTTCAATCTTGGTCAGTTCTTTTTTTGAAAGATTTGATGATAGTATTGCTAATAAATCATTATCCATAATTAACCTCCCATCCTAGTGATAAGTTATTATATAGCCTTTTGCTAGACACTACAAGACTTGAAAAAAAGCCGATTTTGTGGTAATATAGAAGCATAAAAGAGCGGAAAATCCGTTCTTTTTTTTATTGCAAATTTGTTAAATTATTAATTTACCATTGGTATTATTTTAGAACTATGATAAAATAATATGGATGGGTAATAAATATGAGGGAGAAAAATATGAAGCTACTCTTTAATGAGAAAGTGGCTCAGTATAGGGGAGACACTTCAAGAAAAAAGCAAATCCAGCAGAAGAACAATAGAATGATAGTAAAAATGTTTGACCAAAACCGGTAAAAGGTTATTGGTTTTCTTTGCGTGACTGGATTTTGGGAGGGGAAGAGAAGTAGGTATAAATTTTAAGTGAGACTTAGTGAAGGAGTTGATGTACATAAATCTGTATTTGATTTGTTTTCTTGCTATGAAGTAACTACAATTGAGGAGTGGGAAATATTATTTTACTTTTATTTAGCTGATAGTAAATATAGTTAAAAAGAATGTATGATTAGAGTTATCGGAAAAATCCATATTGTCATATACTGATAGGGCAACTTTGTAAATAGTATTATATTTTTAGTGTGTTGCTATTTTGAATATTGATTCCAATAGATAATTTATGATGATATGTCGATTTGGATTTATAATATTTGCCACTTGATATCCTTGGCTGTGATATACGTAACAATTAGAATAAAAACCTTATCTAACAAATCAATAGGAAGACTAATTTCGTTGTAATCTTTTTTCTGAGAATAGTTTCATATTAGGATTACTAACGAACATTTAAGAGAAGAAAATATCTCAAATAATGGAGTTGGAGCATTAGACAAATGATAAATTTTGCATAAAAAAGGAGAAAAAAATGACAAATGAAAAATGGTATGAAGAAGAAATTATAGAGGAAGATGATATTCTGATTAATGAATATGATCTGACTTCATCACCAAATGACTTTAATATAAAGACAATATATGATTTTATGTCATCAGGTGTGATTAAAATACCAAATTTTCAAAGAAATTATGTGTGGGACATAAAGCGAGCAAGTAAGCTTATAGAATCTATCATTTTAGGGATTCCAATTCCACAAATATTTTTGTATGAAGAAGCAAGAAACAGCTTTTTAGTTATCGATGGTCAGCAACGGTTAATGTCAATATTTTATTTTATTAAAAAGAGATTTCCTCGAAAAGAG
Organism: uncultured Eubacteriales bacterium; assembly: GCA_964563505.1. GTDB lineage: Bacteria > Bacillota > Clostridia > Lachnospirales > Vallitaleaceae > UBA1351. The sequence continues at coordinate 27,742 of CAZLXW010000032.1, forward strand.
AAGGTGGTTGAGATTAGAGATATTGTTGATCATAATGGAGCTTTGCCTGAAGAAATACTATATGACAATGAATATTTTACAGACTTTAATTTGCGTTTACCTGAGTATTTACCTGATGCACCTAATAAGTTTAATAAACTAAATTATTCTACGCTCGAAGATTATAGAGTAACATTTGATTTAAGAACAATTCGTAATATTGTAATTAAACAAGGAAGCTCGATAAAAGATGATTTTGCAGTATATGAGATATTTAATCGATTAAATTCTGGTGGCGTTAATCTAAAGCCACAGGAAATCCGAAGTAGTTTATTCCATTGTGATTTTTACTCTTTGCTTCATAGCATTAATTTAGATCCAAGATGGAGAAAAGTTTTAAAGCAAGCACAGCCAGATTTGCAGCAGAAAGATGTAGAGATTATATTAAGAGCATTTGCAATATTGCTTAATGAAGATGAATATAAGCCTTCAATGGTTAAATTTTTGAACAATTTTTCAAAAACAGTAAAAGGGTTTTCAGAAAGTTTGCAAAATTATTTGGCTACCTTATTTGAAACTTTTTTAGCTTCGTGTAGTGAGCTACCAGATAATGCATTTGTAAGTGACAACAATAGGTTTAATATATCACTTTTTGAAGCTGTATTTGTCGCGGTATGTAAGGATTGCGTTGTAGAGCGAAAATTGGTAGAGGGGAAAATTATATATCAATCACTAGTTGAATTGAAGTTAGATGAAAATTTTATTGACTATTCGTCATATAATACAACTAGCAAAAGTAATATAAAAAATAGAATACAAAAAGCTGTTGATTATATCGAAATGAGGGGTTAAATGGAATTTGTTGAGAAAATGTATAATGATAATAAAGAGATACTTGACTTCTTATCTACTCAAAACGAAATATCATACAAAGTTGATTTAGATTCAAAATTAAAGAAAATTATACTAATGTCAAGTGCAAGCTACTTTGAATCGCAGATGACTGAATTAATTGAATCATTTGTGGTAATAGTTACCGCAAATAATATTGCATTAGTTTCTTTTGTTAGGAATAAGGCAATCAATAGGCAATATCATACGTTGTTCGATTGGAAATCAAATAATATTAATGGATTTTTAGGATTGTTTGGACTTGATTTTAAAAAGGAGGCTATAGCCGACATCAATGCAAGTGAAAAATTAAAATCCGCAGTGACATCATTTTTGCTAATTGGTTCGGAAAGGAATAAGCTTGTGCATATAAATTTTGCTACATTTCTAATTGATCTAACATCTGATGAAATTATTGAACATCATAGAAATGCTCTATTATTAATCGATTATTTGAAAAAAAAGCTTAGTGTATTTTAAAGCTTCCGCTTCTGAGATCATAGGTCTTGCAAGGCAAGTCCTACAATTTATTTCGCTGAAACGAAGAGGAGCAACTTTATCAGGATGTACGGCCGAGCAAGGTCGGATTATATAGTGGAATCTCATCGGCTAAGGTAAGACCAATAGCCTGTAGTTTGTCTTGGAGCCTATTAGGTGACTGATAAGTTTAAGCGTAGGCAAACGAGATAATAGGCCAAAAGTTGACGTGATTGAGCCACGTAATACCAAATAGGAAGGTAGATGTTGTTTACTGAGCAAGAATACAATATTATGTTTAATTTATAGGTTAAAAAGCATGGCTTGTTCGGGATAGTAGAGCTAGGTATGCTTTATACGAATATAATACGGGAACTCGGGAGACGCCAATTCTTATCTGGATAAATAAACTTGAATATGTATAACAAGTATTAAAATGGGAAGCGGATGGAATTAATGAGTCGTAGTGTAGAATATTACTGATGACACAGGGTAAAGACTGAGAAGGAAAGGCTACAACATTCTAAAGCCCTTGAAAAGGAAATATTACCTGCACATGGAGTTGGAATGGAAACAAAATTGACAAGGATAGCACAGGAAAGACCTAATGCTAGAATAACATCTCTAGTAAAGCTAATCAACAAGGAGCGTTTAACTCAAAGTTATCAAAATATGAGTGGTAGAAAGGTAGTTGGAATCGACAAAATGACTAAAGATGGAGATTAAAATGAAAAGATACAACTGAGGACTTAACCTCAGAGGCTAACTTCAATTTATAGTTAAAGTGAAAATCATCTGTTCACAATTGAGCAGAAAATAATTTTAAAGGAGAATTTATGAAAGCGAAAATTATTAGTTTATTTAATCACAAGGGTGGAGTGAGTAAAACAACAACAACTTTCAATTTAGCATGGAAATTAACGCAATTAGGTAAGCGAGTTTTATTAGTAGATGCTGATTCTCAATGTAATTTAACCGGTATGATGATGGGTGATGATTTTGAAAATTATTATACTAATGAAAGCACGAAGCTAATGAATCTTATGGATGGCGCTAGGTCAGCATTTACTGGAAAACCAATGCCAATAGAAGCAATTGATTGTTACCAAACTGCTCAGAACGAAAGACTATTCTTAATACCTGGGCATATGAATATATCAGAATTTGAGCCAACGTTAAGTTTAGCCTTAAGTAGTAATAATGCGATAAGTACTTTACAAAATTTGCCAGGAGCATTTTATGAACTAATAAGGTTATGTTGCATAAAATATGATATTGAATATGTATTTGTTGACCTGAACCCTGGACTAAGTGCTATTAACCAAGTCTTTTTTGTTTACTGTGATTACTTTATTGTGCCTACTAATCCAGATCCTTTTTCAGTTATGGCAATAAATACTTTAAAGAATATTTTGCCGCGATGGAAGAAATGGGCTTTATCAAATCGTGAATACTTTGATGAAGCTTCTTATCCGTTGCCATTAAGCGAAATGAAGTTTATTGGTGCAATCATACAACGCTTTAGTTTAAGGAGTGGAACAGCGGCTAAATCATTTCAACAACGAATAGGAGAAATCAAAATGAATATAGATAAAAATTTAGTTAGTGAATTGAAAAAGTTTGATATGGTTATTGATAGTAGTTATTTGAATAATAATGGACAAACTAAGAATTATTGTATAGCAGAAATATCAGAATTTGGAGCTCTTTTGCAAAGTGCGCATGATGCAGGAGTACCAGTTTTTGCATTATCTGATGGGCAAATAGGTAGAAGTGGTAGTGTTCTTGATCAAATGCAGAAAAACAGAGAGCGGTTTAGTGACATCTTTGAAGAGATTGCTAATCTTGTAATAAAGGTTTGTGATGATCAGAGCATATAATTTATTTAATGAAATAATTAGTTCGTCTAAAGATTCAATAGCTATCTATGACTATTTAGTTGAACAAATGAGAGTGCCTTTTGACTGTTCTGATATTCTAAGATGGCAATGGGCACAATCGGTTTCTGCATTTGATAAATTAATTCATGATTTGGTTAGACTTGGAATGATTGAAATTTGCCAGAGAAAGCGACCTGCAACAAGCAAATATAATTCGTTCAAACTATCTTTAGAAAGTATAAATTCAGTTTTAGATGAAGAAAGTGATATAACTTCCACACTTGAGCAAAGCGTATTTGCCCAGCATGGATTTTTATCATTTCAAGATCCGTCAAAGGTCAATGATGCCTTAAGTTTGTTTTGGGATGAACAATTTAAGTGGCAAGCTATTTCGAGTTATTTAGGAGAAAGTGAAAAAGTTGTAAGGACACAATTAAAGAATATTGTTATTAGAAGAAACCAGATAGTTCATGAAGGTGACTTCTCTAATGACACATATGGAAGACAAGTAATTGAAAAACAAGATGCTATTTATGTTGTGAATTTTATCTCTGAATTGGGAACTGCTGTATACAATTTGGTAAAGCTATAATCTTAAGCAAGCTTCACAACGTTATCACTTGTGGCATGAAGGTGTTGCTGATTTATACGTAAAACTAACCTAGGATTTACGAGGAAAGTTGACCCACCCTAGAGGCGAAAGATTTGGCAGATTGGATAGCAGTGCAAAGAGTTTACAAACAGACAAAGTCTAAACGAGCCACAGCTAAAATTCTTGGAATAGCAAGAAAAATGGTTAAACGAGTTCTTGTATATTTGAACCACCTGAATATCAGCGTAGACTTATGGAACTAAGATGGATAACTACAAAGAAAAATTATCGAATGGAAGTGTGAAACTAATAACTTTAATGGAACCTGATTTTTTAGGGAACAGAAAAAATTTGGATATGTAGGAAGCATCGGACCAATATATTGATTTTCACAAAGAATGGATGAAGATATTGGTGGTCATATCAGCAAAAAAGCAAAATACGCCATGAAAGTCCCTAAGAAGACAAGCAAAGTTCGAATAGACAGAATACGAGATCATCGTCGGCGAAAGGTACCGTAAAATATATTGTTTTGCAATGATTTTGGCTACATCGAGAAAGAAAGCGGTATGTTTCTCTTTAAAAGTAGATGCAGATACAATCTATGAACTTTCTGATGACCTGGGTGGTGTACGCTTGTATTGGTCATTAATGTGCAAGTGTTCAATGAATGGTTTTATTTAAACAACTTTATAATAAATGTAAGAAAACGCGATTTAAGTATTTTAATAAGTGTAAATAACATATATGAATAATTTGAAAGGAGACAGATAAATTGACACATAACTATTTTTTAAATTGCAGAGAATGTGAAACAATTATCAATATTAGAGTGCAAATAGGTTTTTATGATGTTCCGTTCAATATTCATTGTCCTAATTGTCAGACACATATTCATGGAAAATTACTAATAGATCAAGAGGAAGTAGGCTTAAAGCTCGAAGTCCAGAATGCATCTGAAAATCATAATGAAATAGACTCAACTGACAATTTGTATTGTGCAGAATTGTCTGCGGAATTTCTTACTAACAAAATGTATTTTCGTGATTTAGGAAATAATGAATTACCACCATATCTGAATAATATGCAGTTTTTCTCCGATGATTTAAAGGCTATAGACGCTACTCAAAGTGCAATGGTGTTTGCACAACACTTTGATAACAGATGGAAAAAGATTAAGGTGTTATATGAATTGTCTTGGAACAATCAAGTTTCTTTGCTTTATCCAAAACTTGAAAAAGAAATAAGTGGTTTTGATTTTATACCAATAAAAAAGGTAAATAATGACCTAGATGCAAATATTGCGATGCATCAAATGATGCTTACCACAACGGGGATAACCAAAGCTCTGGAATCAAAGACTTTAGATAAATATATTGAGATATCAAAGCATATAACAAGAAGCAAAGAAATAATTGAAAAAGTTCAAGATTATATTTGTGATATTTCTCCTAAGTATAATGAAATCGAAAAAAAAGCCTTCAAGCTCATCGATTCTTTCAGTAACATATATGAGCAACTTATTCCAGTAGTTGCTTTGAGAAATACTGAATGTTTGGATAATGTTGATCGGAAAAAATATGGAATAATGACTACTAACTTCGAAGAGCTAACAGCTTTTTATGCTATGAGTTACGAGTGGATATTGGATAATATCGATATTGTCATTGCTTTGAATAACATAGTTTCAAGAAATGATTATAGTAGTTGTATTAATAATAAATCATATGATAGTATCCTTACTATTGGCTCAAAGTACAAGAAACTTGATTATATAGATGATTCAGAATCATTTAGTCCTCCAACAAGTAGCTTGAAAAATCGTATCAGAAATGCTATTCAACATATTGATGCAGAAGTTGATTATATGTCACAAAAGGTTGTTTTTACAGATAACTATCGTGGAAACACAAATGAAGTAACAATGTATCTCATTGATTTTGCTGATTTATGTATAGAGAACTTTTCTATTATAATCTATATACTCGAGTTGATTTATAATCTTAAAAAAATTGATTATTTGTCAATTGGCTTAATACCAAGTCATATGCTCATTAATCAGTATCAAGCACAAAGAAGTTATAATAAAGCAGGAAGAAACGATTTATGCCCTTGTGGTAGCGGGAAGAAATATAAAAAATGTTGTCTTCAAAATGAAAAGCATTGATATAGGCTGATGTTTTTGTTTGCTTTAGTTATGTGTATTTATTACTAAAGTATTGATGAAGTCAAATTTCTCTATGATGAATAATGACAACGAGTTGTGATAGATTAATATATCTGTTATTGCAAATAAAGTAGAAATTTAAGAACTAAATGGATAATCGATTTCGGAATTCTAGCAAGTTTATTAGAATGAAGAGTTTGGAAAAGTAATTATATGTAAAAGAATGTAAGGAGTGATCAAGATATCTAGAGTAGCAGATTCAACAATCAAAGGATTTTTATATCAGTTTAATTTGACATTAAATGAATTATTAATATCAGATGATGACACAATAATACAGGTAGAAGGTGTAATTGAAGATGTAGATATTATAAAAAATGATAGAATTGTTGCGATACAGTGTAAATATCATGAAGAGCAGGATAGCTACACTCTTTCAAAAATGTATAAGCCGATTCTCCAAATGTTAAGAACACATATATCAAGCGATGACATACAGATTGATTATGTTTTATATGCTTATTTTCCTACTGAAATAAAAAGAAACATAAAACTTTCAGAAGATGACATGTTAAGTATACTTTGCACTGAAAACTTGGATTATATTTCGAAATATATATGCAAAATATCTCCACCGAGCATTCCAGAGGTATTTGAAATCTCAAAAAAAGAACGAAAATCTCAAGTGGATAAAAAAGCTTTAAAAGATTATTATGAGGCGAATCCACTAGAAATAAATGATAAAATACGTTTGTTTATCGAAGAACGCCTTACGATTTCTTTTGCCGACTCGTTTGAGACAGTGGAACAGAGCGCTAAAGATAAGCTGATTCATACTGGTATAGATGATAAAGATGTTGAAGAAATCTTTTATCCAAATGCAATTCATAAGATTGCTCAATTAAGTACTAACTCGGATGATAAAACAAGGAAGATTCGAAGAAGAAATTTTCTACAAGAATTATTATCGGTAAAAAAGACTGCTATATCAAGATGGACTAGAGAACTGAAAAACTATAAACAACTAATAACATCAAGAAGAAATCAGATAAGTACAAATCTCAATCAAAATAATAGAAAGAGGTACTTTCTAATCAATGTAAATAATATAGAAAACTTGTTTGATGACATCGTCATGTTTATTAAGGATTATACTGAAATATATTGTCATAAACCCAAATTACATGATCCGGCACTGATTTGTCTAAGCTCATCTGATGATCGAATTGCAGATATTGCTGCTAGGTTATATAAGAAATCAGTTGAAGTGGAGATAGGATATGTTGGTTGTACTTTCTTTCCAGAGAGATTGATGAGAGAGCCAGAAAGAAAGGTTAATGATAATTGGATGCAGTTTAAAATGAGACTTTGCTCTGAAAATGAAGAAACTATAAATACAATTAATGATAATAAACCAGATGATCTATTCATTATAAATGATAGAATTGATGATAGATATGATTTGCAAGATATTAACGTAGAATATTTGGATGTTAAAACGATCAATGAGTTGAAATTTATATTAAAAATGATTAAGGAGGTACCTGTAATTGAGTAATGTAATAGGGTTAGTGTATGAAAGTAGTGCGTTAGGTATAAGTGTTAAATTGGATAGTGATAGCTTTGAAGCAAATAAAGCTTCACTTATAATTGGTAAACACTTGAAAATTGACACTGGAAATCATGATTTTTTAATTGCGGCTATTACAAATATTAAAGCTATTAGCGATGGTGAAAGTGATAAATATATTGTAGTAACTGATCCGTTAGGAACAGTCTGGAATGATGTTTTTAGCCCTGGAAGTAGTATTCTACCTTCACCAACTGAAAAAGTATACGTTGCAGATGAGAATACATTAAAGCACATTTTTTTACAAAATGAAAAATATTCATTTAATCTGGGAAACCTTGTTCAAAACAAGGATATTAGTCTTTTCTTAGATGGAGATATTTTCTTTAGTAAACATATCGGAATTGTGGGATCGACAGGTTCTGGTAAGTCATGTACGGTGGCTAAAATACTTCAAGAAGCTGTTGGTATTAATGATGGAAAAAACCTTTACATTGATGAGAAAAAGAATTCGCATATAATTATTTTTGACATACATTCTGAATATTCAGCGGCATTCAAAGTTGCCAAGGAAGAAAAATTCACTCTTAATTATTTGGATGTAGAAAAAATGAAGTTACCATACTGGCTTATGAATTCAGAAGAACTTGAGTCTATATTTATTGAAAGTAATGAGAATAATTCACACAATCAAGTATCTCAGTTTAGAAAAGCTGTGATAAAAAATAAGGAGAAACATAACTCTGGTATTACAAAGGTAACATATGATACACCTGTATATTTCAGTATTCACGAGGTTTACAATTTTATCTATAATCTAAATAACGAAGTGATTAATAAGAAGGAAAATGAGAAATGGTTACCTAAAATTATTAATCAAACAGGGCAAACAGAATTGATTAATAATACTGATGTATATTTTGACAAAATATATAATTTTGTGCCTACCTCTACTTCGAAAGCTGAAAAAGCAAGCAATGGAGCGTTTAATGGAGAATTCAACCGCTTTATAGCGCGACTAGATAATAAAATTAATGATAAACGGTTAGATTTCTTGATGGAACCATTAAAAGATGATGGTACACAATATTTAACAGGAGACTTTCCAGATATATTGAAACAATTTTTAGGTTACTTAAATAAGTCAAATGTGTCTATCATAGATTTGAGTGGTGTACCATTCGAAGTATTGTCGATTACCGTTAGCTTGATATCAAGAATCATCTTTGATTTTACATTCCATTATTCAAAGTTAAAACATATTAAGAATACAACAAATGACGTTCCATTTTTACTTGTTTGTGAAGAAGCACATAACTATGTACCGAAGAGCAACTCTGCAGATTATAAAGCTTCAAAAAGATCTATAGAACGTATAGCGAAAGAAGGAAGAAAGTATGGACTAAGTTTAATGGTGGTGAGTCAGCGTCCAAGTGAGGTATCTGATACTATTTTTGCTCAATGTAATAATTTTATTTCGTTAAGACTCACTAATTCTACCGATCAGAACTATATTAAGAATCTACTTCCAAATAACTCAGGTGCAATTGCTGATATATTACCGACACTTGCACCTGGGGAATGTTTAGTAGTAGGTGATGCAACTCCAATTCCAAGTATTGTTAAAATGAAGATGCCAAATCCTGAACCTAATTCAGAAAATGTCCGTTTTCACAAGGTATGGAATGAAAATTGGAAGAAAATTGATAATGAAGATTCGTGTGAAATTACAATTGATAGTGTGATATCACGGTGGAAGGGAGGTTGGGTAAAGTAAAGCATATAAATATTAAAGATGGTTTAATTTTGAATATACAGCAAGTGTGTAAGGACCTGTTAACAAGGAGTCAGAAAATCCGAAATATTTAAGTTTATCCAATACGTAGAATAAATAAGTTTTTCAATGAAAACGTCCGCATCCCTTTCATACAAAAAACTTTTGCAAAATACGACACTACGAATAAAATCCATAGTTTATGAATCGTTAGAATGACATACAAAATTCGGTTCAAAATATGAACATTAGAAAGGCCCATTTCTGAGCCGACATGTTAAGCTTTGTGTATATGTTCTAATTCTCTGCTTAGAAGATATACGCATAGTTGGTTCATACTGATACCTTCTGCTTTTGCTTCCTCAGCTAACTGTTTGTGTAGTGATTTTGGAATTCTTAACTTGAAATTTCCAGAATATGAAGATACATCTTTAGGGGCTGGAATAGGAATGTTGTTTTCAAGTGCAGTTTCTAGCCAAGCTATTTTTGCATCTTCGGCCATTTCATATATTTCTTGAAATGTATCGGCAACAGTCATACAGCCTTTGAGATCAGGATATTCAGCGAAATAGCTACCATCTTCTTCCTGAAGAACGGTAAGGGGATAATTGATTTTTTTATAATAATTAATATCTTTCATAATTTTACTCCTTTTCAATAAGCTGAAGGTCTTGGAGATTGACAAAACTTTTTTTACATAAATAGTTTTTACTGGTTTGTGTTTTGGTATAGTAATTATGTGCTTTCCAAATGTATAAGTGAAATGAGAAGAACCGCCACGTGGAGTGCGTTCTTTAAAGCCATAATGCAATAATAATGACTGAAGGGTTTCAAACTTTACATTAGTTGGATTGTTTTTAAGTTTTTGAAGTAGTTTTTCTTTTTTACCCATAAGCTCCTCCTAATGTCATTATATATGGTGTCGTATATGGTGTCAAGATTTGTTGATAAACGTAATGGTTGATAGTTTCATGACATGAAAGGAAGTTTGGATAAAATGAAAATAAATAAGATGTTTATAATAACTTTGACTGCCGTTATTGGAATTGTTCTCTATATTCAATATGGAGGAAGTCCTAATCAGGTTAAGCTTAATACAGTAACATCAGGGCTCGTTACTGATAAAGCTAATGACCCATATAGAATCACATTTGCGCTATTGGATGAAGATGATATTAAATATATTGAGATTTTCGTTAACAATGAGAATGTTTGGAATTTGATTGAAGTCAATAGATTTTATTTTGTTACTTTCTATAAAGATGGTGATAGTATATATGAACTTGGTCAAATTGATAATAATGATGATTTTGGTGTAATATATGAATCAGAATACTATGAGCTGATTCAATAGATTCAACTATAAACAAAAATGTAAAGCGGTCAATATTTATATTGAGAAAAATGAAAATAAATAATTGATAAAAATTAGAGTGAAACTATGGAGGAATAATGGATATATTATTAATAATTGTATTTATAGGACTAGCAATTATATTATCTATTGGAAGATCGCAGAGTCATTCGGATAAAATCAATGCATATGTCGAATCCTTAGGTGGAACATTGATTGACTATGAGAAAAGTGGATTGCTTAAAGGTTTAGGACCTTTTATGGTAGTTGGAAAAGGCCGTATTATATATCGAGTTGCCTATGAAATTCATGGTGAGAAAAAAGAAGGTTGGGTCAGGTTCGGAGGAATAAGTGGACCGGACTGGAGATTTTAAGTGCTTACTCATCGTCTGAGTAGTGTTGAAGCTTTTACGTAACATAACACCCGAGAATTTAGTTTATATTATCATCGAACGAAATAATCACGTTAATTATGGAAAAGATAAAAATGAGGTCTAATTGGAGAGAATAGCATATGCTTATATTAACATCAAATGGATTAACATCTAAAAAGTTAATTGGAAAAGTATATTCTTTGCTTGAAGGAAGAAAATCAGCTGTTACAGTAACAACAGCCTCACAATATTATAAAGAAAAAGATTATCATATTCCTGGATTGACAGAAGAATTGTTGAATTTAGGCTTAACAGTCGATTATTGTGATATAGACGATGATCAACCAGAGAAATTGTTTGATTATGATGTCATTGAATTTTTAGGAGGAAATCCATTCTACTTGTTAAAGTCAATGCGAAAATCAGGATGCCATACAATAATGAAAAAATTGGAAAGTGAAAAAATCATTATAGGTGTTAGCTCTGGTTCAGCCGTGATGCAAAAGAATATCAACCTAATAGACAAATGCACGCCTGAGATGAATGATGAAACAAAACTCAATGACTTGACAGGCATGAGTTTAACAAATATAGAAATATTACCACATTACACACGATACTTGAGTAAATTTGATAGATTTGAAGAAATTGCAGCAGAATATGAAATGGAAAATAATTGCAAAATACTGAGGATTGATGATGGGCAAGGCGTTTTTCTTGGAGAAGCTGGATATGAATTGATATAAGTAAAAAGAGAGGCTATTATGATTTTAGGAATGAATTATAGTAAGAGAAAGAGTGGGAATTGCAGGGGAACATTAGAAATAATCAGTTCATTTGTTCCACCAGATGAGTTTGCTATTCTTAATATACCTGAATTTTCAATTAAAAGTTGCTGTGATTATAACTATGTATGTTTTAAGACAGGTTCTTGCTCTGCGAACGATGACTTTTTAGATGTTTTGGACTTGATGCGTAATGCGGATGAGATTATTGTAACTATTCCGGTCTATAGAGGACATCTCTGCTCAGAATATTATAAATTTCATGAACGGCTATGTGATGTTTATAGATTAGATGACAATAAATTGGTGGCTGATTATTTAGATAAGACAAAGTTTGTTTTATTTGTTAATCGGGGCGCAGGATATGAAGAAGCAATAAAAGAACTGGAAAGAGATGTAAAGTCTTATGGCGGTAATTCTAAGATTATACCGGTTTCAAGTAGAGATTATGCTGAGAGCTCAATTAACGGTGGATTGAAGGATAGGCCAGAATATATTAGGATGATTAAAGAAGAATTTGAGCTACGATAAAGGTTGTATGGATATGCACAGTTACTGATATACAAAACAAGTTTCGCTATGTTATCACATCGCTCAGAAAATGTGTCAGGGTCTGTTAATAATCTACGCATATTTCACAGCCTAAGCCGAGTCGCGACAACTCTAGATCTTGACAGGGCATGAGCGAGAGCTTCTAAGGATCTGGAAATACCAACAACTTTTTTTGTAACTTTAGTATTGATGATGAGCGTGTATGTTGCAGGATGGAAGCTTAGAATACGAGTGGTTAGGACTAGCAATTATATTATCGGTTGGCGGAGCGCGGAGTCATTCGGATATGAATTGATATAAGTAAAGTCATATTGTTTTGTTGTAATAAATTAGTAATAAAGAGGGGAGATAGGATGAAGAGGATTTTCACAGTAAAAAATACAGTAATAGGGTATGGGATTTTATTGGCAGTTTCATTTCCCGGATATTATTTAGCTATACGCAATTATTCCGGAAGAACGTTAGATTTGATTTCTATAGCAATCTATTATTTTGTTGTTACTGGGTTTGCAATAATTATAGGCGAATATTTTGTTATTAAATTATGGTTGAATAAATCCGTTAAATACAAGAAGATAGAGATTATAAGCAAGTGGGAAAAGAAAATATATGTTATGATTTTTTTGAGTTTTCAAATAGCTGGAATGATTGTGTTGATAGTATTACAAAATGTATCAATATTATTTTTGTTATCGGGTTGTTATTTGACGATAGTCTGGTTAATTAGAGATACAATTTATATTTCAGCTGATGACCTTATATATAATGCTTGTAGAATTCAAATAAATCAGATAGATAAGGCTACTAAGGTTAATCGGAATAATTTGAAATTTGTTTTTAAAAATGGATATACTTATATAATCAAATGTCCCAATCTACGTATAGCGGACGAAATAGCTAAACTTATATTTAGTGCTCAAAAAAATACTTGTGGAAAGCGTAAAATATGATGAAAGCATGTAATAAGTCATTTAAGAAATGGATAATATTGATTACTTCAATATTTATACTTTCAAGTTGCATTAATACAGAGCAAGATACAGAATATTATAAACAAAACGACCAAACCGAAAGTATCGAAACAGAAGATGTATCTCAAAATATCTATCGAGAAAAAGTGTCGAGTATTGTCTCGGATTTACCAAGTGATTTTTCGGATGACGATTTTAAGTCCACTCAAGTTGAAGATACAGATTATTATTTAATTAGTTGGCCTGGTAGTGGTGGTCCGTCGTATTGTCTATATAACGAAACCAGTGATAAAACAGTGCTCTTTAATATACAATCTCAATATCCACATATATATAATGAAGATATTTTTGAAAATGGAAATACTGATGGATACATTAATCTTATAGGCAAATTGAAAGAAGAATATGCTTATTTTACTGATAATACTCAAAATCAACTTTGTATGTTAGAAACAGGAGAGCGTTTTTGGACTTATCCATGGGACTTTCCGACAATAATCACGTATAATGTTCAAGAAGACATGTTTTCGACAGAAAAAATAGTGCTTAACTCCGATTATACAAAGATTCCGGGAATAGAGCACCCATATTTATATATAGGACAGAATTCCTATAACTTAATTGAATTAAAATCTGAATTTACAAATAACAAAACAAGTATGTATTTTGAAGTTGTAGAAGAAAATAATAACGATGATCTTTCCCCGTCAATTTATTATCATTTTGATACAGAAAAGAATAAAGCATCCATTCTTTTAATCAATGTTATTCAGAAAGAAAGTACTTTAATTAGGCAAAATATCGAAAAGATAAATGGGATTTCAGATGTTATAATTGACAGCCCTGACCTAAGCGAGATTGAGGATGGATTTGCCAATTATATTCAGGCATATGCTCCGAACGCAACTACAATAGAGGAGTATTATGATGGAAAAACAGAAGTTCCTTGCGTATATATAAACTTTTTTGTTGCGAATAACGTTAACTTATATGGCCAAATGATAACAGAAATGCAGCAAGAAGATAAAGTATCAATAGTATTTTATTCAAAAGAAAAGTATTAAGTTCTATGTTTATTTGTGAGTGTAGCAAATAGTACAGCAAAAATTCAAGACAAAGATAAGGTGAGTATGAAAAAAATCAGTAGCTATTTAGGAAAATTTATTATTGGACTCTTAATAATTTGTACGCTATGGATGGTCTTTGACTATAATGATATCCTTAATCATAAGGTGATTAATCAGACAGTAGAAGCAGGGGTTTATATTGATGGCGTGAGAACAGAAGATATATCTGTAAACATCGAAGGAAAATATTATCCGAATCTGTTTAAACCGGATGGATTTTGGGGAAGGTTTGAAGTGCTCAATATCAGTTGATTTCGTTCTTTAATAATCGTGGCGAAATTCAACGTATCAAAAGTACGCATACGATTATGATTAATCGGAGTATGGATGAATTTGCTTGGCACTTGGAAACAGGTGAAGTCATTGCCACATCAGATAAAATGTTTTTAGAAAGTTTCTAGCTAATATTTTAGGTGATTGTTAAATGCGACTGCGAAAAGCTGTGGATAAGGTTCCTTAAATAGGAGAGAA
>CAZLXW010000033.1:0-42275 GCA_964563505.1 uncultured Eubacteriales bacterium
TAGGCACCAAACAATTCCGGTCGATGTGACAATAAAACCATATAGTCCTTGTCATTACTCACTAACGTTTTTAATCTCGCATCCATTTGTCTTGCATTTCCGGTCATATTGTCAGGATCTGCTACATTAGAATCGTTAACACCCAATAAATGTATGACATCCGTGTCACGTTTAATGGGAATACTTTCGTCATCTAATATGGTTACACCTGCTTCAATCAGTTGTCGTCTCAACTCGCCATAATGATGTGATCTGGCTTCATGATTGCCGGTAACGTAGTATACCGGTCCTATTTTAACAGCTCCGTTAATAAAATCCATGGCTTTTGCAATGTCCGTTCGGTTGGAATCAATCAAATCCCCTGTAACTGCAATAATATCGGGTAATGCATTTTTGATGTCTTCAAGAAGATCCTCTTGGCGATTACCAAAACTGGCATTATGCAAATCAGATACTTGAACAATGGTAAATCCGTTAAAATTACCAGGTATTCTTTCACTATGAATGTTTATATATGTCGATTGTATGGACGCATTCCCCCAATGTAAGCAGATGGCAATGATTATAATAGCAACGAATACAATTCCTATCTTTTTATTCATTCGTTTCTCTCTTTTCTGATGATTATTCTTTGATGCCCTACCTATTCATTATTATATTCGTAAATTTGAGTAAAATCAAATGATTATGACATTATAATATGCAAAAACAGTAAAAGACTACTTATGTTTTCGCAGTAGTCTTTTACGTATTAATCATCATAATGACCTTTACACTGAAATACTCTTCCCACGCTCTTTCAGAAAAAACAAATCTACTCATTTTCCATTGTCTCAAGTTCTTCCATTGTTTTCACGACAACTTTCCCTTGCTTAATTTGCTCAATCGATTTATCAATGGACTTCAGATTGTTCTCAGAATAGAAAGGGTCAATAGACACTTCAAATGGAATTCTATGTTCGCGACTCATTTTTTTAGCAAAAATGGTAATCGCAGTAGTCATATTAAGACCTAATTCTTTACATGTTTCCTCCATCTGTTTTTTATATTCATCATCTATACGTATGCTAATTGTTGTTTGTCCCATTTCATCACTTCCTTCTCTATCATCATTTTAACTCGTTAAATCTTTTTTTCAAAACACACCGTGGATAAGTTAAAAAACGATTTAGCTTACTCTATCGCTCCGTATAATTCATTTGCCAAAGCCCCACTTACAATACGAATTACTGAATCGGTTGTTCGATTTCCAGCAAGTAAATCTATTCCTCCATACCACACAATTTCATCATCAAAAATTGCGAACTTATAAGTTAGTCCTTGGATTTGTATTACATCAATTCCGTTCTTCTCCAAATCAGAATATATTTTGTGCATCATCTTTTTTGTACTATCTTTATACTCGTCAATTTCCTTAATGCATACAACAACTCGTATACCTTCATGGAATTTACTATATAGAGTTTCTTTAATTGACTCAATCTTATTTTTTTGTATAAAAGGAGATACTATAATAATCACTTTACTACTCTGTTTTATATCTTGACAAAAACTTTCAAAATATTTATCGTTTGAGAATATCTCATCACCAGAATCAGATCTTGTTCCACTTGGTTTTACTTTATACCCTAAACTCTTATATGCTGTTAATCTCTTTGAATACATTTTAGCCAATACATTGATATGAACATCCACGTAGTCATATACACACACTTCATTTTTCCCTTCTGATTCGCGGTGAAGCCTTCCGGCATATTGTGCAATAGTCCCTTTCCATGCAATTGGCATAGCTAATATTAATGTATCTAACCAAGGAACGTCAAAACCTTCACCAACAAGTTTTCCTGTTGCAATGATAACTAATTTCTGGTTATGATTTCTTTTTCTTATAGACTCTAGTGCTTCTTTTCTTTCTTTTGCTTTCAATCGGCCGGATAGTTCAATAATTTCATATGGTTTATTAACCATCTGATTCCTTAGATTTTCAATATGACTTGACCTTTCTGTCAGAATAATAGGTTTTTTACCCTCTTCAATAAGGGCATCTATATCTGAAACGATCATATCATTCCTAGCACTGTTATCGCATATGTGTTTCATAACATCACTAATATGCCACTCTTCATCGAGTTGATACAAAGGCTTTCTGCATGAAGAAAACCTTGGAACTATATAGTGTTCAAAACTTCGTTCTAAAGCCATCTTTTTTGCATCAATCTTAAATCTTTCAGGTCCACAATACATAAATATAATTCTATAATGTCCATCTTTTCTTATTGGAGTAGCTGTTAACCCATATATGTATTTACTTTTAATACGACTCATGATAGCACTATACTTTAACTATCCTACATGGTGACATTCATCAACAATAATCATGCCATAATCATCAATCATCTCTTTTACTGATTTGTCTCGTTTAAACATAGATTGCATAAGCGCGACATCAATTTTTCCTGTTAGCTGTTTTTTACCACCACCTAATTGGCCAACTAACATTAATTTCTTTTTTCGTCCTTTTGGAGTTAACGGTACTTTAACTTCATACTTTATGTCAAGAAATTGTTCTAACCTTTCTAGCCACTGTAACGCAAGCTCTTTAGTATGAACCAAAACTAATGTTGAAACTTTCTTTTCTGCAATTAACTTTGCGCCTAATACCGTTTTACCAAAACCAGTTGTGGCTGATAACACTCCATTATCATGCTCTTTTATAGTTTCAAATGCTTCTAGTTGGTCTGATCTTAATACACCATCAAAACTTACATCAATTAATTGACCTTCTGTTCGCTCGTCTATAACTGTAAAGTTAACGCCTATATCGTTCATCGCCTTTTTCAAGTCTGATAAAACACCAATAGGTAGTATTATTTCTGATTCATTCTCTTCATATAAAACGGTCATTCTTGGAGTATTATACGTCGACATTCTCATGGCTTGTTTGGAATAAAACTCAGGATTCAAATATGATCCTAGTCTCCTTAAAAACACAACTCCTTTTGATGATATATGTTTCTTTGATATGATGATACCATTTTGTAATATTAATTTCATATTGCTTGAATAATCGGTTTTATTAACAAGAATAGGCTTTCCTGACATTATATCCACATCCAATGTTTTTACATTACTTTGCTCTTCTAGGAATCCATCGATTTCTTCTTTCTGTATTTTACTAATTTCAGCTAAACATTTCCATTGATCCTCAATGACATTGAAATTTTCATCTACAAATACACTATTACCATTATCTCTAGGTTTTTTTTGCAATGGTAATGCTATCAGATTACCAAACCCTCCTTTGATTAAGAAATCGTAACACATATCTTCTATATCAATTGGGTATATTCCTAGTGTTTCCTTACCTTTTAAGTGATCTCTTAGTGTTATGTCATTTAACTTGTAAAAGTCTTGATTTTTACACTTACTGCACTTGATTTTATTATACTTTCCACAGATACCCTGAATCCAATCATTTTTGCAATATGGCCCGTAACCATATCTACCGGTTTTATTGTTTTCCCACCTTTTTGCACAGATATCTTCTCGACCGATAAATAACGAGAGATAAAGATCGATTTTTTCCTTGTTACTACTAGCATTATTAATTTTAGCGTATTCAGGCTTATTTTCTTTGACCTTTATCAGTTCCTGATCAAGTTTATTCTCGTATATTTCTTCTACAAAGTCATTTTTCTTTATATCGGCGAGTTCAGTTTTTAAGCGACTATTCTCCTCTTCTAATAATGAGATATACTTAATTGCATCATTGTGTTTTTTCAATAGAATCTCATAGTCCATAATCTACCGCCATTCCTTTAAAACAAAATTCATATAATTGCACCAAAACTGCTGAGATAGTTAATCAGCTATTCTTTTGTACCTTATGCTTCTTCCTTGACCGATAACTTCAATTGCATTTTTAGCAAGTAA
This sequence comes from uncultured Eubacteriales bacterium, assembly GCA_964563505.1. Classification (GTDB taxonomy): domain Bacteria; phylum Bacillota; class Clostridia; order Lachnospirales; family Vallitaleaceae; genus UBA1351. The sequence goes on from CAZLXW010000033.1 coordinate 3,934, forward strand.
TTTATTTAATATACGGATTGTTTTAGACTTATTTAAACCAGATCTATTCTCTACTTCTTTTCTACTCAAAGATTTACCACGGGTGAGCAATTGATACACCACTTGTTCTTCTTCTGATAATATTCCAGCTTCCTTTTTTATGACCGGTAGAACAATCGTAATTGAATTTGGATACACCTTGAAATCTGGATGAATAAAAGCATCCTTATAAGCCTGTTTAATTCTTTTAATACCTGTACCAAATTTTTCAATATATCTAAGTCGAAAAAATAAATTACCTAAAATTGGATTTCTAAGTAAAGATATTTGTCCATCAATATACTCTTCCTTTGACATACCTGTTGGCAGACCTCCTGGCGAGACAATTTCAACTCTGTTCTCATACATTGATATAGTAATAGAAGATCTTAGGTCCCATAAGCGGTGAACAATAGCATTTGCTAGCGCCTCCCTAAAAGCCTTCTCAGGTACTAATTCCTTTCGAACTCTTTCTGAACCAATTATCTCATCAATAACATAGTACTTCTCAAATAAGCGGATTGCTTTTTCAAACTGTTCAAGTATTGATATTCCTTCAATAATTTCCCTATCAAGGAACTCATCAATAGTTTCTCCAAAACGAACCATGTCAATTCCAGGGTATGAATTACTATCAGATAACAACTCAGCTGCACGATTATATTTATTTTCATCAAAATAGAAATCTAAGGTTTTCATAATATCCTCATTTAGTTTATGAATACCCAATTTCTCAACCAATTTATTCTCCAAATAGTTAAAACTTAATTCATTATTATAAGCCGGCATCTCTTCATAAGTTCTATTTGTACCTTCTAAAATTAAACGATTTAATTCAATACGATCAATTTCAACAGTTGATGTGTCAGAACGTTTATACGCTTTATTTTTATACAAATAGGGTTTATGAACCCCTAGATTCACATTTAGGGATATTGTGTTATTGCTTTCATTAATACTAATCGTATATTCTGGAACTGGACTTATGCTATGATTAATCTTATTTTCAATGATTAAACAAGTTTCATCTAAGTTACTCAATCCAATAATCTCGCCCTCATCTGAAATTCCAAAGACAATTTCACCACTTCTATAATTTGCAAATGCACTAACTGTTTTTAAAAATGTATTTGATACACTTTGTTTGTATTCTAAATCATCTCTTTCAATTCTTCCCATTGTTAAATCCTCCATATCAATATTATACCAAAACTGTTGCGTTTTGCAACGCAAACTGTTACGTTGCATTTTACGTTACAATTTGTAACATATATAATTGCTTGTATTTTAGTATGTTTGCGTCATTTTTAAAGTGACCCTCAAAAACCTAGCTTCTCTTTAATATCATCACTAAAACCATTGTAAAACTCAAAGGTGACTAATGGATATTTTTTCATAAATACAGCTACCGCTTCCATTAAATACTCAGCTGCATTGGTTTCTACACATCCAATAGTCACAATTCCTGCAACGGTATCAGATTCATTTTGAACATCCCGTTCCGCTTTATCCACTAGCCTGAGAATCTCTTTCGTCCTTTGAAGATACAAAAAGCCTGCATCTGTCAATGTTACTTTTCGTTTGCCTCGAATCAAAAGAGTTGCCCCTATTTCTTCCTCAAGATCCTGAATTTGACGGCTTAATGTAGGTTGGGTGATATTCAGTTTTTCAGAAGCTCTTGTAATATTTTCTTCCTTTGCTATCATAACAAAATACTTCAACACTCGCATATCCATATGACCTCCATTATTGCTACTCGTAACTTATTATAACTTTTCTTTTCTTAACTATATACATGCGAAGAGAAGATTTTTGCCACCAAGAATCGCCGATTTCTTTGGCACAAACATCTTTATACATTATACTTTCCATTCTATTATTGTTAACTAAATAGGTACTTTGATTTATGTGATAATTCATTTCAACATCTCCTTTTTTTGACAATTATTTTTTCTGTTTATAGTTTATTTATTTTATTGCAGACATTCATTGATAGGTGTATATTTAATGAATAAGCAGCAATTTTATAAATGATTATTTTGGAGAGCGAGTTGAAATATATCGTATGTGTACAGAAAAGATTTGGAAAGAAATTAATCCATCATTGAGAAATTATATTCGTAGCAAAGTATCCGATTCTAATGACATTGAAGATCTCATGCAAGATATTTTCATAAAGTCACATCAAAACATCGGTCAACTAAAGGATGAAACCAAAGTAAAAGCTTGGCTTTTTAGGATAAGTCGTAATATAGTTAATGATTACTATAGAAAAAAATACAGTAGTGTTGAACATATTGAATATAAAGATGACATGTTGAGTACCACAGACAAAGAAATATCATACGATAATGATATAGCTATATGTATCAAGCCAATGTTAGATGATTTGCCTGATATATACAAAGAGGCTATTATTTTGACTGAATTTAAGAACATGACGCAAAAAGAGCTGAGCAACTACCTTGAAATTTCTTTATCTGGTGCAAAATCAAGAGTTCAACGCGGAAGGAAAATGCTAAAAAAAGTATTGGTAGATTGCTGCCACATAGAATTTGATTGCATGGGTAATGTAATTGATTATCAACAAAACAAGAAAACAAAGTATTGCTAAATATCAAATTCATTGCATCCTTTTTATGAATCCTCCGTCTATATTAATGAAAGATAAAAAACAATAATATTTTTAGGAGGTTTATTCATGACAAAACTAATTATTGAATGGAAACACTTAGATGTTGAAGGCGAGACTTGCGACCGTTGCTATGATACCGGTGAAAATCTAGTACAAGAGATAAAACGCTTAAACCGGAAGCTAAACTCATCTGGATATGAAGTCATACTTCAAGAAACTATTCTCAATAAAGATGACGTTGCTAGTTCAAATATTATCTTATTTAACGGTCTACCCATTGAAGATATTATCGAAATAAAAGTCTCAGAAAATTATTGTGAATCATGTTCAGAATTGATTAATTCTGAGGCCTACTGTAGAACAATTACCTATGATGGCAACGAATATGAAGATATACCGGCAAAGGCTATACGGCATGCAGCATACAAAAAGCTTGGCCTCAATCAGAGCGAAGCAAATAGCCATAGTTCCTCATCATGTGATTGTGGCCAAAATGGTTGTTGTTAAAAAGATATTGGTTTGCATTGGCTATTTTATCTGTATTATTCTGGTCTCTTAACTTTATTAATATCAAATTAATATCACAAATCAACTAATCATTAATCGCTTTTAATTTGTTTGCTTTCCATTTAGCCATAGGATGATTTTTAATATTGTCCAGTATTTTCTTATCATCAAATAGCAACTCTGGATAATACACTCCATTGTTAAAGCTATCTATAAACTCTTTTTCATCCTCCGTCATAGTCATTAATTCGTTGACAAAACATTTCACTTCATCTAATGATTCTTTTAAGATAAATACCTCACCTTTTTTCAAAACCGGTACCAATTCTCTTAAAATACTGTGCTGGTTCAATTGTTCTGTAGCTTTTAGATCAAAATTACCTTTCACTTTGGCACTGGTTAAAACATGATAAAATATAACCGACTTTCTTAACTGTTCCGTATCGTTCTTAAACATCTCACTTTTAACAAGTCTATATACATCATACAGGTCTCTTGCTGCTGAACGATTGTTTAGTGCATTTATTTTACTGCCATATATTTCAATACTATTAAGAGAGCTTACTCTACCGTCAATAGCAAATCCCTGTGGCAAAATCAAGCGATTCTCAACATCGTAAAGATGTGCTCTCATAACATAATTGATATCAAACTTAATATTGTCCTTGTTACCACCAGTATTTGTGTATGTAAAGTAATATGAATCTAGTATAAAAGACTGCCTATCACTTTTCTTACGAATATAGCCTTGCTGTTCCATAAACTTGAATATCTTAGCGCTGATTTCCTCCCGATCCTTTTTCATTTCATTCACATTTGAGTTAATGGTGTAATCCAGGTCAATATCTACCGATAATCTTGGAAGGTCAAATTCCAATAAATTAATTGCCGTTCCACCTTTTAGTGCCAATCGTTCTTTTAACATATTATCTTGATTAAGAAACTCTAGAACATCAATGAGTCTTAATACTTTTCATAGGTATCTCTATTAAAACCACCTTCAGAAGCCCGTTTACTCATAAAGTTTTTATCATATATATTCATCCGGTTCTCCTTCTCCATTCACTTTGTTGACGTATTCTTCAGGTATTACCAGATTCCATCTATCATTAAACTTGCCTTCTGTTCCTTCTACTAAGTATCGTACGCTATTCCCCGCTTTTAATTTACACAAATCAAAGAATTCATCACCAATTATTACACCATTGTAATAATTCTCGAGAAAATATCCCACTTTTTGGTACAACACCTTCTTGTTGTATATTGCTAAATACCTTATTAGTTTCTCTTGATCAAGTTCTTCAATCATTTTTGTGATATTTATAAGTTCTTCAACACCACCAATTTTAGAAACAAGATTGACACTATCAATAAATGTTCTTTCTCTATCTGTCACTTTAATGCCTTCTGTGTTTTTTACTTTAATAACACCATCATCAAAATCAGATTTAACAAACTTATATGCAGTCCCCATAAACTTAAAAGTATTAAATCGCTTATTGGACGATACATAAACTATATTATAAACTTGATTAGCCATACCATATAACTCAAACGCTGTATGATGTGATACAAAAGCATTTTCATTGATTGCAGTAGCTATCTGATATTTGTTGGCTATTACATCGCCAGTGGTTAGGTCGATACATGTATATAAATCTTTCCGAATCCTAACGGCGTAGTTCTTTTTCAGCCATCTACTAATCAATGATGATGAGGTGCTTTCATTTCCTGTAATTGCTGTAACATCACTTAATGAAAAGGTTATTTTTTTTGCCAAACGTTCATATTCTTTCATATCACTTCACTTCTTTCTTGATATTGCTTTTTTTTAGGCATTATCTTACTATTTTTAAAGTCACTTCAATTATACACTATTATTGCTTATTTTCAAGTATGTTTACGCTATTTTTAAAGTAAACACAGAAAATTTAGAGCATCTTTGATTAAATCATAGATACTCTAGTTTGCATTTGATATTAAAAAGTTCTGTAAATCAAAATATGTCAAATACTATACATAATGCAACAATTTGATGATAATACGATTAACCTGTGATAATGTGATTAGCTTTGCAACTACTCCCACTCGCTCGGTAGAAAGTATACTTTGTGTGTGTTTTAGTCGATTTTCATCGATTTTGATGTCATTTATATCACATTTATCACGATTTTTTCTCCCTATCAGAGCAGAGTAAGTCAAATTTCAGTCACAACGATTTTCATTCAGTCATTTGTCAGTCACAAATCAGTCACGAGATAATTCCTTCGTTATATGAATAAATAGACACTAGCATACATGATATCTTATTCACCAACAATAAATATATTCCCATTTGTAACCCTATGTACTTCTTTTGTTCCTTCAATCGGATATAAAAATTCAAAATATTGCTGATTTAACATTTCAGGTGCAGTTTGCCTGTATATATACTCTAGAAGGTTTGAAAAGAAATACCCAAACGAAAATCCTTGCCTGTTTTCTTCAATTTTTCCTGTAACACGTTCAAAAGATAAATGATATGCACTATAACAGGGTCTACCATCACCTGTCGGATTTCCTGTATCCCAAAATCGTATAAAGTTATTACTTCCTAATGCTAAATGATTCAAATATCCCCCTAGTGTGCTTAATTGTTGCCCTGTTGTCGAATCTTTAAAATGTTCATTCAGATTAATTCCATTGTCAAATGCGAATATTCCATTAAAGATATCCTTGTTCCCAATAATCCTCCCATTCTTCTCTGCTTTAGTTAGAGTTGAAATGCCATTGTTTTGTCTTGTTAATACACTAGACGTAGAAGTAGATTTAACCTCGATAATTCCTACAACAGATTCTGGCATCAGAATTACAAACTCACCCTCTGAAAATAATTTGGGTGAATCAGTTTTATATAGGATAATATCAATTTGAGAAGTAAGTTCACCTTCCGCATTCTTTACAAATCCTGTTCCTACAGAAACACTATTAGGAATAATCTTCCTCAAATAATTCATTAGAATTACTTCTTTATATCTTCCAACTTCACCCCAATGTGCAGACCCAATGAAGAATTCTACCCTATCTCTTATCGCTTCAAACTCTGCTGCAATTGACTGCTGATATTTTAATAAATCACTCATATGTTCATCCTCTCTTTACTAAACTTCAAAATGGACTTGTGAGAAATAATATATTTCTCTAGACTTCAACTTCAATTTTATCTATTTCCTTTCTAAATTTACTCCATCTATGATACAAAGAGTAATAATCACTTACTGATTTTTCAATATTATAGGTATTTAATTCGTCAAAATCACTTCTTTTTTTAGGTAAGGCTATAACTATGCCTCTCAATTCATTTGCAAGTTCATAGCATGTCTCATCAAATTTTTTCAGACTGCTAAATGGCTCTGGAAATCTGGCATTGTCAAATTCATACAACTTTTCACTTAGGACTTTAGCTATATCATTTCTTGATTTACAAAGTGTATCTCTATCAATATCCTCAAGTTTATAACTCTGATATATCTTAATCAATGGATCAATTTGTACTATAAGCTCACTTAAGTTTTCATCCCAGTAATTTATCAAGTCTTTATTACTCATTGTGTACTCTAATCTTTCTTTTCTATTACTTTCATAATTTGGTTGGACTTGATATGTTAATTCTGCATTTATTACTGTCGAGTTATTAATACGCAACCATTTCGTGTTATATTTATCACTATTTCGAATAATATATTTCCAGTTGTTATTGTCATAATCAATTAAATCATGAGCCACATATAACCACATAATATTAAAATTGGTTCCTGTTGTTTGTAAAAATTTTTTGACTATTGTAGCAACTTCTTTTACATAACTAGTCAGATCGCTTTTATGATTTGGCTCTACAATAACTGCCAAACTCTGATACAATGAATATTCTCCATAATCATTATTTTTTCTATCACTCTTTATGTCCATAATTCTTATAGAATCACTGATATGTATCGGCCTTATCGAAACCTCTTCAGGCTCATTATAATCTTTCACAGGTAATACGAATGTACCAAAACAGGAAGATCTAAATATTGGTCTTTGAGCTAATTGGTTCTTCTTTGACCACATTTCAAAGTATATTGCCACTAGATTTTGAACATCGTTAAAATATACATATCCTTTATTAAAAATATGTTTATCATTTAATGCATTACACAGCAGCCTTGTAAAAGCGCTATATTTCTTATCATCACTGAACGGATATGAACTTTCATTAATTGTTGATGAGGAAAATATACTACACCCTTTTCCAAATGATTCACTTATAGTATCTTCTACTTTACTTTCTAGGTTATGAGTCTTAGGATTATCAGCATGACAACAATCAAGTATAATAAGTTTTGATTTTGCATCACATCCTGATATAATCTCAATCACATATAGTAATTCAATACCAGTTTCAAAATTAGCTGTATTTGTTGCACATAAATAGTGATTGTCTGAATAATCAATCTCTCCATGACCTGTGAAATACAAAATGATACGATCGTTTTCTAAAATACTGTTACATTGCTTCTTTAGTTCTTTTATAAAATCAATGTTCTCTATTTGACCATTCATTGTAAATTTGAATACGTTTAATTCTGATTCCGGAATAAGTTTTCTAAACGTTTCCTCAATTAAATTCACATCATTATCACAAATTGGAAGTTCCTGGCAAAATTGATACTTACTGATACCACATAATAACAAGTGATACATAATTCTCCTCTATTTCCTACTCCAAATCCATTCTGCAAAACAGGTATTAATTTCTCTATTTAAGTCTCTAATATTATGGTATTTCGTCAAATTTATATCTTTTAATTTTTTTACAATTGCATCATCCAATGTGACTTTATGTTTCTCTTGATACTTCTTGATTAACCCTTGTATTCTATAATCAAAATACAATTTCTTCTCGCTTAATGTCAAAGGATCAAACCTCGATACATAGTCCAATCTAGACCTAAATTCAGGAGGTATTATAGATTTAAAGCTCTGTGAATCAAGATTAGATGTAAAAAATATCACATATCCATTTAAGTCATATTTTTCACCTTGCAAATCTGTATACTCTCCTTCTTCAAGCAATTCCAAAAAGAAATTTATAACTTTTGGATCTGCTTTTTCAAACTCATCTATTAATATCACACCATTTCTATTTTTCTTAACTTTGTCGTTTAATTCGCCAGACTCTGAACCAATATACCCTCTCGGACTGCCTATTAGACTATTTAGGGCTCCTTGACTACCATAATTCCCAAAATTAATTTTAATTAGCTGTTCATCACCTAACAAACCATTAAAAATACGAGCAACATGTGTTTTTCCAATACCGCTACTTCCTAACAAAAAAATTGAAAGAATTGGATGTTCACCTATATCATTAAAGACAACAAACTTTTCAAGTTCTATCAAAAAATCTTTTTTAAACCTGTTATGCCCAAATAATTTAATTGTAAACTGGTTATATATATTAGATATTTCATCATAATCATAATTTATTATTAGATTGCGATTAGATTCACTTGTTTCTGATAATTCTTTTGATTCTGAAACATATTCAATATCTTCTACATCAAAAAAGACCGGAAAATTAGTAATCAGACAATCAAGATAAGTAATTTCAACAGCATATCCGTATAATTTATCATCAATTTGATCAAGAAGACGTTCAAATATATAGCAATTTTCTTCTTTAAATTTTACTAATTTTACAACGCTAGTTATATCAAGTACCGTATCAAACATATCTTCTGTAAAATCAACATTATTATTTTCAACTGCTGCCATTGTAATATATTTGAGATTTATCTTTCGTATTGTATCTTTAAATTTTTTTATATCATTATTTCTGTACACATGCAAACTCATTTCTTTACCCTCATCACTCTCTTATACAAACGATTTGCAAGCCGAATTCGAATTCGATCAATTAAGCCAAAATCACTTTTTATATCCTCTATATCTTCATCTTCAAATATGATTTGTACCACAGACAATGTATCTACAAAGAAGTGTTTATGATCTGTCTCTTCTTCTTCGATTTCTTCAGTACTCGATGCAATTATGTCACCATCCTGGTTTTCAAAGGTATCTGAAAGCTTCTCTATCGAGGTTAATCCCAACTGGTTTTTACTCACTAAGCCTTTATATATACCAATGATTGTAACTTCCCCGACTAATAAATCATCAATACTGTAATTACTTTCGAACTCGTTTTCAAATTGCAGCGGTATTTTAATCATTATTCGTTTTTCTTTTTTATCTTTCCCAATTAAAAGATATGAATAATCCTTAATCATAGCATTTAGAAGCTTATTAATCTCATATTCTTCTACTTTAATGCCCTCAAATGCACCATTTGCCATCATCCTTATCTGAGTAACTTCTTTTTTATTTTCCAGCTCTAATTTTACATTCTTAAGCAATATTAAGTCGCCTTCATTCAAATTATTTAAATTGTCTACTACCTTACATTTCTCAATTATACTTTTCAGCATAATTGATTTCGTTGTTTTTACTTCTAGGTTTTCAATCATCTTTCTACTTTCACTTGTACGTGTACTAGATGATGTTGATATAGAACCAGTAATTTGTGATAAATATGATGCCGAAAGCTCACTATCTCTTTTTAAATTCTTTTCTCTCTCTGTACCTATTTCTTGCTGAACACTTTTAAGTACTTTATTATTAAACATCATTGATATCTCAAAGACTTTTGCAGAATTTATATAGTAAATATTAAAAAACATAACTACCTCCAACTCAAATATATTTTTCAAAAAAACTAATACCCATTTTGATAGCATTAATAATTCTATTCAGAATATTCTTGATTTTATATTAAAATTATACACTTTAAGCAGTAATATGTAAAACCGTTTTCCTGTAGAACACATAATAAAGAGAGGGTCCAGTTGCCTTGCGGAATTTGTCAAGCTAGTTGTCCATGTTTCTTAAATTTATGATGCTTCACTTTCATCCAAATAATTATCCACAGATGGTTCCTTCTCTGGATTGAGCCAAACCTGATTTTCGATAGACCAATCTCTTGTATCACCTGTCCATCGATTCGGATTTTTTAGTTTAGCTGTTTCATAAACCATATCACGTTTTGCAAGGATGCTTAATCCATGATCTTCAGAATGCCTTTGGTTCGGTGTAAGAAATTTGATGCCGCTATGTCGGTGATTATTGTTATACCATTCCACAAAATCATAGACCCACTCACGGGCTTCATCGATGGTTTTAAAGCCTTTGGGTTGATAGTTGCATCGATACTTCAAGGTTTTGAATAAGCTTTCTGCATATGGATTGTCATTACTAACTCTCGGTCTGCTTCTAGAAGGCGTTATACCTAGATTATAAAGGGTTTCCAGCATGGTAGCACCTTTCATAGGTGATCCATTGTCTGAGTGTAAAACCAAGGGATGGTCCCGTTTAGTTAACTTTTCTGCTAAAACTGCCCGGCGTATGAGTTCGCTAGCATTTTCAGCGGACTCAACCTCCCATACTTCCCATGCGATTATTTTTCGACTGAATAAGTCGGAGATCATATAAAGATAGTAATGTTTGCCTTTTATGGGACCGTTTAAATAGGTAATATCCCCGGTATAAACCCTATTGGGTGCTGTGGCCATATGCGTCGATATTTCGCGTTTTAACGGTTCTTTGCTCCGCCCTCTATGTTGCAAGAGTTTTTGTTCTCTAAGAACTCGATAGAAGGACGATTCCGAAGCAATGTATATGCCCTTATCAGCAAGCGTTGGCACAATTTGGCTTGGAGGCATATGACTGTAATCGGGTTGATTTACAATATTTACTATTTGTTGAACTTCTTTCTCCGTTAGTTTGTTATGTGGTTCCGGCCGAACAGCAATCGTTCGTTTATCGATGTGTGCATTATGTTCTTTAAAGGATTTTAACCAGCGCTTATAGGTTCTAACACTGATTTCGGCTTCTTCACAAGCGATGGAGAGACGAGCACCGGCTTCAACAGCTTCGACAATGAGATCCATCACGTGTTTGCGCAACTCGGGTTCTGTCATTCTTCCTCGTCGTCGGTCCCCAGTAACGCATCCAGCTTTTTTCGCAGCACCAAAATGGCTGCAGTTTCAGCTAATGCTTTGTCTTTTCGCTGAATTTCCTTCTCCAAAGCCTTGATTGCCTTGTTTCTATCTTTCATCTCTTTGTTTAAGCGAGAAGCTTCTTGAGCAATACCACCATTGGCTTGCATGCAGACGTCCTTCCAGTCCTTGACTTGATCAGGATAAATACCTTTTTGACGACAATACTTTGAAAGTTCGACTTCATTCATACCGGCTGTTTCCATAACGACCATGAATTTTTCCTGGCTACTCCATCGATCTGTATCACTCGATTTGATGGGTTCACCGGATTCAATATGTTCTTTTTTCCACTTATGTAGAGTTGCGATGCTGACATTCGTTTCCTTTGCAATCTTGGAAACAGGTTCGTTGTTTGGTGGTAGCATGCGTGCAATCATACTATTTTTAAATTCTTCACTATAACTTGCCATGTGTTATTTTCCTCCGTCTTCTATAGACACTATACTATTTTTTCAACTACATGACAACTATTCTAACACCTAGGGGCCTCTCTCTCTTCAACAGAATCCAATGCATTTTGTATCATTTCGCAAAAACTATCAAACCATCCTACATATGAACTTAGTATATTTTTGATTTCTCTTTTCAGTGATTTTATAACAACCTCATCATTACCTGCATATTTTGCACTCAACGGATCAAACTTATCATTATATTTAGTATCCATAGTATTCTCCTTTAAATATTCAACTTTTAAACTTCAGCTCTCAAACTTAGCAATTGCTCCTATAGAAGCAGCCAATCTTTTACGCGTATTTCTTCGACTACATTCCAAATCAAATTTTTCACTTAAGATAAACTTAGCTTCTTCATCTGATATCTTAGTAACGATATGAAGATTTGACTTCGCTCTAGAAGAACCTACATAAAACAACAAGCTATCATCAAAGAATGTTTTTAAGTTTACATCTACCATAATAACTGTATCAGCCTCTAATCCTTTAAATTTTCGACAAGTAGTAAAACCATAATTATCACTTTTACTTATTTCGCTGTTATATTCAGTACCACATGTTAAAACCATTACATCGGAGGATTCAATAGTCTTAGATAACTTATCTATATACTGTTGAGTATCATGTTCTTCCTCAAGAAAATGGATTACCGGAGACTCACCTTTTATAGAAAAATCAGCCATGATGATCCGTTTCTTCTCCAGTGGACTCATTGATGTTTCAGCAATTTTTACAGTATTTCTGCAATTCTTATATAGTGTCAACTTACAATCAGCATCAATAATGTAATTTGGCAAATTGTCGTTTTGAATCATCTGAAGTTTATCATAAAAAATGTAAAATGATCCCGTATCTCTTTCAGCAACTATATCCTTTAAGAGCCCTATTATATTAGCTTCTTCAATATTTTCTTTACCAAAATCTTGTCCTTCATCAATAATAATGTGATCATATTTGAAATCACCTCTAATAGATGAATCAATTAGCTCTGACTGAAATTTATTGTAATCTGCTTTAGCTGCATTTGTATACTTACAAGCCAACCCATCAATTGTATAATAATCAACATTGGAGTAACTAAATTTTTCACATAAATGTTCTTTCAACATGTTGTTATAACATAGAAAAAGAACACTTTCACCATTAGATGAGTTTCTTCTAGCTTTCTCAAGGGCAATCATTGTTTTACCTGTTCCTGCAGCCCCGTTAATCAACGCCGTCCTCTGATCGACTAAGTAATTCAAAATATTTACTTGTTCTCTTAGAAGTCTATCAAAAACCAAGTCTTTAATCATAGTTTTTGTTTTTAATGATGGCACCAGCTGAAACGAAGGACAAAGTACGTATTTTATTAGCCTTTTACCCTCTGACTCCGTTAGACTAGTCTGTATGTTATTTGGTAACTGTAAGTCATAAATACGATTTATTGCGTTAGTTGGATCTTCTAGATCATTATTCACAAGTGTTATGTGTCTATCTCCTTCTGTTGTAAATTGTATGTTGTTCAAATATTCCTTTGATATTGCCGGAAACCATACTGCATGGAGCATTTTACATTTATTAGCAACCATTCTCATCGAACTGTTTTTAACATATTTATGAATCTTCCATTTATTTTTTGCTGCTTGATTATAAGGTCCATCATGACTCATTTCTCTACCACTTTGATACCTCCACACGCCACCTTCAAATGAAATTTCACCAGCTTTTGCCTCAATACATATTAATCCCTTTTTTCTGTTAAAGATAACAAAATCTGCTTCACTTTCATGTAATATATCTTTAATTACTGTTGTAATTGAGAATGAATGGAAAACAATATACTCGTCACTTAACCTAGAAAGCGAATCAAAAATAACATTTTCTAAACTTCTCACATCATGTTCTTTAGGCCTAACTGGTAACATAATCGCCATTCTAACTCTCCTTCAAGGAATATATTACTTCGTCAATTTCTAGATTATCACTTAAATAAAAAATTTCCCAATCACTGTTCCGTAGTGATTCATAGCTGTCTTCATTTCCCGGGAAGCATATACCAACCTTCTTATCGATCCAAAGCAAATCAACTTCATTGTGCGTTCCATTACTTAAACTACTAAGTCTAACAAATACATTGGCAGCTTCATTAATATTGCTGTTAATTAGTTTATCTTTCAACTTCAGTAATACTTTTCGACTATTGTTATCGCACTCATCTATGACATATGAAATATATTCATTTACGTCAATCCCAAATTCTGTACCTGAATCAAATACTATATATTCTTCATACTTTTTTTTATTACTTATCTTCTCTTCTTGTTCAATACTCCAACTTGGTTCCCCTAAAAGAATATCTTTGCAAAATCCTATTTTTCTATCATCTAGTGTACCAACTATCAAAGCCCTATCAAGAAAAACATTGAATTCTTCACAGCTAGTTTCAGGTAATAGCGAACACGAGTGGCAAGCTGCCAAGTTCAAAGAATCTCTTCCCTGTCCTTTACTTAAAATACAAACTGGATCATTAGAACATATCACTGCTGTTCGTACTGCCTTTTTATATATTCTTGGCAAAAAATCTTCTCTTCCTTGTCTCACTAATCCACCAAGTGTACCCTCTGAATCACCACTGGCTGTATACAATAGAATACCTGACATAATTTTTCCATCCGATTCATTACTACAATAAATACGTTCTTTTATTGATGCAATACTATAACCACTTTCAAAACTAAGCTCTCTAATTAACAAGTGCGACAACGTATGTAGCAAAACAAATTTTGCACTAATTTCTCTTGGTCTTTGTTCTCCATAGTAACTACTCCGATAATTATCGTTTAAGTCACTTACACGTTTTATTACTTCCGGCGACTCATTTAACCAAGCTTTTATCATTGAATCATTAAACTCAATAAAAATCCCTTCTCCTCGGACTTCATATGCAGGATACCATTTCGTATTCGCTTCTTTAATACTTATATATGAATTTTCTGTAGTATCCTCACTAACTTCATAAGGTTTTAATCTTGTAAATCCTAACAGTGCTTGAACCTCTTTGATTTTATGGACTAGACTCACATTTTGAATTGCATTTATATCATACTTGTTTATATCCATTTCTTCAATTAAGAAATCATTTGTAACTTCATTATCCGTGATATTTCCTAAAAGCGCATCATATTCTTCAAACTTATACTTAGTTTTATCCCAATCTACCTCTTCACATTGGTTTCCACTCCACTTTTCTGTTAGGATTACTTCAATTAAATCTTTTTTTATCCCTATTTCTTTCGAAATACTTTCTACCCAATCCTCTAGCATAAGATTAATCAGCTTTTCTCTTTTATCCCCTTTTGCCTTTAGTACTTGATTTTGAGCCTCTTTATATGATTTAGTATTCAAAACTTTATCCTTTAACTTTGTTGCATAAGGTGGAATAACGATAGATGAGTATGTAACTGGAAAATAAACCGATGAAGCTCCTCTTTGCTTTGTATTCGGATATTCATTACACTTTTCATTTACAGGACTTCTCCAAGGATGCTGTCCCTTACACCTAAATTTGTTAATATCATATTGTTCATCTAGCGATTCAAATATATCATTATCAAATGCCCCAGCAAGATTTGCACTAGCATTACATGTCTTGCAAACAACTTTAATTCCTTCTAATCCTTCTGACGATGTATTTCCAGTATAAATCTCTAGTTGCGGATTACTACATATATGTTTTGAACCTGTAATATTTCTATAATGAACCCATTCAATCCATGGGAAATCACTAATATGTCCGTGTTCACAACAAGTTACAATTCTTGCAACAACTAAATTCTGAAAGCATTTTGGACAACGAACATTTTTTGTCATATATGTATCATTTTCAACATTCTTTTTACCTTTAGATTGATACTCTTTTACCCATTCCCTAATAGGCTTAAATGTTCTACATTTAGGACAAAAATACCACTCTGGAAAACGCACATATGAAATTCCAATTTTACCTTCCAATGTATCAGCTCCAGCAGGGGTTTTAAAACAATCAACACCTAATAGTCTTTGTAATCTTTCGTCATAAATATTTTCAGTTGACTCCTCCCATAATTCTGGTGCAGCTGTCATCAAAGTCTGATCTGGAAAATCAAGCATTGCTCCTACCCCATACTGTATCACAATTTGCGATGCCCTGACAGAATGTGTTGTCATATTCAATTCATGTTTGCTAAATCTCATTTTTGTCATCCTCCCATATCAAAATATTTCCTTTAACAGAAGAATCTACATTTCTCATAGAAGTCAATGTATCTACGGACTTCAAATCATTTCTATCAGAATTAAATACTTTTAGTAGCCTTCCTTGTTCACTTGTAGGATGCTTAACAATATACTTATATCCATAAACGAAACTATCACCATCATAATTTGATATTTGGATTTCCCACCGATCTATGAAATCCTCGAACTGTTTCTCAATTTCATCTGATACATCATTAATTTCGAATTCAGAACGTTCATTTATTTCTTTATATCTATTTATAACAAACTGCTTAATATACTCTAGCTCTTCTTTCATAGAAACTCTATTAAATTCAGCAGCCTTCTTTTCCTTATCCAAATCACTAATGTTACGAATCATTCCTACTATGACCGAATGCAAAGCTCTCTCTAAAGCGGGTCTCGAAAATGGTGTCACACTCGTAGGTTCTACGTATCTATAGTATGACTGATGATATGAAACGAACTGCTCATAATGAGATCTATCCCTGCTCTTTGTTCCATCATATAGTACTGTTGCTATTCCTGGATACTTACGACCAACTCTACTAGATGCCTGTATATATTCGCTAGTCAACTTTGGCTGTCCCACAAGAATCATTGCATTTAATCTTTCAACATCAATACCAACTGATATCATATTAGTTGCAATCAAAGTATTTGAAGCATATCTTTTACTTTTAAAATTATCTTCTGAATACTGCAACTTCTCCAATTTATCTAACGTTTTGTTGAGTTCTATTGTAGATACACGACTTGTCAGCTCATCTGCACTACCTATTTGTCTCCATCTTTTTCCCATTCTCATAGACAGCCTTTTTAATGCATCCTTAACATCATCATCAATAAGCGTTCTACATTTACCCAATTCTTTTAAGCTATTGAAATATATTGTTAAAGTCCAATATTTATCTTTAACCATATCATTTTCATCAGCTTCATACACCTTTTGCAAATATGTGGATATTGTACGTATTTGCATCATTACTTTTGTTTTTCCGGTTGGCATCATACCGAGATAAACTCGTCCAAAATCATTTGTCTCGTGATTTATTTCTTTTTCCCTAGCAAAAAAAGAGTCCTCAGCATTTATCCCAGGTGCTGGAAATTGATTTATTTCTCTATTGTATAATCCTGAACATTGTTCCTTTGCCCTTCGTATCGTTGCAGTAGATGCAACAATTTTGGGTTTAACACCTTTTATATTACAGATACCGTCAATCGCAGATTCAAACAAACCTACTATCGTACCTAAAGGACCTGATATTAAATGTAACTCATCTTGAATAATCAACTCAGGCGGTCGGTTCTTAGTTCTACTAGCAAAAAAATTACCAACCTCTTGTTTCCATGGTAACATTGCAAATTTATCAACGGTACCAAAGAGTAGTGTTGGTGGTTTACTAAATAGTTCATCATCCACTACCTGTATCGGTAACACATCTCTGAAGCTACAATCTTGATGGGTACAATGCATAAAGAAATGCTTATTATTCTCCATACGATACCCAAATTTCCCAACTATTTTTTTATTTACAATGTCTTTTTCAAGTTTTGTACCGCACCAAGGACATTTAAGTACTTGAAATTTATTATGTTGTTCTTTATTTACATTTAAGTTATTATAAGTTGATTTTAACAATTCATTAATATGTTCATTTGCCTTTTCATTCTTATTAGGAGTATGTTTATTACCAATCCATAACCCAATTGTAATTCTATCCGTACCCAAATTATACTTCTGATACCTTGACCTTCTATTTTTTGATTCTCTTCGTATCAACTCGCAGGCACAAATCAATGTTGATGCTCTTGTGAACTGTTGCGCAGCTAACAATCTTAAAGTGTATCTCATTATTACTGCCGTTCCATCAGCAACTTCACTATAGACAAACCTTCTATAAAATATAGTAAATGCGGTCAATCCTAAATATGCTTCAGTTTTTCCTCCTCCAGTTGGGAACCAAATCAAATCCACGTCCAACCGATCATCACACGTATCATCTATAATCGACTCTATACTCATTAATAAGAAAGCAAGCTGAAAGGGCCTCCAACTGTGCTTATCTTCTGAATTAATATAATCAATATCACGTAATTTATTACTAACTTCTTCATCGCCATCATATCTATCTTTACTTGATAATTCTTGCTGTATTAGAAGTTGCTCTCTCTGCATATACATCGCTCTATTAGCCAATACAAAGGAATCCATTGCCTCCTTTTTCGAAGCTAGAATCTTCAAACCATTTTCCATTCGATTTAAAGATTTCTGGCATTTATCTAAATTAATAAATGCAATTTTTCTCAGATGTTCTTCATTACTTTTAAACTCATTTACTTCACTTCTTCTTTCTTGTATCCATTCATCATATGAACTTAATAGATTTCTCAACTTTTCAATTTTATCAACTGTGCTTATACTATTTAAATCTGATAAGTATTTCATAGAAAGATATTCAGGTTTTTCTCCCTTTAAATTGAAATCCACCTGCGGTAACTCAATGCTCGGTAAATACTCCGTAGATAAAACGCCATCTCCATTCTTATTTATTTCCCAAATGCAAGCCGTACCAAGACCTGTAGCATATGCTTTCTTTTTCCTATATAATAACTCTAACTCTTTCTCCTCATCTGATTCCTCATAATCTAACTCATATTTTCTCACTTGATTTATATCTATAAATTGAAAATTATTTTTCTTATTACTAATTGATATCTTAGTTTGATAAATACAATTTCTTCCATTTGATTTGTCTCGCTCTTCATTAACAACCATAATAGTTATAGAAAAAATCCCTGGCTTTAGTTCTCTTCTCAATGCAGTTACTTTAAGCATTGTATCGTCAATATTTCTATTCCTATCAATATATTCATCTTGTTCAAATTCAAGAACTACTTCGACTTCATGAGGTATCCGTTTGTGGCCACGTATACTTTGATCAGCAAGCCTATAAATTGACGACAAAAGATTTTTATCATCGGAAATATCTTTCTCCCAAATGTCTCTTACTTCTTTTCTAGTTATTTTTTCTTTTAAACATAAGCAATCAATAATCTTATCGTAGTATACATATTTCGTAAACTCTTCTGGTACATGTATATCATTCTCTTGGTAATTATACACTTTACACTCATTAGGTCTTAGTTTCTCATATGTAGCAAAAGTTATATCACATTTTATTTCCTTAGAATTTCCTTCGGTAATAAAAGATATACCCATTGATGAAGGAAGATTCTGCGCTGAGAGACTTACTTCTTCATCCAATGTATCATCGTCAATTCCACTCTTTTTACAAATTGGTTTGCTCTTGTCAGAAGTTTTATCAATAAGTTCTTCTGCATCTTCGATGTCTACCTCTTCTATTTTTTCCTCAATTTCATCATTATCCTGTTCCATTTTATTTTTTTGTGGAAATAGTATTCCCATTGAATATCTTTTATCTGGTCTACTAGATATAATTTCATGTTGTTCATCTGGAATTGATATTTCAGATCCTGGCCCCAATAATTCTTCCCTAATCTCCGTAATATATTTTTCTCTAAACGTAATATACTCTTTCACAATTATTATCCCCTTTATTCTAGTGGTCGGTTGACAAGACTATTTGGCAACTTAGTTGGTTGAATTTTTTCTATTGAACTTATCTCAAGCAAATCTGCTATTCTTTGTGTATTAGAACTAATTCTTTTATATATTGGGTCATTAAACGATATTCCACATATCTCATTCATAACTGATTGACCGATTAACTTAAGAATGTTTGTTCTTATTGATCTAATCTTATTTGTTGACCGCCAATACTTCTCTCCATTAATCAAAAGGTCTTCATCATCCACTACTTCGCCCAATTTTCTGAAAACATTTTTTTCTTTTGGTCCAGTAATATGATACTGCGGTTCTATCCATGTACGAATTGTTTGAGGTTGCTTATTTACTCCAACGTTTTTGAAATTCTTAGAAACTTGTCTATAATCATTATCACTCTCATCAATATGAGTTCTAAGAAGTACTTTCCATCGTTTCCAATATTTATAGGCTTCAATATCTTTCTCATCCAGTAGTGAGTTCTCAACTAAATCAATCAACATCTCATCTACTATATCCTGTGTGATAGTTCCATTTTTAGTAAAAACTAATACATCACCGCGATTTACTTTATCAACATTCTTTCTAATAATATTTCTATTTCCCGCATCAAGAACATATGGTTTATAACCTTTTGTGAAAAAAGCTTTTTCACCATCATCAAATATCGCTGCAACAGTCGCCTCGGAAGTTGAGCTTCCATTATAATTACTACCATTGATGTAGTCCGCCATATTTATTGAAGTCAACTTCGTCCTAACAAAATTTGATAAATCACCATCAATTTCTACTTCAGGAACCACAATATTTTTTGATTCGCATTCTATTTTTGTAGATTTTGCAACTAGCTTTTTACAATATTCTTCAGATTTTCTAGCATGATATTGAACGAATTTTTTTTCATACTCATATCCTAATATCAATACTCTACGACCGTTATAATTTCTATATGCGTTAAACCTCTTACCTTCTGTAAAACCTATTACATATATTTCATCAAAACATCTAGCGTTATCGAATCGATTAGCTGTATAAACAGATATTTCCCCATATACCTTTTGACCAATTCCAAGTTCATAAATTATATTTGAATAATATGCATATGGTACCACAATAGCAATTTTCCTATGCTTATGGTTATACTTAAGTCTAGAAAGCAATTCATCTTTTAAGATTGATTTATCATACAATAGATCATGAAACTCTTTGAGTTTATTGACAATAAATATCCCGTCTTCCTTATATTTATCACCTAATTTCATGATATCTATTTCTAATTCACTAAGCTTATCTATCGGCTTTCTTTGTCCAATTTTAAGATCATCTACCAAACTCTCATATTCTTGCATAGTAAAAATTGCAGTTCTGAATAATTTTAACAACCCATATGCTTGCAATACAAAAGAATCTAAAATCTCACTGTTTAATTCAGAATTTTTTAGCCTTCTAATTCTAGAATAAATATCAAAATATTCTTCTTCCGGAATTATTTCTCCGATATTCTTAAACTTCACAGTCCTTTGATTTATTAAATCAATTTTCTTTCTAAAAGATTTTGTTATATCATTTTTACCAGCAAACTTAAATTCATCTCTATTTATTATATTACTAGTTAATGCGAATACCTCTGGATTACTATAATAATTCAAGAGTTCTTCGCCAACCATAGACCCAATATGTACATTAACTTGGATATGCATTAAAGTTTCAAAATTTAGTAATTCTTCTAATATTGACATATTACCAGAAACTCTATCATTTCCAAAAACAACTAAATTAGTAACTATATTTTCATATTGATTCATTACTAATTTTCTTGCATTCGATAATGTATTTGTAATCTTAATTACAGGTTCATTATTCCCTGAATTACCTTTTAAACGATGTTCTTCATGTTCTGTAAAATATGAGACAGTTGCTATATCTAAAAACTTCACTTTTCTATTTGTTAGTGTTTTAAGTTCAATTTTATTCATTATTTCTTCTGCTTCATGTCTATCCATAACTAGAACGGAACAATTATCTAACACAGTTGGATTAAACTCCAAGTCATCGCCAAATAACTCCTGCATATTTAGTGACTTCTTCTGTAAACTTCCTTTAATTCCTCGTCCATCTAATGATTTAGCCCCACCATAATATGGAGTCAAATTCTTTACTTCATTAATTGAAATTTTACGGTGAAAATCTCCTTGTATTAAGTGTATATATTCATGTGTCTCATTATCAATCGATTCATTTACAATTCCCTTATACTCATATCTTTTTTTGTTATATATTACTAAATCGCCCTCTTGCATGTCATTAATAAGATCTTCTGATCCATATTTATTACAAATAACATTCACAAGATATGATAACGTAATTGTAAGCACTTTGAATATTAGTGTATCTACATCAAAGACATAACTTACATTATGTCTTTTTTTGTATGTGTTTGCCATAAACTCTATATAAAACTTCGATACTTCCTCATTTGATATACCGCAACCATCATATAGAATCGAAAACTTTTCCATCCTTTCAATTATATCTTTTGTCTTAAGCATGTCACCCTCCTGTTTTCATACTAAATATAATTTTACACCTTATATTAAAATCCTTCAAGAATAATAGCTACATAACAAAATTGGTTTTTTATTTTTTTCACTAAACCTATTTAAATTAGCTAAAAAAAAATGTATAATGATGGATGGAGGAAATGTCATGAAAAGAAATAAACTAATAAAAATTAGAAAAGCAATCGAGGTTTTCTCGGGAAGTGGTGGTTTATCAACAGGTATCATTCAGGCTGGTTTTGAAGTAGTAGCAGCAATAGAGATTAATAAAACTGCAACAGAATCTTACATACTTAATCATCCAAATGTAAAAATAATAAATGATGATGTATGTAATGTATCAGGCACAAAACTAATTAAAAATCTAGGTATTAGGAAAGGTTCATTAGACCTCCTTGCAGGTTGCAGCCCTTGCCAAGGTTTTTCCCGTTTAAAGAAGGATGATGGAAAGCCTGATCCTAGAAATCTATTAGTTTTAGAATTTGTTAGACTCGTTCAAGAGATAATGCCACGTACCATAATAATGGAAAATGTCCCTGGTTTATTAAATTCTGAAGAAGGACAAGCAATTTTCCATCAAACAAAGCAAAAGCTTGAAAGTTTAGGTTATCATATTGATTATAAAGTAATTAACGCCGTAGATTACGGTGTTCCACAATATAGAAGACGTACTGTCATCTTAGGAAGTAAATTAAAAAAAATCAATGTCAAATTACCTGAATATACCCATCGAAATCCAAAGAACAATAGCTCTAATCTACCAGTTTGGAAAACAGTTGTTGATGCAATTGGAGATGTTCCTTCTGTTGATAACGGACAATCACATCCTGATATTCCTTACCATGTTGCTACCAAAAATGATAATCTTAACCTTGAAAGAATCAGATATATTCCACCTAACGGAGGTAGTCGTACATCTTTACCCGATCGATTAGTATTAAATTGTCATAAGAAGTATCCTAACGGATTCAAAGATGTTTATGGAAGAATGACTTGGGAAAAACCCTCACCTACTCTTACAGGTGGTTGTACAAATATAACAAAAGGCAGATTTATTCATCCCGAACAAAACCGCGCGATTACACTTCATGAAGCTAAATTATTACAGAGTTTTCCAAACGACTATAAATTTGCAGGTAATAGAACAGAAATTGCTCAACAAATTGGAAATGCTGTTCCTGTTAGACTCGGTTACATAATGGCTAATAAACTTAAGATAGAATTGGACAAGAAGTATTAAAAACTCTTAATTGAGTCTTTAATACTTTTCTTTCAATATCCCTAATAATGTTTATAATACAAGTGGTGAAATCCTGTCATAGCTCCCATGACAATATATAAGAAAAACCTCATTTCACTTTTACTATCAATCTATGCGTACATTTTCTTTGAACTCGTATCAAAATTTTATCTACGTCAATTCCCTTCATCTTACTACGAATAACAACCTTTTCATATGTCCTATAAAGACTGGATTTTTGTCTTTCCGCTTCCAAGAAAGTCAGCTTCTTCACGATTATTCAAAGTTCCTTGAATCAATCTTGTACTGATATAACGTATACGGTAAATCATCGGTACCGTGTCAACTAGCTACCTTCGTGAGATAATATATGAAATATTATCTAGGAGGTTACCCTATGGACAAAATAACACATGAAATGCGGATTAATCGTTGGCAACAAATAATCAAAGAATGCAATAATAGTGGAATGACCAAAAAGGAATGGTGCTTGCAAAATGGTGTCCACGAAAAGGCATTTTATTACTGGCAAAGACGTATTCGGAAACGGGCAGTCCAAGCCCAGTCTGAATATTCCTTGCCCCCTGCTGCTACAAACTTCGTTGAGTTGATGGCGCCTACGCCAGTTGTTTCTCATCAACCCGTTGTAAATAACATTGCCGCAACCATTCAAGTCAATGGATGTAGGATTGAATTATCCGAAACAGCATCTGAACCTTTTATACAACGACTTCTTGGAGCCCTTGCCTATGTTCAATGATGCAAAAGGTTTCCATAAAATATATCTGGCCACTGGTCGTACAGATTTACGGCGTGGAATCGATGGGCTGGCAACCATCGTTAAGCATCATTTCAATCTCGATCCCTTTGAGAAGAATACCCTTTTTCTCTTCTGTGGAAGAAGAATGGACCGTCTGAAAGGATTGGTTTGGGAGGGGGACGGATTTTTGCTCTTATATAAAAGAGTTGAAGTTGGCGGCTTTCGTTGGCCCACAAGTGTCGAAGAAGCTATGGAGATTACACAAGAACAATATAAACTTTTAATGAATGGCTTTGAAGTTGTTCCTAAACGACCTATCAAGGAAGTTAGGCCGAAAGCACTCCTTTAGTTTTGTGCATTTCGTAGATTTTGAAAAAACTATTTTAAAAGCAAAAGGACTAAATTAACCATTTATCCACAGACACTCGTTGATAGTACGCGTGAAAGGATATCTTGTAAAAAGGCTCCACCTCGCAAGGTGGATAAGTCACTGAAAAACTCAAAAAACTAGGAGTTTTTTAGAGTTTGATCATGAAACTACATACCGTCATAATGACGAAGGCCAGAGATAGATAAACTCGCTTTTTAACTGCATTTTTAGTATAATCATAGCAGATGAAAAGGAGCGAAAACTATGGGTAAACAATACACTCTCGAAGAACTGAATAACAGCAGTAAGGAAACAGTCATAGCTATCGTTTTATCTATGCAGGACCAGCTGGAGCGACTCAACAAAAATGTTGAATATCTGATTGAACAGATTGGTGTTATGAACAATAAACAATACAGTCGTTCGTCTGAAAAGTTGGCAGTCATTGATGGCCAGTTGAATTATCTATTCAACGAAGCCGAAGCATTGGTAGAAAACAAATATGTCGTTGAACCTGCAGAAGAAGAAGTCATCATGGTAACCCGGCGTAAACAAGCAGGTAAACGTGATATTGATTTAAAAGATCTTCCTATAGAAAAAATCACGCACAAAATGTCGGATGAAGAACTTGTAAAACTCTTTGGTGCAGGTGGTTGGAAAAAACTGCCGGACGAAATCTATAAACGGGTTAAAGTCGAACCGGCTGTCTTCACTGTTGAAGAACATCATGTGGAAGTCTATGCAGGCAAGGATAATCAAACGATTATTAAAGCGGATCGACCCAAGAGTCTACTTAGAAACAGTATAGCGACACCATCTTTAGTGGCAAGCATCATGAACGGTAAATATGTGAACGGAATGCCATTGCACCGAATCAGCCAAGAATATCTGAGAAATGATATTCATATATCCAAACAAGTGATGGCCAACTGGATGATCCAATGTGGTGACAGATACCTGGGGACCATATATGACCGGCTTCATAGAGAAATGTATAGATTCCATGTATTACAGGCGGACGAGTTATGTAATGCATAGCATAACTCGTCTTATGTGAAGCTCTATATTATGTAAAGTTTATTAACGGAAAGCTGTTGTCCTTAACTATATAGTTAATATTCTTTACATAATTAATCATAATAGTGCTATCCTTAGAATATAAGGAGGTGCATTTTATGCCAAAGAAATTCGAAATCCGTTATCCAGAGCATAAGTTAATACTTGATAATTACTTGAATCTTAACGAATTTATTAACTTGTCACCCCTAACACTGAAGAAAAAGAAAGTTGCTATTATATCACTGCTAAACTTTCTTGGGGATCAAGATAAGATATCTTTAAACCAACTAAAACCTTGTGATATAACAAATTATCTGAATAGTATCTCGGAGCTTGCAAGCTCAACTATAAGTGGAAGAAGATTTGTGTATAGGCATTTTCTGAATCATTTATATACCAAAGGAATTATTATTTTTTCAGGAGATGAACAGTTTCCGGTAATTATCTCTAACAAAAGAGATAGATTACCATCGTTTTATTCACAAAAAGAGATTTGTAACCTTATATCTAATGTTAATCCAAAAACATCTTATGGTAAAAGAGATCTTTGCGTCATTCTAATGATTACTGAATTAGGAATAAGATCAGGTGATATCATACGTTTGCAAAGATCAAATATTCATTGGGAACGAAATACGCTTGAATTCACACAACACAAAACAAAAGTTTTTATACAATTACCGTTATTGGAAAACTTAAAATATGCATTACTTGATTATCTGAAGAATGCCAGACCTAACAGTGAGTATAATAATATTTTTATTGGCATAAAAAATGGACTTAAACCTATATCCAATTCACAAGTACACGAAATTGTATCACATTATTTTAAGAAGGCAAACATTGATATAACAACGCGTCATCATGGTCCACATGCGATGAGATATTCATTAGCAAGTAGCTTACTCCAACATAATACGCCTATTTACGTTATTAAAGATATATTAGGTCATACAAACCTTAACACCACGAAAACATATTTAAACATTGATCTAGATACTTTACGCAAATATGCTTTGGAGGTGCCAGATGAAACAGTATGAGGATTTTGATTTTCCTGAACAATATCGTTCAATAGCTGAAGAATATGTTAATTATAAACATTCACTAGGATTCAAGTATTCATTCGATGAGCAACGTAAAATAAATAGTATGCTTAATTATATTTACAATAACATTGAGGAGAATCCATTTCAAAGCATCAATAAGGAGATTGTTGAAAATTATGCTAGAATGAACAATGGAGAAAGACCTCGTACAGCACATATACGCCAATCACATATACGTCAGTTTTGCATATATTTGAACCTAAAAGGTATTAATGCTTATGTTTACCCTAATGAATTAGTTCAAACTGGCACTGATTTTATCCCTTATATTTTTACTAGGGAGGAAATCTGTAAAATATTATATTATGCAGATAGAATTGGTCCCAACAAAAATAAATTTGTAAACACACCATATGTTTATCCTGCAATTATACGAGTGCTGTATGGTTGTGGATTAAGAATTGGTGAGACACTAAAGTTATTAACATCAGAGGTAGATTTAGAAAATAATGTATTAATTATCACTAAAGGGAAAAATGATGTTTCCAGATATGTACCTATTTCATGCTCTTTAAGTGAGTATTTATATAAATACAACGAAAAAGTGGAACGGGAAAATAATCCCTATTTTTTCCCGGCTAGGCATGGTGAACACTATGCGCCATGCACTTTTTCAAGAAAATTCAAGAAATTAGAGGTACAAGCTGGAATTCATCAGTTGCCAAGTGGAAAATATCCACGTGTACATGATTTAAGACATACTTTTTGTGTTCATGCACTTGAGAAAATGATCAACGAAAGCATTGATTCTTATTGTGCACTACCTGGTTTAAGTACTTATGTTGGCCATAAAGGATTGGAGTCTACAGAAAAATACTTGCGATTAACTAAACAATACTTTATCGAGGTTCTTAAATATAGTGAACATGACGCTGAAAGAATTTTTCCGGAGGTGGCTTATGAATAAAGATAATTTTAGTTATCTAGTGACAAACTTCTTTAGTATGTATTTAAACCATGAATTAGGGGTATCACAAAACACATCAAAATCCTATAGGGACGCTTTTGTATTGTACATAAAATTTCTTGATGAAAAAAATATTTGTAAGCCTTCGAAATTTAATACTGAGTTTTTTAATGTAAAATATATAACATTCTTTTTAGAATGGGTTGAAAATGAAAGACATTCAAGTATTTCAACCAGAAACCAAAGATTAGCCGCACTTAAATCATTCTCAAACTATGCTATAAGAGAAAGACCAGAAGACTTTTACAATTATCAAGGAATATTAAAGATTCATTCGAAAAAAGCTCCTAAAAAAGCGGTTGAATATTTATCTGTTGATTCGATAGCTTGCTTGTTAAATCAACCAGATTTATCGACTACTTACGGAATGAGAGATTTAGCCATGTTATCACTGATGTATGAAAGTGGTTGTAGAATTCAAGAATTATTAGATTTATCGGTTGGAAATTTATATCTTGGAACTCCCGCTACAGTTAAGCTGTGCGGTAAAGGTAATAAATCACGTATAGTACCGTTAAGTAAACAGGTGGCAAAAATCATAGGGCAACATATAAATAGTAAACCTGAATTAGACCAAATGTCTTTTCTTTTTTCTAATAAACAAGGTAATCCATTAACGAGAGCTGGATTTGCATATATATTGAATAAACATGTGACAACGGCAAAACTTGCTTCTCCAGAATTGTATCCAAAGCACGTTCACCCACATATGCTAAGGCACTCAAAAGCGATGCACTTGTTAGAAAATGGTGTCAATCTTATATATATTCGAGATATATTGGGTCATGAATCTGTTACTACAACTGAAATATATGCGAGATGCAACCCTGAAATAAAAAGAAAATATATTTTAGAAGCCTCTACTATTATTGATGGAGTTGTTGAAGATTATTCGGATATAAAAAAAGAATCTCTTCTATCGTGGTTAAAAGAAACACTATAAGATTATGTTGAGTAGGATACCGTGTAATGATTAGTATACCTGTGTTCTGCTCAACTACTTTACATAATATAGAGCTTCACATAAGATGAAACGCCGGTAAAAGTTTCAAAAGACGGTCGACCGGCAAACAGTACCAGTTACATGTGGGTTTACCGAACCGGTAAACATTATAAGGATACACCAATCATCCTGTATGACTATCAGAAAACTCGCAAGAGCGACCATCCCAAGGAGTTCATGAAAGACTTCAAAGGTGTTGTTGTCACCGATGGATATTCAGCCTATAAAAAGCTGGATAAGGAAAATCCTGATATTACCTTTGCAGGATGTTGGGCTCACAGCAGACGGCGGTTCTCTGATGCCCTTAAGGCTTTACCAAAGGAAAAGAAGGCAAATGAGAAAGAAACCATTGCCTACCAGGCATTAAAACAGATCGCTGCCATATATCATCAGGATAACGAGTTGTCAGAACTGGAACCTTATGAAAGGCAAAAACTAAGACAACTAACCGTCAAGCCACTGGTGGAGGCTTATTTCACATGGGCAAAAGATATCAAAGAAACCAAACACTTACCCAAAGGAAAAACATTGGAAGGCATTGTCTATACGCTTAACCATGAAGAAAGCTTAAAAGTATTTCTGGAAGACGGCGAAGTTCCTTTGGACAATAATGCTACTGAAGGTGCATTGAGAAGCTTTTGCTTGCACAAACATACTTGGAAACTGATCGATACCATCGATGGGGCAAAATCAAGTGCAATTATTTATAGTATTACGGAAACGGCAAAAGCTAATCATTTGAATCCATACAGATATTTGGAATATCTGATGGATGTGTTGAAAGATCATCAAAACGAAAGTGATAAATCCTTTATAGAAGATTTATTACCGTGGTCAAAAAATCTTCCGGATATATGTAAGAGTAAAGCTGTTAAAGCAACATCGTAAACTTGCCGCCATATTGGCGGCTTATATAAAGGTTAGTACCGACTATTTACCGTATACGATATAACATCGCTTATCGAACTTGTGAAAGCACGGCGAATAACGCCACTGAATCAATGTACTTTAATACTTTCGATGAATTCACTCTTTTCATTAATGCTTTAAAGATGATCTAGAATTAGAATTGATAATATCTTTTTCTATAAAGAAATATGGCTTGGTAAGTTACTTGCCCTGACTCCCTCTGATATTAATTTCAAACTAGCTTTATAATTATTTGCAAGAATTGTCAATGTGTAAAAGATCAAGCATCTGTGCAATCTCCAAAGACATATGATAGTAATCGAAGCATTACTTTACCTCAAGATCTAAAGTTGTCAATCCAAGTGTTTTTTGCAAGATAAAAGTATAACACCTTATTGGATTATTTGATTACCAAATCTTTCATAAAGAAATATTCAACTCTCCAGCTATCTCAATCAAATACAATCAGATGACTATGGTGCACTAACTGGTCAATCAGAGCTGCGATCAGTTGGTCATTAAAAATATCATTCTATTTGCTGAATTCTATATTTGTTGTAATAACCAGACTGTCTTTTTCATAACAAACTGTATTCATCTGAAATAATAATTGTGAACCTTCTGAATTAAAAATTGGATATCCTCACTGAGTAAGGTACCTTTTTCTTTTGCACCAATTAATTCATTGACAAAAAAGCTTGTTTTAAATATAACTTCTTTCGTTTGTTTGTTCAATAATCGACCTCAGTCTGAAGTACTGTCAATAATTATTCAGGATGTTTTTTACCACTTAGCTGAACTGCATTTCTTGCAAAGATTGCACTTAAGCGTAATTCTCTGCAACATTGATATATTTTGTTTTTCATTGAAAGAGTACCTTCGATCGAAAGACACGGTTATACTTTTCGTTATGTTCAGAAAATACTTATATCTGCACAATGTTACTATCCAGTTGCATCGTTTACATTTGCTACACTTTGGAAGTAAGTGTGAGTAACTTGCAAAAATACTTCAAACACTTTCAAAACCGCCGCCATCGTCATTGACAAATACCATTGGATTCGCCAAGGGACTTGGGCATTTAATCGCGTTCGAAAGCAAGAGCAAAAAAATTCTACCACACTAGACGTAAATATTTCAAACGTAGCTGGTTTCTTATGCTTAAGCGCAGGCAATATCTATCTGAAGTACAGACAGATCAAAGTCAGTATCATACTTCAATCTTCACAACGCTTAGCTACCGCCTATCTACTCAAAGAAAAGTTTTATGAATTTGTTGAGTGAACCAACAAGAAAAAAGCTTTAAATCGATTGAAAAAATGGTATATATTTATTGAAACACAAGATGAGCCTGAATTTAGAACCTGTATGCAAACCATGATTAACTGGTAGCCTTACATATTAAACTCATTTGTGTTCAACATTCCCTGTCGACATAGAAGATAACCTTCCTTTGATAATTGTGTAGAACAAAGGTATGTCCAACATATCAGGATGGAAAGCTTTCATATATGCATTTAGATGATCAACAATTCCTCTTTAAATTTTTGTATTATAAAAGCCCTCAATTTCTTGAGAGCTTCGTGTAACTTCATTAAAGTTTCTTTTTATTTGTCGAATAAGAGGGCCCTATTGATCGTCAAACAAATCTTATAGCAGCCTTACAAATTTTAATTTACATGGCAACTTCTTCTCAATAGTACAACCTATAGTTGTTTATATCCAAATCAATTTTCGTGACTTCTTGTAAAAAAATAGAAGATCAAAAATCTTGTTTCACCTATAATCACCGAAAACTTTTGTGTTTTAGCTGACCCCGAGTAATCGGGATGGGATTGAACTGTAGAAAAACTGTTCTAAACAAAAACCTGCAAAAGCAACCATCGTCAAAACTTTATTAATCATAGGCATCCCTCCTCGAATACTAGCTATCATAGCGTGTCCCCATTATCCGAATAGCATTCATGAGTTTCCTCAATCCAGGGCGGGACATGAATATTTTACCATCTTTTTAGGTAACAATCAATAAATCTCTTATATGAATATAATGTATTAAATCCCCATTTATTCTTTCTTCTAATTAAAGCATATAATGCTTTTTCTAAATCTTTTCCATACTCATCTAATAATAATTTAATATTCCAATGATTCCATTTATTCTTATTTACATGTAAAACACGACCTTTATATATCTTCTCACAATTTGACAATTCAGTCAGTGTTCTTTTTAACCTTTCTGAAATCTCGAGCTTGGGATAGTGTGTAATAATCGTGATACTACCAGATTGATCAAAATTTTTTGCAACTTCTATACTAGTACTCATAAAAAACACATTTTTAAACTTAACATTTTTAAAATCAGTACCCTTCAAATTACAATTGAAGAAAATCACATTATTCAATGAAGCACCTTTAAAACTAGTTCTTTTAAGATTCGAATTATAGAAGTCAACACCTCTTAACTTAGTATTCTTGAAATTACAATCAGTGATGATAGATGCTTGATATTTTACATTTTCAAAATAAGCATCCTTATATATTAAATTATGCATATTTGACTTATAGTTGTATTTATTCCTAATGCCATTCAATTTTCTTGGTGAGTTGGC
Organism: uncultured Eubacteriales bacterium; assembly: GCA_964563505.1. Classification (GTDB taxonomy): domain Bacteria; phylum Bacillota; class Clostridia; order Lachnospirales; family Vallitaleaceae; genus UBA1351. The sequence continues at coordinate 36,117 of CAZLXW010000033.1, forward strand.
AAGATCAAAAGGAACTTGCTTCCCAAGTTTAAGCTTGTCTTTTCTTTTTTGAGCCTGTTTTTGCCTTCTTTTTTTCTTTCCTCTTCCCACAATTTCACCTACTTTAATCATCACTAATAGAAACAGTTAACACCCCAAAAGATGATAATAACATTAATATTATTTTATACCACGCTCAATGTGGCGATGCTATTTTCTTTTAGCTGAAAATCCACACAGGCGATATCCCCTTACTCCTATAACATTCATACTTACATCTCTGAAGCTATTAATCTGCTTTATCGCACTATAAAGCCCTAGTACATAGTAAATAAGATCTCGACATTCATTGGACAGTTCCAAAAAGTATCATCTTCATCATTCGGTCTTATAGGACGGTAGACACATCCAATAATTACTTATAAATTTCAGTTTGTACTCAGAATCAATATTTATATCTTACCACCACTACATTACACCTGAATTGCTATTTAAGTATTAATTAAGCGCCTATCAATGCTAATAGGCGCTTAATTAATACTGTTTAGTATAATAATCTATCGTAAGTCTGATTCATTGCGTCTCTTAATGCGTTTTCAATTAGTTTTTCTAGGTAATCTTTTTGTGAGACTGCATTCTTCAGGTTCAACCTCAAATCGTCAATTATTTTCCATTTATTGTATTTAGGCTTTCTGTAGAGATTCAATATCTCATCTTTATACTTCGAGTCTGAACCATCACCTTGATTACTCAATACAAGTTCTCTAACTAAATAATATAAACCCGTTCGGAAGTTCGATAGAACATCATTACGAACCCTCTCAACATCTTCCTTATTAGAAATTTTCACTTCAGGTGAAAATTTCAACTCATTGAAAGTATTCCATATAACTTCCTCCATATTTGTAAAAGTTTGAACTGTTACATTTTTCCATACTATTGCGTGAGAGCTATGTTGCCTTTTATAAGCAAGATGCCACAATATAGCATCTAGAGTCCAATGATGAATAGATAATGCATTACCTCTCATTTCAATGTACTCGCGGTCAATTTCCTCATAGATGTCATGAATCACCTGAGCAGTATACTGTAAAACGCTGTTGTTTGGAATGAGATATTCTGAATTCCTTGGAACACCAATACTAATTCTCCTTCTAACTTCTACATATGCACGTTCTAATGCATTAATAATCAACTCATGCTGCGAATCTGAATAAAGCTCTTTTGCCGCTTGGCCATGTCGTCTATAACTTATTCCTTTTGCGGTACATATTATATCCTCAAATGTTGGTGGAATTACATTTACATCTGCTTGAACTGTTTTCTGAACAACATTCATAATCTCTTTTCTACGAGCATTATTCAATTCAAGAAGTTGACTCATATCAGGGTACTCATCATCGTCACCAATTTCGAACACAGAATGCTTATCCATGAAAGTCGACAAAATAATTAACTTTGCTGGTCTCATTGAATTAAAAATATCAGTTAGGAAGTCCTCATGGTCTACTATGTTTTTTTTGTAACTTGCAAAATACATAATCGCATCATAAGAATACTTAGTAAGTGTTGCTTCTTTGATTCTCTTTTCAATGTTCGTATAACCATCATTATCAAAACCAACAATATCGATTAATTTGTATCCTACAATCTCGCCATCAGGATTCTTAATACCTTTACCTGGTACAGAAAACGTCATGAATTTTATAATACAGGCAGCACTTGGAATACCGATATACTTCTTATCATCTGAATTTGTTAAATTCACTGTTAACCTTGAAAAAGCATCCCCGGATAATCCCTCAACAACTAATTCGCCATTTTCATTTTCTGTAAATCCCCTTGATATCAGTAAACTCTTACTTTCTTGAATGATTAACTTAGCGAGTTCATCAACTTGTATCATTAGCTCTTTCTCTTCTAGTGAACTTATAACTAGCTCCTCTACAAGTCGAGTAGCTTCGTCTTTTGATTCTTTAGCAGTATCTTTATAGCTTTTCTTAAACACATCTTCATTAGCTTTCTCTAATACTAATCGAAATATACCTTCCAAAATTTCATGAAACAAACTTACTTTCGTTACTAATAATCTGTGAACTTTGAATGCCTTACTAAAAACCGATCTCTTAATGATTGCTTTTTTTAGGTTATTCGTGAAAGCTATTTCATCATCAACAGGTAAACTAGCAATGACATTTTTACTCTCTGAAACTAATGCTGGAACCAGTTCCTTAAGAACAAACTCTTTAACATCATTGAACTCATGAAGTTCTAATTGAATTTGAGCGGTGTCTCTCGAGGGATCAATTTCAGCTTCTGATTGATAATTACTTGTACTTCCTGGACCTGTGAATTGACCTACACCATCTGAATAATCCTCATCAACCAATATGGTAAAAATATATGTTTTCCCAACACCACTTGGTCCTCCTAGTAATACAGTAAACACTTTCTCAACTTGATTTTTAAACATAAAAAAACCTCCATAATGTTATTCTCATATAGGAAATCAGCATTGAAGAAACCTAAACAACATCAAGGAGTTCTTGATTCATCAGGGATTCAAACATCATAAAAATGTTAACTTCATCAAAATTTTCCAAAACACTTTGCAAACAAAACTGTCGACATAGCATATCATCCCATTTTAACAAACTGAGTCCAATATGTAGTTGATATAATCATAACATGGTGGAAGATTTTGTCAAGGAAAAGATTCATTTTTCTGATTCTTCGAACAACCTCTGAATACAAAAAAGACCCAATTACTCCTAATGTCAACCCATCTTTATACCTTTGAAAATCCTCAAGCAGTGTACTGAATGATTTTCAACATAACTATAATTAATATGCTGTTACATTTCATAAAGTATTCAATCGGTTGTTTCATCAGAGTCGCGACAAATCAAAGTTTGTAGGCTAGTACAATCTGGGTTAACGTACAAAAAAGCCCATTTGCCTATGTGTTACAAACGCCCTATCAGTTAAAGTGGCAAGTCATCTTCTTTAAAATTTATATCATCATCAAAGCCTTCTATGTCTTCATAGTAATCATCTAAGAAATCATCATAGCTTTCTTCTTCTAACCTTTTTGCATCCTGCATTTCCTGATACCTTGTATTGGCATATTCGAGTACCTTTGCCGCATATTCACCAACTTTTTCAGAACACTTTTATCTTTACTATATTTCTTTAATAGATCCCTGTCTTTCTTTGAAAGATAAAATTCACTTAACTCAATGTCAACTATTTTACGCATTCTAACGAGTTCGTTTCGTTTTTCAACAGATAGTTTTGAACAGGATTTAAAGATATGTCTTCTGTGGCCTTTTCCATTAAATTTTTCATTTACTTTAATCTCTCCACAAATCTTGCAGTATTGCCCTATGTAATTCTTCTTTTGTCTCTTACCCACTACAAGCCTCCTGTAACCATTACTATTATACATCCAATCTGAAAAAATGGTGCAAACGGAAAGGATTGATCATTAACTTTCCTCTTCCCAAAATAATACAAGCTACAGAATAATATGGCAAGTGCCATAGATATTATACAAGCCATTGACGTTTTAGCATAACCCATTACAAAGCCTGTCGCTCCAATCAGTTTAATATCACCTCCACCAATACTTCCGTTATGAATTAACACCATAATTAGAAAAGGTGATGGTGAAATCACAAGACCAAATAATCCTTTAGCCAAATTAATATTTATGAATCCGATTACTATTATAACTATGTGCATCCAATCCGGTATTATTCTAATTCTGTAATCTAAATAAGAAGCGAACGTAAGCATTGTGTAGAGCAATATACTCTTTAGCATTACCAAATGGAGCTGCTCGTAAGTGACAACATAAGAATTCCTACAAGAAGTATTACCACAAGAATAATCTTATGCCTCCAAGGCATCATCTTCAACGACTTCTTCACCTCGTTCATCTTCAACCACCTTTCACAAACACTCCATCGTCTTAGCCCACAAAACATGTTCATCATCACCTTTTATAACCGAACCATCATGCTATTCATAAACCCGATCAAGCAGATTATCCACTTCCTGCAACAACTTCATATCATCCATACTAAAACAATCCTGATACCTAAAGATACTGAATACCTGCATCTTCAAAGCTATCTCGGTCAACAGTTTCCCCATTTTATAAGGTGTCATATCAACAACCTTAGTCATGAACTCTTTATATTCAGCCTGAACTTTTTCATGAAGCTTCTCTTCCACATATTCGCACTCACGGTACATGACATATTCTCTTGTGATCTGTAACCGATCAGCTTCTTTTTGAAGATAGCCATTGTCGTGGTAATAATCATAATAATCAGCCAAAGGAAAACCTCTACTTATCAACATAATTCAACTATATTTCAACAAATAACTAATATCTTGCTAATTCTCACCCTTTCGACCTGCCCGCGTAGTGGATGTTCACTACGCTCACATCCACTACGCGGGCTGCGCCCTATATATCTATAATAGGAAAGCCACCCTTACAAGCAAGCTTGACGGATGACTTTCCTATTATATCTATGCAGTTCTTTGCTTTTCGCGATTATTCCCACTCGATTGTTGCTGGTGGTTTACTTGTTATATCGTACACGATGCGGTTGACGTGATCGACTTCGTTTACGATACGGTTACTTACTCTTGCAAGGATATCGTATGGTATTCTTGACCAGTCTGCGGTCATGAAGTCGGATGTGTCGACGGAACGTAGTGCAACGGTATAGCTATAGGTACGTTCGTCGCCCATGACGCCTACACTTCTTAGGTTGGTCAGTACAGCGAAGTATTGACCTAATCCGGCTGAGATACCGGCTTTTTTAACTTCTTCTCGGAAGATAAAGTCAGCTTCACGAAGAATGTCTAATCGATCTTTACTGATGGCTCCGATGACACGGATAGCAAGGCCCGGTCCTGGGAAGGGTTGTCTTGCCACTAAGAACTCAGGGATGCCAATGGCACGGCCCACATTACGCACTTCATCTTTGAAGAGGTCACGTAAGGGTTCGATGATTTCTTTGAAATCCACATGTTCAGGTAGTCCACCTACATTATGATGACTCTTGATAACGGCTGCGTCTTTAGTTCCACTCTCAATAACATCTGGATAAATCGTTCCTTGAACAAGGAAGTCAACGGTTCCGATTTTTTTTGCTTCTGCTTCGAAGACACGGATGAATTCTTCACCAATGATCTTACGCTTTTGTTCAGGATCATCGATACCGGCTAATTTTCCTAGGAATTGATCTTCGCAGTTGACTCGGATGATATTCATATCGAATTCTTCCCCGAAGACACGCTCGACATCATCCCCTTCGTTTTTACGAAGCAAACCATGATCGACGAAGATACAGGTAAGTTGTTTGCCGACGGCTTTATGAATAAGACCAGCTGCTACCGATGAGTCAACCCCACCTGATAAAGCTAAGAGTACTTTTTTATCGCCGATTTTTTTACGAAGTTTTTCAATCTGTTCTTCTGCAAAATCGCTCATAATCCAATCTTGGCTACATCCACACACATCAATCAAAAAGTTGACTAACATTTTTTGACCTTCCGGTGTATGGTTTACTTCCGGGTGGAATTGAACACCATAGAGTTTTTTCTCTTCGTTAGCCATAGCGGCTACCGGACATGTATCCGTTTTTGCCGTAACCACAAAACCTTCTGGAGGCGTACTTACAAAATATGTATGGCTCATCCAAGAAGTCGTTTCTTTAGATACATTTTTGAAAAGAATATGGTCTGTATCTACTTCCATATCTGTCTTGCCGTATTCGCGCTGAGGTGCTTTTGTCACCTCGGCTCCTAATGTATATCCCATGAGTTGAGAACCATAGCATATGCCGAGGATGGGAATACCTGCGTCAAATATTTTGGGATCTATTTTGGGTGCGCTCTCTTCATACACAACGCTGGGTCCTCCGGTGAAGATAATCCCTTTTGGATTACGCGCAATGATTTCTTCAATGGGTGTCTCATAGTGCATTACTTCAGCATAAACATTGGCTTCACGTACACGTCTTGCTATTAACTGATTATACTGTCCACCAAAGTCTAAAACAATGACTAACTCATGATTCATGGTCAACCTCCTATAATATAAAAATAGTCTCTCGGAATTACAAAGCCCGAAAAATCAGTGCTTTGAATCCCATGTTT
>CAZLXW010000034.1:0-40965 GCA_964563505.1 uncultured Eubacteriales bacterium
TTAATGCACAATCCGATGAATACAAGGAAAGTGTACTACCAAAAGACGTGAGAAAGCGTGTGGCGATGGAAGCAGCGAGAACATTTGGATGGTGCCAATATGTTGGATTAGATGGAAAAGTCATCGGCCTAGACCGATTTGGCGCATCAGCTCCGGGAGAAAAGGTGTATGAAGAGTTAGGCATGACTGCACAAGCGGTTGTTGAAGCAGTTAAAGACTTATAATATAAAATTTGATACAAGGAATAGACATAAGCATTATTATGGCTTAAAATAAAGATACCTCAATTGAAGGTATTTCTTAAGGGCTAAAATGCTTTGACACTATAGCATAGAAACGGCAATGCCACATCATTGATGAAGGGTATTTGCCGTTTTTAGTCTTTTCGGTGTGTAATTCTAAGAGACTATCAAAAACATAAAGGAGGAACACGATGAGATTTATTTCATGGAACATAGACTCACTAAATGCAGCCTTAACAAGTGATTCAAATAGGGCGGTGCTTACAAGACAAGTCATTGAGACCATTTTGGCAGAGGATGCAGATGTCATTGCTTTGCAAGAAACCAAGTTACCAGGTAAGGGACCGAGTAAAAAACATATAGAACAATTAGAGAAGTATTTTAAAGGATACACTTATACATGGAGATCTTCTCAGGAACCTGCGAGAAAAGGTTATGCAGGAACCATGTTTTTATATAAAGACAATTACAATCCAGAAGTTTTTTATCCAACAATCGGAGCTCCGGATACCATGGATGTAGAAGGAAGAATAATCACTTTAGATTTCGGAGAATTTTATCTGACGCAGGTATATACACCGAATGCCGGAGATGGTCTGCGAAGATTGAAAGAACGGCAAATTTGGGATGAGAAATACGCCGAATATCTTCAAAATTTAGATGGAGAAAAACCGGTCATAGCAACAGGGGACTACAATGTCGCCCATAAAGAGATTGATTTAGCAAATCCACAAAGCAATCATAGGTCAGCAGGCTTTACCGATGAAGAACGTGCAGGTTTTACCAATCTGCTCAATAAAGGATTTACAGATACCTTTAGATATATACATGGTGATGTAACAGGCATGTATTCCTGGTGGGCACAAAGGGTTAAAACAAGTAAAATCAATAATTCGGGTTGGAGAATTGACTATTGGCTTGTGAGTGACCGATTGGCGGACAAAGTCATTAAATCGGAGATGCTAGATTCCGGTGTTCGACAAGATCATACACCGATTCTGTTGGAAGTAAATGTGTAGTGAATGAAGAATAGCAGTAACCACCTCCACACATGTGGAGACGGTTTTGGTGCTTAACAAAGTATTATAATCAATATAAGCAAGGCGGTTCAAGTTATTAGGCAGAGAAATCTGCCTTTTTTTCATTATTTTTGTGTTATCTCCTATTTTTGCGATTTTCTCCTATTAATGCTATAATAATAGGAGAAAAATATTTGAGGAGGAGAATTTTTATGAGAGAGTTTGATTATACTAGATTAGATGAACAGCTTTTTGACCGAGAAATAGTAAGTTTGTTGTCAGCGATTCATGAACATAAAGGAAAGCAGTCACTATATATCGAGGCAAGTTCAGATGTGCTAAAAAAAATGTTGGAAGTTGCTAAGATCCAAAGCACTAATGCATCGAATGCTATTGAAGGAATACACACCAGCGATAAACGTCTAAAGGATCTTGTTGAGAAAAAAACAAAACCAAGAAACCGAAACGAAGAAGAAATAGCAGGATATAGGCAAGTCTTGGAGTTGATTCATGATAGTTATGAATATATTTACCCAACGCCGAATCATATATTGCAATTACATAGAGATCTCTATACATATAGCTCTGCACCGGATGGGGGCAAGTTTAAGAACGTAGATAATATAATAGAAGAAGAGAATGAAGATGGAGAAAAGTCCATCAGATTCAAACCAGCACCTGCTGCATTCACGCCTGATATGCTGAGACAGTTGTGTGATACTTTTTCAAAAGCCATAGATGCAAAAGAGATTGATCCATTATTATTGATTGCAGCATTTATTTTTGACTTCGTATCGATTCATCCATTTAGAGATGGTAATGGTAGAATGAGTAGGCTATTAACGTTATTGTTTATGTATCGCAGTGGTTATATTGTGGGGAAATATATAAGTGTTGAAATGCATATTGAACGAACGAAAGAAAACTATTATGAATCATTATTACTGAGTTCGAAAGGTTGGCATGAAGGTGAAAACGATTACAAACCCTTCATCAAGTATTATTTATCAGTGATTCTTGCAACATATAAGGAGTTCTCAGAGCGAGTTGAGTTATTGATAGATAAATCTATTAGTAAGTCAGAGCGAGTGAAAAGAGTCTTTGATGTTAAGCTCGGAAAGTTTTCAAAGAGCGATATTCATATTCTAAATCCTGATATCAGTCCGAAAACAATAGAGAAAGCACTAAAAGAACTGGTAGAAAATGGGTATGTTGAGAAAGTTGGTCAAGGAAGAAGTACTGTGTACGTGAAGAAAATGTAGGAATCGAAATATGTATGCGACCATGCATCCACACACATGTCGAGACAGTATAGAGACAGAAGGCAAATTTCCTAAGGGAGCTTCTGTCCTTTCTTTCTGAAAATTTTCAAAGTAATTAGAACATTAAGAGGACTAGCATTAAATAGTATGGCTAAGATTTAGATGTAGTCAAAATGATTACAAATAACAATAAGATTTTAGTGGTATGAAAATCTTTCGTATGCTAAAAAGTTCTATAGCTGATATAATTACACAGAGGTTATACTATGTAAAGGAGGAACTAGTGTGATTAATAATAAGAAAGATCGATTTGAAATTAAAGAAGGCGATAAAACCATGAAAGCGGTTGTTACAGTCGGTAATGGTGGTTATGATCAATTAGTCTATAAAGATGTCCCAATTCCATCAATTGATGAAGGGGAAGTATTAGTTAAAGTATTAGCTGCAGGTGTTAATAATACTGAGATCAATACTAGACTTGGTTGGTATTCATCAAAAGTAACCACAAGTACAGATAATCTTACAGCGACGGATGAAGAATTGGCTGAAGTAGCTAGTGAAGGTGATGGCGGGTGGAGTGAAGCGACACCATTCCCATTTATACAAGGAACAGATTGCTGTGGAGAAGTTGTAGAAGTAAAAGATGAAAAAAATAAAGGCCTAATGGGCAAAAGAGTTTTGATCAGATCATGTATTCGTAATGAAGGCTATGATTCTATGGAAAATATATGGATGGCATCTGATTTTGATGGGGCCTTTGCCCAATATGTAAAAATAGAAGCTACAGAAGCATTTCCAGTAGATTGTGATTGGACGGATGCTGAGCTTGGTACCATACCATGCGCATATGTCAGTGGGGTTGCAAGAGGTGATTTTAAAATTGAACAAGTCAAATCCTATGGAGCAGATGAAGTCGTAGGCTATGGGAATGATATACTGGAAGCATTAGGTGAAAAATCTGTAGATATAGTCATTGATAATGTTGCAGGCCCAATTGTTGAGATGGACATGAGAGATTTTTATTTAAAGGATCTTACTTTGATTGGTTGCACTGGTTGGGATGAACCTGTATTTCCTAATGTTATATCAGCCATAGAAAAGGGAGAAATCAAACCAGCTCTTGCTAAATCCTTTCCGCTAGAAGATATTGTAGAAGCTCAAAAAGAATTTGGCTTAAAGAAGCATGTAGGTAAATTCGTTTTAATTCCTAATCATAATGCCTAGTATAGAGATGTCTTGAATTTGAAAGATTAATATTTTAATTTTAGAACAGGAAAGATCGATGTTTCAAATATTAGAAGCAACAGGGTGCCCTTTTGATAAAGAGAAGTTATTAAAAGAAACAGTACACTATGATATACGAGATTTTGGTGCCGCCAAAACAGAAGACTATCCATTGCCCGAAACTGTTTTCAGACCTTTTTTTCTACCAGTGCTCGAAAAGATGCTTTTGTTAAAGGAGTAAAACCCCCGATGACCCTTCGGTTGGAGAATTTGCCCAATGGAGCCATTTTTAATACACAAAATTTTGTACCTGGAAAAATAGTGGAATTCATATGGAAACCGGATCAGCTTTTAGAGTCATATCCGCTTAAATTCATAGTGGATGATGGAGTTATTCCGGTTGAGATGACGGTCCTAATTAATGTTGTTTCTTGACAATATATCATGGAGGGTATTATGGTTTGGAATAAATTAAAGCAACAATTGGAAAGTTTCTTGAGTCCAAGTCTTAAAGAGAGGGTTGCCTACTTGCCGTCAGGTTATCGTTATATAGCGGAGAAATCAAATCAATGTTTTCTGACTGTCGATCATAAGGAAGTCTTTAATAAGAAAGAGAAAAGTGTCGGTATTACTTGGTATGAAACGGAGCAAGAAATTATCAGTGATCCTAATATTACGTTGACGGTGACACAAAAGGATATCGAGACACTTCGTGCTACGAATGATAAAATACCAGAGGAACGACTTCAAATTATTGTAAGAGAACGTAAGAAAGCGGCCTATGCAAAAAACATATTGAAAGCGCAATCCAATCTATATAAAACGGATTTTTATAAAATAAGCACTATTTTTTTGGCAGAATCAATTGAAAGTAGTTTGGATAGTGAGGATATTCTTCTTAATATCCTTGCGCTTATAGATCGTCGAGTAGGAAAGAAACGATTGTTGGCAATGAAAGAACAAATGGAAGGTAAGCATCCCGTTGTCCGTTATTTCTATGCATTAAGAGTAGAGAAGAAAAAGAATGCGTGAAGAAGGTAATGACCATCAAAACAAGACGTGCTTTATATATCATAATGCTATAGAAGATTGTGAAAGAGTGGAACATTTCTAAACACCATGCGTCTAATCAGTGTAAAGTTTTTTAGAGAAAGGACGGGGAATTAAACCATGAAAAAAAGAATTTTAAGTATTGGAACAGCCATTATTTTAGTTGTAGTTACGGTTGGAGCGGCACTTTTCTTTAATCAAGATACCGGAAAAGTTTTTGCGGCCGAGTTTAGGGATGGGTATATTGTTGCGCCAACACATATGGATACAGCAGGCGTTGCCCTGGATTCAGCTTTTGTTTTTAAGACGGATGCAACGCGCGACGACTTAACGCTTGAGTCCCTACAGGAAGCATTAACCATAAGGCCGACAGTAGAATATACACTATCGGAACAAGAAGAGGGCATTGTCATTACCCCAAATCAAGCATTAGAACCCAACACAACTTATATTTTTGATGTGGATGGAATTACATGGGCATACCGCACAGAAGCGGATTTTGTCCTATTAGGAAACTTCCCAAGACATCAGTCAACCAATGTACCGGTAAATACGGGAATCGAATTGATTTTCAACTATGAAGGTGCGGACGTTGAGGATTACTTTGAGATTGAACCGGAAGTCAAAGGGAAATTTGAAGAGCATGGACGTGTTATTGCTTTTGTTCCCAAGGAGCTTCAAAAACAGACCATATACACAGTTACCCTTAAGGCAGGATTGCCATTAGACGGTTCAGATAAAGCGCTTCAAGAGGATGTACACTTTAGCTTTGAAACCCAAGCGGATGAGACAATGGATTCATCATCATTTTACATGAATTTTCAAAGTTTTATGCATGAATTTGCGGAATCCGAAGTTCCAAGTCTTGAATGGAATTACTACTTTGAAGAGGCAGAAATAGAAGAAGCAGTTGTGGACATTGACGTTTTTGCCTATAGAAATGTCACACAATTTACAGATCATCTGAAGGACTACGCCGATGTACCAATGTGGTCACACTATGGCATGAATGACGCAGCTCTATCCACGAGTGGATTACAAGGCGTCATGGATTTTGAACAAACCTTAGTACAGGATAATAGTTACCCTCGATTCTTAGAATTACCGAATACATTAGATGCAGGCTATTATCTAGTTCAAGCGACGTTTGACGAACAAGTCATTCAAACATTTGTACAAGTAACAGATTTAAGCTTTTATTATCAAACAGGAACCGATGAAGATATTTTTTGGGTGCATGATTTATCAAGCCAAGAGCCCATCAATAATGCAAAAGTGACGAATCTAGATAATGATTTAAGCGCAAGAACAAATCAGGAAGGATTAGTACGTATAGGGAAGAATTCGAACGGAACTAAGGCAAGTTTTTACCATTTGACAGCCGGAAATAAAGAAGCGGTGCTTTATAATTATGGCTCTATGATGGAACCTTATCGTGGTGGCATGGATCAAAACCAAGAATACTGGACTTATTTTAAACCGGATCGAAATTTATATAAACCGGAAGATACCGTGAACTTTTTTGGTTTTCTACAACATCGTTATGAAGATAGTCTACCCACACAAGTGACGGTTGAAATCACTCAAGGCAGATACTATGCTTGGCGTTTTATTCCAAGCCCTGTTGATGAATTGAGTTATATAACAGACACAGTGGAGGTCAATAACGGATTCTTCGAGGGTAAATTAGATTTACCTCACTTGAGTCAAGGTGGCTACCAACTCTCGGTCAAACATAATGGAGAAATTATTGCTTCTACATACATCCAAGTTGAAAATTATGTGAAGCCAAGTTATAGGATGAAGGTAGAAAAAGACCAGGAAGCTATTTTTGTCGGCAACACCCTTCAATATACATTACAAACTGAATTTTTTGAAGGAACACCGGTTTCTTTTTTAGATTATAACTATAATATTAATGGTATCGATTATACTGAGGGATTAGGAACAACCGATGTAAAAGGACAAGATCAGATTACGTTTAGGCCGGAATATCAAGTGGGTCATCAAGGCGATCAGCATTACTATTTTTCAGCATATGCAAATTTGCCTGAATCAGGAAATATCCATGTTAACGATTATTTCCGTGTCTTCTTTAACGACATTCATGTGGCAAGGACTGGAAATATAGAAGACGAACAAGGAAGTATTAGTGTTGATGTTCATGGCATTACACTTGAACGCCTAAATAATGGGACAGCCACTGATGAACAAGACTTTTTGGCAGAACCTGTGGAAAGTCATGCATTGCAAGGTATTGTTTACCGTAATGAATGGGTCAGAACCGAAACAGGTGAATATTATGACTATATTAACAAAGAGGTCAAAAAACAGTATAGCTATGACTTAGAAAAAACAGAGTTTGATACGTTTTCCATGACCACGGATGCAGAGGGCCACGCGGTGTATAGCCTTCATTTACCGGAAGAAAATAACGTGCATTATTCAGCAGAAGTCATAACCCATGATTCTAAAAATCGTGAGATGACGACCAATGTTTATTTTGGTCGAGAACGAGAATATTATCCAAATGAAGGTGAGTGGTATCATCTTGAAACAGATAAAGAAAACTATAGATTAAATGATCAAGTAGAGATTAACTTTATGAATAATGAAGAAGTCCACACCATGGGCAGATATTTGTTCATAAGCGGACAAAACGGTATCAAAACTGTGGATATTTTAAGCCAACCAACATATACAACCACATTCGAAGCGGATTTTGTTCCTAATATAGAAGTCAAAGGCGTTCTCTTCAATGGAACAACCTATGTGGAAGCATCCGGAACCAATGTCAACTATGACTATACACAACGTGAAATCGACTTAAAAGTCACAGCCAATGCATCAGCATATGGCCCCGGAGATGAGGTTCACTTAGCAATTGAAGGAACGTATATTGATGAGGATGGCAATCGACAAGCGGTAAGTGAAGGTGTCGTCAATATCAGTTTGGTTGATGAAGCACTCTTAGCACTTAGCGATATGGAGATTAATCCGCTCGAAGAATTATACCGTCATGTTGATGGCGGATTTGGAATGAGTTATCCATCTCATATGAACCAAAACCATGGATATAGAGGCTATGCCATGGGCATGGGTGGTATGGCTCAAGATGGAGCGATAGAAGAATCAGTGGCCATGGATACAGCCGATAGTGGCGGTAATAAAAGTTCCGGTTCAACTAACATCCGGCAAGAGTTTAAGGACACGGCAGAATTTATGACGGTCAAATTTGATATAGGCGGAAAAGCAACATTAACATTTACACTACCAGACAATGTCACTTCATGGCGCGTCATGGCAGCAGCTATATCAGAAAGCTTGAATGCCGGAAGCAAAGTAGAAAATGTAGATGTATCCTTACCGTTTTTCTTAAACACCTCTGTGAGTCGAACCTATCTTGTCGGTGATGAGCCTATGATTGGCATTACGGGATATGGAAATGCATTAGAAGAAGGTACAATGATTGACTATACGGTTTCACTAGAAAAAGCCGGTCAAGTTGTTGATAGCTATGAAGCTACGGGAAAAGCATTTGAACGCACTAATATACCCCTTGGAAATCTTCAAGAAGATGGTCAATATGAAGTGACGATTACCGGCCAAACAGACGCAGGCCAGGCCGATGGATTAATGCTTCCCATACAAGTGCATAAAACTTATCACGAGCAAAGTGTTTCTGATTATTATGTACTAAGTCAAGAGACACAAATAGTGACAAGGGATAGCGGAGATACAAGCCTTACGTTTACAGACCAAGGTCGTGGTCAATATCTTCCGACTTTATATAGCATCGCTTATTCAGGAGGCAAACGCGTTGACCAGAAGTACTTAGCTCAGGAAGCAAGGAAACAATTGAATGAGACTTTTAATCAAGAAGTCACAATTGATCAGGTCGATTTCAATGAATATCAAACCGATCAAGGTGGCATTGCAATATTACCTTATGCAGAAGCAGATGTTGAAACCTCTGTATTGATGTTACCCATGATTCGCGATGATGTGAATGCCCTTATGTTAGGCAAATATTTTGAAAATGCTTGGTATGACTCGGGGCTTATTGAAAAAGGTGCGATTTTATATGGCCGAGCACTACTAGATGAACCGGTGTTATTGGACTTACAGACCTACGTATCCTTAGATAATCTAACGGCAAAAGACAAGTTATATCTGGGATTAGCTTATGCGACAATCGGGGACACATATAAAGCAAAAGAGCTCTATGAGGAAGCAGTCAGTGGACAATTGGAAGAGTTTGAAGAGCAAGCCTATATTCAAGCAGAAACAGATGCAAAAAGTTATGAATTAACAGCGCTTGGTATGTTACTTGCATCAAAAACACAAGAAGAGGTACATGAACAATTTTATACCTATTTAACAAGGCATTTTAACAAAGATGTGCCGATTCATAGCCATTTATATCAATATATTCTTGATGAACTGGAAGAACGCGAGGCAACAACCGGGCAAGTCACTTACCAATACAATGGCCAAGAAAAAACCATTGTTTTAGAAAATGGTTGGCCGCAAACAATTACAATCCCAAGTGCCACGGTAGAGCAGTTAGACATTATAGATGTTCAAGGAGACATGGCCGTGACAGCAACATATATGACTGATCTTGTTGCATCAAAGACTCAGGAAGAAAATGTTAGTGTCACACGTCGATATTACAATTACCAAACCGGGGAAGAACAAACAAGCTTCAAGGAAGGAGATATTGTTAAAGTTGTTTTGGATTGGGACGTTGCAAGCCAAGCCATTGACGATAGTTACCAATTGACAGATTACGTTCCGTCAGGGTTAAAAGCTCTTGATAATCCTTGGGAATTGGGTCTTCAACGGGATGGCATGTATTGGTACCGTGAGGTAGAAGATCAAAAAGTAAGCTTCTACATTTATAAACGCTCAGAACCGTTGGTAGAAAATGAAGAAAAAACAGAATTTTCTTATTATGCACGTATTACCTCTTTAGGAAAATATACTGCAGAAAGCCCAATTATACAAGGGGTGCAAGTAAAAGACAGTGTGTATATCGGGGAGCGAACAAATATAACAATTGAATAAATATATACTATCTGCCGTGTGAATCTTTTGATTTACACGGCTTTTTTTTCAGTGTATACTAGTTCTACGAGGTGGTTTCATGTTAAATGTATTATCACTAATTTCGTTTGCCAATGCAGTATTTTTTCTTTTTATTGCAGTCTATTCAATTAGTATCGATAGAAAATCTAAAATCAATCGATCATCAGCAATCGAATGTCTTCTATTAGGGGTATGGGCATTTGCCTATACGTTTTTTTACGTCGCACCGGATAAATCAACAGCCTGGTTTTGGTTCAAGATAGGAAGTATTGGCTGGATCGGGTTTATGGGTGTGCTTATATGGTTTTTTCTTGAATTATCAAGACATCAGGTAAGGATTCCAAAGGTTGTTCAACATTTACTCATTTGGATGATCCCTGTCGTGTTATTTATTATGAATATGTTGGGAACAACAACATCCGGAGCAATTGATTTAGTTCAAAGTACAAGTGGAATGGGATGGACCTATCATAATCGCATTGATAATATCTTGTATTGGCTTTATGTAGGTTATATATTCATTGGTGTAGGCGTTTGCGCATATATATTAACATTATGGACAAGAACAATAGCATCACAGCATTTTAAACGGATTATTTCTGCATTTTTGCTTGTTGATGGTGTGCTTATTTTTATTGGGGTTTTATCGGATTTGGTGATTCCCATGTTTACAGATTTTTTTCCGCCAATGACAAATATTTTCCTTATGATTTTTTGTTTTAGCTATTGGATTATTATTTTCAAACTTGACG
This sequence comes from uncultured Eubacteriales bacterium, assembly GCA_964563505.1. GTDB lineage: Bacteria > Bacillota > Clostridia > Lachnospirales > Vallitaleaceae > UBA1351. The sequence goes on from CAZLXW010000034.1 coordinate 10,641, forward strand.
TATTTAGAAAAAATTCTCTCGAGGCGTCGGAATTCATTCTTAATATTATTAGTGATGCCTTAATCGTTCTTAATAAAAAGGGTGTTATTCAAAGTTGCAATAAAGCCACGTTAGAGCTTTTGCATTATGAACTAGACGAGATGGTGGATGAAGAGCTTATTCGTTTTTTTAACAGAGATCGCTTTGATCAAAACCAAGTGGATAAGTTTTTTCAAAATAAGCAACTAACGAATCAAGAAGCTGAACTTCTAACAAAAGAAGGGCAGATAGTAAAAACAATATATAGTGCGACGATTGCAGAAAATGATGCATATGGTTTCATGGGAATAATCGTTAGCTTTCATGATGTTACGGCGCAAAAAGAACTCGAAAAGAGATTATTTACCTTAGCTCATTATGATGCACTAACTGAACTGCCAAATCGACGCTATTTTCTGGATATGTTATATAGTTTTGAAGAATTATATCTCAAGGGGAACTCGGACTTTGCTATTTTGTTTATTGATTTAGACGGATTTAAGGAGATTAATGATGCCATGGGACACGATGTAGGCGATCAGCTGCTTGTCGCTATAGGAGCACGCTTAAATGCCTGTGTCGAAGATGCTGATGTAGTTGCACGTATCGGAGGTGATGAGTTTGTCATTCTTCAAGGCAATGTTAAAAATGAGCGAGACATTCATAAGCGGCAAGCCATCATTTTAAACCAGTTTAAAAGACCGATTCAAATTGAAAATCATAAATGCTCTGTTGCTTTATCGATTGGGTACTCACGGTATTCAGAAATGAAAAATATTCCGGACATGATGCGAGAAGCTGATCGTCGAATGTATGCTGAAAAAGCCAAGCATACATTCCAACAAAATCACCATTAATCATTATAATATAAACTATCCGATGAAAACTCAGGGTCACAAGTGAATTCAAGTTCAAGCTTTCGATAGGTACTTTCGTTATTTGTACTGAGTATACTTGTGGAATGGGCTTGACACCCTTTTAATTTCCCTAAGTTATCAAGAGCGACTTGGGCAATGGGATTAAATGCAGCGCTGATACTTAGGGCAAGTAATACTTCCTCGCTATTAAGAATTGGAAAATGATTGCCAAGATTCTCTTTTTTTAGTCGAATAATCGGATCTAAAATTGCTGGCGCAAGAAGATGAACATCATCTTCGATTTTTGCGTAATGCTTAACGGCATTGAGGATTGCAGCAGCGGAGGCATCCATGATATCACTGGTTCGTCCTGTGATAATATGCCCCGCACAAATCTCGATAGAGACAACGTGATGAGACGTCTGCTCTGGATGTGAAAGTTCAAGTTCTTTTACATAGTTCCAAGCGGGTTCAACAACAGAACGATCTGTGATTTTAATCTTCATCTCATCCATAATGAGCTTAATGCGATCAATGGTTTCATGATCGGTTAAGCCTTTTTTATATTCACAGCTGGTTTTAAAGTAACGACGGATGATTTCCTGACGCGAAGCTTCGCGTACAATATCATCATCAATAATTCCGGTTGCAATACAGTTTACCCCCATATCTGTCGGAGACTGATAATGTGAATCTTCTCCGGTAATTTTTTCGATAATACGCTTTAGAACCGGAAAGGTCTCCATGTCACGGTTATAATTGACAGCAACTTGGTCATAGGCATCAATATGAAAAGAGTCAAGCATATTAACGTCTTTTAAGTCTGCAGTGGCAGCTTCATAGGCAATATTAACCGGATGTTTAAGTGGAAGGTTCCACACAGGAAAGGTCTCGAACTTTGAATAGCCGATATGGTTTCCGCGTTTGTTTTCGTGATAAAGTTGACTTAAGCATGTTGCAAGTTTTCCGCTTCCGGGGCCCGGACCGGTGACAGCAATAATTGGTTTTGTTGTTTCTATATATGGATTTTTACCGTACCCTTCTTCACTGACGATGGTATCGATATCAGTTGGATACCCTTTTGTTGATTGGTGCTTGTATACTTTGATACCTTTTTGAGCCAACTTGTTTATAAACACGTTAGCGGCAGGTTGATTGTCATATCGAGTGATGACAACACTATTAACACAAAGATTTTGTGCTCGCAAGTCATCAATAAGTTTATAGACATCCATGTCGTAAGAAATACCAAAATCGCTGCGAATTTTATTACGTTCAAGGTCTCCTGCATAGAGACAGATGATAATTTCAAGCTTATCACGTAGTTTTTTTAGTAGATCAAGCTTTGCATTTTCGTCATAGCCCGGCAATACACGCTTTGCATGCATATCAAATAATAATTTGCCGCCAAATTCAAGGTATAGCTTGTCATAATCATCAACACGTTCAAGTATATATTTTGATTGTTCTTCTAAATATTTTTTTGAATCAAAACCTTTTTTCATATTGTCCTCCAGAGTTTAGTATTACTACACTCTATACTAAATCAGGAGAGAGGATAAGTAAAGCAGTTTATTCGATTAAATTTGATATGATTTTTGCCGTTTTAGAAACACCAAAACGACTGCTGTCAATCATAAGGTCATAACCGTCGTATAAGGTATTGGTATTTTTACAATACTGTAAACGATAATTTTCACGTGCTTGATCCACATCATGAAGCATTTTTTTTGCGACGCCGGGTTTCATTTTTAAGATGTTAATACAGTTTTTCAAGCGTTCTTCGTAAGGTGCATAAATAAAGATATGAAAGGCATTTGGATGATCTTCTAAAACATAATTTGAGCAACGACCGACAATGATACACGATTCACTTTCGGCTAAGTCTTGAATAATATTTGTTTGAACGTTAAAGATTTCCTCTTGTATATTTGCTGCACCCATTCCGAGAGGATATTTACGTTTAAAAAAACGTGAGGAATTCGTTTCTTCTTGTTTGCTGATGGTGGATATGGGTTGGCCCATTCTTTTGGCGGTAGCTTCAACAATGTCGCGGTCATAAAAGCGAATATTGAGATTGTTTGAAACTTCTTCTGCAATAGAACGGCCTAAACTAGCGAATTGACGTGAAAGAGTAATAACATATTTATCCATTCTAAAACCTCCTAGGATGTTTTTGCATGTAACGAACACTTGAAGAAAGGGTGAAGTTAATAATAAAGTAAATCAAGGCTGCAAATCCAAAGAGAACAAAAACATCTGAAACGTTGACCGTTCCTGTACCGTTATAGTTGTTTGCAGAACTGAGTAATGTCTTTACACGTGACATCAATTCAATAACAGCAACATTGGCTAAGTATGATGAATCCTTTATTGTGGTAATCACTTGACTTAAAAGGGTTGGTATTATTTTTCGATAGGCTTGTGGTAAAACAATATACATCATAACCTGTATTGTCGAAAAACCCTGTGAGTATCCGGCCTCAAATTGTCCCTGTGCAACAGAATTTAAACCACCGCGTACAATTTCTGCGATAACCGATGAAGTAAATAATATTAAGGCAGCAGATGCCTTGACGAGTAGCTTGACTTCAACTGAAGACAGGCCGAGCATTGGGCCGGAAAGGATTTTAGGCACGGGGAAAAAAACTAAACAAATAAAAATCCATAACAATAAGGGTGTGTTTCGAAAAACTTCAATATATGATGTGGCAAGCCACTTGAAAATACGTGTTTTTGCGGAGTTGCAATAATTTCTTGCTAAAGCAAGTAAAGAACCAATGAGCATTCCCAGAACAACGGCAACTACGGATAAAACAATGGTAAAGGCGATACCTTTTAAAAGATACACAAGTATGGCCGGATTTTTCAAAATTGATAGACTTCCTTCGAGTGTACTCATTATCCATTCACCGTCCCTTCTGCTGGTAAATCAATTGTTTTTTGATCACGCATTTTCAAGGAATTTTCCCATACGCTTGCAAGTGAAGATAAAGGATAACAAATAATAAAAAATAAGATTCCGGTTAAAAAATATGCAGGTGCATAGGCGCCTCCTGTTGAAGCCCCAGTAACAAAGCTATAAGTTAATGAGATTAAATCGGAACCGCCTATTATATAAAGGCAGGATGTGTTTTTGATCAAATTCACAACCTGATTGACCATAGGAGGAAGAATAATCTTAATGCTTTGGGGAAGAATGATGTAATACATTTTTCCGATATAATCAAAGCCTTGAGACTGAGCCGCTTCAAATTGGCCAGTTGGAATGGATTCAATACCTGCGCGAACAACTTCAGCCATATACGCACCATGATAGAAGCCTAAGGTGATGATTCCTGTTGGTATGATACCAATACTGTTTCCGGAAAAAGCCAAGGCATAATACAGGAAACTTAATTGCAAGATTAAGGGCGTGTTTTGGATTATTTCCACATAGATGCGCCCTAAAATCATCAGACCTTTTTTTTCACTTGTGGCCATAAGGCCGAAGAGTATTCCTAGAATCAATGATAATATTAAAGCAAAAAAGGCTAAAGTGATGGTGTTTAAAAATCCAATTACAAAGGTTTCTTTAAAAACCCATACTTTTTCCCATGCATCTATTGAAAATAAACCTGACATAATTACGCCTCCAATTACTCTAAACCATTTTCAGAAATCAATGTTTCAATAGTACCATCTTCAAGCCAACTACCGATTAACTTGTCAATATAATCAGAAAGATCAGAATCTTTTTTTGTTGCTACACCATAATCTTGTGGAGCAAATTGATTATCAATATATGAACGGGTTTCGGTATTGTAAATCGCTAAGATCGATTTGTCTACACAAAATGCATCGATTTCACCGGCACTCAGTCCTGTTGAAATTGTTGGGTAGTCATCATATTGTTGAAATGATATATCTTCCGTCCAAGTGGAAGCATCAAAAGTCTCTTCGTCAAATGCATCACTACCAATATATCCATCTTCAATCATGGCCTTTACGAGAGCTTTTGCCGAAGTTGAACCGGAAGAGACACCGACTTTTTTACCAACAAGATTTTCAAGCGTTTCAATACCGGAAGCGTTTTCTACAAGCACGGTCACATAGTCTGTATAATATGGAGTCGAAAAATCCCAATTTTCTTTTCGTTCATCCGTGATTGTAAATGTTGCTAGGACAGCATCTAAATCCCCGGAGTCTAACAAGGCGGTCCGCGTTGCAGCTGTAACTGGAGTGAACTCTGTATCAACGCCGAGTTCACTTGCAATCATTTCTGCTAGAGTGATTTCTAAACCGGTATATTCTTGAGTAAGAGGATCTTGATAACCAAATCCAACCACCGCATTTTTAACACCGACACGAAGAGTTCCGTTGTTAATGATGGCTTGGATACCTGCCGGATAATCCATTTCAGTAGTTGTCGAGTCGTCAGATACTTCTTCAGCGGATCCTGATACATCTTCAGGTGGTGCTGTTTCCTCAGTGCCACATCCCATAATAATCAGTGTTAAAATAATCAAACTAAGTAATAATGTAAAGTGTTTTTTTAATAAATTCATAACGTATCCTCCTTAATTTATCGTATAATTTTCCCGAGAAATTGCTTTAATCTTTCGCTCTCAGGATTGTTGAAAAAATGTTCCGGTGTTCCTTCTTCAATGATTTCTCCATCAGCCATAAATACGATGCGGTCGGCTACTTGGCGGGCAAATCCCATTTCATGGGTTACAACAACCATTGTAATGTTTTCTCCGGCTAACTTAACCATGACATCCAAAACTTCCTGAATTGTTTCTGGATCTAGTGCGGATGTGGGTTCATCAAATAGAATGATTTTCGTGTCAGCACAAAGTGCCCGAGCAATGGCAATACGTTGCTGTTGACCACCGGACAAAGTGGTGGGATAAACATTCGCCTTATCTCTAAGCCCTACGACATCAAGATAATGATATGCTGTTTTTTCAGCTTCTTGTTTACTTTTTTGATGAAGTTTCATTGGTGCTAAGGTCAAATTTTTTAGTACCGTCATATGAGGGTAGAGATTAAATTGTTGAAACACCATTGATGTTGTTGAACGAACAAGTTTGGTCTTGTTTTTGGATGTAAGTTCTTGATTATCAATATAGATATGACCGCTTGTGGGTTGTTCGAGAAAATTCATGCAACGTACTGTTGTAGATTTTCCAGAGCCTGAAGGTCCGATAATAACCAGTTTTTCCCCTTCAGCAACTTCGAGATTAACATCTTTTAATACATGTAAATCACCGAAAAACTTGTTGATATTTTCCATTTTTATCATATGAAGGAACCTCTCTTTCCATAAACCATATTTGGCTATGATAAGACAAAAAGGCGCCTAATCCGTTTATAACAGATTAGACGCCTTTGTCTTTATAGAATTATATTCAATAATAAAATGTTTGTCAAGTAAAACCGAAAGAATAGTAAAAAGCTATTGAGGTTTTAGTAAAACATAGTATAATCAAAATATATAGTTCTATGAAAAGAGGTTATTATGAGCGGAATAAAAGATGTCGCAGAAAAATCAGGAGTTTCTATTTCGACAGTATCTAATGTGTTAAATGGTAAAAAAAATGTTGGAGACAAAACAAGAGAGCGGGTTCTAAGCATATGTCAGGAGTTAAACTATTATCCTAATAGTGCAGGAAGAGCTTTGAAATCAGGGAAAAGCAATGTTATACTCTTTAATTTTGGCGATTTTGATCGAAGTTTTTATTTGAAAATCATTCAAGGAATTAGTGATTGTGTTAATGATTATGAATATGATTTGGCTATAATTACAGAAAAATCCTGTGAGAAGTTTATGCGCAATAACATGAGCGCAGGTAGTATTATTCTTGATGAAAAAATTCCGGATACCTTGTTAGAAAGTGTTGCAAATATTAAATATCCAATTGTTGTTATGGACCGAAAAATAGACAATCCTCATATAAAAAGTGTTATTATTGATAATTATACACCCATGAAAAAAATGGTACAAGGGCTTGTAGACAAAGGGTATAAAAAGTTTGCCTTTATTGCAGGGCCTGAACATACGCTTGATAATATTGAACGTTATAAAGCCTTTAAAGATGTGCTTGAAATTAACAATATAGTATTTAGCCAAAATGATTATTATGCAGGAAATTATAGAGAAAAAAGCGGATATTTAGCAGCGAAGATTTTTATTATTAGTCAAGATGTTCCGGAAGTCTTTGTGTGTGCTAATGATAATATGGCAATTGGGGCTATTAAAGCCTTAGAAGAAAATGGATATCGTGTTCCCGAAGATGTTGCAATAACAGGCTTTGATAATATTCAATTAGCAGAGGCAATGGACCTTACAACAGTGGATATACCAAAATACGAACGTGGATTTATCGTGGCTAAGTATCTTATTGAATATATAAAGGGGAAAACAAATGTTGATGATATATCCATTGAGGCCAAGGTTGTTTGGCGTAATTCAACACCAAATAAGTAAGTAAAATAAGGAGATAAAACATCGGTAAAAAGATATATAATATAGTAAAAAAAATAAACGGTTCAGTATAAAGAGATTGAAAACATTGTATAAAATAGTGTAAACATCAAAAAAAAGATGATTTACACTATTTTTTTGTATATTTTATATAAAAAGGTTGATAAAGAAAAAAGTCGAGCCTATAATCTTGGTATAACGTTTTACTAATCAAAATTTTAGGAGGGCAATATGAAAACAAAAAGAAATGTAAGTGGATTAATTGTAGTATTGTTATTAGTCAGCGTGTTATTTACAGCATGTGGTGGTGCATCAGATAATGGTGAGATATCAAATGAGAAAGACAACGCATCTTCTAATTCATCTGCACAAACAGACTCAAACGTAACAGCTTCTGCAGATAAGATTGTTGTTTTTCAATCAAAAGTAGAGATCATCGATCAACTTGAAGCCTTGGCAATAGACTATGAAGAAGAGACAGGCGTTGAAGTTGAGGTATGGGGGACAACAGGAGATGATTATCTTCAACAGTTACGTATTCGATTGAGTAATAATCAAGGTCCAACGGTATTTAGTTTGGCTCCGGGTTCTGAATCTTCAGAGTTAGCTCCGTATTTAGCGAATCTAAGTGATATCTCTTTTGCCGATGACATTGCGGATGGTATGGCAGATGTTATGGATGGAAAACTTGTTGGAGTTCCCTATACAGTGGAAGGCTTCGGGGTGGTATATAATAAATCGATGATTGACCCGTCGACTGTTACTGACATTGATGCTTTTAAAGCAATGCTAAAAGAGAAGCAAGCAGAAGGGATTAATGGATTTAGTCTATCTCAAGAAAGTTATTTCATGATAGGACATATTCTTAATACACCGTTTGCATTAGTGGACGATCCAAAGACGTTTACAGAAGACTTAATTGCAGGTGAAGTAACAATGAATGATTCTGAAGAATTTGTAGAATTTGCAGAACTTATGGTAGATGTTCGTGAAAATTCAGTTAGTCCATTAGATGTAAATTATGATATACAAACAGGTGATTTTGCGACCGGAAAAACAGCCTCAATTCATCAAGGAAACTGGGTATATGGAATGTTTGCAGATTATGATATGGACTTTGAGATGGGGATGATGCCCTTACCAATTGCAGGTAATAATAGCATTGCTGTAAGCGTACCATCAAGTTGGTATGTGAACTCACAGGCATCAGCAGAAGAGATTCAAGCAGGACAAGATTTTCTTGAATGGTTATATACAAGTGAAAACGGTCAAAGATATTTAAGTGAAGAATTTGGATTTATTCCAATTTTGAAATCTGTTGAAAGTACTAACCTAGACCCTTTATCGGCAGAAGTTGCTAGATATACAGCGGAAGGCAAGACGATTGATTGGCCGATGTCAACATATTGGCCGGCAGGAATCGTGGATGTGTATTTGGTTCCGGTAGCTGAGGAATTTTTTACAACAGATATGGATGCCGATGAATTATTGACAAAGCTATCAGAAGCCTTTGTTGAAGCAGGTAAGTAAAAAAACGAAGTGCATATTATTTGAAGAAGAAATCTAATGCATATTGACGGCATTAGATTTCTTTGAAATTTTAGTGCATGATTGGAGGCTCTTAATGCGAAAAAGAAAAGATTTGTTTTGGTACTTGCTTTTTGTTTTACCATTAACGTTAGTTTTTATTAGTGTAGTGATTATTCCTTTTTTTATGGGAATTGGATATTCCTTCTTTTCATGGGATGGAATGCCTCTAAATCCCAAAATATATGTAAGTTTTGAAAATTATATTAAACTGTTTAGTGATGAACGTTTTATTACATCAGCGTACCACACATTATACTATACTGTTTTAGCTGTTGTAGTTATAAATATATTAGGCTTTGCATTTGCCTTAATTGTAACAAGTAAGTTGAAACTCAGAAATCTAGGGCGTACCATGCTTTTTATGCCTTATCTGATTGGAGGATTGATTCTGGGTTATATATGGAAGTTTATCTTTTCAGATATGATGCGGTCACTAGGTGAGATGACCGGAATGACGGACATATTTTTTAATTGGCTAACCGATCCAGATTTAGCTCTATTAGCTATTGTTATCGTATCAACATGGCAAATGGCAGGCTATGTCATGATTATATATATTACGGGAATACAATCTATTCCTGAAGATGTAATCGAAGCAGGTAAAGTTGATGGAGCCGGTTTTTGGCATTTATTAGTGCATATAAAATTACCGATGATTATGCAGTCAATTACCATATGTTTATTTTTAACCTTATCGATGAGTTTTAAAATATTTGATGTGAATTTTTCCCTGACAGGTGGTGGTCCCAATAATGCAACAGAAATGTTTGCCATGAATATATATAATGAGATTTTTTCTTTGAATAACTATGGTTACGGCCAGGCTAAAGCAATGATTTTCTTTATTATCGTTGCAGTTATTACTTTGGTTCAAGTTGCTATTACTAAGAAAAAGGAGGTATCCATGTAATGAAAAAAACAGTTAAGATATTCGCAGAAATAGGATTTATAGTTCTTTGCATGATCTATTTATCTCCGATTTATATTGTTATTACCAATGCCTTTAAAAACAGGGCTGAACTATATGAAAACATGTTATCTCTTCCGAATCATTTGGACTTTATCTATTTTGCTGAAGCAATGGAAAAAATGAATATTATTAATGCCTTTAAAAACTCTTTTATTGTTACAGTAGCGTCACTTTTTGTTATTGTAATTCTAGCCTCAATGGCAGCGTGGATGATTGTACGTGTAGATCATATGTTTAGTAGAGTTTTATTTATGGTATTCGTTGCAACTATGCTTATACCTTTTCAAACATTGATGATGCCATTGATGCAGGTTATGAGTTCTATGTCTAGAGCAACAGGCTTGCCTTTTATTAATTCTTTATCTGGACTGGTATATATGAACTTAGGATTTGGAGCAAGTATGGCTGTGTTTTTATATCATGGATTTATCAAAGCGATACCGAGGTCTCTTGAAGAAGCGGCTGTTATTGACGGATGCAACAAATTTAGGGTTTTTTGGAAAATTGTATTTCCCTTATTAAAGCCTGTTACAGTTACTGTGATGATTCTTGATATGATCTGGATTTGGAATGATTTTCTCTTGCCATCACTTGTTTTGTCAGATAAAAAATTACGTACAATTCCATTATCGACAGCTTCATTTTTTGGGCAATTCACAATTCAATGGAATATGGCAATGGCAGGATTATTATTAGCCATTTTACCGATTATTATATTTTATATTGCAGCGCAAAAATACATTATTAAAGGTGTTGCATCAGGTGCAGTAAAATAAATCAATACGAAATAAGGATGGTTAATTATGTCAAAAGATACACAATGGAAATATAGTGAAACCGAAATTAATCAAGTGGATTATCTCAAAAATGAATCGTTGATGACTGTGAGTAACGGCTATCTAAGTATAAGAGGAAGTTACGAAGAAGGGAATATGTCCTATGGACACCAAGGGACCTATCTCAATGGCTTATATGAATTCCATGACTTACACTATGGAGAAAAATTCACGGCCTATCCGGATAAAAGTCAAGTTATGGTTAATTTGCCGGATCCCAAAACGGTGAATTTTAAGATTAATGGAGAAAGTTTATCCTTAGAGACAAGCAAAATATCTTCATATCATCGAGAACTGGATTTACGTTCAGGTATATTAAAGCGTGAGTTTGTATGGGAAACATCTACAGGAGCTAAGGCTAAAGTATGTTCAAGACGTTTTGCATCAAGTGTAGAAAAACATTTGATTTGCATAAAATATGAAATACAATTTTATCAAGGTGAAGGTGACTATTATATAGAATCAATAATAGATACGAATCGTCATAATATCAGTAAAGAAGATGATCCGAGAATTGGTGTTGAATTTAATCATAATCCTATTGTTATTCTTAACCGGGGTTTAGAAGATGAACTTATGTTTTTAAACGGAGAAACTTATGATTCAAAACAAAAATTTAATGTGTACCTTCTCAATGAATATAATGTGGACGGAATAAAGGTAGATACCGAGACCGGAATCTTACAAGGTCAGTTTGGAGACGATACATCGATTATACTCTATAAATATATCTGGTTAGATAAAAATGAAACAGGAGATTCCAAGCGTGCACTTAATAGCCTTAAAAAGAAAGGCTATAGACATGCGCTAGATGAGAATAGTCAGTGGTGGAAACGACAGTGGGAACATATGGATGTTGTGATCAAAGGCGATAAGCTTATGCAAAAAGCCATTCGCTTGAATCTATATCATCTTACACAAAATGTAGGAAAAGACGGATATACGAATATAAGTGCTAAGGGAATGACGGGTGAAGGTTATGAAGGTCATTATTTCTGGGACACGGAGATTTATATGCTTCCATTTTTTGTATATACAAATCCGGACATAGCAAAATCATTGTTGATGTATCGCTATAATACACTTGAACAAGCTAGAAGTCGAGCTCTCCAGATGGGGCATAAACAAGGAGTGCTCTACCCTTGGCGGACAATTAACGGTGAAGAATGTTCATCTTTTTTTCCGGCAGGAACCGCCCAATATCACATTAATGCAGATATTGCCTATGGGATTAAATTGTATTATGAAGCAACAAATGATTGGAAATTTATTCAAGATTATGGTATGGAGATATTGATTGAACTTGCAAATCTATGGCTGGACATGGGGCAATTTGACCATCAAGGAAGATTTTGTATTCATGAAGTAACAGGACCGGATGAGTACTCATGCTTAGTGAACAACAACACATATACGAATATAATGGTGAAAAATGAATTTGAATTTTTACTAAGTCTTATTGAGAAATGCCAAGAAGAAAGTAGTGGGCTATCACTTAAGAGCATGGAATTGATTCAAGCATTTGAAGTAGAAAGAGCAAAGCGTGTTATCGAGCATATGTATTTGGCTTACGATGACACCTTGAAAATCTATGCACAAGATGACGGCTTTTTATCAAAACCTGTCTGGGATTTTGCAGAAACACCAAAAGAAAAATATCCACTTTTGATGCATTATCACCCATTGACGCTATATCGTTACCAAGTATGTAAACAAGCAGATGTGGTATTAGCAGAGCTCTTACAACCGACGATGTTTACGCCGGAACAAAAAAAGCGAGATTTTGATTATTATGAGAAGATTACAACCCATGATTCATCCTTATCCAATTGTATTTATGGTATTATGGCTGCAGAACTTGGTGATTTAGAAAAAAGTTATGATTATTACATGAAAACTGCTAAAACAGATATAGAAGATGTTCATCAGAACGCCAAGGATGGTATACATGCTGCCAATATGGCAGGTTCTTGGTTAGGTATTGTTTATGGGTTCGCTGGTTTAAGAATAAAAGATGGAGAGTTAACATTTAATTCCAAAATCCCTAAAAACTGGGAAGAATATTCGTTTCATTTGAGATTTAAAAACCAAGTTTATGAAATTAAAGTAAATCAAAATGATGTTAAAATTATAGAAAAAAAATGTTGATGCATTAATACTTAAAATTTTCTTTTCGATAGGCACTCGGTGACATTTGTTTTATTTTCTTGAAAAGACGGGTAAAATAGTTTGCATCATTAAGTCCAATCATGGTACTGATTTCACTAATTGTCAATGTGGTTGTCTCAAGATAATAAGAGGCTTCAGCGATTTGAAGTTCATGAATGAAGGTAGAAATCGTTTTTCCTGTTTCTTTTTTAAAGAGTGAGGCGAGATTAGAGGCTTGCATATGAAATCGTTTGGCTAAAAGAGTCGGCGTTAAGGATTTATCAATATTGAGTTGAATATAAGTAACCACTTTTTGAATAAAAGGCGAGTATTCCTTAAATGTATATTTTGCGACAGCGTCAAAGTAACTCGTGTACATGTCATGATGGAGTTGACTAACTTGTGTTCGTGTAGAGGCTTGTTCAATAAGTAATGCATACTTTGAAGACAGCCGATCAAGATATACAGGATGTAAGCCCCCTTCTTCAGCCGCATGACGTAATACAGTATTTAATACAAAAGCTAAGTTCTTTGTCGAACGTAATGGATTTTTCGGAATACGGTCCTGAAAATTGGCGGAGGTTTCAAAAAAATGAATGGCCTTTTCTAATAGAATAGGATTGCTTTGACAAATCGCTTGGCGAAGCATATGTTCATGTTTATAACGTTCTTCAATTTTTTCAATGTTTTCAAGAGTGGATGTGATAATTTCATCATTTTGGATGATGGCTTGTTCAGATTGATAATGACTTTCGCGAACAAGGGGCATGGATTGGCCAAAAAGATTCATGCCTAAATAACCAAGATTTGCTGTTGCATTACTTGGAAGAAGCGGTAAGGTATCATAATAATTGCGAAGGCTTTGTTGGTTTCGGACCGAGAGCTTTAAGTTATAGAATAATTGGGTGACTTGTGTTTCGGTAATAGATGTTGAGCGAAAGGGCCCAATACGGATAAAACCTTCCTTTTGCTCCTCATAGAGTAAAGGAATAAAAATAAATTCTAGAAAACCAAGGGTTGCTGCACAACAATAGGTCAAACCCGTAGGACTAAAGAGTTTCTTTTCAATGAGAGGAAACTCTTTTTCTGTGTTGAAATTAATTGCATTCGGGATAGAACGACTCATAAAACTATACTCATTTTTATATTCTTTTGAAAACCAGACGATATCGAGATTGGTTAATTCGTTGAGATGGAACATACTTTGAATAATTGTTTGCTGAAAATGAATATATAGCATGAAATTCCTCCAAAAAATAATATTGTGCTGATATACATAATATAAGTATAACACATATGGGTAAAAATACGTATAATAACACTATAAACAAACAATAAACCTCAACGCGCGGAGGCATTGTACATCAATTAATTTCATTAGTTTATTTTAGGAGGATTAGGTATGGAACAAAAGAAATCAGAGATTGTATATAATTCAGCAAAAACGTGGCAAGTCGGTTTTTTTGCATTGAATAACACAGCGACGAATTTATATATGTTTTTGTTCATGTTTATTGCGTATTATGCAACAGGGGTTGCCGGGTTATTGGTTGTTGCAGTCAGTTCGATTTTAACATTTTCAAGAATATGGGATGGGATTACTGACCCGTTGATTGGTTTTTTTATTGATAAGACACGGTCAAAATTTGGAAAGTTTAGGCCCTTTATGCTTTGTGGAAATATTATTTTGGCAGGAACAACCGCGATTATATTGTTTACAACACACTTGATGCCTGAAAGTATTCGATTGGTTTATTTTATCGTCATATATATGGTTTACATTATCGGATACACATTCCAAACGGCATCAACAAAAGCAGCACAAACCGTTTTAACCAATGATCCAAAACAACGACCTATGTTTACACTTTTTGATGCTATATATAACACGATTATGTTTGTGGGCGGTCAAGTCTTGATAGCATCTGTATTAGTACCTAAACATCAGGGATTCACAATGGGATTTTTTACGGAAACTTTTTTAATTGTCATGACAGCGTCAGGAATTTTTACCATCCTAGCAGTTATTTCAATTTGGAAAAAAGATGTTGAAGAAAATTGGGGAAGTGGCGAAGTTGTTCGTACACGATTTCGTGATTATATCCCAGTGATTAAAAAGAATCGGCCACTGCAGATGTTAATTATTTCCGCATCGACAGATAAACTAGCCGCCCTGACAATGCGAAATTCAGTCGTACTGGTTATTATTTATGGAGTCATGATGGGAAATTACGATTTGTCTGGAAAATTACAACTCATCACAGCCATTCCAACAATATTGATAACTTTCTGGGGAATAGGATATGCTAAGAAGTTGGGTATAAAAAAAGCTTATGTTATTGCGACCAAATTAAGTTTACTATTTATTGCACTACTCTTTGTATTTATGAATGCCGTGGATTTAACATCAATCTCCTTAACACCAATTA
This sequence comes from uncultured Eubacteriales bacterium, assembly GCA_964563505.1. Taxonomy (GTDB): domain Bacteria; phylum Bacillota; class Clostridia; order Lachnospirales; family Vallitaleaceae; genus UBA1351. The sequence goes on from CAZLXW010000034.1 coordinate 25,958, forward strand.
ATGGGCAAACGGTTGTTTTCCTTATCATTTGGGCCTTACTTGCCGGAATGATGAATATTGGAGGAAATATTGTAATTCCTATGATTGCAGATTGCGCAGATTATGAAGTACATCAGAGTGGACGATTTATACCGGGGATGATGGGAACCATTTTCTCCTTTGTTGATAAGATGATATCTTCAATTTCAACAGCGCTTATTGGATTTTTATTAGCATCTATTGGATTTAGAGAAGCATTTCCAACGGTTGACACACCAAGGTCACCTGAATTATATGGAATGGGACTTTTCTTCTTTATAGGAATTCCGGTTATTGCATGGGTTGCATCGCTGATTGCAATGAAGTTCTATGAACTTGATGGAGTCAAAATGAATGAAATCCAACAAGCGATTCATGATCGTAAACAAAAATTAGAAATTGAAATTGAGCAAGCATAAGGAAGGTAAGATAAAATGAGAAAAATAAAAGACTTAAATAATAATTGGATATTCATACAAGATACTGAATCAGCACCGATGTATACTGAAGAAGTCAATCTTCCTCATACATGGAATGCCATTGATGGAGCGAATGGCTTTGATTATTATCGTGGTGAATGTAGATATTCCAGAAATTTATATATAACAGAACAAGAATTAAAAAAAGAAGTGTTTATTGAATTCCAAGGTGCAAATAGTATTACCCATGTATACGTCAATGGTGAATTTATAGGAAAACATAAAGGCGGTTATTCAACGTTTCGTTTCCGCATTACAGATGTGCTAAAAGCAGGGAGTGAAAATGAACTTGTGGTTCTTGTTGATAATAAAGTGCATGAAGATGTCTATCCGCAGATGGCTGATTTCAGCTTCTTTGGCGGACTATATCGAAATGTTCAGCTTATTATAACAGACCAACTTCACTTTGATCTACTGGATTTTGGTGCACCGGGAATTTCGCTTTTTCAAGATGAGGTTTCTAAAGAAAAAGCAAGCGTCGACGTCAAAGCAAAGATTGTTAATGAATGGAATGAAGATAAGAAGACACGCCTATGGATTGAAATCCTTGACCAAGAAGGAAACATTGTTGCATATACAGCCAAGGAGGTTGAACTAGAGGCGAGTCAAACAGCAGAGGTTGAAGCGCGTATTGAAATCTTTAATCCTCACTTGTGGCATGGTAAAATCGATCCATATTTATACAAAGTGAAGGCATCCATACAAAGCTATAATGAAGTCAAAGATGAAGTGGTTCAAACCATGGGGCTCCGATATTTCCACGTGGATGTGAATGAAGGATTTTACCTTAATGGTGAACCCTATCGTTTATATGGGGTGTCGAGACATCAAGATCGTATGGATAAGGGTTGGGCAATTTCAAGAGATGACCATAAGCAAGACATGGAGTTAATTGAAGAAGTAGGAGCCAACAGCATTCGTTTAGCCCATTATCAACATGACCAATACTTTTACGACTTATGTGATGAGCGAGGAATGGTTGTATGGGCGGAGATTCCTTTTATCTCAGTGATGTCCAAAACGGAGTTAACCGGTGAAAATGCAAAACAACAAATGCGAGAACTCATTCGTCAAAACCTTCATCATGCTTCCATATGCTTCTGGGGTGTGCAAAATGAGATACAAATCGGTGGTGAGCGCAAGGAAGTTCGCCAAATGGTCCGAGAACTCAACGCATTAACTAAAGAAGAAGATCCTACTCGCCTAACAACAATGGCCAATGTAATGATGGTTAAAGATACAGATGAGTATAATACCATGACAGATGTGGTCGGATACAACAAATACTATGGTTGGTACCAAGGAAAGACAGAAGATTTTGCAAAGTGGCTAGATGAATTCAGAGTGAATGCTCCTGATGTAAAATTATGTATTTCAGAATATGGAGCTGAAGGTATAATTGAATACCATAATGATGATCCGAAAATCAAAGATTATTCTGAAGAATATCACACCTTGTTTCATGAAACGGTATGGAAGATTTTCAAAGAACGTCCTTTCTTATGGGCAACATATGTGTGGAACATGTTTGATTTTGGAGCAAATATTCGTGATGAAGGTGGCGTACAGGGGCGAAATAATAAAGGACTCGTTACATATGATCGCCGCATTAGAAAAGATGCGTTTTATATGTACAAAGCTCAATGGTCTGATGAAAAATTTGTTCATATTACATCGAAGCGCTATGTAGAGCGACACAAGAAAACCATGGATATTAAGATATATACAAACTGTGATGAGGTTGAACTTATATATGGAAAACAGATAGAAAAAGCCCTTGTTGGTGAAAGCCAAACAGTCATTTTTAGAAACCTACCGGTTCAATCGGGTATGAATAAAATGCTTGTACAAGGAAAGACAAATGAAGATGACGTGGTTTATACAGATCAAGCGATTTTTATTGGGGTGAATCAAGCCAATCCAAGTTACACAGGACCGGAGGCAAAAGGATCTGTTGTTGCCAACTGGTTTACACTGCCGGATATGGAAGACACTCAAACAGGAAAATTAGAATTTCCTGAAGATAGATATTCGATAAAAGATGCTATTGGAGAGCTTATCGATAATCCGGAAACAAAGGTAATTATGCATCGTTACCTTGGAAAAGTTGAAGAGCAACCCATGTTTGGAATGATGGAAGGTATGAATATTGAGCTTCTAGCTGATATGGATAGTGAAACATTTAGTGAGATACTACTATTTCAGTTAAATTCCAATTTAAACAAAGTGAAAAAATAAAAATGATATTTATTCTCCCTATAATCTATAGATTGAAAGTTCGAAAATCTGATGGTATAATTATTGCTTAGGTGATAGGGAGGATTTAATCATGTACATTCAATATACATTACTTATTTTTATCTTGATTTCATTAAGTACTTATTTTCTTATTGTATTAAAACATTTAAGGTTAAATGAAGAAGATGTTAATAAAGTCATTAATGAAATCATTAATGCGGTTCTTGCCATTGTCTTGATTTGTGATTTACGTATTCAGTATGAATTGATCAAAAATATTATACTTTATAATAATATAACCGTTCAAATAGTTACTTTATTAACGCTGGCGGTTATATTTTTTGTTGTCACAATAATTTTATTATACATGAGATATGCAAAATATAAATTAGTGTCGCAAAAAACTTGTTTTATTATTCTAATCTTTTTTTTAATTACAATTGGAATTCCAATATACATGACAGAATGGATTTACTATATTATCCTCTTTATGTTCTTGAATATTTCATTTGTATTTTCAGGAACGTTACTTTTACGTCACAAAATGTATAAAAATTATGGGATATATCTCATTATGGTGGGTTCTATATCTCTATTAATCAGTTCTATATATTCAGTGTTTTGTAATTCTGAATTATTTAATATGGTGAACTTAGCCTTAATGACATTTATCGTGGTTGGATTCTTTCTGTTTTTTGTCATCTTTTTTAATGAGAGACAAAAACATGCTAGTGAAAAACAAACGGAGCTATATAAAAAAATTACGGAAAAAAACAATCAGATTTTTGATTTGGCATATATCGATCGAATTACCAATATTCCAAATAAATTTGCATTTGATGTGGATTTACTAAGTGCCAAAACGGAAAAATATCTTTGCCTAGCCAATGTTCGTAATTTCATGCAATACAATAATTTGCTAGGATTTGACCGAGGCAATGAAATCCTAGGCGAAATAGCGACAAAGCTAAGAACCATGCTACCGGAAATTCGTGCATACCATTTTTATGCAGATAAATTCATTCTTGTGTTTCCGCAAAGTGACCGAGGTGAGGTCTATAGAGAAATCGAAAAAATACAAGAATATCTAAAATTTCAGCGATTTCAAGGAATCAAACTCGAAGTCTATTATGGATTATACCATTACCAACCGTCCCAACACATGCTAAGTGAAGGGACAAATAAAATTATAGAACGGCTTGAAGTCGCGTCGGAATATGCTAAAAAAAGTAGTGATGATATTTCGGACTATTCAATGATTGATCCGATTGAATATGTAAATGAATTTAATATGGAACTTGCCATACGCGACGCAATTGACAAAAAGCAATTTTCGGTCGTTTACCAAGCCCAAGTCGAGGGTAAAAATCATACCGTGTGTTCTTATGAAGCCCTGATTCGCTGGGAAAGAGAAGACGGATTTATCCAACCTTCAGACTTCATTCCGATTGCAGAAAAGAGGGGTTATATGCGGGAAATAACCTACATTGTTATTGAGCGCGTCTTTTACGACATTAGCACGGAAGCGTTTTTACAGGACAAACGTATATCCATAAATCTGTCCGCAGATCAGTTGATTGAAGAATCTTTTTTGGAATCTGTATCCGTATTACAGCATCAATATGGTATTATCACAAAGAACATCGTTTTTGAAATCACAGAAACAGGAATGTTCAACGACATGAAAAAAGCCCTTAATACAATTAAAGGTTTAAAACAAGGGGGCTATGAAATATCGCTGGATGATTTTGGCGAAGGTTATTCGTCAATACTTCGCTTCACCGACTTAGAAATTGACGAAATCAAGTTTGATAAATCCTTTATCGAACGAATTCAACAAGATAAAGTGTTTACCGCCCTAAAAAAGCTATCGGAGCTTTTTGACAGCTTTGATTTAAGAATCGTCTTAGAAGGAATCGAAAACCAAGAGCAAGTCGATAAAATCTCAGACCTAGGAATTGATGTCTATCAAGGCTATTATTTTCATAAACCCATGTCATTAGAAGAATGCCGGAAAATGTGTGAGTAAACCTTGTAATATATGAGTTAAAAGAGTAAAATAGTAGCAAGGGAAAATAACGAGCGGGAGTCGTTGAATAGTATAAAATGAATAATGATACTTTAAACATAGGACTCTAATAGGAGATTCTATGTTTTTTTGTTACACGGGGTAGATAAATCTAAAAAAGGAGTGAGAAAAAATGAGTGCTATAAAAAATATTCTTAAGCTATTGCTAATTTTTGAAGATGATAAAAATGTATATACTTCCAAAGAACTTGCAGAGGAAGTTGGTGTGACAACACGTCAGATTAGAAATTATATTAAAGAACTGCGAGATTTTGGATATGTTATTGAAAGTGATGCAACACGTGGTGGAGGATATCGAAGTGCAGGGCAATATATTGATATACCTTTAAAAATTTCAAGAGATGAATTAAGAGAATTAGGAAGAACAGTGGCTTATTTAGAGCAAAATCATGTGTTTGAAGACTATTTAACTTTGAAAAATCTTTATTTTAAAATATGTAAATTTCATAAGATACATATAGATGATAAGAACCAATTTGATTACAAGTTACAGTATCATCAAAAGCATGAAATAGGAGAAAACAATATTCTCAAAAAAATAGGTTCGGCCATTTCGGATAATAAAAAAGTGAAAATAAATTACTTTTCAGCGAAAGGTAAAAGTGAAGAGTACCGTACAATTCATCCATATAAAATCCAATTTTATCAAGGAGCAAATTATATCCATGCCTTTTGTGAAAAAGCACAGGATTATAGAATTTTCAAATTATTGAGAATTCGAAATGCTAAGACCCAAGACATGAAATTTCAAAGAAAAAAAGAAATTGAAACAAAAATTGGTAGTCAAAATTTTGGGATTTTTACAGAAGAATCGTTACGGATTAAACTTGCGTTCAGTTATCCATATAATGAGTTTGCTAAGGAAATAATCATTGGTGAAGAACAAAGAATTGAAGTTGTCGATGATATGAGAACATCAGTCGAAGCAACAATAAATAATCAGACTGAATTGATAGGATGGATTATGTCATTCGGTAAAAGTGTGAAGGTGATCTACCCGGAAAAGCTCAGGGAAAAAATCATTTTACATGCGCAAGAAACGTTTGAAAATTATTTTTAGTAGGAAAAATTGGTTCCATACTAAAGGTAGTATATATATAACAGTTAAAAAAAGTGACAGTAATAGGAGAGGAGAAAAATGCGACTAAAATTAGTTTTTGAAGTGAGTCAAAAAGAGTTTCCAAAAGACTATCGAAGATTTTTTATGTCATTTATTAAACAGTCATTAAATGAAGTAGACCATGAGTTTTATGAAAAAAATTATGGTGTGGGGAAAAAAGTAAGTAAACCATTTACATTTGCCATTTATTTTGTTAGGCCAAAATTTCAGAAGGATACAATTCAATTAGAAGAAAACAGAGTGACAATGAATATATCTTTTGGATCTTATGAGTATGGAATAAGGTTCTATAATGGCTTTGTCCAGCAATTGCAAAATAAGTTCTCTTTAAATGATCATTCCTACATGAGTTTAAAATCAATCACACTAAGTCAAGAAAAAAAAATATCCGAAAAAATAGTTCGAATTAAAACATTATCACCGATTATTGTAAGGCACCATGAACAATCGGATAATAGAAAGGATCGTTATATTAAATATTCAGATGAAGAGTTTGTTGAACAGTTGAAAATTACGATTTTATCAAATGTTCAAAAGTGTGGATACATAGAAGCATATGAAGGAGAAATTAATGAAAAAGTAAATGAGTTGGGAATAAAACCACTTCGAATGAAAAGTGTTCCGGTCTATCACTTTGCAGATAGATTAGGGATATATTTGGAGGGAAACATTGGGGAACTTCTTCTTGAAGGTGATAGCAAGCTTATAGAACAGATTTATAAAATTGGAATTGGGTCAAGAAGGTCGCAAGGATTTGGAATGATTGAAGTTGTGTAATGGAGAGGAGGGAAAAAAGTGGTTCATGAAAAAATTGAAATCATGTTAGGGGATTGGCTGTATAATGCCGGAATAGTAGGTTTTATTAATATCCTTAAATCAGCAGGAGAAACCATTCAGTATAATAAAAACTCCTTTGAATTCTCGGTTGAAGCACTCGATAATTTTGAAGAGAAATTTTTTAATTACTTAATCAATACTTACGAGAAAAACTTATCATGGTATAAAATCACTAGTGCTAAGGGTTTTGTGGAAAAACATCTAGCAAACGACTTAGAAGAATTTAGTGATTCTGATTTAGAAAATCTCAACAAGATGATTGGAAGCAAAGGAACAAGTGGGTCTATAAAATATTATCTTAACAGTAAAAGTTATGAAAAAGCCTATGATTTGATTGAAGGAAGTCGAGAATTAGTAGACCTAGAAACAAGGTTGGTTCCAATCAAGAAAGGGGGAAAAGATGATGTAAAAGAAATTTTACTTATTTTGCAAAATATCATTAACCTACTTGAGAAAGAAACATTTAAAAAATATATTGCCGGGAAAAATGTAATTTATACAATCATTCGACAAGGCTGGAATGGAGTTTCAATCTTAAATCCTCAAACAAAAGAATTGAATATGTACTCTGATTATAAAAAAAGTTTTGTCACAGATGTATCAACATATTTAGAAAGCCCAAAAGAAAAATATAAATATAATTGTTTTACTTGTAATCGAAGTATTAAGAACTTGAATGAAACGTTGAGTTTTTTGAACGAAGTAGGATTTGATGTAGCTAGAAAACCGTCTCATATCTGGGATTATTCAAATGATATCGGAATATGCCCAATATGTAGACTGATATACTCGTGTGTTCCTTGTGGGATGACATATGTAATAAACAGTGGAATCTTTATTAATAGGAATTATTCAGTAGAAATGTTAGTTGATATTAATCAGCATATGAAACATGAGATATTGGATGTAAATTCAGAACACCGTAAATCTACATATAGAGCAATGATTATAGCATTAACAAATATGAAAAATGATAACAGTAAATATGATTTATCAGATATACAAGTTATACGTTATGAAGATATAGGCGGAGCCAACAAATATAGATTTAACGTGTTGTCAAAGAAAGTATTAAAAGTAATATCGGATTCGACAGACGATTTAAACCATCTAATGAGAGCATCCTTTAAAGAAGCAGATACATATTATCGGCTTTATGATGAGGTTTTAAAAATATTATTGAATAATGGTAGATTTTTTTTAACCGTAAATAAATTACTTTCATTGAAACTGCAAAATAAACGTGATTTATATTATTCATCGCATCATATTATGGCGCTATTAAGAATTAATCAAAGAATGATAAAGGGAGATGAAAAAATGGAAAATGAAAAAGCTATGTTGAAAAAATATAATGCGGCCGGATATTATTTAAAGCAAGCTTATCTTGAAAAAAAGTCGGAAAATAAACTGGGTGGTATTTCATATAAGTTGTTGAATGCATTAAAAACAAACAATACATCAATGTTTATGGATACACTTCTAAACTGTTATCTTTATGTAAATAAGCAAGTTCCGACATTTATAATTGATTGTATGCAGGATGAAGATATGTTTAAAAGTATAGGATATGCATTTGTTACGGGATTAGTAAACGGAGAAACTTATGAAAAATCAGAAAACGGAGGTAAGTAGTATGAAGACAAAAGGACTCGTATTATCAATGATTATTGAAGCAGAAAGTGCAAATTACGGTGAAGGAATTGGAAACGTTGCATCATTAAAGAAAATATCTAGAGGTAAAGGAGACCAATATACATATATTTCACGGCAAGCGATTCGATATAATATTATAGAACAATTAAATGAAGAGCTGACTCCAACTAGAGTTGAAAAAAGCGTTGTCCAATTTGCGCCGAACACATCAATTGAGCAATATCCGGAAATTGATTTTTTTGGGTACATGAAAACAGAAAAAAGTGCCGGTAATACTAGAACAAGGTCTGCAGTTGTCCGATTATCAAATGCAATTTCTTTAGAACCATTTAAAGGCGAGTTGGATTTTTTGACGAATAAAGGGTTGGCAGACCGAACAGGTGGAGAAATGAAAGGGATGAATATTGCACAATCAGAAATTCATCATTCGTATTATAGATATTCAATAACGGTAGATTTAGACAAGATTGGGATTGATAAAAACGATAATATAGAAATTGATAATGAAGAAAAGAAGCGAAGAGTCAACAAATTATTAGATACAATTGCGTTATTATATCGGGATATTCGAGGACGAAGAGAAGACCTCAAGCCTCTATTTGCAATAGGTGGTGTTTATGACGTTAAAAATCCTGTTTTCCAAAATGCGTTAGAAGTAAAAAATAATAAGGTAGTACTTGAAAGTATTGAGGGTGTTATGTTTGATACGGTCAAAGATTATACAGTATGTGGGCTAATAGAAGGAAAATTTGATAATGACCATGATATCAAAGAACGACTCAATGCCATGAATATGCCAAGTTTATTTAGCCACTTAAAAAAAGAGGTGAGTGCATATTATGAAAGCAATTAGGTTTGTCATTGAACAAGAGTTGGTGAATTATAAAGTACCAACAAGTTTTCAGCTGAAAGAATCCTATCCCTTACCACCATATAGTACCGTCATTGGAATGATACATTCAATGTGTGGATTTTTGGAATATCAGCCCATGAAAATCAGTGTTCAAGGAAAGTATCATTCAAAAGTCAATGATTTGTATACACGATATGAGTTTAAACCTGGAATGAAATATGAGGCAAAGCGTCATCAACTAGAAGTCGGCGGGTTTGGGATCGGAAAAGGTGTGGCCACTGCTGAACTATTAAGTGAAGTCGAGGTGATGATTCATATTATCCCTGAAGATGAAACCTTAATCACAAAAATCATCGAAGGTATATGTCAACCACTAGAATATCCATCACTTGGTCGGCGAGAAGATTTAGCAATTATTAAAGATGTTGTTTGTGTTGAGGTAGACAAAAGAATGATTGAGAGAGATAGTGAACTTAGTAATGGATATTCGGCATTTATACCTGATGTTAAAAATTTATTTGACCAAATTGAAGTCGAAGCGTCAGATGCTAGTATTGCTAAAAACACAGCAGGAACATACTATATGATTAATAAAGAGTATAAACTTGTTAATAAAGGAACAAAAAAAAGTCCTAAAGTATTTCGGCAGTGGAAAAAGGTTAAAGTATTATATGCTTCAAAAATCACAGTTCTTGAGGAGGCGAAAATGATGGTAGACCAAGATAATAATTTTGTTTTTGCCATTTAAATAGTGATGAATAGATTCTTAGCAAAATCCAATCCGATTGAAACAATACAAGAACATACAGATCAGTTATTAGAAAATTTAGAGGTTTTAAAAGAAACATATCCCAATCTAAAAGTAGATTGGGATATGTTAGAAACAGCGTGTATATATCATGATTTAGGAAAGATGAATTTAAAATTTCAGTCAAAAATCGAAGGTGATAAACGATATGAGAATGAGATAGCACATAATCTTTTAAGTCTTGCATTTCTCAATAGCTCAGAGATTAAGGAAAAGTACTCAAAATATCAAAGGCGACTCATTGCACTAGCTGTTGGAAACCATCATAATCGAGGCGATTATGATGCTGAAAATTATAATGATGAAGTAGAACAGTTAAAGAATGAAGCTATCAATTTTAAATATAAAGAATTAATCTTCGATGATATTCGGCCATTAAGTAAACGATTTTTTTCGAAAAGTGATAAGCCACATATTAACGACTCGGATTTTTTGGACTATATATTTTTGAAGGGCTTGTTAAATCGGTTAGATTATGCAGCTAGTTCAGGAATTAAAGTTGAAAGTCAAAATGACTTTTTGAATGAATATTTGGAAGTGTTCAAAAAGAAATCAAATTTCAAGTGGAATGAATTACAATTATTCATGAAAGAAAACCAAGAAAACAATACGGTAGTTATAGCGCAAACAGGAATGGGAAAAACAGAAGCAGGATTGCTGTGGATTGGAAACAATAAAGGGTTTTTCACTTTGCCGCTTAAGACAGCAATTAATTCCATGCATCGCCGAATTGCAGAGGAATTATTAAACAAAGATTATGAAAAAATAGGACTACTTCATTCTGATACATATAGCAAATATATTGAAATACAAGAGCATACTGAAAACCTTGACATTGAAAAGTATGTTAATAAAACAAGGCAACTATCATTGCCACTAACAATATGTACGATTGATCAATTATTTGATGTGGTATTCAGATATACAGATTATGAGGCAAAATTAGCAACATTAGCTTATTCAAAAATAGTTATTGATGAGATTCAAATGTATTCAGCTGATTTAATTGCATATTTAATTTTCGGTTTGAAGATGATTCAAATAATAGGTGGAAGATTTGCTATATTAACAGCAACATTACCTCCATTAGTTACTTACCTATTAGATGAGGAAATGATTTCTTATGTAAAACCAGATAAAGAGTTTATTAATGAAATGAAGCGGCATAAGCTAAAAGTTGTTCAAGAAAACATTAACATACAAGAAATCATTAACGTTAAAAAGAATAAAGTGCTTGTAGTGTGTAATACAGTAAAAAAGGCTCAAGAATTATACGGAAAATTAGTTGACCAAGGTGAAAATGCAAATCTACTTCACTCAAAATTCATTCAAAATGACCGAAATCATAAGGAAGAGAAGATTATCGAGATGGGTCAGAAGTATTCAAAAGAAACAGGTATATGGATAACTACGCAAATAGTCGAGGCTTCGCTGGATATAGATTTTGATTATTTATTTACAGAGTTGTCTGATTTGAATAGTTTATTTCAAAGAATGGGCCGATGTTATCGGAAAAGAGAATTGGATCATAGAGGATATAATTGCTTTGTATATATAGGTTCTAAGATTCCTTGTAGTGGAGTCGGCTATGTCATTGATGAAGATATACATAATTTTTCAAAAGAAGCTTTGAAAAACATAGATGGAATTATAACAGAAGAGCATAAACAAAAACTTATTAAAAGCACCTACGCAGTCGAAAAAATCAAGAAAACAAACTATTTTAAAGAAATACAAAACTATTTGAGTGCAATCAAATCTATACCTGATTACGAACTTGGAAAAAAAGAAGTCAAAAAAAGATTTAGAAATATTGATACGGTTGTTGTTATTCCTGAACCAGTATATTCAAGTAATAAATCACTGATTGACGGACTCGTAGATGACTATCAGAAATTATACGATCAAGAGAGTGACAAAAACAGAAGACAAATAGAGCAGAGGAAAATATTAGATTCGATTAAAGGATTTACAGTTAGTTTAAGGCGCGAAGAAATCATCAGAAATCAATTGTTCCAAATTAGGATTAATGATTATACGGAAATACCTGTATTTGGCTGCGAATATTCAAGCCTAGAAGGAGTAGTAATAAAATCGGAAAAAGGAAAAAATAGTGTGTTTGAAGATAGAAATTTGTAAGTAGGTGAATTTATGGACGGCAGAATTTCAGGAGTGATGTTTTATTATTATTTCATTTGTAAAAGAAAACTCTGGTATTTTTCACATAACATTCAAATGGAAAGTTTTAATGATGATGTTATCGTAGGAAAACATATTGATGAAACGACTTATAATCGAAAGAAAAAGCATATTATGATTGATGAGATTATTAATATCGATTTTATCGATGACTATAAAGTGATACATGAGATAAAAAAAGCAAGGTCTATTGAAGAAGCGGCTATATGGCAATTGAAGTATTATATTTGGTATTTAAATAAAAAAGGCATTGAAGGACTTACAGGCGTTCTAGATTATCCGAAGTTAAAGCAAAAAATTGAAATTGAACTAGAAGCAGGTGATGCTGAAAGAATTACAAATGCCCTTCAGGATATAGATAAGATTATTGAAAATCCTCATATACCTAAAGTATTAAACGAAAAAATATGCAAAAAATGTGCGTATTATGAATTGTGTTACATTTAAGGAGAGGTTATGAAACGAAACTATTATATATCATCTAATGGCAGGTTGAGTCGCAAAGATAATAGTCTTTCATTTGTATCGGAAGATGGAAGTAATAAATACATTCCGGTTGAAGATGTAGATTCTATATATTTGTTTGGTGAACTGAATATAAATACCAAATTACTTAACTTTATGGGACAAAAGGGAATAACGATGCATGTATTTAACTATTATGGATTTTACACAGGAAGCTTTCATCCAAAAGAATCCCTTAATTCTGGATTTGTATATGTTAAACAAGTGGAACACTATTTAGATAAAAATAAACGAATAACCATTGCTAAAGAATTCATACGTACAGCGGCATATAATATAAATAGAAATGTAAAGTATTATCAAAGAAGAGGAAAGGATTTAAAAGATTACATTGATTATATTGAATGCTTAGGAAAGAGCATAGAAAATGTGAAATCAATTAATGAATTGATGGGTATTGAAGGAAACATCCGAAAGGCATACTATAAAAGTTATAATATAATCATCAATCAAGAAGTCGACTTTGATAAGAGAGTGAAACATCCACCGGATAATATGATTAACGCATTAATTTCGTTTGTAAATATGTTAATGTATACAACGGTATTAAGTGAAATCTATCATACACAATTGGTGCCAGTCGTGAGCTTTCTTCATGAACCGGGTTTTCGTAGGTATTCGCTTAGTCTTGATATTGCAGAAATATTCAAACCATTAATTGCAGATCGTTTAATATTTTCCATGCTCAATAAGCAACAAATAAGCGAAAAAGACTTTATCATTGATTTGAATTATACATATATCAAGGATTCTGCTAGAAAGAAGATTTTAAAAGAATTTGACGAAAGATTAAACACTAAAATCAAACATAGAAAATTAAATAAAAGTGTATCATATCGATATTTAATACGATTAGAGCTATATAAATTAGTAAAGCATATATCTGGAGATACGGAATATGATGGATTTAAGATTTGGTGGTGAATAAATGTATATTATTTTGGTATATGACATTCAAATTGGTAGTGACCGGTCAGGAACTAAAAATTGGAGAAATATATTTAAAATCTGTAAGAGATATTTACATCATATACAAAACTCGGTTTTTGAAGGCGAAATTACAAAGGCAAAGCTAGAAATAATGAAACACGAATTATCGGAATATGTAAGAGATAATCAAGATTCGTTGATTATTTTTAGCCAATCTTCTAATAAATGGTTAAAAAAAGATTTGATAGGAATTGTTGATGATAAGACAAGTAATATGATATAATCTGTCAATGTAAGGTTTTTTTTACACTATTAGTGGTTGACAGATAAAAATAGAAATTTAAGCGTTATAAACGCTTGTTTTTAGGGATTTATTTACGCCTTTTAATCGAACCATATTGGAATGTAAATTTGGTATGTGTCTGTTTCAAGGATATTAATTATTTTCTTTTAATCGAACCATATTGGAATGTAAATTAGAAACATGGGAAGATTTAGACAACGCACAAGGGCTTTTAATCGAACCATATTGGAATGTAAATTTTCAATAATACTTTGAACAGCACTCCAAAGGCCTTCTTTTAATCGAACCATATTGGAATGTAAATCTTTTCGCCACGTTTTCTTACACTGCCTTGCATCAACTTTTAATCGAACCATATTGGAATGTAAATCATCATAGATCCTGCGAATGGTCCGGCACAAGAAGCTTTTAATCGAACCATATTGGAATGTAAATTTTCATCTGTCGTGACTTTTAAATATGTTCCGCCAACCTTTTAATCGAACCATATTGGAATGTAAATTTCGGACTGTTTCTTTTTCTTTATCGTTAAATTCAACTTTTAATCGAACCATATTGGAATGTAAATATATGTAAATCAAAGAAAGAAGGGAAGAACAGATGACTTTTAATCGAACCATATTGGAATGTAAATAATCATACGAAGATACAACAATTGTAAGCATTATGCCTTTTAATCGAACCATATTGGAATGTAAATATAATTACATTGTCTGGAATAAAGTCGAGTTTTTCACTTTTAATCGAACCATATTGGAATGTAAATTACCTACAATCGAACAGAGATACTTTTTGGCTTAGACTTTTAATCGAACCATATTGGAATGTAAATCTGTTCGGAGTTCGTAGATATGACTTAAAGAACATTCTTTTAATCGAACCATATTGGAATGTAAATGTGAACTTCCAATAAATTTTAGACCTAAATCATTGCTCCCAAAAAGAAAATGTT
>CAZLXW010000035.1:0-38103 GCA_964563505.1 uncultured Eubacteriales bacterium
TCCACTCAAGTAAGTCTAGTTTAAACAATATATAATAGATGTTGGAAAATAAGGGGATTAGAATAAGAGCAACAAATAAACGTCCCCAAGACTTCTTCTCAGAAAATCCTGCCTCACGAACATAATCTTGGGATAATAATATGACTGCAATCAATATATATATATATTGAATAACTTGGAGCGGATAAAAAAAAGGTCCGAATTTATCCCGATAAATATCAAAATAAGAATAAAATTGCATATGGAAGGGATTGGTTAACACGACTATAAAAGAAACTAGGGGAATACACCCCCAAAGCAAGAGCTGTTTTTTTGTTGGTCTCTTATTTTCATGATAAATATAGGCAAAGACAAGTAGAAAATATCCAAGAAAATATACGCCAAAGTACTGGGTAACTATAAAAAACCACCTAAACATAAGTGTTGGTGATACGGTTTTAAATATTTTTGAGATCATCCAAAGAATCAGCATGGACAAAACAAGAAGGTAACTATAAAAAAGCTCTGTTTTCTTAGCTTTGAGATAAATCAGAAAGGTAAAACCCACTAAAAAAAGAAGTGCCACAATATGAAAGCTAAGAATGGTTGTTATAGACCTTGCCAGTTTTTCAGATACTTCCATCAAATATATCTCCTATCTGTGTGACTGTTTTTTAGCCATTGGGCACTACATATATGACTCTTTTTTATTTACAATAATTAGTGTAAGACCTAAAACCATTATATTATAAGTATGGTTTAGGTGTCAAAACTATTATTTACAAGGGAAGGAGTTTGGTAATTTATTTACCAGAAAAAGTATGAAAAAAAAGATAATGTCAATAAGTATACTTTTATTATTTATGTTTTTAATTGTTGGATGTTTCAAAGATTCTGATGATGACCTTAGCTCATCTACTAAAAAAATTATTGAAGAACAAATCGAAGAAGCTATTGATAGCGGTGTTTCCTCAGAAGATATAAACGAAGTTATGGATGAGGTCGCTTCTCAAGTGAATTTATCCGAGATCGCTTCTCAAGATTCTCCTGATTCAACAACAAAAGATGATTTTGCAAGTATTCAGCAATTTTCTACCCTCTTTGAGGATTTTTATGATGTCGTTGATGATGTTGGCGCTGATGTCGAAGATTTTACATTTTTTGGTGATTTGATGTCCATTAGCATTATAGAAATGGCTGTATTAAATGCTGAACTGGAGCAGGCCATGAATGGTATGGCTGATTCTTGGAATAACGAGCGTAGCCAGATGCCTAATGGTAATGGAGAATATGTAAGTTCATTAATAAAAGACGGTGACAAATATGTTTTTCAATATGATTCTTTTTATAATGACAGCGGTGAACAAAGCATTTTATTAACCTATTCACCTTCGGATAAAACTATTGATTATTCCAACACCGCTACCGGTGAACTTGTTTCCGATTATGTTATGCAACAGTATATTGATGAGAACGGAGCCTTCTATCTCTCCTATTGTGACTATACTCCACATCAAGAACTTAGCCAGCATATAATCGTATATTATGATGGCATTAACGCCAACTATGCTCGTGCTATTAATCTCTCTGAGGTCGGACTCACTCTCCCTCAAGCACTTCTTGAGTCAAAACCGGCATCATGGAATGATTTATTTGCTGATTTTTCCTACACATCTTTATTCACTTACGATGGTACAAATGTTAATTACCAGGTTCAAGAATAACACATAATTTGGAGGTGTCTATGAAAAATTTAATTCGGATAATGGTTTTATCTTTGATGATTTTCCTAGTTGGGTATATTTCAGAATCAACTGTTACTGAAATCAAGCCTAGCGGAGTGGAGAGTAGTGAAGATATCATTCCAAACACGTCCAATTTAACAGTTACTTCTAATGAAGCAACACATACCCCGAATGAAATCGGAGTAATTACAGTAGATGCTCAACTAGAAGGCATTCAATTATGGCAAAGTTGCAAACATAATGGTTTTTCATCTTTCAAAGGTGACTATATTGTAAAGACGCCGTGGGCTGAGGACACTTTTAAAACCGTATGGCTTAGAGAATCATATATAGCAGAAAAACAGGTATTAGGTGATATGAACACAAAATACGTTTATTACGATCCATACAAGGAGATTTATTATGAAGCTACGGAACTAGTGTCTACAGAAGAAGATACTATTCTAATAGGCACTATGATTTATACACCCGCAATCAAAAATCTACCCCCTATCTCACATAACGCTTTAGAAATCTCTTCACATATTGAGATAAAAGAATGTCAATTAACAGAGTTATTTGACATTCCTGTACTTTACGTGCTGAAAAAAAATTTGAGTCAACCAGATAATGGGTTCGTTAAACAATGGATTTCACTAGATTTTGGAGTGGTTATACAAGAAGAAGTATATAATGAAGATTTAGAATTAGTTCAGGAATCCGTTCTTGAAAGTATGGATTTTGAAGAGATTCCATGGGATGTATTTATGCCGAGGCAAGATGCGACCTATCAAGACAGAACTCTCTCCTTGTTCTTTAGCAATAATCCTTATTCAGAAGATTTTAGAAGTGCATTTCAATCGACATTCATGGAGGGATATTTCGATATCGAGCTTATCGATGAAGTTTCCGGAAATGTTTTGACACTAACATTTAATGGCAATCAAATGAAAACCATGGCGGAGCGCCAAACCCCTCTTAACATGCATGGTGAAAAAGTGGAAGTGATTAGTTTCAGAGAAGAGGATACATATAAAGTAATCGTACCTTCTAAAGAAGAAGTTTATTTTTATCCGTCCTCTGTTCACGAGCATCAATGGTTTCAACTAGATACTCTAGGATTTAGAAAACGTCTTGAAACAGATGACGCTATTGTTTATCAGTTCGAGAAAAACGATCCTGGTAGCGTCAGTGGTCTTGTAAATATCTATGATTATGTTATTGATCAGACAACAAAAAAATTTAGAGAAGTGAACGTCTATTCAAAAGATCCTTTTAGTGGACAGGAATATCGATCGACGGAAACAGTATACTTTGTAGATAAACCGAAACCATCTAGCGATAAGATATTTAGTGTGCCAACTTCTTACAACACCACTTATGTTTTTTCACATGACGATGGAGAACACGCACCACCCTGGTGGGAATAACTTTATGGAAATAACTTTAATGGAGATGACAACGTCATCTCCATTAGTTTTTTTATTTTCACCGCATTAAATAGTATGTTATAATAAAGCAAACTACAAAAAGAATACTTTTTAGGAGGCAAAACAATGTCAGATATTAAATTAACCGAATTTAGTCACGGCGCCGGTTGCGGATGCAAAATCGCTCCTGCCATATTAGATAAAATCTTGAAAACCGAGATGAAAACAAGTCACTTTCCACAATTACTTGTCGGTAATAGTTCAAAAGATGATGCTGCAGCATACGACTTAGGCAACGGCACATCAATTTTGAGTACCACCGATTTTTTTATGCCTATCGTTGATGACCCCTTCACTTTTGGTCAGATTGCAGCAACCAATGCTATCAGTGATATCTATGCCATGGGCGGGAAGCCCTTAATGGCTATCGCAATCCTTGGATGGCCGATTAACAAAATCGATCCCGAAGTTGCTAAGGAAGTCATTGATGGTGGCCGTAATATTTGTGAAGCTGCCGGTATTCCTCTCGCCGGTGGACATTCAATTGATTCTCCTGAGCCAATTTTTGGTCTTGCCGTTACCGGATTAGTGGAGAACAGATTTTTGAAACAAAACAATACCGCTGTAGCCGATTGCGAAATTTTCTTGACTAAGCCACTCGGAATCGGTATTTTATCGACGGCACAAAAACGCAAGAAAATCGAAGCCGGTCATATTGAACCTGCCATTGAGGCCATGCGTACACTGAATAAAATTGGTTATGAAATTGCCCAACTTGATGGTGTTGTCGCTTTAACCGATGTTACTGGTTTTGGACTTATGGGACACTTGACAGAGATTTGTGAAGGCAGCAACATTTCGGCAACCATTGAATACGATCAAGTTCCTTTATTGCCCAACACTTTAAAATATTACCATTTGGATTGTATTCCCGGTGGAACACGTAACAACTTCAAAAGCTATGGACACCTCATCGGCGAGATGACAAAGGAACAAGAAGTCATTCTCTGTGATGCACAAACCTCAGGCGGATTGTTGACTATTGTCCGCAAAGATGCTGTTCCTGCTTTTCAATCTTTAACAAAAGAACACGGTCTTGATTTACATGCCATTGGATATACTCACGAAGCAAAAGAAAAATGCGTATTCGTAAAATAGAAAGGTACATTATGAACTGTCAAACAAGTAAAGATTTTAAACACATCGTGGTCAATGAAACACCACTCATTGATGTTCGTGCACCGATTGAGTACGAAAAAGGCGCTTTTCCAAATGCAGTTAATCTTCCACTTATGGATAATGAAGAACGTCATGTTATCGGTATCAAATATAAAGAAGACGGTCATGATGACGCGGTCGATTTAGGTTATCAATTAGTCTCCGGCGAAAACAAAGAAAACAAAGTCATGGCTTGGGTCCATTTTATCGAGAAACACCCGAGTGCAATGCTCTACTGTTTCCGCGGCGGTCAACGTTCACGCATTAGTCAAGAGTGGATGCAAGAAGCCACTGGTAAGCCTATAATTCGTCTTGAAGGCGGATACAAGGCTTTTCGCAATTACTTAATCGATGCATTACATCCGGAGCATCATACCTATAGGCCGATTCGTCTCGGTGGTTGCACAGGCTCAGGAAAAACAATTTTACTAAAAGAACTGGATACTTTATTAACCGAAAAATCGACAGAAGATTCTTCTAAAAACTGTCCTACCCGTTTCTTAGATTTAGAAGGGATTGCCCATCATCGAGGTAGTTCTTTTGGTAATTTCATTGATCCTCAGCCAACACAGATTAATTTTGAAAACCGTTTAGCCTATAAACTTATTCAAATGCAAGCCCAGGGTCTTAAGCACCTAATTCTCGAAGATGAAGGTCGCAATGTCGGACGTTGTTTTTTACCCAAGCCTCTCGTCGCTTTTTGGGGTCAGAAAAATCTGGTTATCGTTGACGTTCCCCTCAAGGAACGCATCCAAATTACACGTCAGGAATATGTGGATGAAGAACAAGCAAAATACATCCAAAGCTATGGATTAATAGAGGGCTTAAAAGAATGGGCTGAATATATTATGACCAGTTTAAGCAAAATCAAAAAACGGCTAGGCGGATTAGCTTATCAGGAACTTACCACCCTTTTCCAATCCGCTTATCAAGATCAATTATCCACAGGTTCTGCTGAGGCTCATGCATCATGGATTCGGGTTTTACTTGCGGATTACTATGATCCCATGTATAACTACCAAATGGAAAAGAATGCACCCAATATTATTTTTAAAGGCAATAAATCTGAAGTTATAGATTATCTGCTTCATCTTAACAAAAACTAAACTATTTCAAGGAGACTATATATGCCTACAAATACCCCTTCTAAACATATGATTACCATTTTCGCTTTTTCTACCGGCTTATTTTGGTTTTCTCTCTATGCCTATGTGCCGGAGCTTTCAACCTACGCGGAGTCATTAGGTGCTTCTTATAAGCTTATCGGTTTGATTACTGGTTCATATGGACTCACCCAGCTTTTGTTACGTATTCCGCTCGGTATTGTCTCTGATTTGCTTGGACGTCGAAAACCTTTTATTCTAATGGGTCTTGTCGTTGCCATCATCAGTTCCCTTATTACCTTCATCAATCCAAGCGCTTCGAGTTTATTAATTACTCGCCTCCTTGCAGGCGTTTCAGCAGCAACATGGGTTGTTTTTACAGTGCTTTTTTCCGGTTACTTCCATGAAAAAGAAGCAACCAAATCTGTCGGTTATATTAATTCCTACAACGCTTTAGGCCAATTAACGTCTATGATTCTCGGCGGAATTATTTCATGGCGTTTTGGGCCACGCTATTTATTTTTACTTGCGCTTATCGGTGCCCTTATCGGATTTGTTATTGCACTCTTTATTACTGAAGTCAATCATAACAAACGTCCATTTAATCTTACGAATTATCTCCAGGTGGCTAAAAACCCTATGCTTCTTCGAGTTTCCGGGCTCGCCATTCTTTCACAGCTTATTACCTTTGCAACCGCTTTCGGCTTTGTTCCTGTTTTGGCCAAAAATATGGGTGCTGTTAATATGCAACTTAGCCTTTTAACCATTCTGGCCATTTTACCGGCCATCTTTATCTCACGCTTAGCCGGCGATCTTTTTCCACGACTTTGGGGCATAAAAAAAACACTCATGATTGGTTCACTCATTAGTGCTTTTCTATGCATTCTTATGCCACTTATTCCAAACTTAACCGGCCTCTACATTGCTCAATTCTTTAGCGGAGTCGGACGAAGTATGGTTTTTCCTCTGCTCATGGGTCTAGGTATTCAAAACGTTCCGGGACACAATCGAGCAAGTGCTATGGGCTTATTCCAAGCTATTTATGGAATCGGTATGGTTCTTGGGCCGATTCTTCTTGGATTTATTGGAGATACCTTTGGTCTCGTTGCCGGTTTCATGTTTACCGGACTTATTGGTTTTATTTCATTAGCGATTATTGCCCAACTTGACGAATAAAGGCTTTGGTTCGCACTTGTTTGGTCTTTTCAAAGACTTCTTGTGGTGTTCCTTCTTCAACAATCACACCTTGATCCATAAAGATAATGCGGTCGGCAACTTCTTTTGCAAAGAGCATTTCATGTGTGACAATCACCATCGTCATGTTCTCTTTTGCAAGGTCTTTGATGACGCGCAAGACTTCTCCGGTAAGTTCTGGGTCAAGTGCGGATGTCGGTTCATCAAAAAACAGTATTTTGGGATTTAGGGCTAAGGCTCTCGAAATACTGACACGCTGCTGCTGACCTCCTGAAAGTTGAAAGGGATATGCCAGCGCTTTTTCTTTTAACCCCATTTTATCTAATACTTGCCTCGCTATATCATGGGCTTTTGCTTTGTCCATTTTTTGAACATGAATAAGTGGATCTACCACATTTTTTAAAACAGAAAAGTGTGGGAACAAGTTGAAATTTTGAAAAACCAATCCAAAGTATCGATGGATTTTTTTAAGATTTTCATGATCTTCATAATCAACACGTTCACCTAAATACGAAATCTCACCAGAATCAATCGTCTCTAAGAGGGTTGCACATCTTAGCAAGGTTGATTTCCCCGAACCTGAAGGACCGATAATAGCAACAACTTCGCCTTCTTTAACATTTAATGAAATATCTTTTATTACCTGAAGGTCATCAAATTGTTTTTTTATATTTTTCATTTCTAGTAAAATCATTTGTTAACCTCCTATCGATAATAACTTAATTTTTTTTCAATTTTTTCCATGGTCGTGGCAACAACAAAGTTAAAGATATAGTAGAAAACACCTGCAGATATATATGGAATCATGTTCGCTTGGGCTGATGCCAGCGCCTTTGCCACTGTAAACATCTCTGTAACCGAAATAACAAAAGCAAGGGATGTATCTTTAACTAAGGTAATCACTTCATTGGTAATTGCCGGAATAATTCGTTTAATCACCTGTGGCAGAATAATTCTGAAGAAGGTCTGTGCTTTACCATATCCTAATAGTTTAGCCGCCTCATATTGCCCCAGCGGCATCGATTCAATACCACCACGATATATTTCCGCAAAATATGCTGCATAATTTAATCCAAAGCCTACGATGACTGCCCAAAACCGATATCCTCTCGGTAATGACAAGCCAAACAAATAATATGGACCGAAATATACCACCATCAATTGAAGCATAAGAGGTGTTCCACGCATAATCGAAATATATATTTTAAAAATAGTACGTATGACACGATGTTTAGCCATTCGGCCAAAGGCAATAACCAAGCCCAATGGCAACGAAATCATTAATGTTAATACAAAAATTTCAATCGACACCAACATGCCGCGCCCAAGTTCGGATAATAACACAGATAAATTCACAAGGTTCTCCTTATTCTACTGTTCTATTTGATTGTTGTAACGTCACTGCCAAACCATTTTTCTGAGATTGTCTTAAGCGTTCCATCTTCTGCCATGGCAACAAGTTGTTCTTGTACTTCATCACGTAATTCTTCATTCCCTAATAAGAAACCAACGCCATACTCTTCTGCTGATATTTCTTCTATCATAACTTCAAATAAACCTTCTCTTTTTTCCAATTGATAACGCGCAACAATTTCGTCCATTGCTACTGCATCAACTGCGCCTGTTTCAAGGTCCATTAAAGCCATATTATAATCAGCCGCTTTAATAAAATCGCCAAAGGTTGCTAATAATTCCGGACTTCCTTCAATCGCCGACTGAGCACTTGAATCTTTTTGAACAACGACTGTTTTTCCTTCAAGGTCTGCCATATTTTTTATTCCGGAGTCCTGTCGTACAACAAAAACCTGTGCATTTTCCATATATGGATCGGTCCATGTATATAATTCTTCACGTCCATTAATGGTAAAGCCATTCCAAACGCAATCTACATTCTTGGATTCTAATTCCATATCTTTTGCATCCCAAGAAATTGGTTGAAGTACAAGTTCTTTGTCTAATCGCTCAGCTACTTCTGCTGCTAGCTCTAGGTCAAATCCTGTAAATTCTCCATCATCACCTACAAATCCCATTGGTGGAAAGTTTTGATCAAAACCTACTGTAAATGTGTCTGAACCTTTATCTCCACATCCTACAAGTACAAATAATACCAAAACAAAAACACTAATTAACCCGCCTATTTTTTTCATTGTAATACCTCACTTTATCTTAATATGTTTTATGGTCATCAACCATTCACTCGGCTATGATATCACATTAGCAAGATAAAGTAAATTGAATTTATGATTTTTTTACACGCTTTCCGGGTTTCAATCCTTTTGCATCTAAATCTGTAATAACAACATCCCCCTCATATATTCCTTCCGTTACAATCTGCTCACCGGTTAACTCATGCCCAAGGGTTACTTTTTGTTCTATGGCGACATCGTCACGTATTACCATGACCATGTCTTGTCCATCGACTTTATAAATGGCACTAATAGGAACGACCAGTTGATTTGTATCACTAAATAGTGTGAATTTTATATCCACTTCAAATCCCGGTTTTAAATAATCATTTGCCTCAGGCTTCACTTTCAGTAGAACTTTTCGTTCTTCGATTCCTAAGGGTGAACGCTCAACGGTTGCATTTTCACTAACATATGTGATTACCCCGGGTATTTCCACATCACCTGATCGCATATGGTGTTTAATCATGACACGATCTCTTTCATTCACCGCTTCAACATCCCGTGTATTGACGGTTACTTCAATTATATTGTCTTTTTCTCCTATAATTTGAAGCAAAGGCTCGACACCTTGAACACGGTTTACATCTCCAATCATTACTTCGCTAATAATACCATCAAATGGGGCCTTTATCGTATGTTTCTCTAACTGCGTTTCTATTTTTTCAAGATTTTTTTTGCTGCTATCAATCATGGATTTATAATAATGTTTTGTCGGTGTCACCATATCGCGTCCTAATGTTTGATCTATACTATCAATTTGCCCATATAGCGCATTTCGCATACTATCATAGTAATCATCTGACGATTTATTGGCAACTTGGCTTTCCTTATATGCTGCTTCATATCCATCAACAAGCTTCTCAAAGGCATCCAGTTCACTTTTTGCAATATAGCCTTCCTTATAAAGTTTTTCATGTTTTTCTAAATCCACTAAGCTTTGCTCATATTGGGATTGGCTCTGGCTTACCAGAAGATCTTCAAGTGCTTTCTGTTCTTCCGTATTCATTTCAGCAGCGAGCGAATTCAACTGACCTACTAAATTTTTCCGATTGCCTCGTAGTGTATCCATCTGCATTTGAATCTCAAGTTCAGCATTGGCCATCTGCGCTTCATATCCGCTTAGCATAATTTGTTGTGAGGCATATTCTTGCTCCACTGTTGTGGTATCAAAAATCACTAAGACATCGCCTTGTTTCACCCGCATCCCTTCTTCAACTTCAATCCCGCTTATTTCTCCGGATACAGACGGGTAAATCGTTTGTTGTTGTTCATTAAACACCGTTCCCGTCTCTAGAAAATAGATTTCTGAGTCTCTAGGTTCAATAAGCTTTCCTTCAACGGGCATAGGCTGCAAATAGGAATAAATCGAATAGGCAACGATGATCAAAACAAGTCCAAGAACTCCAATTATTTTTACTTTTTTCTTCATTATTCTCTCTCCTTTAAGACTTCAACTAAATCCAATTTTTTTATGGCTTTGACTGAAGTAAAATTGGCAATGGCCACTGCAATTATACATCCTATAGCTCCAATAATATATGCCTCCGTTGATACGTTTGCCGGCCAAGAAAAAGCATCTACGTCAATAGCGTTCACCAATCCGTAATTTAAGAGCCTAGTAAAAGGAATTCCTAATGCAATTCCAACAAAGCATAACATCCAATACTCAAAACTCATAATTTCCTTGACTTCTTTAACATGTAATCCTAATACACGCAATGTGGCATATTCGCGGCTTCGTTCAGACATGGATATAACTGCTGTATTATAAATAATCGTAAAACCTATGGTAATGGCGACAATTTGCATGATGACTAGCAAAAAATCATAGGATCCTAACATGGATTCATAAAGCTCTAATGTCTTTGCTTTATCTTCAATTTTTTGGATCTGATCACTGTATAAGAGGGTTTCTCGTATGGTATCCATCGACTCTGTTTCAAAAATTAATGTATTGATCTTTTCATCTTGTTCCATTAAGTCTGACAATAATTTCAAATCAATGAAGGCACTCGAGCCAATATTTTGATTGACAATATCATATATAGGTATTTTAATATCTTCTCGAAATTTGGGACTAGATAAATAAATCATATCCCCCGCTTCGACATCGAGGCTGTTGGCCAAAATACTTCCTAATATAATCCCTTCACGAGTTATAGGTAAGTTGATTTCACGAAAATCATCATAGGCTTTATATAAGTAATTCTCTTCTCGAATACCGATTAATTTTGTTCCGGTTTGCTTGTATCCATTCTTCAGAATCACAGGAATATCTAAAATACCTTCGGCGTAGTCAATTCCCTCAATACGCATGGCCGATTGAATACCGGAAGCATAATCCACCGATTCTTCAAGAACGATTGATGCATCATATTTCATAACGTGGGTAAACTGATTAAAAAACATAGACTCCATCATTGTATTCATCATACCAATCATGGCCATCATACTGTAGGAAAACATGATTCCGACCACAACAAAACTTGAGCGAATTTTATTTCTTGAAATATTACGTACCGCCATAAATCCACGGCTGTTTAAAATCAGACGCAAGAAGGGAATTTTTAATGTAATGTCACTTTGGACAGGTTTGGGGGCAGGCGGCCGCATGGCATCAACCGGTTTAAGATGTACCATCTTTCTTGCACCAAAATAAGCTCCGATAATTCCGCCAATTACAGACATGACGCCACCAACATAATAGTAGGCATAATCCGTGACAACATTCTCCATTGGAACTTTATAATAATCAAGGTAAAACTGTATATAGGGGCCTATCGTTAAAAGGCTAATGCCCACACCAAGGAGCATGCCTAAGCTACCGGTAACAAACCCATAAAAAATGTAGTGAAATAATATAGTTTTGTTCGAATAGCCAAATGCTTTTAATGTTCCGATTTGTGTTCGGTCTTGCTCAATAATTCGTTTTAACATCAAGTATAAAACCACTGCTGCCATTCCAATAAAAGTCATAGGTAAGGTTGTTGACATTGACCGCCCACCGGAAATCTCTTCTTCCATCATCAAATAGCTGAAAAGATCATCCTTTTCATAAAGTTCCATTAATCCATATTTTTCTAAAGCATCACGAAGTTGATCTTTTACATCATCATAGACAACCCCTTCTTCAAACATAAAAGACAAATCATTGTAGACACCTTCCATCCCAAGAATCGACATCATCATTTCTTCATCGAAATAAGCAATATTATATTTCGTTGTATCTGAAAATAGTTCATTCATATTTTCCACGATATATACATATTCAGGAGAATATATGGAGCCTTGCACTATAAAAGTATGTTCTGCTTGATTCATGACTAGGGTAATTAACTCTCCCGGCTTGTACCCATATGCCTGATAAAAATCATGCCCAACTAAAATATCATTCATTTCACGCAGGTCATTTCCTTCATGAAGATAGGCATTTAACCGTTCATCATTTTCCCCAACAACCGTTGATATTCCTTTTAACCGAATAACATCTGTCCGATTATCCGGCATAAGGACTCGAAAAGTTCCAACAATACGTCCATCCACTTGTTTAATCCCTTCGATTGCTTCAAGTCCACTCAATGCTGTTTTGGGAATCTGTGTCACAGATGCAAAAGCATCACCTAATCGTTGTTCATCATAATAATTATTCTTTCCTTTTTCAACCTCTAACAAGGCAGAGTTCATGGTAGCATAGGTCCACACACCTAATGCCATTAACAAAATACATGAAAAATATGCTTTTTTATGTCGCAGCATAGATCGAATTGCTTTTTTTAACAGGATCACCAGCTAACCTCCTCCGCTTGCATCGGATGCTCATTTACAACCACCTTTTCAATGAGTCCATCCTTCACATAAAACACACGGTCTGCTATATCCCCAATGGACTGATTATGCGTAATAATGGCAACCGTTTTTTTATAGCTTTTATTAAATGCTTTTAATACTTTTAATGCACCGATTCCTGTTGTAACATCAAGCGCTCCTGTCGGTTCGTCACACAATAAAATATCCGGGTTTTTGGCAACGGCACGAGCAATGGCTACACGCTGTTGCTGGCCACCGGATAATTGAGACGGAAAATGATCTCCACGATCTGCAAGTTCGATTTCTTCTAACAATTTATCAATATCAAGCGCATCTTCGGAAAGCTCCGAGGCCAACATAATATTTTCCTTTGCCGTTAAATTCGGTACAAGATTATAAAACTGAAAAATAAATCCAATAGCTTCTCGGCGATATTTTGTGAGTTCTTTTTCGGATAATTCTCCAATTTCTTTCCCTTTATAATTCACACTCCCACTTGTAGGTGTATCAATGCCACCCACAATATTTAAGATGGTACTTTTTCCTGACCCACTCGGTCCTAGGATAACAACAAATTCTCCATCATAGAGTTCGAGGTTAACACCACGAAGTGCATGGACCACAATTTCTCCCATGTGGTATTCTTTTATTAAGCTCTTGACTTCTAAAATCTTTTGTTTTTTTTCGACCATTGACCTTCCTCTCTTTCCGACTAGAGCACGTATTCTTTGTTTTTATTTTACCATATGTGACGCCAAGTATATAGCTATAGATATTTGAAATTGTAATTCTTTTGCATTTTCAGGTAATTTCTTGTATAATTCTTTTTAGTGCTTTACTACTTTAATCTATAGGAGGAACATCATGACAGTGAGTATTGGAACCTACATAACGTTTATTTTGTATTTTATTTTCATGTTAAGTATTGGTCTATATTACTATTCAAAATCCAAAGGTTTATCGGACTATATTTTAGGTGGCCGTAACCTGAACAGTTGGGTTACCGCACTAAGCGCACAGGCTTCAGATATGAGTGGATGGCTACTACTCGGTCTACCGGGCGCTGCCTATCTAAGCGGTCTTGAAGCAAGTTGGATTGCAATAGGACTTTTAATCGGAACGTATTTAAACTGGAAGTTCGTTGCAAAAAAACTGCGTCAGTATACGGAACATTCCGGCGACTCACTAACGATTCCGGATTATCTTGAGAATCGATTTATGGATAACTCAAAAACACTACGAATGATTGCGGCAACAATTATCCTTGTCTTTTTCTTAATCTATACAGCTTCCGGCTTTGTTGCTAGTGCAACTTTGTTTGAATCCGTGTTTGGTTTTAATTATTATGCCGCCTTGACCATCGGTGCACTTATCGTAATCTCATATACTTTTTTAGGTGGATTCATGGCAGTATGTTGGACAGATTTTTTTCAAGGCTTACTCATGTTTATCGCTATTCTCATCGTACCAGTTATTGCCATTGTTCATCTTGGCGGCTTTAGCAATACTCTCTCTCAGATTCAAACAATTGATCCTAATCTTCTGAACTTTTTTGCAGATGCTTCCGGCAATCCGGTAACTGCTATCGGTATAATATCACTTCTTGCCTGGGGACTTGGATACTTTGGACAACCGCATATCCTTGTGCGATTTATGGGGATCCATGATGCAAAGGCAATTAAGCAATCGCGTCTTATTGCAATGATCTGGGTAACCTTATCCCTTGGAGCATCTGTTCTTATCGGTATTATTGGAAGAGCTTATTTTACAACAATGTTAGATAACTCTGAAACTGTTTTTATGGATCTCATTGGCGCACTCTTTCACCCAGTTGTCGCCGGCCTACTTTTAGCTGCAATTCTAGCCGCTGTCATGAGTACTGCCGATTCACAACTCCTAGTCACCGCCTCTTCAATTTCTGAAGACTTTTACAAGGTTCTCTTACGAAAAAATGCTTCCGACAAAGAATTACTTTGGGTCAGTCGATTCACCGTAATCCTCGTCGCCATCATCGCTTACATCATCGCTCTTAACCCGAATAACTCAGTAATGGGTCTTGTATCTTATGCATGGGCAGGCTTTGGGGCCACCTTCGGGCCGGTTATCCTCTTTTCCCTATATTGGAAGCGTATGAATAAATGGGGCGCACTCGCCGGACTTGTCTTTGGTGGTTTCACAACCATCATATGGAAATTCACCACAAGTCCATTGTACGAAATCGTCCCCGGATTCATCGTCGCCACCTTGGCCATTATCCTCTTTAGCCTAATCACCAAAAAGCCCAAAAATGGCATCGAACGGGAATTTGACCACGTAACATCGATGGAATAACGAACTATAAAATCACAAACCGTCACCATCGAGTGACAAAAACACGGAGTGTGCATAAAAAAGATAGCCTTGATTTGGCAAGTTTACTTGCAGAAATCAAGGCTATATCTTTTTATGCAGTGCTACAGGTTGTAGCACTTTGGCACGACTGAAGTCGCTGTGCTCTGGCACGACTGAGGTCGTTGTGCTTTGCACGGCTTATAGTAACTTTAAATTCGCTTCAATTAGAGCACAACGCTGTTTCACACAATCAGCTGAGCGTAAAGGATCTGTCGGTGTATTAAACACATAATCTTTCAACCGACCTAACGTCGTTGTCGCCACATGCATGCGGGTATCCGACGATGCATAATAGATAAACACATCTTCTCCATCTACAATTGCACCATTTGTAAAGACAACATTGGATACATCTCCAACACGTTCTTTTCCAAGAGGCTCAATTAAAAAACCTGATGGTTCTGCAATCACTTCCCACGGTTTGTCCAAATTCGTTGCAAATGCGTAGATGACATAGCGCAGACCGGCTGCCGTATTACGAACACCATGGGCAATATGAATATATCCTTTTTCGGTTTTTATCGGGACCGCGCCTCCACCATTTTTTGCTTCAGTAATCGTATGAAATTTACGTTGGCTTGTAATAATTTCTTCATCAATGACTGCATGTTCTATATCATCACATACTCCAAAACCAACACCTCCACCTGAACCTGTGTCTAGAAATGAATCCATGGGTCGAGTATAAAAGGCATATTTTCCATCAACAAAATCAGGAAGTAGCACAACATTTCTTTGTTGTGGCGAGCGCTTAGTTAGCAGATTATCTAAACGTTCCCAGCTTTTTAAGTCTTTTGTCCGTACAATACCGGCTTCTGCTTTTGCCGCAGATAAGTCATTTTGTCTTGTATCTTTTGATTCAGAACAAAACACACCATAAATATAACCGTCTTCATGTTGTGTTAAGCGCATATCATACACATTCACTTCATCAGGATAGAGATCCGGTAGTTGAATCGGATACTCCCAGAAGGTAAATCCTTCAATTCCTGTCTTGCTCTCGGCAACACCAAAAAAAGATTTACGGTCCTTTCCTTCAATTCTTGCAACCATATAAAAAGTATCACCAAGCTTGATCGCTCCCGCATTAAATACTGCATTAACACCAAGGCGTTCCATAAAATACGGGTTACTTTCTATGTTTAAATCATATTTCCAAGTAAGGGGAATATGATTTCTGGTTAACACCGGATGTTCATATCGATCAAATATTCCGTTATAAATCGATGATTTTTTATTTTTACCTTCAATGAGTTTTTGATATTTATTCAATTCAATATAATAGTTTGGGTGCAACATATTAACCTCCTAAATTTATCTTACCATGCCGTTGTATAATTTCAAAACACATACGCCCATTATGATAAGGCGCCTTCCATGATTCAACTATGTGTTTTTTCTTATCCGGCTGATGGTTTTCATCCACTTGCCAGTACCATTCTCCACCTTTACGCGAATCAATCACATAGCTTTTAATATATTCCCAGATATCTTTAACCGCTTGTAAGTACTCTGTTTTTTCCGGAGATTTTTCATATCCATTCGCGAATCCAACCATGGCTTCTGCTTGGACCCACCATATACGATTCCTATCGTCAATACCATTTTCACATTCATTAAGTAGAGAGCCATCTACATAGGCTTTTTCAAAGACCTTCTGTGTCAATGCTTCGGTGATAGGTTTAATGTCTTGCGTCAAGTAGTCGTCATCAATAATCTCAAGGCCTCGGTCAATCAACCAGGCTGCTTCAATATCATGCCCATATGAATGAAGATCAATCATTGTGTCCATTTTTTTTGTAAAAAACACTTCTTGTCGCTGTAACTTTGGATTATAAATTTTACTTTTCATAATACTTAAGATATAGACTAGGCGTTTTTTTACTCTGCTATCTTTAGTTACCCGGTACAGCTCTGTATAAGCTTCAAAAACATGTAATAAGGTATTCATTGTTTTTTCCGCTTCAATACCATTTTCAGATAATTTTTGATTGGATGCCGGGGTGAAATCCCTCTTAAAAGCTTCAAGATATCCATATGCATCCCTACAGTTTTCTTCAATCTGTTTATATAACTCTTTGGCTAAAAAGAGGGCTTGTTGATCTTGACTGACATCATAATACGATGAAAGCGCATAAACCATAAATGCTTGAGCATAGGTATGTTTTGTCGTATCGCTTGCCTTACCATCATACGTAACGTCCCAGTAAACACCACCATAGCTTTCATCAAAACAACTGGTCTTAATAAAGCCATAGGCATGATGCGCGTGTTCAAGTAACTTCTCATCTTTTAACAGCATATAGGCATTGGAGAAAAACCACAGTATTCGAGCATGATAAATCGTTCCTTTGTTTGCTTTT
Organism: uncultured Eubacteriales bacterium; assembly: GCA_964563505.1. Lineage (GTDB taxonomy): Bacteria > Bacillota > Clostridia > Lachnospirales > Vallitaleaceae > UBA1351. Next base: position 17,399 of record CAZLXW010000035.1, read on the forward strand.
GATTGCACTTCTAAGGCACAATTCATTTCCCCGTAATAACCACCATACTTTTCATCTCTCATGCCTTTCCAAAAAGGGATTAACTTCTCTTTTAAATGCCTTTCAACTTCTTGAATGACCATATTTCACCTAACTTTCCAATTTATTAATTTGTTTATATCATAACATATTTAGCTTAGTTTTGTCTATTTTTTTAGCTTAATTTAATCTATTTTTGCAAAAAAAAATACCTCGAGTCATTAAACTCGAAGTACTTTTTATTTTAATTCTAATACATATACGGTCTGTTCATGTGTTGCATCTTTTTTAAAACCCATTTTTTCCAAGTACTTAATATGTTTTTCGTTGGATGCAAAACATATTAATTTATTATAGCCTTTTTCATGAAAAAACGATTTTTTATCTTTAAAAATAAACTTTCCAATTTTAAAGTCCCTATACTCGGGAATAACAAAATCCAAATCAACTTTTAATGTCTCATCTTCATAGTGAGACGCTAAAAAAATCCCTGCCGGTACCATGTTTCTTAAAACAAAAAAGCTGACATCCATATGCTCATAATTGCCTTCGTATCCATCGGAATACTTTTCAATGCCTTTTGCATGAAATTTCATAAAGTAATCTAAGTACTTTGAGTCTTTTTCAATAGGCATAATTTTGAAGTATTCTTTGAGTCGATAAATTTTTACTAAGTAATAAATATTCACACCAACGATGCATAAGTTCATAAATCCCACAGGCAATGCACCAATCATAAAACCATATATGGCAAAAACCAATGAACCGATGAGATTAATCCAGCGTAACTTGATAATTGATCCCATCAACAGTGAAATTAATACTAATGTAGATGCTAAATATCCAACCCATTCTAACCAATGAATTCCTAATAGCATAGTAAAGCCTCCTAACAATTTTATCCTTTTTCAAGATGATTAATTTGATCAATCACATTTTCAATCTCATGATTTGGAACCGGTTTGCTGAAATAATAGCCTTGCGCTATATCACAACCATTGTTCTTAAGAAAAATCAACTGCTCTTTTGTCTCAACACCTTCTGCAACCACTTTTAGACCAAGATTATGGGCGACTTGAGTTACAAATCTAAATATATGGCCTTCTTCGTTTTCACGGGTTATACTTCGAATAAAATCTCGGTCTACTTTCAAGATATCAATAGGAAGTTTTTGCAAATAAGTTAATGAAGAATACCCTGTTCCAAAGTCATCAAGGGCTATCGTTACACCGAGTGCCCGTAATTCATGAAGAACTTCGATAGCTCGCTCAAGATCATCCATAACAGCAGTTTCCGTGATTTCAAGTTCTACACAACATCCACTTAATCCATGGTCTTCAATCTCTTTTTTTATGCTTTCGACAAGCCCTTCTTGGGTTAACCGTTTACTCGATAAGTTAACCGCCATTTTTAAGGTCCCGTGATTGCTATCTTTCCACTCACGTTTTTTTTCACACGCTGTTTTCAAAACCCATTCACCAATTTCATAGATCTGTCCCGTTGCTTCCGCAAAAGGAATAAAATCCATTGGTGAAATAAAGCCTTCTGTTGGGTGAATCCAACGAATAAGGGCTTCTACGCCAATAACCTTTTGTGTCTGCATATCAATTTGTGGTTGATAATATAGCGAGAAATCATTGTTTTCTATAGCGGTTCTTAGTAAATTATTCATCTTAATGTAATTCCATGTTTGTTGACGCATAGCCGGAGTGTATATGCTATATCCATTCTTTCCACGATCTTTCACATGAAACATGGCTGTATCCCCATTTTGCATTAATGCAGATGCGCTTTTTCCGGATTCCGGATAGGTGGCAATTCCTATACTAATCCCCACATAAAACTCATAATCGCCAAGTATCCATGGTTTTTTGATTCGATCTAACAAACGCTTTGCAAGTGTTTCAACATCTTCAATCGCATTCATATTATAAACAACAATTCCAAACTCATCGCCACCCAGTCGACTAACCTGTCCAAAATCTCGAACTTCATCTTCAAAAAAATCAGCAATCATTACAATGAAATCATCACCGAAAGCATGACCTATCGTATCATTGATATGTTTAAAATCATCTATATCTAAATATATAAAGGCAATCTTATATTCTTGACCCTTATGCTCTTGAATACTCATGTTAATATCTTTAGTAATCATGGCACGATTAGGTAAACCTGTCAGCTGATCATAAAATGCTAGCTGATGTAGTTTTTCTTGGTTTTGCATTTGTTCTGTTACATTCGTATAGGAACCTGCAACACGAACAGGTTCACCTTGGTCATTCCATATAGCTTTTCCATGACTTAAAATCCATATATAGCTTCCGTCATTTTTTCGTATACGGTATGTATCTTCGTAAATGCCGGATTGCCCCTTTAAATATTGCTCCATTCTTTCTTTAACTTGTTTTTCTTCATCCGGATGAATATGTTCTAGCAATGGTTCTGCAGTATCTGCCATTTCTTCACTTGAAACACCCAAAATCTCAGCAACCTTTGGTGAAATAAAAAAATTGTTTTCTTTTATATCCCATTCCCAAATTCCGTCATTCGCTCCTTCTACAGCTAGATTATAGCGTTCATCGCTAACTAAAAGTGCATTTTTTTGCTGTTTGATTTCATGGTATTGTTCCTGTATGGCTTCGTCCATCGCCACTAATTCTTCATCTGCCATCGTCAGCATTTCATATTCTTTAACAAGTTCATTAATGGCCAATTCAAATAACCGCATGCGCTTAAAAACAATCCAACCAAAAAAAACACCGGATACTAACACATAAAACCATCCTTTGATTAGCTGCATTTGCTGAAAAATTTCTTGAGTACTCGAAACCATTAAGGCTAAACGATCGGAAAACAAAATCCATATACATCCAATCAAGAGATAAATTAAAGAAAAACGAATCGCTTCTTTTTTCGGCTGAATCGTTTTTCTAAATTCAACAAACTCTTTATACTCTCTATTGATTTTTCCATTTGCTCATTTAAAATTTCTGAATTTTCTGATTCTCGCATTTTCCCACCCTCAATCAAATGTTTCTTATCTGCAAATTTTTGTCCACTCAGATGAAAAGAAAGCTACCTTAATCGACTTCATGGAAAAACAAGTAATCATCATAAATTGCATGACCACTTTCTAAAATCATTCCTTCAACCGTTATGCGAACTTTATCTGCATCATACGCATCTAAAAATGTATTGACCACACTATTTATAATTATATACTCGCCTGCTGTACCCATTTGAAAAAGTTGTGTCTGAAATTCTTCTGAAAAATCAAGGTGAAGTGCATAAGAACCATTTTCTTTTTGTTCTTCAAATTCTAATATTTGAACGCCTTCCGGTAATACATTGACCATCTTAAGTTGTTCTATGACAATCTCTGGGGTTACAGCATCAACTTCAATCTTGCGAGAAATAATTCTCTCAGCATTTTCATCACCATAATATACAATGAGTTCTTCTACATTCTCTTCTTGGTCTAAATCCGGAACCGCATCATCTTCCTCACCTAAGTCCGGTTCGGTTTCAACCGCATCGTCATCATTTTTATTCGAATCTGAAGGAATCTCATTCTCAGAAGGATTCTCTGTTATTTCTTCCTTTGGTTTACACCCACTAAGAAGACTTAGGATTAAAACACTCATAATTATTGCATATAACCTTCTTTTTTTTATTATAGAAAACATACTATCCTCCTAACATATTTCACTTATGAGTCTATTATAATATATTCACTTGTTATATACAATGAAAAGATTAATCCATTGATCGTGAGGCTATAATACTTGCACCGGTACCCAGTATATTTTCTATAATAACATCGCCCATTTTTACAGGACCTATGACCACTGTTTTGTTGATAGTAGCCATAGCCAAAAACATCAATTCTTTTGGTATCGTTGCATTCGAACGTACGGGTAAACGTTTAAGATGTGCATTTTCAATCTTTACCGTTGTTGTTATAATACGCACCGGATTCGTCAACTCAGCTTTTGCATATGTAATACCACGTTTACACTTGTTTCCTGTTATTTTCCATTCGCCTTCCTCAGGTATTTCAATATTTAAATAACATCCCACCGGACAACTAATACAGATTAGACTTTCTTGACGCATTATGCTTGCACCTCCTGTATTTCAACTGAAATTTCTTGAATATCATTTCCTTGGACTTCTTCTTTTGTTATAACAATATGCTCCATTTCGCCCGGTGCCATATGTCGTTTCTTCATCGTTTTTAAAATACCTCTATTTGTTTTTATAACCATTTCAACTTGACTATATACTTGTTTTACGCGCATAAATAATTCTAACTGCTTGTCTAGATTTCGAATTCGAACATTTTGCGGAACAATATAAGCAATTCCTTCTCCTGCTACTGTTTTTACCATGTTTTCTTGATCGACCAATTGCTTTTGTATATACTTTGCTGCAAATCGACCTGCTCTACGACTTTCTTCCGTCACAAAATCAACTAGGTCATGGACGTGTACGACATTCCCACAGGCAAATACGCCTTCTATGCTTGTTTCCATGGCCTCATTAACAATCGGTCCACTGGTACGTGAATCCATCTTAACACCCGCCTCTTCAGATAGTTCATTTTCAGGGATAAGACCAACAGATAATAGGACGGTATCACAATCATACACGATTTCAGTTCCTGCTATGGGTTGACGATTATCATCTAATTGAGATACAACCACTTGCTCGACTCGCTCTTTGCCTCGAATCTCTGTAAGCGTATGACTTAAATAAAGCGGAATATCATAGTCATTTAAACATTGTACAATATTTCGGTTAAGCCCACCTGAAAACGGCATCAATTCAACGACAGCTAAGACTTGGGCACCTTCTAACGTCATCCGTCTTGCCATGATGAGCCCAATATCACCTGAACCTAGGATGACCACTTTTTTACCGACCAAATAGCCTTCGATGTTTAAATAGCGTTGTGCAGTTCCGGCATTAAAAACACCTGACGGTCGCGTACCGGGAATATTAATTGCTCCACGTGTACGTTCTCTACAGCCCATAGCTAAAACGATTGCTTTAGCCTCAATTGTTTTAAATCCATACTCTTTACTTACGCAATGTAAAACATGTTCTGCATTAAAGTCAACAACCATCGTATGCAGCCAATAGTCAATGCCATAATCATTTAATTGATTAATAAATCGTTCTGCATATTCCGGTCCGGTAAGTTCTTCTTTAAATACATGCAATCCAAATCCATTATGGATGCACTGTTGCAATATTCCTCCCAGTTCCTGATCTCTTTCTAATACTAAAATGGAGTCTACTCCATTATCTTTTGCCTCAATAGCAGCAGCAAGTCCTGCCGGACCGCCTCCAATGACGACTAATTCATAAGATTTCATGATTTCACCTCGTTTATTCATACTTGTTTTTTGGTTTCTTCCGTTACGATATACGCCTTACTGCCATTATACGAAACATCTTCAATAGATCTGTTTAATTCCCTTGCTAAAATCTCAACCACTTTGGGTTCGCAGAAGCCACCTTGGCATCTTCCCATACCAGGTCTGGTTCTTTTTTTTACACCTTTGACAGTTGTTGCCCCCATATTCCTATGAATACAATCGATGATTTCAGCTTCTGTCACTTGCTCGCATCGACAAATAATGTTCCCATAATTCGAATCGCCTTCAACACATTTTTGCTTTTCTTCCAGATTAAGCTCCGAAAACCTTACCACAGGTCGTCGTCTCGGATTAAACGTTACTTTTTCTTTAAGTCCCCCACTTATTCCCTCCATAATTTCAACAACATACTTGGCAACAGCTGGCGCTGCCGAAAGGCCGGGTGATTCAAATCCACCAACATTGATAAATCCTTTAGCAACTTTTGATTCTCCAATGACAAAGTCACCAATATCGGATGATGCTCTGAGTCCTGCAAAGGTTCGAATCACTTGGTTAAAAGGAATCTTATCCGATGATTTACTTGCTATATTACGTATCTCTTGTAAGCTCATCGCTTCCGTAGAGACATCATCTTTTTCACCGACAAAATTGGAGTCCGGCCCTACGAGAACATTTCCATGGACGGTCGGTGTTATTAAAACACCTTTTCCTTGATCCGTTGGCGTTTGGAAGATAACATGATTGAACAATTTTCCTGCCTTTTTATCCAAAAGATAGTACTCTCCTTTTCTCGGATGAATTGAATAACTAGTATCCCCCACCATCTGACTAACCTGATCCGCATATACCCCGGCACAGTTAATGATATTACGTGCTTGATAGTCGCCTCCGCTCGTATGTACCTCATAATAACTATCTTGTTTTTCAATTCCGATAACTTTTGTCTCTAGCTGATACTTCACGCCATTTTCTATTCCGTTTTCAGCTAATGCTATGGCGAGTTCAAATGGAGAGACTATGCCGGCTGTCTTTGCGTATAATGCAACCGAGACTTGGTCACTAATATTTGGCTCGAGTTCTTTGATCTGATAAGCTTCAATAATTGACATCTCCGGTATGTGGTTTTTAAGGCCAGCCTTATACATCTTGCCAATTGTTTTCCGATCTTCTTCATCAAAACCTATCACCAAAGATCCAATACGTTTAAAAGGTACATCCAGCTCTTCACATACTTGATCAAACATTGGGTTTCCTTTTATGTTGAATTCACTTTTTTGCGATCCCGGTTTTGCATCATAGCCAGCGTGGACAATGGCACTATTTGCCATTGTCGTCGCATTCGCCACATCACTTTCTTGGTCAACAACTAAAATATCCAGCTCATATCGGGCTAATTCTCTGGCCACAAATGTTCCTGCAATACCTGCACCAATCACAATAACATCATTCATCTTCTTCATTTCCATAAAATCCTCCTATAGATTTACACAAAAAGAGCCACACAAAACAATCGCTCTTTAGCGATTGCTTTGTGTGGCTCTCATCTTCTCATGCCACTTATGCTTTGATTTTATTGTATCACTTATTCTTTACCTTGTAAAGCCTCCATGTTTTCGTATAAGTTCTAAATGTAAATTTCCATCTTTAATCTCCACAACAGCACGATCAATCATCGCGCTAAGCAAAACCAGTTCATCACCTTCATCTGTTTCACCTGCTAGCTGCCAATAATATTCTTCGATTTCATGCTGTCGCTGTTCATTTAGTAACTGGTCTAGTCGTTGAACTTCCTCTTCCGAATAATGGGTATTATAGTCTAAAATATCAATCGATGTTTCTTCATTACTTGTCTTAATCTTTATTTCTAGCTCATTTGTATCTTCAATCAATAATGATGTAATTAATTCGTCAATAATTCGCCCTATTTTTTTCATTTCATGTCGCATATGATTACTCTCCTTTTTTAAACGCATCTACAATCGGCACTAAAAAGCCAGCAACGATACCTCCCGAAAAACCATTATTATACAAGTTCATTCCACCATGAATATCACCCACTTTTGTCACAAGAATAAAATGAAGAATTCCTGCGATAATACCTATAAACGGACCAAATGTTCCGGCAATCGGCGCTATTGTTGTTGAAAATAGAATCGCAATAATCACCGGTGTCGTTGTAAGATCCGCTCCAAATAGTATGGCGGCGATAATAACCCCCACAATAATGGGCATTGTATTTTTAGGATGTTTTCCAAATGCCGAAAAACCTACAATGGTTAAGATCCCGGCAAGAATGGGTCCGTTGAGTACGCCACCTAAAAGCATAACCAGGCCTAAACTATAGATTCCCATAATCCCCATGTTAATAAAAGTTAGTCCATAGCCATCTAAGGACGTAAAATCAGTAATCGTACGACCTTTATGTCTTAAAATCTTGGGATAATCCATGAGCCCATTATATTTAATACGCACGCCTATAATGATCAATGCTACAAATCCTGCCAGCATTAATAACCACAAGGAATAGGATTGTTTTTCATACAGAATATAGACCGGCTGCACTTCAATATCCATATTACGGAGCAAACTCGTAATAACCGTACCAATAATTCCTGCCGTAAACCCGATATTATATAAATTAAACCCATCATGAAACCTCAACATATGTGAAGACAAGGGAACTATTATAAAACCGATAAAGACCCCAATCACTATTCCTGCCGGAATATTATATTTGTCCGGAATCACTCCGGAAAACATCAATTCACTCACAAGTGGAGATAGTGCCGTCCCAAACATAATCACCAAAACAACATTTTTGAAAGATATTTTTTGGTAACGACTGTAGAATATCCCTCCTAAAAAAATCGGCGGTATATTAATGAGATTTTTCCCAAAGAAGGAAAATCCAATCACTGTGAAAAAAGCTGCAATAAGCAACCCATTAATTCTTAATTTGTAGTACTTAAAAAGTAGTAACATTAAAAAGCCAATGATTGCCGCGTGAATGAATGCAACGCCTAGCCCACCCACTTTAATGAAGTCTGTCAATAATACCGTCGGTGACAGCAAAATATCTCTAAATCCTTTAATAACATCACTGAAGCTACTATAGGTACTTGCGGTAACAAAGATTCCATAAATCATGAATATACATGGAAAAATCGCCATTACTTTTAAAATACCATCTTTATGAATTTCTTTTTCCCGAATTTTTTCTTTAATGTACATCCAACACTTCCTTCGTTAAATATTTTGAAAATCCTGCTTTTTCAATCAACTTTTTAGGTTGCTCATTCACACCTTCGATAAGCATTTTTATTTCCATTTGCTCACATAATCGAACCAATCGTTTTAGTGCATGAAGCCCTGTTGCATCCATAGCAGGTACATTGTACATTCTTATAATCAATACGTCTAAATCTGCATTTATGTGGCGAAGTGTATCCAAAAATTTATCAACGGCTCCAAAGAAAAACGGCCCGTTTATATCATAGATTTGAACATGACCTATTTTTTGATCGGATTGTTCTAACACTCCATGTCCCATTTTATTATACTCTTCTTCATTTTCCTCAGAGGCATCTAATTGATTAACAGAAACGTTTGTCACATCTGCCATTCGTTTCATAAATAAAAAGGCAGCTAGGACAATACCGATTTGAATAGCTAATACTAAATCAAAAACAACCGTTATTGCAAAGGTGATGATTAAGACGAGAATATCACTTTTGGGAGCTTTAAATAAACCAATAAAATCTCGCCACTCACTCATATTATACGCTACAACCATTAAAATTGCAGCAAGCGTTGATAAGGGAATCAATTTAGCTAATGGCATAAAAAGCAACATGATTAACAGCAATGTAATCGAATGTACCATACCTGCAATTGGTGTTCTTCCTCCATTTTTTATATTCGCAACCGTTCTCGCAATCGCTCCCGTTGCAGGAATACCACCAAATAAACCGGATCCTATATTGGCGATGCCTTGTGCTATTAACTCCATATTGGATCGATGCTTGCTACCAATCATGGCATCCGAGACAACTGCTGATAACAAGGATTCAATTGCTCCTAGTATGGAAATTGTAAATGCAGGTGCTATAAGCGCTCGCATAATCTCAAGTGAAAACCGAGGAACTTGGACAGTGGGCAACTTTCCTGAAATTTCACCAAATTTACTGCCAATCGTAGAAACATCTAAAGAAAACATCTGAACCAAAGTTGCTGTCACAACAATTGCAATGAGTGCACCCGGAATCTTTTTTGTCACTCTCGGCCAAAGAACAATAATGAGGAGCGCTATGACACCAATCCCTAGTGTTATTCCGTCAATTCGATACATATTTTCAAAATAAATATGCCATTTTCCAAGAAACTCTACAGGTAAAGCTTCAACATTCAAACCTAAAAAGTCATTCACTTGGGAGGAAAAAATCGTCACTGCAATTCCTGCTGTAAATCCTGTGGTAATTGGATACGGTATAAACTTGATTATACTTCCTAGATTAACCAATCCAAAAATAATCAATATAATTCCGGCCATAATTGTTGCTATGATTAAGCCATCGACACCATGTTCTACGACGATTCCATAGACAATCACCATGAAAGCCCCTGTAGGTCCTCCAATCTGCACACGACTTCCTCCAAAAAAAGAAATGAGAAATCCTGCGATAATAGCAGTAATTAATCCTTTTTCAGGGGTCACTCCAGAAGCAATTCCTAAAGCAATTGATAATGGCAAGGCAATAATTGCAACAATAATCCCTGCTGTCACGTCATCAATAAAATTTTGTTTCGTATATCCTTTGATGACTGAAAATAATTTTGGTTTTAATTTTGACATTTACCTATTCGCTTCTTTCTCTATAAATTTAATTTTCAACCGAAATAAGTATACGCTTAAATAATCGACAAATCAATGTTTTTTTCTTGAATATTTATCTACTTGTCGATATACTATTGTTTAAGTGTCAAAATATACAGTACAAATAAATGAACAAGGGAGGTTTTTATGTATAGTTTTAAAAATGACTATAGCGAAGGTGCACATCAAAAAATTCTACAAGCACTCCTCGATACAAATACAGAACAAATGGATGGTTATGGCCAAGATCGACTTTGTATTCAGGCCACTAAATGTATAAAAGATCTTTTTATCAACACGTCCATTGATATTCATTATTTTTCAGGAGGAACCCAAACAAATCTTACTGCAATCTCGGCCTTTCTTCGACCACACGAAGCCGTTATCGCGGCAGAAAGCGGTCATATTCTCGTCCATGAAACCGGTGCAATCGAAGCAACCGGTCATAAAGTTATTGCTATTCCTACAACAAATGGAAAAATTACCGGACAAGAGATTGAAACGGTTATGATTGCACACGAAGATGAACACATGGTCTTACCAAAGCTTGTTTATATTTCAAACTCAACTGAGACCGGAACGATTTATTCACGCCAAGAACTTGACACCATAAAATCCATGTGTACAAAATATAATCTATATCTTTACATGGACGGTGCCCGTTTAGGTTCTGCCATGACGGCTGCTGATAATGATGTGAATTTTGAAGATTTAACCACACTATTTGATGCCTTTTATATTGGAGGGACTAAAAATGGTGCCTTGCTAGGTGAAGCTCTTGTCATTTGTCGGGATGAACTTAAAGCTTATTTCCGTTATCATATCAAACAAAAAGGCGCCCTCTTAGCAAAAGGTCGCCTACTTGGAATTCAATTTTTAACCTTGTTCAAAGATGACCTCTACTTTGATCTTGCAAAATATGCCAATACAAGGGCAAGCGAACTAAGGACAGGTATCAAAGCGAATGGTTATGATTTTTTAATTCATTCTACGACCAACCAAGTCTTCCCGATTCTTCCCAACCATATTATCGATGCTCTCACTGAGGATTTTGACTTTTATGTCTGGTCCGCTATCGATGAGAAAAGTTCTGCGATACGACTTGTTACTTCTTGGGCCACTCCAAAGCGTTCGGTGGATGACTTTATTCATCGTCTTAGTCACTTGTCCCAAAAGTAATCTGATTCTTACCATTTCTTTTCGATTGATATAGATATTTATCTGCTTTATTAAACAATACGTCTTTGCACATGGTTCCAACTTCTGTAGCAAGACCAATACTTAATGTGATTGATGCATCCGACATCTCACTAAAATGATGAGCTTCTAATGAGGCTCTTATTTTTTCTAGTATTTCCAAACATTCCTCTTGTGTCTTTTCAATAAAAATAATTCCAAATTCCTCGCCACCATATCGCGATGCAAAATCGTGATCGCTAATATTTTCAAGGATTATCTGTGCCGTCTTTTCAATAACAAGATCTCCATTGGAATGACCATATGAATCGTTAATCTTTTTAAAACTATCTAAATCTAAGAGCGCAACATGTAATGGAAATGGGCGTTTAATAAATTGTTCCATTACTTTTTCCAAATACTCATGAAATGTTTTATGATTATACAGATTTGTCGGTAAGTCAACTTTTGCTAATCTTTCCATAAAAATCTTTTTATATAATAATTCTTTCTCATTTTTTACTGATTTGATGAGTTCATTATTTAAATCTCGATAATGATTCGTTAAGGCTATACCCAATAGATAGGCAACAATTAGTACAAAGGTAAAGGTGATATGCTCTGATATCGAAAAATAATAATAGGGGCAAAATAAAATCAACCCCCAATATATTATTGTGGCCATTATATATGCAAACGTAATAATCCGTTTTTTTGTTGTAAATACTGCAAAGAAGATAGGAAACACAAAAAGTATGATTAGTATCGAAATTAATGATTCATATGCCAACATAAAAGTTAATAAAATAACATTCGAACCAATAATCATACCATAATCGTTGATTTCATGATTCCATCGAAAACTCCCTTCAAAGTAAAGAATAACGGCTAAAAACAAAGATGTTGGAATCAAAATATTCTCTACTAAATAGTTTATCTTGCTCATATCCGTATATTGTATGTTAAACGTAGTAACAATAATATTAAATAACAGGCCTAACCAAAAAAAGTGAATCAATCGTTTGTCCCATTTTCGATTTCTCTCATGATCTTCCATAATTCACCCCTTATTAATGGCATGTGTTAGTATTTTAATTATACCATTAATAGGACTATGTTCCTAGTTTTTTCTTTCAACTTGGGCTTTAAATTCTGTGGGTGTAAGTGCTGTATATTTTTTGAAAAGTTTCGAAAAATAATGGGCATCGGAAATACCTACGCGTTCAGCTACCTCATATGCTTTAAAACCATTATCCTGTAATAAATCCTTGGCTTCTTCGATGCGAACCTCATTTAAATAATCAACAAAGGTTTTTCCGAGTTCCTTGGAAAACATGCGGCTTAAGTAATAGCTACTTACATAGGTGTGCTCTGCAAGCTCGTTGAGGGTAATTGGTAGGTTATAATGTTCATGAATATAGGCTATAGCATTTTGGAGGACCACATTGATATTATTCTTGTTATATTGATTAATCCGTCCGACAATAGTTTTAGAAACTTCTTCAAGTAATTCTTGGAGTTCATCAATATTGGTGCTTTTCTCGATGAGTTGGTAGAGGGAGGTTAAATTATCGGCTTGTTTCTTCTGATCATTTTCTAAAATCTTGATAGACATCCGCATATGATTAATGCTATAAATGAGATTCCAGTAAAAATTTTTCACTTGCTCCGGCTCACCACGCTTTTCTTCGATATCATGGCGAATGGTATCTAGAATGCGTCGAACATTTTCTTCATTACCGGTACGTATTGCATGAATGAGTTTTTTTTCGTGACGTTCAAATTCTGAAGGGTCTTCACTTTTATAAAATGTATCTAAATCTTTGTATAAAATAATGGACGATTTTCCGAGATAAAAGGTATATGAAAGACCATCATAGCATTCTTTTGCTTTTTCATTTAGCTCATGAACATCTTCCCCAACGGTACTAATTGCAACGGTTACCGAAAAGTCAAAACAACTTTGAATCAACTTCTGCATATCTTCAACATAGGTATCCACTTTATGAATTGTGTCCCGTTCTTCCCCTAATGGTTGAACCACAAAGGCAACTTCTTTGGTGTTTAGCACTATTTTTTCCACCTGGTATACATCAGAAAAAATATCTTTTACCGTATTAATGATTCCAAATTGATAGAGCTGGCGTTGATAAGCCTCTTCCTGGTTTGTTGGGTCTTCATCCATCTGTACAATCATCACAACATAATCAGAAAAATCTATTCCATAAAGTGCCAGTTGGGTATCCATTTCTTCCGGCCCTAACTGTGTTCCATTAATAATATCAAATAAAAGCTTTTCCTTCAAAATCGGTATGCTTTCTTCAAAATTTTTCTGTAATTTTAATCGTTCATTCTCAATTTCTCGTACATACTTCAGCTCCATAACCGCTTTTTTTAATACATCGCTAATCTCTTCGATTTTTGATGGTTTCAAAATATAATCAAAAGCACCTAATTTTATAGCCTCTTGAAGATAGGAAAATTCTCGATACCCAGTCAAAATAATAAACTTACTCTCCGGAAGCAAGCCCTTTGCTCTTCGAATCATGGTTAAACCATTAATCTCGGGCATGTTGATATCAACAAAGATAATATCCGGTTGGAAACTTTCCATCTTTTCCAACCCTTCCACGCCATCTCCGGCTTCGCCACATACCTCACAGTCATATTGTTTCCAATTGATGATATTTACAAGGCCTTTTCTTATATAAGGCTCATCGTCAACAATAAGTACTTTAAACATAATCTTCAACTCCTTTTTGGATACCCACCACCGGAATGGTAACCACCACTTTCATATATTCTTCATATATGCTTTCAACTCGAACGCCATATTCAACTCCATAAAATAGTTTGATTCGTCGATTGACATTTTTCAAACCAATTCCCATTCCTGAATTTTCAGAAAACAGATAGGCATCATTCCCTTCGTTAAGATTTTTATTGAGTTCACGAATATCTTCTTCTGTCATTCCTTGTCCGTTATCTAAAACTTCAATCTCAACACGTTGATCGATTTTTCGAATAATTAAATAGATTTTCCCTTGTTTACGAAATTTATCAACACCATGGTAAATTGCATTCTCCACAAGAGGCTGTAGCAAGAGCTTGGGCACCTTAATTCCAAGCAAACTCGAATCAATGGATTTATTAAAATCTAGGCGCTCGCCATAGCGATTCTTCATTATTAAAATATAACTATCTACAAAATCAATTTCTTCTTTAATGGTTACTAATGGGCCACCTTTACCGATGCCCGCTTCCATCAATGCAGATAATGCAGTGACCATTTCACTGATTTCATCTACATTATTTAAGCGCGCCATCCAATTAATCGATTCAAGTGTATTAAAAAGAAAATGTGGGTTAATCTGTGCTTGCAAAGTTTTTATTTCCGCTTCTTTTCGCGTCAATTGTTCTTTATATACACGATTTACCAAAATATCGATTTCACGGCTCATATCATTAAAACACTGACTGAGATAGCCCAATTCGTCTTGCCGGTCAATGATAATCTCATCATGGGTTTTACTTTCTTGCATGGTCTTCATCCCTTGGACTAATCGTTTGATTGGTGTAAGGATATCCATGGCAAAAAAGATACTTAAAACCGATAAAATCAACAGAGTTGCTGCAATAATAATCATAAAATACGTTCGAAAGGCATATAAATCTTCATTTAACTTATCAACTGAAATTTCTGCTAAAATCCGCCAATTTGGGCTCTTAAGCTCTGTGAAGGATAACAAAATCCGCCGTTCTTCATCGACACTATGATTTTCACCTTTAAAATCTAATTCTTCATAAGTATCTTGTAAGCGATGTGTTCCTTCACCAGAACCAATAATCCATTCTCCTGTATCGGAAACGATGGCGATACTTTGCATGAATTCAGTTGACAAATCTCCATAGACACCTTCTAGGGCTTCTTTACGAATCAGAATTGCCATTAATCCAATCTCTTCATAATTTGATATATCATATATGCTTCGCGTAATATACAAATTTTTCACTTCGCCCTGTTCATCCCTATCTAGAAACCAGACCGCTTCTCCACTTGCTTCTAAAGCAACCGCTTTCATCTTTTCATAGGGAACGAGCTGTTCAATACTTGCACGTCCGATATTTGAATCATAGGTATAATAATTTTGATAATTTGAAATCAATGCAATGGACTGTATTTCTTCTCTCGAAAGACAGGCTTTTCGTAAAATATTATTCACCGCATAAACTTCTTCATAGCTAGATAAGTTCGAAAGTTTATTACGACTATCTTCTGCTAATATGTCATAAATCACTCGGTCGTATAACATATCTTGGGACGCTACTTTAACGTTATCGGAAAAATCTTCAATACGAAGTTCCACCATTTTCAAAATATCACCGGTGTAATCAATGGATTTACTCTGAATAATATCCCGACTCGTTCGATAAAGCATGGTACCCATAAAGAGTAAGGGAATAAGTATTTGAATAGAGAAAAGCAACAACAATCTTTTCCGAATTGAAATACGTTTTAATAATTTCATGCATTTTGAAATAATCCTTAGCATTATTGCGTTCCTTTCACTTTTTCTTCAATACGTTTTAGAACAAATTCCGGTGTAATGTTTCCTTCTAAGATGTCCGGAAACTGTTCGATTAAAATGTCTTCCCAAAGATTACGATCAATAAAGCTATCCGTCGGTCCGACAAGCTCTTTTGCATTATGAATCAGCTCTTCTCCTTTAACATAAATCGTTGATGGATTCATCTGCTCTTGAGGAATTTCAACATTACTAATAAAGCCTCCTGATTTACTAAAGGTTAGTGCCGATTCAACGGATGTTAATTCATCCAATAATGTAATCGCATGGGCACGTAGTTTATCATCTTCCCATGCTTTTTGGCTGATATGAAAAATACCATTACCACATCCGTAGATAATGGCACTGTCATGGGCTTTTCCATTGTCAAAGGATGGAAAAGGTACAATTTCAATGGATGTATCATTAGCATCAATGCCTTCTTCGCCAATAAGCCATGACCCTTGTACAATCATAGCCGCCTCTTTTTGTATAAACAAATCATTTCGTGTTTTATCATCAATTAAAAATGCCTGCTCCGGAAATGCACCTGCATCATACAATTCTTTCATGACATATAAACCTTCTAAAAAGCTCGGTTTTAAGTTACCCAATGTATTAAAAGGTTCCTCCACTTCACTTTTCCCCCCCAGCTTCATGACAATATTTTGATATATATAGCTTCCCTCCGGCGTTGCATTATAGGCAATAGGTATAACATTATTGGCATTAAAAATTTCTACAGCAGCCAATAATTCTTCATAAGTCTTTGGAATCATAACATTATATTTTTCAAACATGTCTTTATTAACAAATAACCCTTCATAAATGATTTCAAAGGGCAGTCCATAGATTCGATCATTTACAGTAACGTACTTCCATGTATCTTCTCGAAATCGATCATACCATTCCGGATGCTCATTCATTAACTCCGTTAAATCAGCAACTTTTCCTTGTTCAACAAGAATATCGAAATCCGAGCCTGGCCATAAGCCAAAAACATCGGGCTCATTTCCTGACGCAAAATCTGTTTTTAGTGTAAACAAAAAATCTTCGCCAACCATCGATTCATTGACGATTTCTACGGAATTATTCTTTTCTTCATATTTTTGCAAAACCGTTTGTAAGGGAATAGCATTAGCATCATATCCTGCCCAACTACTTGTGAAATGTAGAGTAATTGTATCCGATGCTTCTCCTAGCGGATTTGAATTATCTTCTTGTTGATACTTTGATATAACAAGTAATAAGGAGACTGTTAATAAGACAAATATACTAATGATGATGACCCAATATTTTTTATTCATCATGTCACCCTTTCTTCGAATTAAACAAATTAAGATGATTCGACTGTGCGAATCACCTTAATTATAGCATAACTATTAACCTTTGACACTTCCCATAGCAATCCCTTGAATAATAAATTTCGATAAAACCAGGTAAACAATAGCAACCGGAACAATTGCAATCGTAATCAAAATATATACCTGCCCCATGTCAAAGCGTAAAAAATCTGCACTTCGCAATTGAGAAATCAAAATTGGCAAGGTCTTTTTTTCCTTTGATTCAATAATTAATGCCGGTAAAAAGAAGTTGTTCCAAGCAGTTACAAAGGCAAATATTCCTTGAACGGCCATGGCCGGCTTTACAAGTGGCAGAACAATTTTATTGAAGGTGTAGAATTCATTGGATCCATCAATTCTTGCCGCTTCAACGATAGCCACCGGTAAAATACTCTCCATGTATTGTTTCATAAAGAAAAATACGGCTGGTGCTGCAATCGTCGGAACAATCAATGGAAAATATGTATCCATTAAATTAAAGGAATTCATCAACTGAATAAATCCTAATGTAGTGACTTGAACCGGAACCATCATAATCATAAGTATAAATGAAAAGATAGTTTTTTTGAACCTAAAATCATAGGCATGAATACCGAAAGCTGTCAATGCCGAAAAGTAAGTTGAAAACAAAGCACTCATAGAAGAGATAAACAAACTGTTTAGGACGCCTCTCACCACTGGTAAATTATCATTGGACAAAACATTACGTATATTATTAACGAATGATCCTCCTATAAAGACAGAAAAGCCTTTTTGTATCGCCGGATGCGCCCGCGTCGAATTTACAATTAAAATGTAGAATGGAAAAAGGCAAATAAAGGTGAGTGCAATCAAGGTGATATATGCAATGGCTTGTCGTAAACGTAATCGTACAATAGATTCTTCGGTGTGATTTCCTTGCTTGACCATTATTTTGCACCTCCTTTATTATCTTTTAAAAGCAATTTGAATACACTAAAACTCAATACCGCGGTAATGATAAATAAGAGTACGGACACCGCTCCTGCAAGTCCAAAGTTCTTACTATATAAGTGTTTATTTAAATACATAATCATTGTCATTGTACTACGGTTGGGTCCACCTGAACCATTGGTAAGGATTTGTGGTACATCAAACATTTGAATACCACCAATTAAAGATGTAATAATAACAAAAACTAGAATCGGCATAATCAAAGGCAATGTAATTTTGGTAAAGATCTGCCATGAATTCGCACCATCAATCTGGGCTGATTCAAACATGGCTGTATCAATGCCCATGATTGCTGCCATGAGCAAGATTGTTGTATTTCCAAACCACATGAGAAAGTTCATTAATGCAATAAGGCCTCTTGTACTACCTTCATAGGATAAAAATCTAAAAGGCTCTGTCATTCCTAAATTCATCAGAATATCATTGATTGGGCCGTTATCTGAAAAAAGGGTAAAAAACAGCATTGAAAATGCAGCTGCCATAATTAAATTTGGCATGTATATAATTGTTTTAAAAAAACCTTGAAATTTCAATTTTAAACGTAAATCTGTAAACCATGATGCTAATAATAAAGAAACGACAATTTGAGGAACAAAGCCTAAAATCCAGATATAGGCTGTATTTCCAAAATATCTGGGTAAGTCGCCTTCTGTTAAGACTTGTTTATAATTATCAAAACCTACAAAGTTAGGTCCAACATGTTCTAATCCAATTCGGTAATTTTCAAAAAAACTATTATAAAATGTTGTTATTAATGGATACAATTGAAAAACAGCAAAAATGATAAAAAACGGTGCAATGAAAAGATATCCCCACTTTGCATAACTAATTGATTTTCTCCTTTTGCTTGATGTTGCCTTGATCGCTTTCATATTTCACCTCTATATTTGTCAACGACTGCGATAAATATGGGGCACGAATCGCGCCCCATATAAAACCATCAGTTTAGTAACTCTCTTATCGTGTAAGGTTTGGATACTTTTCAATAGCTGCAGTATAGAAGTTATCGAGTGCTTTTTCCTTCGTAACTACACCGTCAAAATAATCTTTAAACGCTTCTTGGAATTCTTCATTTAAACCTTGGTCATATTTTGAGATGTTACTCATATCAATTCTTGGTGCTGCCGCTGCAAATAAAGCAATATGATTTTGTCCGCCTAAGAAATCAGATTGGAAATCACTATTTGCAAGTTCCATCATTGCTGCTTCATTATTGGTATAATCTTGTGTATCTTCTGTAATTTGCTTCATTGTTGCTGCATCCGCTGTTAAGGTTCTCATAACATCTCTTACTAAGCTAACATTGTCTGTACCTTGCGCTGCACAAATCCATGTTCCACCCCAATAATAACTTTCAGGCCCTTCTGTTACTGCCCAATCACCATAGATACCATTTCCTACTTCAAGTGCTCCACCTTCAGATTCCGGCGTCTCTAAGGAGTTGCCAAGTAATGTAAAGTTGATTCCCCACGTTGAGTAGAAAAAACCAAACACGTCGCCGTCAGGACCTTGGTCCGCAGCCCAACCATCACTCCATAAGGAAGTTTTGTTGTTGTAACTATTTTCTGTATATTCTTTTGTTTGATCAACCCAACGCATTAGGTTAGGGTCAACAACGATCTTGCCACTATCGTCAACCCATGGCCCTGCAACATTATTTGAAAAGGTACGATAGGCATCGTCATAACCCGATAACATTTTATAGCCTTTTTCAGCAGCCATTTCTGCCACTTCATCGAATTTATCCCAGTCACTTAAATAACTTTGTACGGTTACAACATCATCGGTTCCAAGAACATCTTGTGCAATCGAACGTCGATAAGCGAAAAGTCCCGGTGTTGCTTGCCAAGTGACACCTTTTAATTTTCCTTCATCATCTGTTGCAATATCTTGTGTATAGGCATATTGATCTGCCAATTCTTCCCTTGTTAAACCGATATCTTCGATAACGTCTAAGGAATATTCACTATCTACATACTTCAAGGCATAGTCTGCTTCAATCAAGAAAATATCAATCGGCTCATCTGCATTTTCTTGATTAAGTAAATCTTGGTCTAATTTGTTTTGATAAGCATTATCTGCATTGGGCGTGATGACCCATTCAACTTCTACACCGTCAGGAACAAGTCCTTTTGCTGCAAAGTAATCATTAAAACGACTTTGAAATTCTTCGTTCCATGCATAAATTCTTAATACACTACCCTCATCTTCTACTTCCCCGTCATTGTCTGTGTTTGTTCCACTACCTGTTGTGCCCTCAGAATCGACTGTTTCTGTGCCATCAGGATTCGATGCACCTTCATTTGATTCATTACTTCCGCATGCTGCCATGGCAAAAACCATTGACATAACAAGTAATAAAGTTACA
>CAZLXW010000035.1:38203-40324 GCA_964563505.1 uncultured Eubacteriales bacterium
ACTTCCGCATGCTGCCATGGCAAAAACCATTGACATAACAAGTAATAAAGTTACAACTTTCTTCCACTTTGAAATAAACATGTTGCCCCTCCTTGATTAAATAGATTTATTGTTGTTTACATCTATAATTATAGGAAGGATTCATGCTATTTAAAATAGAGAAAGTTGTCTTATGGTTTACAATCTTGTTT
The DNA here is from genome assembly GCA_964563505.1 of uncultured Eubacteriales bacterium. GTDB lineage: Bacteria > Bacillota > Clostridia > Lachnospirales > Vallitaleaceae > UBA1351. The sequence continues at coordinate 38,395 of CAZLXW010000035.1, forward strand.
AATTCCTTGCGCAATATATTACAACAAAATATTATACAAATTCTGTTCGACTCCCTGTTTGTGTTGAATAGATTTCAAGTCGGGATTCTATGCGCTCTTTTAGTTCCTGAACATGGGAAATAATACCAATTAAGCGACCACGTTTTTGCAAATCAACAAGGCAATTAATTGCACTATCTAGCGACTCTTGATCTAATGTTCCGAATCCTTCGTCCACAAACATGGTATCCAACTGTATTCCTCCTGTATAGGATTGAACAACATCCGAAAGGCCAAGCGCCATTGATAAAGATGTTTTAAAGCTCTCCCCACCAGATAAGGTCTTTACATGACGCATCTTACCTGTATAGTTGTCAAACACTTGTAATTCAAGTCCACTTTGTCGATTTTTGCGTTCCAGGTCATCCGAACGGTGTAAACTATATCGGCCAAAGGTCATTTTCGTCAGTCGCATATTGGCCGCTGTTAAAACATCTTCTAAAAAAGCCGCCAAAACATAGCGTTCGAAGGAAATTCTAAGCGGATTATTGCCTTGCGCAACTTGGGCTAAATGACCTAAAACAGCATACCTTGCTTCCTTTTCACCAATTTGAGATTGATAGCTTCCAACGAGTTCCAGAATTTTTTGGTTATGTTCATATCGATACTTCTTTTGATTAAAGGTCTCGTCAAGTTTAACCCTTTCTTCTTTACGCTGATATAACCTTTGTTCATAGACTTCTATATCAACCATCTGTAATTGTTTGCTTTCTTTTTCCAACTGTTCTTTTTGTGATATTAATGCACTTTTCTCTTTCGTATAAGTCTCAACTTGTTTTTGTTTTGCTAACACATTTTCATCCGAAAGTTTTCCAAATTCATATGCCTCTACAGATTCAAATCCTTTATTGTCTAATTGAATCATAAAATCTTTATATGCTTTACTTTCATAAGTTCGCGCATCATCTAGGCGTTTTTCATGTTGGCTGACCATGGTTATTATATTGAGACGTTTTTCCTTAACGCTATCATGCTCTTTCATCATCGATAAGACTTGCTTACGATCCTCTTCAATCCAAACAAGTAATGATTCTATCGCTTCCTCAAGCACTTTTTCTTTACGATAATGTTCCGGTACTTCTTCGCATAATTGTTTAAATATGGTACTTTGCTCAATTTTTTCTTCTTGCGCTTTCATCCATTGGTCATCGACTTGCTTGTTTATTTTCTCTAAGCCGACTTGCTCTTTTTCTAGTTCATGAATTTTTTGATCATGATTTTGGGTTCGCTTAACCATCTTTTCTTGCTCTGCAAGTATTAACTCCAAATCACTTTTTTTATCTTGTTCTTTTTGGATGGCATCTTCAACTTCAGCTAGACCTATATCGTTAATCTGAAGTTCTTCTGCAAAAAGACTCCGTATTTTTTCTCGCAAATTCTTTAACTGCTCTTTTTTTGTTGTACACATTTGCTCCAGTATTTGTTGTCTGTTACGTATTCGTTCATATTCCTTTTCATATGTGTTTAATTCATCTTCTGTGACAAAATCTTCCGTCGGTTTTGCTAAGTTTATATGCTCTGTTGCGCCACACACGGGACAAGGCATACCTTCTTCTAAATCTTTAGCTAACAAAGCAGCTTGGTTCATGAGAAAATGCAACCTGTGCTCTTTAAACTTTCTTTCTGCAATAGTCATCTGCTGTAAATTCTCTTCATATCCTTTCTGCTCTTGTTGATATTCTTTTACCTGCTTTGCTTCTGATATAAGCCACTCTCTCGCTTGAGAATAGCTTTTAATACGGCCTGAACTTTGAGAGATAACTTCTCGAATTTCAAGCATTTTTATTTTTGCTTTGGATCCATTTTCTCTTTCTATGCTTAATCTTTTAATGTCATCTTTATTTTTAGTAAACGTTTCTTCAACTTCCCTCTTCTGTTTTTCAAGTTTATC